>JAJYJH010000008.1 GCA_021789695.1 bacterium | reverse complement strand
GGCCGAAATTTTCTTTGTTTGGTTAAGACGCTGAAACCATTATACATCATTTGGGGTGTTTGGGGTGCAGGAGTCCCCTATGAGATCCTATTCCGCTTAACCCCAAAATTTTGTAGCGTCAAAACTGAATTCGCACATAGGTTTATCCTCCTTTAATTCCGCTTAACCCCAAAATTTTGTAGCGTCAAAACTCCTCCTATTTACTACGAAATCAATGTTGTATTCCGCTTAACCCCAAAATTTTGTAGCGTCAAAACGCATATCGCATTGGCAGCGCAACTGTCGTCATTCCGCTTAACCCCAAAATTTTGTAGCGTCAAAACTATCAGACCCGTGCTAAGACCTTTATTGGCATTCCGCTTAACCCCAAAATTTTGTAGCGTCAAAACGCCGTTGTCCTCGGCTCAGAAGCCCCTGCAATTCCGCTTAACCCCAAAATTTTGTAGCGTCAAAACTCAAGCAGATCAACGACGAAATGGGCAAACATTCCGCTTAACCCCAAAATTTTGTAGCGTCAAAACTGCGCGCTCGGCCTCGATGCGCTTGTTAGCATTCCGCTTAACCCCAAAATTTTGTAGCGTCAAAACCCCTTTAAGAACAGCGACTTCAGGCCTGGGATTCCGCTTAACCCCAAAATTTTGTAGAGTCAACGCTCCGGTTACGCATTGTCAAAGAGCAAAACCCCAAGTCTTCTGAATAAATGTTACATCTTTTCTAACACTAAAATACAGGGCGGGACCTCTTTGTGAGCAGTAGATGTCACTAGGTATCACTCTTCTGGATTTTTTTCCGAACCGATCCTAAATCCGATTACCGTCATTTAGCTGATTGTTTTTTTGAGTCGGGTGGAGGAAACCGAAAGCCTGTAAAGCCCTATTTTATCGTCGGATAACGTTGCTATTAGCTCCGCACCTGTGCTATAATACATGTGCGGGGTAGAGCAGCCTGGTAGCTCGCAAGGCCCATAACCTTGAGGTCGTTGGTTCAAATCCAACCCCCGCAACCATTTAGCTCTACAAAGATCCGAACCTGAGATCAGAAATATCAGGACCAGCCCCGGGCGAAAGCCCGGGGTTCGCGTTTTGTGTGTGCCGCCTGGCCGGGGAATAGTATGCGCATGAAAGAACTGCTGAGTGGCCGGCTAACGGCTTTTGAACCTTTCTGGGGCTTTAGGAAAAACCCCGTTGGGTAGAGGTCGGAGGGGCGATAGGCCTCACGGAACGCTTCTAAAATTTGTAAAATATCCGTGAGATATTTTCAGGAGGATTATAAATGATTAATAAATTCGCATTGGGCGCGCTCGCCTGCCTGCTGGCTGGCACCGCTTCGGCGGCCGGGCCAGCCAAGGCCAAGAGCGCTGGTATGACCGAGGACCAGAAGACGCTTTATTTCCTGGGCCAGGCGGTGAGTTCCAGGCTGAAGCAGTTCAACTTTACCCCGGCGGAGTCCAGGTACGTGATACGCGGTTTTTCCGAATCGCTGGAGGGCAGGGGGCCAAAGCTGGACGCTAAGACCTATGGCGTGAAGCTCAACGACCTGCTCGCCAGGAAGCAGGAGGCCTCCGTCCGGAAGCAGAAGGAGGCCGACAAGCCCTTCTTGGCCAAGATGGCCAAGGAGAAAGGCGCCATCACTCTCGACAAGGGCATAATCCTGATCCCCGAGAAGGAGGGGACCGGCGCCTACCCGAAGGCTACCGACATGGTAAAGGTGGACTACGAGGGCACCTTCCCCAACGGCAAGGTTTTCGATTCCTCCATCAAGCGCGGTACCCCGGCCGAGTTCCCGCTTTCCGGTGTCATCCCTTGCTGGACCGAGGGCGTACAGAAGATAAAGGTCGGCGGCAGCGCCAAGCTGGTCTGCCCTTCCGATATGGCCTACGGCGACCAGGGCGCGCCCCCCACCATCCCTGGCGGCTCGACGCTGGTCTTCGAGGTGCGCCTGCTGGACATACTCAAGGAAAATCCCGCGGCCGAGGCCCCCAAGATGGAGGTTAAGACCGTCAGCGCCGCCGAGGCCAAGGCTGAAGAGGCCAAGCCGGCCTCAGGGAACAAAGACTCCGACAAGAAGTAATCCCCGCTGCCAGCGGCACAAAAAGCCCCGGCCGTTCTGCCGGGGCTTTTTTTGTTTTCCCTGCCGCTGGTCAGCCTGCTGACTGGCGCGGTTTTATTACCACGGAAAACAGCATCGAAGCCGCCAGTATGCCCAGCACCACCGCAAGCGAAAGCATGGCCGGTACCGTCACCCAGGCGGAGGCCAGCATCTTGAGCCCTACGTACAGCAGTATCAGCGAGATGCCGGCCTTAAGAAAGCGGAACATATCCATCACCGAGGCCAGCAGGAAGTAGAGCGAGCGCAGCCCGACCACGGCGAAGACGTTGGAGGAATAGACTATAAACCTGTCGCGCGATACCGCCAGCACGGCTGGTATCGAGTCCACTGCGAAGATCAGATCTGAGGTCTCCACCACTACCAGCGTGGCCAGCAGGGCCGTGGCGTACAGGCGGTCCTTCCTGACTAAGAAGTCCCCCGAGGTGTTCTCCCGGTCTATGGGCAGGAACCGTGACAGCAGCTTGAGCGCCGGGTTCCTGCCCGGGTCCATCTCCTCCTCCTTTTGAAAGTACATCTTGGCGGCGGTGAAGACCAGAACGGCGCCGAAGACGTAGATAATCCAGTGGAAGGTGTTTATCAGCTTAACGCCGGTGAAGATGAGTACGAGACGCATCGTGACGGCACCTAGTATGCCCCACGTAAGTATCTTGGGCTGGTATTTGCGCGGTATGCCGAAGTAGGCGAAGATCAGCAGGAAGACGAACATGTTATCCATCGAGAGCGAGTACTCGATGACGTAGGCGGTGAAGAACTCGGCCATCCGCTCGAACCCGAGCATATGGCCGGTCAGGAAACCAAAGAGGGTCGCCACGGCCACCCAGAAGCCGCAGAGGGCCAGGGCTTCCTTTCGCGTGATTTCGTGGGCGTGGCCGGCGGAGAGTTTTATGTCCGCGGCGAAGAGCGCCGCAGCGGTGACGGCGAAGATGGCCCACATCGTGGTTTCTGGGGACATGCTAGCGATTATATAAAATGCGGCGGCCGTCGGCAGCACGGACGGCCGCGGGCCTTTTTTCTTGAATCCGCTGGTGATATTGTTTACAATCTAGACAGTTACCGCAAGGAGGAAATATGAGCGAAACTTTCGACATAGTGCTGCTTCTCGCGCTTCCGGCTTCAGGCAAGTCCGAAGTGAGGCGCTTCCTGGCCAACATAGAGCCGGAGCGTCTGAAGAAGGAATTTCATATCGGTCCCAACCTGCAGCTAGACGACTTTCCCTACGTCCACATGATGCGCCGCGCCGACGACGAGCTGCAGAAGCTGGGCAAGGCCCGCCTGTTCTTCAAGTCCGGCGACAAGCCATTTATAAACACGAAGGACTGGGGCACACTAATCCACCTGCTCAATGAGGATTACCGCGACCTGATGGGCCGCAACGTGCTAAAGCCGGCTTCCGCCGCCGAGCTGCTGATGGGCCGCATAGACAAGGCCGGTGACAAGGCCGGTATCGTTCCGCGCCTCTCCGCCCTGGACAAGGAGACCCGCTCCAAGGTGGCCGCCGCCCTTGAGACGGAGGCGCGCGACCTGCTGGACGAGAAGCACGCCGCCTACCCGGCCTCGTTCGAAGGCAGGACTATAGTAATAGAGGCCGCCCGCGGCGGCCCGGACAAGTCCGTGTTCCCGCTTAAGGCCCCCCTGGGCTACCAGTACTCGCTGGGCCAGCTGGCACCGGAGATACTCAGGCGCGCCGTCATCCTGTACGTCTGGGTGACGCCGGAGGAGAGCCGCCGCAAGAACAACGCGCGCGCCAACCCGAACGATCCGGGCTCAATCCTGCACCACGGTGTGCCGATGGACGTGATGCTGAACGATTACGGCTGTGACGACATGGACTACCTGGAGAAGAACTCCGAGGTCCCCGGCGCGATAACCGTGACGGCGAACGGACAAAAGTTCCATCTGCCTATCGGCCGCTTCGACAACCGCGTGGACAAGACCAGCTTCCTGCGCGCGGAGAAGAAGGACTGGGACCCGAAGATGGTGGCCGACGTGACGGCCGGCATCAAGGGAGCGACGGACAAACTGTACTCCATGCTCTCGGCAGCCCGAAAGTAAGCGTGACCGGAACGATAAAGAGGCCGCGGGCATTAAGCCCGCGGCCTCTTTTGGTTTTCAGGCGAAAAACTCTTCCGGTCAGTCTGCCCCTGCTCCCGCCGGCAGAGCGGCCAGGCGGCTGTTGTGCCTGCCGTAGAAGAAATATATTCCCAGGCCTATGGCCATCCAGAGCACAAGGCGTATCCAGGTGGCCGGCGGCAGGAAGACCATCTGAGCCAGGGAGATGACCGCGCCCAGGAGGGGGACCAGCGGGACCAGCGGCGTACGGAAAGGTCTTTTGAGCCCGGGATGCGTGCGGCGCAGGACTATGATGCTGACGCAGACTATTGCGAAGGCGAGCAGGGTTCCGATGGAAACCATCTCCCCCAGGGCGCCTATCGGGAAAAGGCCTCCCAGCAGGGCCGCTACGGCGCCGGTGGCCATCGTAGTGATATAGGGCGTGCGGAACTTGTGATGCACTTTGGAAAATATCGGGGGCAGCAGGCCGTCAATGGCCATGGAGTAGAAGATGCGCGGCTGGCCCAGCAGCAGCACCAGCATCACGGAGGAGAGCCCGGCTATGGCGCCTACTTTAATGAACTTGCGGAGCCAGAAAAGCGCCGGTCCGGCGGCGTCCACCCCGACGGCTATCGGGTCCGGCACCAGCAGACGGTTGTACTTGACTATGCCGGTCAGCACCAGCGAAACCAGTATATAAAGTACCGTGCAGATGACCAGCGAGGTCAGGATGCCTATGGGCATGTCGCGCTGCGGGTTCTTGGCCTCCTGCGCGGCTGTGCTGACCGCGTCGAAGCCGATATAGGCGAAGAAGATTACCCCGGCGCCGCGCGCTATGCCGCTCCAGCCGAACTGGCCGAACGTCCCGGTGTTCGGCGGGATGAACGGATGCCAGTTGGCTGAATTGACGTGGGAGACGCCGAAAACAATGAACATTATCACGACTGCGACCTTCACGATGACTATCAGGTCGTTGACGGTGGCCGACTCGCGGATGCCCACCACCAGCAGCCCAGTGATCGCCGCGATTATCAGCACGGCGGGGAGGTTGATGATGGCGCCGGTGGCGGCCCAGCCGGCGTTGGTATAGGCGAAAGGCGCGTTCGAGAGCGCGGCGGGGAGATGGATTCCAAAGTCCTTCAGGAAGCTCACAACGTAGCCGCTCCAGCCCACGGAAACGGTAGCCGCGCCGAAGAGGTATTCCAGTATCAGGTCCCAGCCTATTATCCAGGCCAGCAGTTCGCCGATGGTGGCGTAGGAGTAGGTGTACGCGGATCCCGCTATCGGGATTATGGAGGCGAACTCTGCGTAGCAGAGCCCGGCGAAGGCGCAGCCGGCGGCAGAGATCAGGAACGAGATGACGATGCCCGGCCCGGCGTACTGCGCGGCCGCTTGGCCGGTAAGTACGAAGATGCCGGCGCCTATGATGCCGCCTATACCGAGGAGCGTCAGGTTCATTGCGCTCAGGCTGCGCTTCAGCGAGTGCTCCTTCTCCGAGGCTTGCGCGAGCAGAACGTCCAGTGATTTTTTTCTGAACAATGACCCCATAATCCTCCCCTATGGAAACTGCACGCCGTGGAAATATTACTAATTAGATCCGTTCCCAGTCCACACGGATGGGTTTAAAGCCAGCGCGAGGGGGAGTAGCGGCCGGTGAACTGGCGCAGCGCCCCCTGACAGAACATCTGTCTTCCCCAGTTCAGGGAGGAGTACAGTTTTACGAAGTTCCAGATGTCGCCCCAGACAAGGCGGCGGCGCCCTGGCGGGAGTCTGCTAAGAGCGCCGCGGAAATCCGCCTCGTGCGGGCGGCCGAACAGGACCTTGAAGGGGTTCCACTGGTCAGACGTGCGGCGCACCTCCGACTGGATCATCTCCCGGTAGACCGTTTGCACGTCGGAACCGTAGCGGAACGCCTGCACCGCCGCCTCGCCGGCTATGGCGCCGGAATGCAGCGCGCAGCTCATGCCCTCGGCTATCATATTGAAAAAGCCGGCCGCCTGCCCGGTTATCAGCGTGTTCCCCCGGCCGAAGACGTAGCGGTTTATCAGCGACGGCCCGAAATTAGCGGTAACTATCTCCGTGTCCTCACCCGGCCCCAGCCTGACTCCGTGGCGGCGCTCCAGGTGCTCCACCACCCGGGCGTGCTTCGTGTCGAAGACTTCGCCGCTCCTGAAGCCTACGCCCACGATCTGCCTGCCGTCCCGGGCGTGGCTCCAGGTGTAATGGCCGAGCCCAGGGTCGAACCAGAAATGGAAATATTCCTCGTCCAGCGGGCACTCCTTTATCGCGTGGAACTTCTGTCCGACGACGAACCATGGGATGCTCTTGGCGTATTCCGGGTAGAGGGACTTTACCACCGCAAGGCGCGGGCCATCCGCCCCTATCACGTAGCGAGCGTCGTACGTGAGTGGCTCTCCGTTCCTGCTGGCGCGCACACGCACGCGCCTGCCGTCGTCCTCCAGCGATAGGAACTCCGTGGCGGCGTGCAGCACGGCCCCGCTGCGCTTGACGGCCCAGGCGTCGCAGTATTTCCTGTGCATGTGCGGGGTGGGGCCTCCGTCGAAGTCCATCGGTAGCGCGCCGCCGCGCGGGAAGTGGAACGTGACGCCGCGGCAGTAGCGCGGCTCATGCATGGTCTCGCCGGGCAGCGGGCCGAAGTTCTCTATCAGGAAACGGTGGCCGCGCGGGGAGATGATTCCGCTGCAGGGCTTGTGGCGCGGCATCGCCTTGCGCTCCAGCATTACCGCCTCGTAGCCGGCGTCGGTAAGGCGCTTGGCCGCTGCCGCGCCCGAAGGGCCGGAACCGACTATCACCACGTCGGTCTTTGTCGCGCTCACGCCAGCTCTCCCAGGTGCAGTACCGGTACTCCTGCTACCATGCGGTAGAGTCCCAGTTCCGAGGGGGCTTCAACTACGATGCGCCGAGGCCGGAAGTGGTCCAGGACCCACCGCGCCTGGGCTTTGCTGTCGGCGGAGGGCGTCCCGCGGGCCGGGCCGGCGGGAATGGCCGCGCGCTGCAGGCTGATGCTGAGCGTGCAGCCGGTCTCCTGCCTCATCGCGTCGTAGAACCTTACGAGGCGCCCGCGGTCGGAGTTGAACGCGCGCGCATCCACCACGTATAGGTCGCCGTGCCTCAGGCCTCCCCGGCAGCTCCCCAGCAGCGCCTCTCCCAGCCCTTTTGAGGGGAGGGCGGGGAACCATTTCCTCAGGTGCCTGAGCGCAAAGCCTTCCGCCGCCACAAAAGCCGAGGCTCCGTCCGCGGCCGCCGTAGCGGCGCGCAGTTCCTCCGGCGCGGCGCGCAGGCCCGCGTCAAGGTCGGCGGCCAGGTCTGGCAGTTCGTCGCCGGGTGGGACGGCCGCGCCCAGGAGCAAAGCCAGCTTCTCCAGCAGCAGCGCGTCGGCCCGCAGGTCAGGACCCGGAAGGAGGACTGTCCTGCCGGCATAGGCAAAGGAAGTCTCGCAACGGCGGCGTTCGGCGGCCTTGCGCTTCGAGGAGAGCGCCGCGCGCAGGGCGGCAGTGAGCGACAGGGTGTCGACCCCGGACGGGCAGACGGCGGCGCAGGCGCCGCAGAACAGGCAGGCCTCGGCGGACGCCTCCAGGTCCTCAGGGACGGCGCCGGCCTGCAGCGAGCGGGTACGGCCGCAGTTGGTCATCAGCACGTCGTGAGTCCGGCGCCAGACCGGGCAGGTAAGCAGACAGACCGCGCAGCCGGTGCAGTTCCCGAAGCCTGTTACGGCGGGTATATCCTGGTCCATTTTTCGCCTCAGAAGATAACGTCGGGATTGAGTACCATGGCTGGATCGGCTTCGCGCTTGAGCGCCAGGTGCCTGTCCACCAGTTCGTTGCCGAAGGCGCGGCGTATGTAGCCCTTCATACCCCCGCCGAAACGGTAGTAGCTGGTCTTCATATCCGCGCCGATGTCGTAAATCTCGTTCTTAAAACTCTGCAGATAGTCGCGGCTGTACTCCCTGTCTCCCAGCATTGGTTCGAATTCGCAGCCGTAGGCGTAGCCCCGCGCGTCGGGCGGTATACAGGATAGTTCGTAGCGGGGCAGGCCGTCCCTGAGCTTTATCGCCACGCAGTAGAGCGTGTAGTGCTTGAAGTACTTCCTGCAGACCTCGTTGCCGCGCACTATGGCTTCCACAAATTTCTCTTCGCTGGTGGCCAGGTCGGGGATTACCATCTTCTTGCCGCCCCAGAACTTCCAGACGGCGTTGCTGAAGACAACGGTGCGGTCCACGATCTTTCCTTTCTCCATGTGGTGATAAGGAAAGAACTCGGGCTGCATGGCGTTCTTGCGCGAAAGCAGGTAGAGCGCCTCCTGGAACTTCCACGGGCGCAGGGCGTAGTGGACGGCCATGCGCAGCGCGAAGCCCGCCTCGCCGTGGCCGCGTAATTTTTTTCGCCAGGTCCGTAAGAAGTTCTCCTCCCGCCCGTCGGAGTCGAAGGCCACCAGCAGGTTCACGGCCTTATCCATTATGGTCAGAATTCCGCAGTAGTCCGCCGCGTCGCCGCGCACGAGCATCTTCAGGTCCTCCATCGCTTCGACTATGGAGGAATAATAGAAATAACGCATCGTTATCGGAGTGAATGGGCGCACCCTCATTACGGCCTCGGTTACTATTCCGAACTGTCCGTAGCCCAGCAGTACCCGCTCGAAGAGCTCCGGGTTCTCGGTCTCCGAGCATTCCTTTATTTCCCCGGTCGGGGTCACTACCTTCAGACTCACGGCCTGGTCGGCGCTGCAGCCGAGCCGCGGGGAATTTACGTCGATGCCGCCCACCTGCAGAGTGCCGCCTACGGAGGAGGTCATGTTGAGGGGGGCGGAGAGATAGTCCAGGCCTTCGCGCCTTAGCGCCTCGGCGAGCGAATGCCAGTAGATGCCGGCCTGGGTCCGCACCGTCAGGGCCGCTTTGTTTACTGAGAGCACCTCGCTCATGCCTCTCATATCCAGCAGCAGCCCTCCGTAGGCGACGGTCTCTCCCTCGGTGGTGAGCCCGCCGCCCTTGACGGTGACCGGCACGCGGTACTTCTGAGCGGCCTTCATGATTTCCGATATCTGTTCCGTGCTGCGGGCTAGCGCCACGCCGTGGGGCATACCGCAGGCCAGCCCGCCGCTGTCGGTGGCGTAGACGGCCAGGGCCGGCCTTTTTTCGGAGATCTCTATCCCGCTGGAGCGTAGACGCGTCGCGAAAGCGGCCCAGCCCGCGCCGTTCCAGCGCGAGGGGTTGGTCTGCTGGCGCGGCAGCTCCGGCAGGGATTCGGCGGCCATCGGGTCCGCGGCAGGCTCTGCTGCTGAGGGGTTCACTTTCGGCTCCTTGTCGCGTTTTCCTGCCTCATACTATACAAAAAACGCCCCCTGTCCCGCTTGTCCTGGCTGCGCCGCGGTCCGCTCGAGAGCGGCCTTAAAAGCCCGGCAGGGAGCGTCCTGCGCCCTTTTGCGCCGCGGCACTTTGCGGTACTGACGTCAAGAATATTAGGGAAGCTCGAGTATCGTGCTTTTCTGTTCCCGCAGAAGGCGGGCGGGAACGTTCTCCTTGCGGAACTTTGAATTTTTTTAAAAATTACTATATAATTTACAATCGTTGCCGAGGTAGCTCAATGGTAGAGCATTCGCTTCGTAAGCGACAGGTTGTGGGTTCGAGTCCCATCCTCGGCTGAAGATATTTTCGGATGCGCTTTTCCAGGCCCGGCGCGTCCGGGGCGCGCTCAAAGGGCCGCAGGAGGGCGGCTGTGCCGGCCCTTTCCTGCAAGAGATCATGGCTAAAAAATACAATCTCCCAGCCGCGGACGACTATGTGGCAGCAGCACCTGGGGTAAGCTTCGCCAGAAAGGTCATCTGGTGGTGGTTGCCGATACTCTACCTCCTGGTCTCCGACACCTTCTACCTGCGCACCTACGATTCCGCGCAGGTCAAGATAACACTGCTGCAGATGGGCGGCATCGGTCTGCTTGGACTATGGGTCTCGCTGCTGATATTGGAAGGGCGGCGGGCCTTCCACAGGCAGGACTTCGTCTTCCTGGCACCGTTCTTCGCCTATCTTCTCTACGTGATTGTTTCGTTTACGCACGTGCCTTATAAGGGCCCCAGCGTTGATGATTTCGTCCGTTACATCCTATATATGTCGGTGACCTTGATAGTGATACGCGAGTTCACCTCCGAAGCCGTAGACCGCCTGACGAAGATACTGATGTTGACGGCCTATATCTCGATGACTTACGGAGTAATCCAGTTCTTCGACACCAGGTTCTTCCCTCCGGGGCCGGGGCTGGGTATCGACCCGTTCGTCTGGCGCGGAGCCTTCGGCCCGCGCGTCTTTTCGACCTACGGCAATCCAAATTTTTTCGGGAACTTCATTGTGCTGATACTGCCGCTGATAGTGGCCCAGTACCTTAAGAAGAGGTCTGTGCTTCTGCTGCCGCTGGTCCTGATGTCACTGCTGTGTCTGTACGGGACACAGACCAAGGGCGCCTTCCTCGGCTTCGGGGTTTCCTCCTTTCTTTTCGTTCTCTTTTACGGCTACTTCTTCCTGCGCGAGAAGTTGAGGATAGGCAAGGCCGCTTTCCTGGGACTGGCTTCCGTTATCCCCGTGGCGGCCCTGTTCATCATCTACAAGTTCGGGAATCCCGTTTCTTACAGTTTCCGCATCAATACCTGGCTGTCCACGTGGGAGATGATAGAAACGCACCCGCTGGTAGGCGTGGGAGTGGGCAGTTTCAAGATAATCTATCCCGCCTATCGCAGGCCGGCCATCTTCCACATAGAGGGGAAGCATAACACCGAAACGGACCACGCCGAGGACGAGCACCTTGAGGAGTGGATGGACAACGGCGTCATCGGCTTCGGGCTCTACCTCTGGATAATCGCGTTCGTCACCGTAGTCGGCCTGCGCGGTTTGAGTATCCTCACCTCCAACCTGAAAGGTTCCAGGCCTCCGCCCGTGGCCTATGACTTGCTGGGCTACCTTACGTCGCTCCTGGCCATGCTGGCACATAACTTCACGGACGTCAGTATGCGCTTTGTCTCCTCCGGGATTTTCTTCGGCCTGCTGCCGGGGGTGATCGTCAATATTTCGCGGGGGCACGCGCTCTGGGAACTGCACTGCGACGAGCCGGAGCAGAAAAAGGCCCCCGAAGTAGCCGCTCCGGAGAAAGGCGGGTTCTATATGCTGGCGGTCTGGATCGCCAGAGCGGCCGGCATAGTGGCCGTCCTTTACACGGCTTATCTGGTACTGGGCGAGTTCTCCGACCTGCAGGGCCCGATCCGGAACTACGTCGCGGGCGGGGAGATATTGCAGTGGTACGTTTCCTGGGCCATTATGCTGGTTTGCGTGGGCTACGCGGTCTACGCTTTCGGCGGCGTGCTCCTGCGCGGGGTTTCCGTCGCCGTTCCAGCTGTCATCCTGATGACGCTGCTGCCGATGTACTATTTCTGGGGCTGGTTCAGGGGCGACGTCTACCATAACATGGCCATCTTCTTCTCCAAGCAGGGCAAGTGGGAGGACGCGATCACCTACTACCGCAAGGTGAACGAACTGGATAAGTACTTCATCATGCCCTATTATTTTACCGGCAACGTTTTCAACGACCGCTTCAACATGGAGAAGTCCTACCATCCGGAGTGGGGGGATAAGAACGACGTCCCCCGCGACGACTTCGAGCGCGCGATGGCCGCCTACGAGTACGTCCGCAGCATAGCGCCGAACTACGTACAGATGCATTTCCAGGTGGGGACTCTCTACCTTAAGATGCACGACTACTATGTGCAGAAGGGGGACATGAAGAAGGCCAATGAATACCTGGACAAGGCGATGGCCCGCTTCAACCTCTACGAGAACCTTGACCCGGTTTACGCGCCTACCTATTACCGTAAGGCGCAGATAGACATCCTGCGCGGCGACTACAAGGCCGCCGAGACCGAGTATCTGCATAACGTGGACGCGTGGAAGTGCTTTGTGCCCAATCATAACCACGGCACGCCGGAAGGCTATACCCTTCTGGCAAACGTGCAGTACGCGCTGAGGGAGTTCGACGAGGCGGCCAGAAACTACTACCTTGCGCTGAAGCTCGATCCCAACTACGCTCAGGCCAAGCACAACCTGGCCATAGTAGAGGCAAGGATAAAGGCCGGCCGCGCTAAGAGTGTGAGCACCTCGGAGATAAAGAGCGTGGTGGGCGGCGGGCAGTCCGCGGCTGGCGCGCCGCGCTGACCGGCCCTGGCGATGGCTGAACCCGGCAATGATCTCCCTGTCCCCCGCGGACCTCTCGCGCTGCTGCTTACGGCGGCTTTTCTGGTGTCGCCGCTGATCTTCTTCACCGGGCTTACCCGCAACCCCTATTATTTTCAGATCGCGCTGCTCAACGTCGCGGTGCTGGCCTCGGCGGCTCTTTTTCTGTTCTATTCTGTCAGGCGCGGCCGCTGGCTGATGCCCTCGACGCACCTCTCCAGGCCGCTCGGCGTCCTGGCCCTGGTGTATCTGGTATCCTTCGTCTGGTCCTGGTTCGGGCACGCTCCGTTCTTCCACCCGGCGATGGCTTCCGAAGGCTTAAAGGCCGGCCTTTTCTTCCTCGTGAACTGCCTGGCCGTCTTCTACCTGTCCCTTTCCGTGCCGTACGCCGGGCAAGAGGCGCCGGTCTCGGCGGGTAAATGGCTGTTTTTTATACTGGGCTGGGGCTCGCTGTGGTTTTTCTTCCCCTGGCTGAAGGGTCCCGCGGTAGGGGACTCCTTCTTCGACCGCTTCTTCGACCCTTACGGCTTCCTTGTCTGGGTCACCGGGATCACGACGGCCTGGCTGCTGGTGCGCCGCTGCCGCCAGGAGGACATACTGCACCTGGGCCTGTCCGCGGGCGTTCTGGCCTCCCTCTACGGCATACTGCAGTACTTCCATCTGGAACTGGTCTGGGGCAAGCTGCTTAATCCGTACGGCAACCGCTCCGTCTCCACCTTCGGCAACCCGAATTTCGTCTCCACCTACGCGGTGATGTTTCTGCCCTTCACCCTCTCGCTGCTGATGAAGGCCGATACCGCCGTTAAGCGGGTCTTCTACTCTTTCGCGCTTTTTTCCCTGGCCGGAATGCTGATGGCCAGCCTGACGCGCTCGTCGTGGCTGGGCGCGGCCGTCGCGGTCTCTTTCCTTTTTGTGTTCGGTTCTCACCGCGCCCAGTTGAAGGCCAACGGCCGGTTCCTTTACCCGCTGCTAGCAGCGCTGCTGCTGTTCGTGGTTTTCTGGCCTTCGGACAACCTGAAACCGTTCAGCTCGGGGCTGGCGGAGCGCGTCGAGGAGGCCGCCTCCGGTATAAAGAGCCCTTCGGCTGTGAGCCTATCCGGCGACCACGGGCGCGTTTACGCCTCGTTCCACCAGCGCCTTCTGATTTGGGCCAGCGCCTGGCAGATGGGGCTGCAGAACCCGATGCTCGGCAACGGCTGGGGGCAGTTTGAACTTTTCTATCCTTTTTTCCAGGGCCGACTACTGGTGGACTATCCGGCGATACGCGGACTGCGCACGCACGCTAATAACGCGCACGACGAAGTGCTTGAACAGTTCTCCCAGTCCGGGATACTCGGGCTGGGAGCGTACCTCTGGTTCCTGGCCGCCCTGTTCGCCGGCTTCCTGCGCTTCTACCGTTCTGCCGGCGAGGAGGCCCGCTATTCGGCGGTGCCGCTGGCGGCGGGACTGGCCGGCGCGCTGGCCGACAATACGATAAACGTCTCGATACATTTTGCGGTACCAGCCCTGGCGTTCTGGTGGCTGGCGGGGGCGCTGGCGCTCAGAACCTCCGGCACGCGCCAGCGCGCACCATGGCGCCGCCCGGCGGCCGGCGTCGCGGCGGCCTGGGCGCTTATCGCATTCTGCGTCTTGGGCGCCCGGGGCTGGGAGCGCCAGATGGCTCGCGAGTTCTATTTCTTCCGCGGATTCAGGGAAGTGCGCACAGGCCCCATCACCGCGGCTATAGATTCCCTGACCGCCGCTTGGAAGGCCGATTCGCACGAGGTGAACTGCGATTACGAGTACGGCAACGCCTATGTGCGGGCGGGGGACTTGCAGAAGGGGGTCTGGGCGTACACGCAGGCGCTGCGCGCCAACCCGGGTTACGACGAAATCTTCTTCAACCGGGCGATAGTCCTTAAACGTCTCGGACGCGCGGACGAGGCTCTGAAAGACCTGCAGCTCTCCTCCTTCATAAACCCGCTCAACCCGATGACCTGGCACGCCCTGGCCGAGGTATACCTGGCCATGCCCGACAAGGCCGCGGCCGCGCCGGCCGCCCTGAAAGATCTGCCTGAAGCGGTTTCCATCTTCCCGCAGGACGCCGAGCTCTGGAATGCCGAGGGCTATTTCTACACGGTGCTGAAGGAATATAAGAAAGCGCGGAAGGCGTATATAGGCGGCGTTCACGCGGATCCAGACAACCCGGCGCTCGACGAGAACCTTTTGGGCGTTTCCCGCCAGCTTGGGATAAAGGACGACGCGGCGCTTGAATGGCTGCGCTCCTACAGGAGTCTGTCCGGTAGCGTGGAGACCTCCGCCCCTTCCAAGACGGAGCTGGCGCGGGCGGACGAGCTCGTTGCCGAGGCCCCGGCCTCGTCCAAGGCGCGCCTGCTCAGGGCCAAGCTCTATTTCCGCGCCGGAAAGCTGGAGGAGGCGCAGGCCGATCTGCAGGCGCTGCTCGCTGAGAACGACTCCGATAACCAGGCCAGGTACGGTCTGGCCGTCATCTACGAGAAAGAGGGCCGCAACGACCTGGCGCGGGCGCAGTGGGAGCGTTTTCTGCAGCAGGAGCCGGGTAACGCCGCCGTTCGCGCGCGGCTGAACGCCCTGCGCTAGGGCGGACTCGCCTGCGCCTCTCCCGCCGGTGGACCCCGGAGGGAGGTTGTTTTTTGTAACAATCCTGCAATAATTAGGCAAACAGGAAAAGATTAAATATAGCGCAGGAAGAACGTTCCGCAGGAATCGCGCCATGAAAACTAATGCAGTTCTGAAAATCGCTTTTTCGTCAGCCCTGATTCTGCTTTTCGCAGTTTCCGGCAGGCTGCCGAGTGACCTCTGCGCCCAGTCTGCCAGCGCCTCCAGCCGCGCTATGGAGCAGGCCATAAGGCTTTACAACAATGGGCAGGATTCTGATGCGATGGATAGGTTCATGGATATCCTTGTGAAGGGGAGTCCTTCCGAAAAGGCGCTGGCCAACGAATATATTTCCAAGATAACGCTCCGCATGAACAGCGGAGTCCCCACCGTGAAGGACAGGGGCGCGCAGCCTACGGCCCTGAGCGAGGTCGCCGCTCCCGCGGTAGAGACCCAGAAAGCGGCGCCGCTTGGTTACCCCGCCGCCGCATCCGGGGACGAGGCCCAGTCCCAGCAGGGCGGAGACGACGCGGCCCAGCGCGAGCGGGCCAACGCCAGGATTACCGAGAGGATCTCGGTCATGCGCCGCGACCTGCTGCTTGCGCTCGGACGCTCGCGTCCTGTGCAGATATACATGGGTTCCGACGGCATGCCGGTCGCCATGACGCTGGACCCCTCTTACTTCTTCTCCGGGGACACGAGTTTTCGTTCCGGCTCGGAGAACCTGCTCTCGATGGTTTCCGGTCTGATGTTCACGCTCGGCAAGGCCAATATCATGATCCTTCCCGACGGGGCCACGGAAGGGGAGATGAAGATACAGAGCATCCGCAAGGCGCTCGCCATCGACTCCTACTTCGAGTCCCGCGGCATCTCTAAAGCCCGTCTTAACGTCAATCTGACCGGTTCAGAAGTTCACTATCCCTCGGAACTGACGAACATAAGCGGTATCATCATATTATTCGATTACGATAAGCACCCCCGCCTGGAAGATAGCGCCGATATGACGACAAAAGGCCCAAGGGTGTCGCTCGGTATTTATCCGACGGCCATCTCGGTTTATAAGAACGAAGGGTCCATAGTCGAATTCTCCGTCTTCCAGTCGCCGGTCGGCACTCCTACGTGGAAGTTCCAGATCTTCGAGATCCGCGGGGACGGCAGCCGGTTGCTGCTGCAAGAGGTCTCCGGCTCGGGGCCGATGTACAACCAGAGCTACTGGAACGGCCGCCAGAAGTTTTTCGGCCCTTCCTATCCTTCGGGACGCTATATGTTCACCGTAACCGCGGCAGACCCGCAAGGGCAGAAGACGAGCCTTAGCCGCTGGTTGCTGGTCCGTCCGACGCCGCAGGAGGAGGCGGCTATGCGCTCAGTTGCGGCTCGTCAGCCCGTACAGAACGAGAGCGTAGCGCCAACGGGCCTGAAGAGCAGGTCCCTGGCCAAAGGCGGCAAGAGAGGGGGGACTTCGGGTAAACTTTTGAAGCGCGTCAAGACTCATAAGAAATACCCGCCGCGGAAATTCCGCCCTGCCGCCGTCCGCAAACTCAAGCGGGCTTCTCCCGCGCGCTCCGGGGGGGACAATCCCGCCGCGGAGAAACCGGGGCAACTGTCCGGGCAGGTGAGCTACAGGATATTCTTCACCGACCGGAACGCCCTGACCAACGCCAGCGAGAAGAGGCTGGAGCAGGTAGCCGAGACCATGGGCTATTACCCGATGGCCAGCATCCAGCTTACCGGCTTTGCCTATTCCGGGGAAGCCGACGCCGCCGCGGTGGCTCAGAGTCGCGTAAATAAGGTGGCGGACAGGCTCGCCGAGAAATACAAGATAGACCGTTCCCGCATGCAGCTTTCGTCAAAGGTCACCGAGGCCACGAAACCGATGGTGGAGATAAGACTGGCCGGGGGATAGCGCCGGTTCTGTCGCAACGGACGGCCTATTATTGTAAAATAACTATTTATGTCTAAACCGGAGGGGCACAACAGCCTGGGCATCTATATCTCCCCGAAGGAGATCTGCATCTCCCAGGTAAAACTCGGGAAGGACTCAAAGCCGGAGCCCGAGCATTTGATAAAGTTCCCCACGGGGTTCCCCGTGAAGGAGGGCATGCTGCGCCCGCTCTCCCTGAACCACGAGTTCTTCAGCGAAAAGGCCTCGTGGGTCGCGTCTTTCGCGCAGGCCGTGAAGAAGGTGAAATGGGACACCTCCTCCGCCGTGGTCACCCTGTCGCCGCAGTTCGTGATACTGCGCTATTTCGTGATGCCGGCCGTGGACCGCAGGTTCTGGAACAAGTCCATCCCGCTGGAATCCAAAAAATATATCCCTGTCTCCTTCGAGGAAGTCGTTTACGACTTCAAGGCCTCCCCGGCGGAAGGCGGCAAAAAGCTCGGCGTACTGTTCGGCCTCACGCAGCGCAAGAGCGTGGAGTTCATCTCCGAGACCCTGAAGTCCGCGGGGCTGGCCCTGGCGGGTATCGAGACCTCTCCTCTTTCGATGGAGCGCCTTTTCGGTCTGCTCGACCAGAAGGACCACGACGCAAGGGGCTACGTGCATTTCAGCGGCAATTCCAGCGCGATGCTCTTCTCCCACGCCGGTGCCCCTGTGCTTTACCGGGAGACCGAATCCGACTCCGGCGGCGCGATGAGCGAGCGAAAGCGTCTGGATATCAAGGGCGCGGTGCAGTTCGTGGACCGTTACGTCGGAGGAAAGGAATACAAGGAGATAATGCTCAGCGGCGACGGGGTCGAGGTCTGGCATAACCTGGCCTCCAAAGAGGCCGAGCCTATCAAGGTCTCCGTCTGGAACGCCTCCGCGCTCTGCGGGCTTAAGGATAACGATTTCGCCTCGCTGCTCTCCTGCGCCGCCGCCCTGCGCGGGCGGACCTCGGGCCCGGTGCTCCCCGACATATCCGGTCTTAGCACGGCTGCCACGCTGGAGAAGAAGGTGCAAACCTACGTCTGGGTGGTAACCTTCCTGCTAGGCGGCATGTTGCTTCTGCTGTCCATCATGGCCCAGATGCGGCTTTACATGGCCTCCTCGACGGCCGCATCCCTGCGCAACAAGCTTATGGTCGCCCCGGAGCTCTCCGACTCGGACGCGGAAATGGTCCATACCAGCCTGGTCGCCATGCAGAACAACGCGGACCTGCTCAAGGATCTTATCTCCGATACCGACCCCGTGGCTCCCAAACTTCAGGCCATAGCGGACAACATCCCGCAAGACCTCTGGGTGACGGTCATCAGTTATTCCAGCCCGTTCTCCATCTCCCAGGGGCAACCCCCGGAGAAGCAGTTCACCATTTCCGGGGCGACCTTCCTGCGCGGGCAGGCCAAAATACATCTCGTGAACGCTTTTATGGACGCGCTCAAGAAGTCCAAGGAGTTTAAGATATACTCGCCTCCCTTCGGTACCATGGACAACACGATGGGCGAAGGTGTGAACACCGGCAATACCGGCGGCGCAGCCTCGGCCCAGCCCATGGATACCAGCGGGTTCACTATCGTCTGCAGCTATAAGAGGAAATAGGATATGGCTTCCATAACGGCGTCCGATGCCGCGGAAAAAATCAGGTCTTACTTCAAGGACATGGTGTCGGATATCCTCATAATCTACGGGGAGAAGGGCATAGCCCCTTTCAAGAAGCCGCTGATGATAGCCGTGCCTTCCCTGCTGGTGCTCTACGCAGGGGTCTACAGCCCGCTCTCCTCAAGCCTGAGCCACACGCAGCGTCGTATAGAAGGCATGAAGGCCGTGGCGCTCTACGCCGACGATTATAACGACGCTAAGACGCGGCTGATGGCCATGCAGCGCAAACTGCCGCTCCTCAAGGATAAGGCGGACTGGCTCAGCTACCTGATAAACGACAGCGCCAGAAAAGTCGGAGTGTCCATCGACTCCCAGGGCGCGCAGACCGAGACTGAGGTGGGAACCTATGTGGTGGCCTCCAGGCCGGTCACGGCCACCACGACTTACGCGCAGTTCGGCAAATGGCTGGCGGACATGGAGAATTCCCCTATTTTCGTGCACCTGACCGATCTCAGCATAAACCGGGACGATTCCAGGCCAGGGACGGTGAAGGTGTCGTTCACCATAGCGACGGTCTTCCCCAAGTCCGGCGGCCCGGGGGCGGCGGGGGCAAGATGAAGAGCTTTTCCTCCATTCTTGGCTGGCTCCTCCTGGTCGCGGTCCTGGCGGTGCCGTCTTTCCTTTTCTACAACTGGTGGAGTAAGAGCCGGCAGCAGGCCTCCACGGAGGTGACCCGCGGTCCGGTGACCACCGACGTATTTCCGGCGTCGGTCCCCGCTGCAGCCGCTCCGCCTTCCGTGGCGCCGCAGCCGGCCAGAAACGCTCCCGCCGCTCCCGTCGGCGTTTCCAGCCAGACGGCCGACGCTCCCGCAGAGCCGGCGTTCAAGGCCGTTCCGGCTTCCCTGGCTCCCTCGTCCGGAGAGCAGCCGGCCCCCAGGCCGCCCGCAGCCGCCCCTCTGGTGGCCCAAGCAGTTTCAGCCGCCAGGCCAGCGGCGTCGCCAGGCCCGGCGCCCCGGCCCGCTACCGGGCCTGTGCTGCAGGGACCAGGGGCCGATTCCCTGTCTGTGAGGACCTCCACCGCGCCGCAGCCGCTTTCTTATTACGCCCCTACGGCCACGAGGGACCCGACGCTCACTCCCGAGGACTACCGCAAGATACGGGAGCAGGAGTACCAGCGTCTGCAGGAAGAGAGACAACAGCGTCTGGCGGAGATACGCCACCGGCCACCCGGGCCGGAGACCCTGATCTCTCTGCAGGGAATAGTCGGGACGGCCGCAATCATTAACGGCGATATGTACAGGGCCGGCCAGACGGTGCGCGGCATAAAAATCCTGAGGGTGGGGCCTGACTACGTGCTCTGCGAGTACAAGGGCAAAAGGTTCCGCAAGATCATGAGGTGACCGGGCTGGCTTGCCGGCGCCGGTTAACGTATAATAAGAGGATTCTGAACGGAGGAGTTATGAAAAGCATTCGCATCCTAATCTCGCTGGCCTTGGCGGCCGAACCGCTGCTCTTTCCGGTAGTTCCGCTCTTCGCGCAGACCGGATCCTCCTCTCAGTCGTCTTCCGACAGGAGCTTTGCCCAGGACCTTCAGGGACCTTCCGGCGGAGACGGCGGCGGTCCGATACTCGACAGCGGCTCCTCCCCTGACTCGGCCCCTCCCTCCACTATGCCGCAGGCCCAGACCCCGGGGACGCCTATAAGTTCCGTGCAGGTTGGCGGGGGAACGCCCCAAGAGCCTCCGATGTACGAGAACTCTGAGAACACCTCGCCGCTCGATCGTAAGATCGGCCCAATACGCCTCAAGGAAGCCCCGCTTTCCACTTTCCTGGACGTCATCTCCGCGCAATCTAAGGTAAACTTCATAATAACCGAGGGCCTCGAGAAGAAGACCGTGACGGTCTTCTTGCGCAAGACCACGGTCCGCGAGGCGCTGGAGCTGTTGTTGCGCGTCAAGGGGCTCACCTATCAGCGCATCGGCAAGAGCAATACCTACGTCGTGCAGAAGCGCTCCGCCAACGCGCCCAACCTTATAACCAAGATCTACACTCTGAACTATATCCCGCTCATCCCGCTCGACTCGCTGAGCCAGGACATCGCGGCAATCACCTCGCAGGACGTCTCCTCCGGCAACGATATGTCGCAGCAGGGCGGCGGTATGCCCGGCAGTTCCGGAGGCGGCCAGCAGTCCGGTTCCAATTCCAACTCCAATTCCGGTTCCGGTTCCGGCTCAGACAACTCCATCCCGATTATCAAGATTATCCGCAGCGTGCTGACCAAGAAGTACGGCACGCTGGCCACGGACCCGCGCACCAATACGCTGATAATCACCGACGTGCCCGAGGTCTTCCCCCAGGTGGAGCAGATCATCTCCGAACTGGACAAGAAAGCCCCGCAGATATTGATCGAGGCCCAAATCGTGGAGATTAACACGGACCGTACCAATGAACTGGGTATAGAGTGGGGCGGCTCGCGCGGCGAGATGGCCTACTTCGCGGGCCCTGCCCGCCTGACCGACTACGGCCTGCGCCCCGGTTTCTTCTCCGGCAACTCTTGGAAGCAGTTCTTCCCCGACACCACTGACATAGGGAGCGGCAGTTCCTCCAGCAGCGGCAGCAGCGGCAGCAGCAGCAGCAGCGGCGGCGGCGCTTCCAGCATAAACCCTATCTTCTCCACCGGCCAGCAGAGTTCCAGGGGCGTCTACTACGGCATCTTCAGCCTCGCGCAGCTTCAAGCCGTTTTCCGGGCCCTTGTCTCGCGCGGCGAGGCCCGCTATCTGGGCAAGCCCAAGATCGTGGCGATGAACAATAAGACTGCGGTGATAGCCATCTCGCAGGACGCCGCGATGGGCACCACCAGCACGCTCTCCTCCGCGGGCGGCTCGGTCGGCAGCAGTTCCACCGGAGTCGAGCGCCGCCGCATAGGCCTGACGCTCAAGGTCACCCCGCAGGTCAACAAGGACGGCTACATAACGATGTCGGTCCAGCCCGCCTATTCCAACGCGGTGGCCTCCGCGGTGACCGTCAACGGGCAGACAGTCTACGACCCGGTCAGCCGCGGCGCCTCCACGATGGTGCGGGTCAAGAACGGTCAGACGGTGGTCATTGGCGGCATGCTCTCCTCCACGGAGAACAAGACGATCCGCAAGGTCCCGCTGCTCGGCTACATACCGATAATCGGGTGGTTGTTCACCAGTGTCAGCGAGAGTCGCACTAACACAGATCTGGTGATCTTTATAACCCCGACCATCCTGGTGGACTAACTCCGCCGGGATCGGGGCTCGGTCCGGAAGCGGCCCTCTTGGCAGGCGCATAACTATGGCACAGAAACTCCTCGGCGAGATAATGATCCTGGCCAAATGGATCACCGAAGAACAGCTTCAGAAAGCCCTTAAATTCCAGCAGCAGCAGAGCTGCCTGATAGGCGAGGCGCTGGTCAAGCTGCACTACGCCACCGAGGAGCAGGTGGCACAGGCGCTTGCCAAGCAGATGGGCATTCCGTACGCCTCGCGCGAGAACCAGATTCTGATCCCGGAGAAGACACAGGGGCTTGAGAAGCTGATCCCGGAGAAGTTCGCCAGGGAGAACGCCGTGGTCCCGCTGTTCATCGAGAACAATACGCTGGCCACCGCGATGACGGACCCGGCCAATATCCTGCTGCTGGACAACCTGAAACTGGTCTCCGGCATGGAGATCACGCCGTTCGTCTCCACGAAAGCGCAGATACTGAAGGTCATAGACGCTTTTTACGCTGGCCAGGGCAGCCTGATAGACAGGGTGCTGGACAAGGGCGGCGAGGGCGGCGAGGGCGGTTCCGACGCCGACGTGATGACCGCGGACGGCAAGCTGGACCTGGATAAAATCATCATCGGCGACTCCAAGGGCGCCCAGTCCATAAAACTCGTCAATGCGATGATAAAGCAGGCTATAGCCGAGCGCACTTCAGACATCCACCTGGAGAAGTACGACGAGAAGGTGGCACTGCGCTTCCGCATAGATGGCTCGCTCTACGAGAGGAGCGCGCCCCAGTCCGAGCTGTTCGACGCCATCATCTCGCGCGTGAAGATTCTCTCAAAGCTCGACATCTCCGAGCGCCGCCTGCCGCAGGACGGCAGTTTCACGATCAAGTACCAGAACCGCAACATCGAGACCCGCGTCAGCATCTGCCCTACGGTTTTCGGCGAAAAACTGGTCATGCGTCTGCTCGACAAGGGCAACGTGGAGTTCAACGTGGACAAGATCGGCTTCGAGACGCGCCAGAAGGAGGACTTCCTGAAGGCGGCCCAGTCCCCGCACGGCCTTATCCTGCTGACCGGCCCGACCGGCTCCGGCAAGACCACGACGCTCAACGCCGTGCTCAACACGATCAAGTCTCCAGAAATAAATATCATGACGCTGGAGGACCCTGTAGAGGTCAAGATGGAGGGCATCAGCCAGGTGCAGATAAAGCCGCAGATAGGGCTGACCTTCGCCAGCGGCCTGCGTTCTTTCCTGCGGCAGGACCCCGACGTAATCCTCGTAGGCGAAACGCGCGACAACGAGACGGCCGAGTCCTGTCTGAAGGCCGCCATGACGGGCCACCTGGTGCTCTCGACGCTGCACACGAACAGCGCGCTGGAGGCCATCCCGCGCCTGATAGATATGGATATCGAGCCCTACCTGCTGGCCAGCACGCTGCTGCTGGTGGCGGCCCAGCGCCTCGTCCGCGTGCTGTGCCCGGACTGCAAGGTCCCCTACAGGCCTCCGCAGGACGAGATAGATATGTTCGCCAAGGAGTCCAGACTCAACCCGTTGCCGGACCTGACGCGCCTGACCTTTTACAAAGCACGGGGCTGTCCCAAGTGCGGCAATATGGGCTACAAGGGCCGCAAGGCCATCTACGAGGTTTACTTCATAACCGAAGAGATGAAGCACATCATCTCCAAAGACGCCGATATCCCTAAGCTGCGCGAGGCCGTCGCCAAGAGCGGCGCCTGGGATCTGCGGGCCAGCGGCTGGCGCAAGGTGATGGCCGGCGTCACTTCCGTGGACGACATGACGTCCATCACGATGACCGAGAGGTAGGGGGGATTGCGCCTATCCACGCTTTCTGTTAGACTTCTATATATATATGGGCAGGTTTATCTACACGGTTCAGGATGCTCAGGGCACGGTGACTACCGGGGCTGTCGACGCGGAGGACGAGGACGGCGCGGTACAGACGCTGCAGACCAAAGGCCTCTTCATACTTTCAATCCAGGCCGAGGACACCAAGTCCAAGGGCTTGTTGAGCCTGAAGAAGAAGGGCGGGGGCAAGATCTCCGGCAGGGAGATGGTCTTCTTCGGGGAGCAGATGTCCACGCTGATAGGCGGCGGCATCCCGCTGGTCCGCGCGCTTTCGCTGCTTTCCGAGCACGCCGAGAACAAGGCTCTGGGGGCCGTCCTTTCCTCGGTGACCAAGGAGGTCTCCGCCGGGGGCGCCTTCCACAAAGCCCTTGAGAAGCATCCGAAGGTCTTCAACGAGATTTGGATCTCGCTGGTCCAGGCGGGGGAGGTTTCCGGCCAGTTGCCGTCCGTGCTGCGCCAGATAACGGCCTATAGCGAGTCGCAGGAAGCCGTCAAATCCAAGATTATCACCGCGGTCTCCTATCCGGCCGTGCTGTTCACGATGTCGATGGGCGTGCTGACCTATTTTATCGTCTACATCGTGCCGGTCTTCGCCGGCATCTTCCGCGACTTCCACCTGCAGCTGCCCATCCTCACCCGCGTCATCGTCGCCTTTTCGGCCGTGGTCACGAAATATTTCGTGCTGATGCTGGTGGTGGTCATAGGCTCCGTCTTCGCCATCCGCGCCTATATCGCCACCCCGGCCGGCCGCCTGACCTGGAACCACGCTCAGTTCAATATGCCACTTTTCGGAGGCCTGGTCCGGGCGATGCAGACCGAGCGCATGTTGACGACGATGTCCACGCTGATCCGTTCCGGCGTCAGCATCCTGAACGCCGTGTCGGTGCTGGAGGGGGCCTTCAAGAAGAACCTGATCTTCCAGAACGCGCTGAAGCAGGCCAAGAATGATATCGCCAGCGGCCGCTCGATCTCGGAGTCATTCAAGAAGACAGCAATGTTCCCGCCGATGGTCACCGAGATGATGTGGATGGGCGAGGAGTCCGGCAAACTGCCGGACATCATCGGGGTGCTTTCCAAATACTATCAGGAGCAGATAGACCAGTGGCTGCGCCGGTTCTCGGCGCTGATAGACCCGATACTGGTCGTCGGCGTCGGCGGTATAGTCGCTGTCATCGTGATGAGCATCTTTATGCCCATCTTCAAATTGTCACAGATCGGCGGCGGCTGACGCGGGGGGGGAGAGAATGAAAGGATATCCTGCTTTTACGCTGATAGAGATGATGGTGGTGGTGCTGATTATCGGCATACTCGCCTCCATAGGGCTGCCGTACTACAAGAAAACGATAGAGACCTCCAAGGCCACCGACTCTATAGCCATCGGCCACATGCTTTCCAACTCCTACCGGATGTTCGAGCTGGACTATCCCGGAGTCAACCTTTCGGGGAGCCTGTCCAACGGCTGCAACTCAGGCGGCTGCAGCACCTCTGACTACACGGCCTGCCGCCTGGTCCGCTGCAATTACGTGGCGCCGCAGGACTGGGACTCCTCCGCCTATATTTTCTCCGTGGGGCTCAGTTGCGGGGGCGGCAATACCGCCTGCACGCACAGGAATAACGGGAACGGCGTCTACGCAAACTGGGGCTATAATTTCGACTCGGCCGGCGCCTGCTTTAATCTGAACGGGGCTCCTTCCTGTCCCCAGTTCTAGGGACCTTATGAGACTGCGCGGAAGACCTGGCCAGACGCTGATCGAGGTCTCTATGGCCACGATGGTGGCCGCCATGACGAGCACGGCGGTCTTCTCGGTCATGCTCTCCAGCTTCGTCTCCAGCGCCAAGGCGGACAAGCGCGACGCGGCGGCCATGGCCATCAAGTACGCCCAGCAGGCGCTGCAGGCCTACGTGAGCGTGGACCCGACCAATCCGAACATGGTGAACGGCATCCCGGGCTCGCCGAACAACGGCCTCTGGCCGGCGGATTCCTCCCATGTCTGGGCGCTGCGTCCCAATATCACGCACGACATCTCCTCGCTGGTGGCATACGATCCGTACAATCCCTCCGACCCCTCCAATATTCTGAGCCCGGACCCTTCGCACCAGGCCAGCTTCACCTACACGGTGCAGAGCCAGCCCTGCGGCGGCTTCCCTATGGGGTCGCCTCCGGACTATCCCACCGCCTGCAAGGCGGTTACGTTCAGGCTAAGCTATACGGACTGATCATGAAGACCAGAGGCGCTTTTACACTGATAGAGGTGATGGTGGCCGTCCTCATCTTCAGTTACATGATCGCCTCCCTCGCCACTATCTATTCCACCAGCCAGAGACACTTCTTCCAGAACTACCGCAGCGACGTCATCAAAACGGGTGTGGTCGTGGCGATGAAGGCGCTGCAGAACACGCTTCCCACGGCCACCCGCATCGATTGGCCCGCCAGGAACGCCAGGGACACCGTGCTGAAGTTCGCCTCCAACGTGGACCAGCTCACCGGCTGCTACCCTATTAACCCCGCCCTTCCGTCCACCTGGTACCTGTTCTGTCTGGGCAACGACGCCTCTACTCCCGGCTACCAGAGCCTTTACTACTACAACGGCAACGTCGGCGGGAGTTCCGCGGCCACCGCCTGCGGCAAGGCCGCGCCTGCCATCTTCAACCCCAACCTGTATTACGCGGTTCCCAACTGCGGCGGCACCCCTGGCGCCACCAAACTGATGCAGTACGCCGTTCCTTCCGCCGGCTACATCTTCTCCCGCATACCGGCGGACGGAGCCGCCGCTCCCGGCGCGGTGCGGGTTTCGCTTCGTTCCTTCTGGCAGGCCACCGCGCACAGCTTCGGCAGAGCGCAGCACGACGTGGACTTCTCCATGAACACCCTGCTGCAGGGGCAGGTTCCTTACACCCCGTGAGCCACATTCCCGTCCGTCCGCTTGCCGGCGGCGTATTTCTCTGCTAGACTATTAAGATGAGAACCGCGCGCCGCGAAGGCATGATAATGCTTCAGACGCTGGTCATGGCAATTATCCTTTCTATGATTGCCGTGATGGTAATGAAGTGGGTCATGGCCCGTTACCTGCTGGCCTCTCGCGATTACCGGGCAGCGGCGTCCGTCACGCACGCGCATTCCATTATGGGGTATACGATGCTGGCCTGGAGCCCGACCGGAGCCTATCCCACGCTGTCCTCTATTCCCTCCACGGGCTATATCTATCCCGACGGAGTTACCGTCCAGTATAGCCGTACCGGCATAGACCCCTATGGCTCTTTTCCCGTCAGCATAACCACCAACGAGGACCAGTGACGCTCCGGCATCTATGATTCATGCCCTGCTGCTGCTGGCGCTGACGGCGCCGGCCACCGCCGCGCCGCCGCCCCGGGTTCCCTTGCGCTGGCACGTACTCACCTCCCCGCATTTCAGGATAATGTACGAGTCCTCCTGGTCGCCCTCTTCCATCTCCCTGGAGATGGAGAGGATGTACTCTTCAATGCGCCTCAACCTGGCGATGTTCGCCCCGTGGATGGTGCGTGAGCGCAGCAACATCTATATCTATTCCTCCGCCGAGGACTACCTGCGGGGGGAGTTCCACCCTCCGCCCTGGTCCAAGGGGCTGGCCTTCGTCCAGAAGAAGACCATCGTCGTCTACGATACCGGGGACATGATAAAACTGAAGGCCGTGATAGCCCACGAACTGACGCATCTGTACTTCGAAAGCTACTTCGCCGAGAAACTGAAATACCCGCCGCAATGGCTTAACGAGGGCCTGGCCGTCAACATGGAGGAGTCGGTCTATCCTAACGGCGGACCTTGGACCAGGGCCCTGCCTTATTTCTCCCCGGACCGGCGCATCCCGTTAAACCGTTTCTTCGACACCCGCACGGACGACCTGCATTCGGACGCGCAGATAGCCGACTGGTACCTGCAGGCTTTCGGTATCGTCAAGTACCTGTACCAGCCGCATAAACGGCTGCAGTTCAAGGCTTTCTGCGATGCTGTCCGGGACGGGGAAAGCGTTAACGATGCGCTCTGGGCCTATTACCGGACCAGGGAGGGGGCCGATTTAAGCGGCAAATGGACCGCCTGGCTGCAGAATTTATCGGACAAGGCGGCCCCCGGCGGAACGGAGGCAGACTCCGGCGACGCTCTTCAGTTCAAGTCTATGCAACTCTCCTCTTTCCAGTTCACCAATTTCGGCCTAAAGCACTGAGCGTCGCGCCGCGCAGGCCGCCTTTCTTAAAGGAGGCCTGCACCGCGGCGAATTCGGCCGCGGAGGCGGGGTCCAACCCGGCCGGCGCCCTGCCCAGGGCTAAGGCCAGGGCCAGCCGCATATCCGCGCGTCCCGGCTCCTTTTTGAGCGCGGCGTTTATCAGCCCCGCCGCCTTTTCCGGATCGCTTTCCATATAAGCCAGACCGTGCAGGAAAACCGTGTCGGGGGTCTCGGGGACGCTGCCTATGGCGATTATGGCCTCCCTACCGCGGTCGCACCAGGCCAGCGCGTAACCCAGCCTAAGACGCAGGAAGGGATCCCCTGGGTCTAGCCTTGCCGCCTCGGCCGATTCTTTGACCGCTCCGCCGCAGTCGCCATCCCGCAGCAGCGTTCCAGCCAGGTTGGCGTGCGCCCTGGGCGAGCCTCCGGCGGCTGCCGCCGAAAAGAGCGCTTTGTCGTCGGCGAACTGCGGCCAGCGCGAGACGGTGAGCGCGCCGAGGCCGGCCAGCCAGGCGGCCCCGGCGGCCAGGACCGCCGCCCTGAGGGGCCCGCCCAGATTGTCCGCCCGCCTGAAAGCGGCCGCGGCAAGCAGCGCGAAGCCCGCCAGCGGCAGGTAAAGATAGCGGTCCGCCCGCAGGTTGTAGATGTGCACCAGGTCCAGGGCCGGCAGCAGGGCTATCAACGTCAGCATCAGCCCCAGCCCGGAGAGCCGCCTCCTGAAAAAAAGGATCAGCCCAGACGCCAGTACCGCCAGGCAGATCGCCAGCGCCCTCAGGCCGCGCCGCGGGTCAGTTATTACCTTGGGCGCATAGTCCGCTTTCAGGCCAAGGGGCAGGACCAGCTCTCGCAGGTAGTCCAGCGTGACCGCTGACATCGTGTAGAGGTTGGCGCTGCCGCTGGCGTAAACAGCGCGCCAGGGAGGCAGCTCGCTCCAGCCTCGCCCGGCTGCCTGCGGCGCGGAGGGGGGCGGAAGAAGGCCGGCCGGGTAGAGAACTGACGGGGCGGAGACGCCCGGCTTCGAGCCGGGCAGTTCGTAACCCGAGCGCGGGACCCTGAACCACAGGTAGAAGGCCCCAATCAGCGCCAGGGCCGCGAAGAGCGGGGCGGCGCGCCTGAGGCCATCCCTCCCCGAATCGAACCAGACGGCCAGGGCCGCTGAGAGGGGCAGGACCGCGGTCGTCTCCACGCTCAGGACGGCCAGCAAATAGCACGCCGCGCCCGCCAGGGAGGCTGCGGTCCCGGCCCCGCGTCCGGCCAGGACCGCCAGCGCGAGCGCCCCTGAAAAGAAAAAGAATCCGAGCAGGTGGGAGCGGAACGCGACTATCTGCACGGCTTCCGAGACGGCCGGATGGATGGCGAAGACCAGCGCTCCGAACAGGGCCGCCGGCGGAGAGCCGCATAAAACCAGCAACAGAGCGAAGAGCATGGCCGCGCCGCAGGCGTGCAGCAGCACGTTCGTGATCCGCATACCGCGCGGCCCTGCGCCGGAGCAGACGTCCGCCAGCAGCGCGGCATTCACCACCGGCCTGGCGCTCATGCGTACTGGCAGGACCTTGAAGAGATAGACGGGGTCCAGCGCCTTGGCGAGGTTGGCGCAGTCGGAGACGAAGGGATTCCGCGCGACGAACTGCGCGTCGTCCCACAGCAGCCTGTCGGTCACGGCTGGGAGCTGGGCGGTCAGACCGGCGGCGAAGGCAAGGAAGGCAAAAAGAATATGTTTACGCTGTCCGGGCGCCGTGGCCATGTCTAAAATTCTATAATATTTGCTTCGCCATCCCGCCTGGGTCGGACGGAGATCTCTTTATGCCAGACAAGAAAATAAGCGTGGTTATTCCTGTTTTCAACGCACTCCCGGACCTCAGGTCCTGCCTGGATAGCCTGGAACGCACGGCTGGCGGGCTTTACGAGCTCATACTGGTCGACAACGGCTCGCGCCCGGAGACGCGGCGCTACGTAGCTGCAAAGCGCGGCGCGTTGCGGCTGCGCAACGCCTCTAATCTGGGCTTCGCCAAGGCCGTCAACCGGGGCCTAAGGGCCGCTACAGGTGAGTACATCGCGGTGGTGAACAGCGACGTGGCTTTCTTCGAAGGCGGCCTGCAGGGCCTGGCCGCCTGCCTCGACGCCTATCCCGCGGTCGGGGCCTGCGGCCCGCTAACCAACCGTACCGTAGGCGTGCAGCGCGTAGTTCTGGCCCCAACAGTGGAAAAAGACAGGAAGTCCCTGTCCGCCTTCTCCCAGGCCATGCGTCTCAGGTTCCGGGCCGAGAGCTTCGAGGCGCACCGCCTTGTCGGTTTCTGCCTCATGCTGCGCCGCCGGGCCTACGAGAGCGTGGGCCTGTTCGACGAGCGCTTCGGCACCGGCTGTTTCGAGGACTTCGACTATTCTCTGCGCCTGCGGCAGGCCGGCTGGCAACTTAAGGTCGCCAAGGAAGTCTTCGTCTGGCACCGCCACCACGCCAGCTTCGACGGACACGAGCATTTCCATTCCTGCGCGGTCAAGAATCGCGAGGTCTTCGTGGATAAATGGTGCCGCAAGGCGCTGGAATTCCTGGACGAGCTGGACCCGTATCTTGAGAGCGACCCGAGCAGCCTGAAGGCCGCCTGAGGCGGGGCGAGGAGAGTCTTTTGGAAAAGACCTACCCGGTTCTTGGGCATTCGATGCGTTTTCTCCTGGAGCCGGGAGACGCGGCGCACGTGCGCCGCTGCGCGCCGGCCGAGGTCGTTTCCGGAGACGTTGCGCTATTGGTTAAATGGCGGGGCGCCCTTCCCTGCGGCTACGTCATACACCGGGTGCTGCTGAACGCTTCGTTCCTGGGGCGGCGCCTTTTTCTCTGCAAGGGCGACGCCAATCTGCTGCCGGACTGGCCGCCTTCCGCCTTTAAACCCGGCGGTCTCGTGACGGCCTTCGACCGGGCGGGGACGCGCCGGCGGCTGCCGCGCGGAGGGGCGCGCGGTTTTTTCCTGGCCGTCTATTCCGCCGCGGCCGCGAAGCTGCTCTACCTCTCGGTGGCCGTCGCTTCGTCGGCGTTCCGCCTGCTCTGCCGCCTGCTGCCCGGCCGCGAGGGCTCGCTGCTGGACCCCCTCTGGCTGGCCTGGGAGTCCCGCGTCTACCCTGCCCTCTCCGCGCTGGCCGCCCTTCCCGCCCGCCTGCCTTCCTCCGGCCCCGCTCCGGCCGGGCTGCTGAAGAGCGGACGTATCTCCTGCGACGAGACCTGGAGCGGCCGGGTGACGGTGGCGGACTATCTTACCATAGAGCGCGGAGTCACAGTGACGGTCCTGCCTGGCACCGAGGTGTTCTTTGAACGCCGCGAACCATGGTTCTTTCCGGTCCTGCGCGCCTCGGCCGGCGGCGGGACGCTTTCCCTCGAGAGTGCCGGGGCCAAACTGCTGGTCTATGGCGCTCTCAAGGCCGCTGGCGGCCCGGCCGCGGGGATAACCTTTTCCGGGCCTGGCTTCGCCGGTCTTCACGCGCTTGGGGACGCCGTACTGGAACTGTCCCGCTGCACGCTGCGCGCGGTTTCCGGCTGCGCTCTGTCGGCCAGGGACCGGGGGCGGGTGGATGCGCGCTCCTGCGCGGTAGAATCCGTCGAACGCGGCGCCGAGCTCTATGGGCGCTCCTCGGCCTCGCTGGAGGACTGCTCTTTTTCGGCCGGCAGAGGGCCGGCTCTGCTGGTCTCTGGAGCGGCCGTCGTCCTTTTCCGGAGCGGCTTGATTTCTGCCTCTTCCGGCCCCGCGGCCGAGCTCTGGGGGGACGCCTCGGCGGGGTTCTTTGGCCTTTCCGTCCACGGCTGCGCCGCTGGGATAATGGCGGCCGGGCGCTCCCTGCTGCGGGCGGGGAAGTGCGCGTTCTCCGACCTGGCCGGGCCGGCCCTCTATGCCGAAGGTTCCGTGTCCGCCTCTCTGGACGGCTGTTCCGTGAAGAACTGCGGCGCCGGGCTTTACGCCGCCGGCAGAGCCGGCTTGCGCGCGGAGAACTCGGAGTTTTTCGGCAACTCCGGACCGGCCGCGGAACTGGCAGGCCGCGCTTCGCTGTTCTTTTCCTCCTGTCGTTCCTCCGGCGCTCCGCCGGCGCTGGTCCTTTCTGAACGCTCCTCGGCATCGGTGACCAGGGTGAACGCGGAAAGTTCCGGCGGCCCGGTCGTTGCCGCCGGCGGTCTGGCTGGACTGCGGGCCTATTCCTGCGTCCTGCGCTCTTGCGGCGGATTTCCGGCGCTGGCCATTTCGGGGCGCTCCTCGGCTTCGCTCGATGCCCTGAAAGCGGAGGGGGTGGGCGGGCCTGCGGTCTCGGCGGAAGGGGCCTCCTCCCTCCGCGCGGTTTCCTCGGAGTTCGTCTCTGCCTCGTCCGCGCTGCGCGCCGCGGCGGGAACTTCGGTGGAACTATCCAACTCCTCTCTGGCGGCCGGCGCCGGGGCCGGTCTGGATATTTCGGCGCGGCGAGTCAGACTGCTTTCCGTGAGCGCCTCCGGCAAAGGGGGGCTCTCCGCTTCTGCGCCCGCGGACATAGAGGCTGAGAACCTGACGCTGCGTGGCGAGGAATACGGGGCGGAACTGCGCGGCGCGAGGCTGCGCGCCCGCGGCCTGATAGTGCTGGGCGGCTCCCACGGCGGGCTCCGGGTCTCCGGGGGGAGCGCATTCCTGCGCGGCTGCGTCCTTTCCGGTTCCCCCTATCCGGGCTTGGCCGCAGGGGACGGCGCAAACCTGCGCTGCTCTGACGTGTCTTTCGACGGGCTGCCCTGGGAGGCGCCACTCCGGCGGCCGTCCCGGTCCGCGCTGCGCTCCGCGCTGTTCCGTTTCGCGGCCGCCACCTCCCGCTTCCCGTTTTTCAGCGGCTTCTATAGAGCGCTCTACCTGGCCGCCGCCGGCGCCGCGGGGCTACTGCTCCGCCCGGGGCGGGGCGGCTCGGTTTACCTGTACCGCGGCATGGTTTCAGGCGGCTGGGTTCCGGGGCTGAGCGACATGGACCTGGCGCTGCTGTTCCCGCCGGGACCTCCCGCGGCGGATTGGGAACTTTTCGTTTCGCTGCGCCGGAAGCTGCGTTTTTTTCGCGCGCTGTTCCCATTCACCGGAGAGGCGCTGCAGTCCCCGGCGGCGGAGTTCTCCTCCTTTATGCGCTGCTGGGGGGTGAAGGGAGCGGAGTTCGAGAGGGCTTCCCGCCTGCTTGGCGGGGCGCGGCTCGTGATGCAGCCTCCGGAGAACTCTCCCCAGGCCGATCTGACCGAGGCCTTCTACGCCTACACTCTGCTGCTGGGCCATTTTTTGTCTCCAGATCTGCCGCCGGCCTTCCGCCGCCGCAACTGCGCCAAAAGCATGATAGACGTCAGGCGCTACACGGACCCGGGCTCCCCGGAGAGGGAGAGCCGGTCCGCCTACACCGCCTCGCATTTCGGCGCAGGCCCGGCCTTTTCACCGGCCCCGGCCGACTCGGCCTTCGCCGCTTTCGCCTCGTTGCACGCCGCCTGCCCTCCTTTCTCCGGCGGTCGCCCCGCGCCGCCCCCCGCCGCCGGCCTTTTCAATACCCACGCTTTCGAAGCCGCGTGCGCGGAACTGGCGGCCGGAGCCGGCGGCCAGGCCGGGGTCGTCCTGGACCCGCTCTACCGGGTCTACGTCGTGCTGCCGGACGAGGCAGCCGCAGACAGGGACTTCTTCCTGCGCGCCGCAGAAGCTTTCCTGAAGGCGCGCGGTTCGTTCCACTATTTTTCTGCGGCTCCGCTGCTGCTTACCCGCGCCTCCTTCGCGGCCCTGTGCGGCTTGCCGTATCTCAACAATCCGTCGCTGGCGCTGGACCTGCTTTACGGCGGCCGCGGGGCGCGGCCGGAGGACGGCGGGATCTATTCTTCAGGAGTGGACGTCCTGCCGGCGCCCACTGCGGAGGCGCTGAAGGGCGGCGCCGTGCTGGCGGCCAGGCATTTCGCGGTTTCCTGGCGCTCTTTCTGGGGGACCATGCCGCCGCATTATTTTTTTACGCGGGCCGCCGGCTTGCGTCTGCTGCTGGAGACCGGGGAGGCGGTTCCGTTCTCCCGCCCCGCCGAACTGGCGGAGCGGTTCCGCGCGGCTTTCGGGGCGGCTTCTCCGGACTGGAACGCCTTTCTGAAAGGCGGTTATAACCGGGAGAATTATCTGTTCACGGCGGCCCAGACCGCCGCGGCGGCCGGGAGGCTGGACGATGCCGGGCGCTGAGATAAGCGTTATCATACTTACACGCGGCAGGCCGGAGCTGCTGGCCCGATGCCTGGAGAGCCTGCGGGCAGCCGGAGTCCCCGGCGAAGTGCTGGTGGGGATCGACGGGGCCGATCCAGCCTCCTCCGGAGTGCTGGGAAAGTTCCCGGGCACCCGCGCCGTACAGCTGCCACGGGGCTGCCGCGGGGAGGCCCGCAACGAGCTGGTCCGCCTGGCTTCCGGGCGCTGGCTCTGTTTCCTGGACGACGACACCGTTCTGCCGCCGGGGTACTTTTGGCGGTTGAGGGCGCTGATAGAGGCGGGCGGCGGCTTTTCCGTATTCGGCGGCGGGCAGGAACTTTACTCCGGGGCCGGCCGTTTCGAGCGCGCGGTCTACCGGCTGCTGCGCTCGCGCTGGGCAAGCGGGCCGTTCACGCCCAGGTTCGCCCCCGTTTCCGGCTCCTACGAGGCCGGTCCCGGCAAGTTCGTGCTCTGCAATCTGACGCTGGACAGGGAATTCCTGGCCGCGCGCGGGCTTTCCTTTGAGGGACATCTGAGTAGCGCCGAGGAGAACCTGCTGCTGGGCAGAATGGCCGCGGACGGAGCGCGTATGCTGCTGAGCGGGGACCTCAATCTGGTGCACCGCCGCAGGACCTCCGCAGGGGCTTTCGTCCGTCAGGTCTTTTCCTCCGGGCGGGGGAGGGGCCAGATAACGGTCCAGGCCCGCAGCGGTTTCTGCGCCTTCACGCTGCTGCCGCCGGCGGCCCTCGCGGCCGGGCCGGTGCTGGCCGCGGCGGCGCCGGGGACGGCCTGCGCGCTCGGCCTTCTCTATCTTTCGGCCTGCGCGGTTTCCGCGATTTTATCCGGTGCAGGCGCGTCTGACGCGCCGCTTGTGTTCTGCCTTTACCCGGCGCTGCACGCTGCTTACGGCGCGGGCTGGATATTCGGAGCTTTGGAGGAACTGTTGGAAACGTTCAGAGGCCGCGCGCGCCCTGCGCGCTGCCGCTGCCAAGGAAGGCCCTGAGTTCCTGCGCGTTTCTCGCGTGGTCGGGGGAAAGTTCGAAGATATAGCGGCCGGAGCGCCGGAGCAGGCGGGCCGCGGCCCGAAGCCTGGAGGCCAGTATGCCGCCCTTGCGCAGGAGATCTTCCGGTTCCGCCCTCAGGAAGTATTCGGCCAGCTGCGGCACGCCCCAGCCGACGGCCAGCGAGACGGCCAGTTCCGCCGCGGCGGCGGGAATGGCCGCGCGGCGTATCCGCGCCCGTTCCGAGCGCCTGAGCAGGAAAAGAGCCCCGGGCGGCAGCGGGCCCGCCAGCCTGAAGCCCGCCTTGACGGTGTCAAGCAGGCGCTTGGGCGGATAATGGCGGCGCTCCAGCCGGCGCAGACCGCCGAAGCCGGGCAGATGTGGGCTGTCGAGCGCAAGGCCGACGCGGGCCGGAAAAGGCAGCACCGACCCGTCCGCGCTCACCAGCGGCGTGTCGTCGGAAAGCAGCGAAAAAGCGGAGTCCTTGAGCAGCTCCAGCAACAGCGTGGTCTTACCCGAGCCGCGCGGGCCGCAGAAGAGCAGCGCCTGCCCGGAGTGGCCCAGCGCGCCGGCGTGCAGCCTGTGCAGTCCGGCCAGGTCTAGTTCCTCCCCGGCCCGCGACAGTATCAGCAGATAGGAGAGTTCCTCCAACAGCGCGCGGTCGGCGGAGCGCAGCCGTCCGGTGCGCGTCCTGAAATCGTATTCGCAGACGGCCCCTTCCGGGTACCAGACCAGGCGTCTGCCGGCCGGGGCCTTGAGTACTTTCCAGCGCCGCGTGGAGAAGAGGGCTGGGGAGAGGCCCGCGGAGGAGACTGTGCCGAGTTCGGCGGATATGCTGATGTCCGGGTGTCCGGGCGGGGCCGAGAAAGCGGACAGGCTTGCGGCTACGGCGAAGGAGAGGAGCGGGTCCCCGCAGGAGAATAGTACCCTGCAGCCGCCGAGGTCGAAGTGAAGTTCTTCCGTCGGGATCATTTCCCGGCCAGCCTTTGCAGGGTTCTGGCGTAGTTCCCGGGAGTGTCCGTGCGCAGGACCTCGGCGTCGGGCGGCAGTTCGCAGACGAACTCGGTCAGCATCGCGCCTGGCGCCAGCTCCACGAAGTTACGCACCCCGTCGGCCAGCATGCGCTCTATGGTCTCCTGCCAGAGTACGGGGCTGTTCAGCGCCGCTGCCAACTTCTCCCTGACGGTCCGCGCGGAGGTGGCCCTGCGCGCGTCGGCGTTCATGTAAAGTGGCATGGCCGGCGCGGAGAAGGGCGTTTCCCCGAATTTCGCGGCCGCCCCGGCGGCCAGCCTGTCGAAAAGGCTTGTGTGGAAGGCCCCGGGTTCCCGCGAAAGGCTCAGTCGGTGGCGCAGCGGTAAGAGGGCCTTCTTTAGCAACGGCAGGGCGCTTTCGCGCAGGCCGGCCACTCCGAGGCGGGCCTTGTCGTAGAAGACTGTCACTTCGCAGGGTTCACCGGCAGCGGCCACTTTTGCCGCCGCCGCCGCGAGCTCGCGCCTGGTCAGGCCGTAAACCGTCGCGAGAACGCTCGGCTGCGCCAGGCAGTCCTCCTGCCCCTTCAGCGTCACGAAGCGGACCAGTTCAAAGCAGTCGCTCATCGTTAATACACCGGTGAAGGCGGCGGCGCTGTATTCGCCCATGCTGCGCCCTGCTGCCGCGTCAGGATGGGCGCCGGCCTCCGTCATGGACAAGGCCACGGCCAGCGACAGTTCCATTACTACTTCCATGAACACGGTCGGGTCCGCGTGCGTCTTCTCCGGAAAAAGGAGACTGGCCGGCCCGTCCATCGCGGCGGAAAGGGGACGCAGCGCGGCGCGGTCGATGAAGGCGAGCTGCCGCTCTATCGGGGGGAAGGCGTTCCGCAACGCGCGCCCCATCCCGGGGTATTGCGCCCCGGAGCCCGGGAAAAGAAAAGCGGTCTTCCGCTTAGGGCTTGAACGCCGAGGCGACTTCACTTAGCTTGCCGTGGGATTTTATCTGCGGTTTGCGGTATTTTTTCTGTTTGGGCTGGCTGGTCTTCTGGCGTTTCATTTAGCGTCCCCCTCGTTCAGGATCTTCAGGACGGATAGGTCCTTGAGAAAGGCCTCGGCGTCGCGCTCGGCCTGGCCGGCGGATATGCCGTATTCGGCGGCCAGTTCTTCGGTTATCGAGGAGAGCGGCTTGCCGGCGGCGAAACGCTCCCATATGAACGTGCCGGTGTCGTTAAGGGAGTAATACTCCGAGGTTTCTAGGTCAAGGAGGACGGCCTCTTCACCGGTCTTGCGCCAGCTGACGGATTCGGATATGGCTTTGTTCTTCCTAGCCTCTCGCATCTGATTATTTTAGCAAAATTACGGCCTGCGCTAGCTGCGCGGCAGGATGGGCGTGGGGAATGGCAGGGGAAGAGACCGGCGGGAGCGCGCTCGCCGCCGAAGAAGCGGCGCAGCCCGGCCGTGGCCTTTCCCAGCGACCGGACGGAGTAGGGGCAGCTCTTCACGTTCAATCCTGCGTCCGTGAAAAGTATGTCCCCGGCGGCTGCGGCGCAGGCTCGCCGGCCGGAGCGGACGCAGCCGCGCGAGAAGCCGTCCAGGTCGGCCGCGGCCAAGGCCTTTGACAAGCGGCGCGGCAGGTCCGCGGAACCGCCCTCCGGCGGGGAATAGAGCAGCGCCCTTGCGCCGTGGGCGCCCAGGCCGCGGGCGAAGGCCGCCAGCCGGCCCGGTTCTCCGGAGGAAAGCCCGGCCGAGAAGAAACAAGAGGAGACGTGGACGAAGAGCCCGGCGCGCAGGGCCGCCGAAACCGCCGCGATGGCCTTGCGGAATGAGCCAAGTCCGCTTAGGGCGTCGTGCCCGGCCTCATCGGCGGAGTGCAGGCTGATAGTGGCAAGGGAGAGCCCGGCGGCTGCAAGTTCCAAGGCCCTCCGGGCGCCCAGCGTCTGGCCGTTGGTGTCCAGCTGCGTAAAAAGCCCAAGTCCCGAGGCCAGGCGCACGGCCTGTTCCAGGCGCGGGTAGAGTAGCGGTTCTCCGCCGAAAAAGGCGACGCGGGGTATGCCGGAGGCGGCGGCGTTTTCCAGCAGCCGCCTCAGGTCTCCGAACGGCATATCCGGGCCCGGCGCCGAGGAACGGTACTTGCAGTGACGGCAGGAGAGATCGCAGCGGTAGGTGAGCGCGATATAGAGCGTGCCGGGGGCGCCTTCAGGCAGTTTCAGGAGTCTGGCCTTAAGCGCGGCCAGCTCAAGCAGCGCGCGGGGTGACGGCTTCCCCGGCTCAGGCCCGCCCTTCCCGTCTTTGGCTCCGGAGCTCATACCAAAATTTTATAATATATGGCGATGCTGGTGATAAAAGCCGGTGGCAGCGTGATAACCCGCAAAGGGGAGTCTCCGGTCTTTGACCGGGCGGCCGCCTCGCGCCTGGCGGCCTCTCTGGCAGAACTGCGCGAGCCTTTCGCGCTGGTCCACGGCACCGGTTCCTTCGGCAAGCCTCCGGCCCTTCGCTACGGCTACCTGTCCGGCAGGGTACCTCCGGGCGGGGCGCCCGTAGACGCCATCAATACTTCCCTTCTGCGCCTTCATCTGGCATTTCTCCGGGAACTGCGCTCGGCCGGGCTGGTGGTCGGAAGTGTGCCGGGGCCGGAGTATTTTTTATTGAGGGGGGGGCGCCCCGTGCCCGCGGATGCTTCTGCTATCGAGGCCCCGCTGGCGTCAGGACTCGTGCCGGTGGTCTCCAGCGGTATATTTCCCGACGGGACTGGGGGCGGCGTAGTGGTCTCCAGCGACGCGTTGGCCGTCGGGCTCTGCGGGCTGCTGCGGCCGCGCCTGGCGGTATTCTTCACCGACGCGCCGGGGTTGCTGGACGCCGCCGGCGCGGTGCTGCCGGAGCTGGACGAGCCGGGCCTGGAGGCGTTCTCCCGCGCCTGTCCCCGGGAGCCGGGAGACGTAAGCGGGGGGATGCGCGGCAAGGCTGCCGAACTGCTGGAGATAGTGCGAGGAGGGGGGCGGGCCCTCGTGCTCGACGGCAGGCGCCCGGAGGGCCTCGTTTCCTTTCTCGCCGGACGGTCCCGGCCGGGTACGCTGCTCGGGCCAGGCCGCGCCTGACCGCATTCCGACGCGGCCCAAGCGCCCCGGCGGCGAGGCATTTAATATAATGGGACTTAAGGAAAAGCCGCTATCGATGCAGCCCGCGAGATCTCTCCGTGCCAGGAGAATGACCGGCATCCGGCCGGCGACGAGGCGCATTTTCTTGCGGAGGACGGAGAATAAATGACCTTATCCGCAACGCCGCGGCCATACCGCCTGCCTTGGACTCTTGCCGACACTATAATTACCTGGCTGGAGCCTACGAAGGAGTGCAATATGCACTGCCCTGGCTGCTTTTCCTCCAATTTTCCGGGTAAGCACAGGTCTTTGCCAGAAGTCCTGGCCGAGATAGACTCGGTGGCCTCGGGGGTGCGCACGGACGTCCTGGCTTTCGCAGGAGGCGATCCGTTGTGCTACCCGCATATCGAGGAGGCGGTCAGGCACGCGGCCAGAGCCGGACTGCGCCCCTTCGTAAATACCAACGGTTCCCTGCTGTCCCCGGCGCGCCTGAAGGCGCTTAAATCCGCGGGCCTAGCCGGGGTCTGTCTTCACGTGGACTCCATGCAGGACCGGGAGGGCTGGAAAGGAGCCGACGAGGCCGCGCTCAATTCCCTGCGCGCGCGCCTCGGGGGGATGGTGCGCGACGCCGGAGTAGGCTCCTGCTATTTCAACATGACCGTCTCCAGGCGCAACCTCGACGGAGCGCCGGCGGTCCACTCCTGGGCCCTGTCCAGGCCCGATCTTGCCGACCTGGTCCTTTTCGTGGCCTTTAAGACCCCCGAGAGCGTTTCCGGCCCGGAGCGGGCCGCACTGCTGGAGTCGGAGTGCGGGGCCGGGGCCGTGCTGTCGGCCCTTTCCGGCGCGGTCCCCGGCTTCCGCCTCTGCGCCACGCTCCCGTCCTCTTCCACCGGGAAGAATAAATGGTTCTTCGCAGTGTCCTCCGGGCGCGGCCGGCGTTTCCATTCTCCGGAGTTCTTTTCCGCAGCGCAGGAGCTGAGCCGCAGATGGCGTGGACGATATCTGGGAAGGCTCAGGCGCCTGAACCCTTTGGAGGCCTTGCTGGCGGCGCCTTTCTTCGCTCTGCGCCGCGGCGTCGGCGCCCCGGACTTGGCGGCCGTTTTTTCGGGAGTGCAAGTCACCATGGTGGTGCAGCCCGAGACCATAGTCTGGGGCCAGAAGCCGCGTTTTTTTATATGAGGGCATTCTCCGCTGTCTACGGGTTCGTTTCCTCGTTCCGGGTCCAGCTCCCGCTGGCGGCTTTCCTGCTTTTTCTCAATATGGCCTCGGCCATGGGGGGGCTGAAGGCCGCCGCCATCGCGGCCGGCGGCGCGCTGGCCGTCATGATCCAGCTGGCTTATCTGCTGGACCGCCTGTTCTCGCAGAAAGAGGATTCCGTCAACGTGCCGGCCGGGGAACTGAGGATTTCCCCGCCCCCGCCGGCCTTCTTCGGCGCGCTGCTGCTGGCCGACTCGCTCTATATCCTGCTGCTTACCCCCTTCCGCCCGCTTTTGGTCCTCTCCGTGGTTTTCGTGCCGCTGTACGCGGTCCCTTTCAACGGCGTAACTCTTATAAAGAGGGTGCCGGCGCTCAAGACCCTGGTGAACCTGGCCGCGTTCTGGGGCGTCGGGGTTCTTGCCCCGTTCCTGCTGCACCACGCCTTCTCGTGGACGGCCGCTGCGGCCCTGATCCGTGCGACATGGATGCTTATCCCGTTCATCCTGGCCCTTAGTGTGATCCTGGATATGCGCGACTACAGCGGGGACGCCGAAGCCGGCGTGCGCAGCGTGCCCGTACTTCTCGGTCTGAGGGCTACAGCCGCGGCGCTGGCCTTGCTGCTGGCGCCGGTCCTGCTCCGGCATCTTCTTCTCGGGGAGAAGGCCGATTCCGCCTGGACCCTCTGGACGATGGCCGCCGCGGCGGCCGCCTCCTTCCGCCCGCCGCGCTGGTTCTACGAGCTTTATCTTCTTTCCGCCAACCTGATGCTGCTTTGCGTGCTGGCGGGCTGGCTGGTATCCTGATGGCCGGGCGTCCAAAGCCTTTCGGCCCGGGCTGGGGGGAACCATCTCCGGAGGCGGCCGGCGAGATGGGGCCGGAACTGGCCGGGCATTACCGGGCCTGTCTGCCGGTCATCCGGGGCGCTTTGGCAGAGTATTCCTTTTCCGCGGTGCCGGAACTTCTGGCCAGGCCAGGGCGCGCCGGGCTGGCGGGGACGGACTGGTCGGTGCTGCGCTATTATCTGGACAGGCCGGGCAAGCTGCTTCGCCCTTACCTGGCCATGCTGGCTCTGCAGGCGGCTGGGCGCGCCCCGGAAGAGTTCCGTCCCCTGCTGTGGATGCTCGAGGTGATGGAGTCCGCCACCGTGATGCTCGACGATGCACTGGACTCCTCTCCGCGCCGGCGCGGGGCCCGCGCGGCGCAGCTGGTATACGGCCCCCGGGCGGCCGCGGCCGCCATGGCCGTCTTTCATCTCTGCCTGGGAGTGCCGGACCACCCGGCGCTGCCCCTCGGGTCCAGGCAGAGGCTACACCTTCACGAGCTCATGAATTCCTATTATTTCAGGGCTTGTCGCGGCCACCTGTCGGAACCGCTCCTGGCCGAAGCTCAAGGGCCCGTAACCATGGCCGCCTATCTCGATAACGTGCGCGACAGGATCTCGATCCTTTCCTTCGCCGGCCCGCTCGGCGCGGCGGCGGTCTGCGCCGGCCTTCCGCGCGCCAGGCAGGCCGAGTTCTGCGCTCTCGGAGAGACCCTTGGCGCGGCCTATCACCTGCGCGGCGATATGCTCAACCTCTTTCCGGAAGACCCTTCCTGGGGGAAACTCCCCGGCGACGACTTTCTGGCCGGCAAAGCCACCTTCCTGACCTCGGCGGCTCTGGCTCGCCTGAAACGGGACGACCCCCGCGCGGCGGATTCCGTCCTTTCGGGGAAACCTTCCCGCAGCGCCTTGCAGCGCGCCATCCGGGCGGCCCGCGACTGCGGCGCGGTGGAGGAAACGGAAGCCTCTATCGCGTCCCTCAATGCCCGCGCCCTGCGCCTCGTCGCGGAGCTTAGCCTGCCGCGGGCTTCTCGCGCCCTTTTTTTGCGCCTGCCGCTTTATCTTTCGGCACGGAGGACGAAATGAAGCGCGGCCCAGTGGCCCAGCTTGCCGCGGCCCTCCTGGCCGGACCGCCGGGAAGGCCATGGCCTTCTTCCGAGGCACGGCTCCTCCTTGCGCGCACCCCTGCTGGCAGGGCGGTGAGGCTGCTCTGGCCTGGGACGCGCGTCCCGCCCCGGCTGCTGGCTTCCGCAGACGCCCTCTCGGCTGCGCAGCAGCCATGGCTGAGGTCCAGGGAGGCCTGCGGCAGGCGCGCAACCGCCGCCCTGCGGGGGGGCGATATCCTGCTGCTGCTTTCGGCCGTTTCGTTGGCGGAGCGCCTGGCCGCGCGCTGCTTCCCGGCGGAACGCCGCCAGGCTCTTGAGGGTTTCTTCGTGGAGGCCGGAGCTGCCATTTCCGGATCTCTGCTGCGCCCAGGCGTGGCGAAAGAAGTTTCTCCTGAGGGGTGGGCCCTGCGGGCCGCCTTCTTTTTCCGCGCGCTGGAACTGGGCCTGGGGGAAGGCGGCGCGCGCGCTTGCCGAGAGGCCGCGCTCGCCGTCGGCGCCGGTTGGTCTGCGCGCCGCTCCCGGGCCGAGTCCGCCCTTCTTCTTCCGCGCGGCTTTCTAGGTTCGACCCTGAGGGAGGTTTATGGCGATAAGTCTTGACGCCTATGCCGTGAAAGTGCGCCGGGACGTCTTCGCGGTCATGGACGGCTGGCTTGAGAAAAAGACGGCGGGCATGGACCCCGGCCTGCGCGGATGCATCACGGCCTATCCGCGGCGCCGCGGCAAGGCGCTGCGCTCCGTCCTGCTGTGCCTGTTCGCCGGAGGGCTCGGGGGGAGCTACAGGAAGGCCTCCCGCCTCGCGGCGGCCTACGAACTTCTTGAGAACTGGGGTCTCGGCCGCGACGACCTTATGGATCACGCCGAGACGAGACGCGGCGGCCCGGCGCTCCACCGCCTGTGCGGCGAGGAGGCCGCTATCAACGCGCTGGACCTCACAGCCACCTACATACCGGAGATGCTCTACGGCAACTGTCTGCTCGGGCCGCGGGAGTTCGGTCCGGTATTCGGCGAGTTTTATACCGCTGTCCGGCGCGCGCTCCAGGGACAGCACCTGGAGCTGGTCTGGCGGGGTAGGCCGCCGCGAGAATTTTCGCCGCGCGCTTACTTCCGCCTGGCGGACATGAAGACGTCCTCCTATACCACCACGGGCCCGTGCAGGCTGGCCGCCGTCCTCGCCGGACGTTACGACCTCTTCGGTGCGATTAATGTTTTTGGACGGCACCTCGGCGCCGCTTTTCAGCTCATGGACGACGTTCTGGACCTGGAGAACGACGGCGGGACCGGCTTCGGAAAAGCTCCGGGCAACGACATACGGGAAGGCAAGCGCACGCTGCTGCTCTGGCACGCCCTGCGGCGCTCCTCCTCCGTCGGCCGTTCCTTCCTGCTCCGCCTTTATTCGCGGCCTCCCGGGACCGTGCCACGGGAGGCGGACGTGACCCGTGCCCGGGAGGCGATGATCGCCAGCGGTGCCGCGGCGTATTGCCGTTCCACCGCGGCCGCGAGGACAGGCTCCGCCATGGCGGTGCTGGAGCGGGCCTTGCTTCCGGCCATGAACGGCGGCTACGGGGAGGCGCTAAAGGCTTTCGTCCGCCGCCTCGCCGGGAGGGCGTCTTGAAAAACTGCCCCGTCCATCTCCGGCGGCAGGGCGGCGGAATGTCCCCCGCCCTGGCGGCCTATTACGCCGCGGCGCTGCCGCAGCTGCTGCGGGCTTCGCGCGCGGCTTTCCCGCGCGTCTTCCCTACCGACTGGCTCAGGGCGGCCGGTCTCTCCGCCTCCGCCGCCCTCCGCCGCGGGATCAACGCGCCCGCGCGTCTTTACCTTGAGCGACCGGGAAAACTGCTGCGTCCGCTGATAGCCCGCCTGCTGCTGGAGGCTTTCGGCAAGGCGCCGGCGGATTACGAGGAGGTCTTCGGCGCCATCGAACTAATGGAGGCCTCCACGGTCAGTTTCGACGACATAATAGACGGCTCCGCCCTCCGCCGCGGGGGCCCTGCCGCGCACAGGCTCTACGGCGAGAAGAACGCCTACCTGGCGTATCAGGCGTCCTATAACTGGGCTTGGCGCGTTTTCCTTTCCCCGTCCCTGCGGCTGGAGGACTGGCGCCGGGAGTACATACTGCGCACGTTCTCCTCGGAGATCTTCGCCTACGGTTACGGGCAGTCCGTGGAACTCTGGTGGACGGCGGGGCGCAGGGCGCCGTCAGCGGAGGAGTATCTCTCCATGAGCTGGGACCGTATCCGTTTCCTCTCCTTCACCGGTCCCTTCAGGATAGGGGCGCTGCTTGGCGGCTGCGGCCGCCGGGAACTGCCGCGCTTCGAGGCGGCCGGCTCCTGGCTCGGCATGGCCTATCACCTGCACGGCGACGAGCTGAACCTCTTCCCGCGTTCCGAGGCCTGGGGAAAACCGCTGGCCGACGATATAACCGCAGGACGGTACACGTATCTCTACCTTACCGCCATGCGCTTTTCCGCCCCGGCGCAGCGGGCGGCGCTGGGAGCGGCGCTGGGGGACGCGTCCATTTCCATGGCGGCCCTTAAAAATGTTATAGATATAGTCCGCCGGAGCGGCGCGGTGGAGGAGAACCGCCGCATGATAGACGTGTTCCGCCGAAGGGCGCTCAGCGAACTGGGTTCCTGCCGCCTGCGCCTGCGGGAACTTTCGCTGCTCCGCTCTCTGGCGTATTACATGGCCGATGAACGCGACAAATAAGATGAAACTTCTAGTCAGCCCTGTGGACCTGCGCGAGGCCCTGCTCGTGGCCCGCGGCGGGGCCGATATCCTGGACCTCAAGAACGTCAATGAAGGCTCGCTGGGGGCCAATTTCCCCTGGGTGCTGGCCGGGATAGTCCGCCGGCTTCGGCGTTATCCCGTAGAGTTCAGCGCCGCGATAGGCGACCTGGATTTCAAGCCGGGCACAGCAGCGCTTGCGGCCTACGCCGCGGCCTCGATAGGCGCGGATTACGTCAAGGCCGGGCTCTACGGCGTCAGGACCGAGGCCAGGGCCTTCGAGCTGGCCAGCGCCGTGGTCAAAGGCGTACGCTCGGCGGCGCCACGCGCGCTGCCGGTCATAGCCGGCTATGCGGACTGGCGCCGTTTCGGCGGGCTGGCGCCCTGGCCCCTGGTGCGTGCGGCTAAGAGGGCCGGAGCCGCCGCCGTCATGCTGGACACAGCCCTTAAGGACGGGCGTTCCCTTTTCGACAACATGACGCGCCCGGAGCTGGCGCGCTTTTTGCGCCTGGCCCGCGCCGCCGGCCTTAAGACCGCCCTCGCCGGCTCCGTAGGAGTGCGGATGCTGCCGGTACTGCGGGGGCTGGGGCCCGACATAGTCGGCCTGCGCGGCGCCGTCTGTTTCGGCTCCGACCGTTCCCGCTCGGTGAGCGCCGCCAGGCTGGCCTCGGTGCGGGAGGCCTTCGGCGGATGAGGGCCATTTTTCCGGTTAAGCGCTCGGTGCCGGCCTGGCACAGGGCCGTCCTGGGACCCCTGCCTTTTTCCTGTGACCCACACGCCGCCCGCGCCGCCTTCTTCGGGCCGGCCTCGCGGCTTTGCCGCAGGCCGGTTACCGCTGAAAAAGATATTCCGCGTTCCCTCCCGGCGTCACTGCGCCGCCGTCTAGTGATTTCGCTGCGTCTCTGGCAGGCCTCCCAGGAGATTGCCGCGGCCTATGCGCGCGGCGGCGGGCCGCTTCCCGGCATGGATATGCCGATGACCCTCAATTTCGCGATGGCTCTGGGGAACTATTCCCGCTTCTTCCTCTTTTCCGGCCCGCGGCTGCCGGCCCGGGCGGCCCTGGCCCTGCACGCCGCGTTCTCCGGAGAGATGGCTGCGATGCCAGCCGCCATGGCGCTGCCGAGGCCGCGTGAGCGCTTCTGCCCATCCGCCTCGGCGCGGCGCCTGGCTCTTGCCTTCGCTGCCGCGCTGAAGGGGGCTGCGTGAGGGCCGGGGACCCTTGGCTGGCAAAGGTGGCGGCCCTCTACGACTCCAAGCGCAAGGACTTTAACTGGCGTCTGGCCTCAGACGGGATAATACACCATCACAACGGGCTGGTAGCCGACAGGGTCTCCTTCCTGCGGCGCTTCGCCAAGGCCGCTCCCGCCGGGGCGGAAAGGATGATACACGATTCCGAGACGGCGCTTGCAAAGTTGGGCTTCAGGTACCTGGGCAGGCCGCGTCCAGGCGCCAGTCTGCTGGACGCCGGGTGCGGCCGCGGCGGATCTAGCCTGCTGCTGGCGGAGAGGTATCCGGCCCTGACGGTGCGCGGCGTTACTCTATCCGGCTATCAGGCCTCGGCCGCCAGGGCCGCCGCCAGGGCGCGTGGTCTCTCCGGACGTGTGCGTTTTTCTAAGGCCTCCATGCTTGACCTGCCCTTCGGGCGCGGTTCCTTCGACCTGGTCTGGGCCTGCGAGTCCACCGAACACGTGCCCGCCCTGCCAGCTTTCTTCCGCGAAACGGCCCGCGTGGCAAGGCCGGGGGCCAGGCTGGTAGTAATAGCCTGGACGCGAAATTCGGCGCACCGCCTCGGACGCAGGTACGCCACGTTGGCGGATAAGGCCTACGTCACGCGGATACATTCACGGGAGGAGTACCTGAACGGGGCCGCCGGCTCCGGCTGGAGGCTACGCCTGACCCGCGACCTTACTAGTCCGACGGCCTCCTACTGGGCGGCCCGGGCGGCGCTGAAAAACGCCTCCGGCACGGAATCCTTCATGACCCCGGCTTTCGCGGTCCGGGCGTTGCTCTATATCCTCTATTCCTACGAGTTCCAGCGCTGAGGCCAGGAAAAGCGGGCGCGCCTTTGGGGGGGAGGGTCCTATCAGCTCAGACGTCTATCACGCGCTCGGCCGAAGGACGGGCCGAAAACGCCGCTTTGACGGCGGCCAGGTCTATTTCAGCCGCCTCCTCGGGTGGTGAGTAGGAGGCCCCGAGCAGAAGGCAGACCGGCACTTCCTTCAGCAGGCGGAACAAGAGCTCGTCGCGCCCCCGCAGGCCGTTCCTGGAGAGTTTCAGCCCGCCCAGCGGGTCTTTTTCGTAGGGGTCCCCTGAGCAGAGCGCGAAAACGAAGTCCGGAGCGGAGGCGGCCAGAAAATCTCCTAGGCCTTTCTCCACGGCGGCCAGATAGTCTGCGTCGCCGGCGCCCGGGGGGAGCTCCACGTCCAGCGTCGAGCGGTGCCTGTTAATGGGGTAGCCGCCGGCCCGGTGAGCGGAAAAGGTGGCGACCTCTCCCAAAGGAAAGATGAAAGCGGTGCCGTTGCCCTGGTGGGCGTCCAGATCTATCACGGCCGGGCGGCGAACAAGGCCGTCCTTTAGCAGGCGGCGCGCGGCTATGGCTATGTCGTTGACCGCGGAGAAACCGGCCCCGCGGTCCGGGAAGGCATGGTGCCCTCCTCCGGGCGGATATACGCCAAGCCCGGAGGCCAGGGCCCTTCTGGCCGCGGCCAGCGTACCGCCGGCCATGCGCCAGGCACGCGGCAGGAGCGTGCGCGACGAAGGGAGCAGCAGCAGGCGCTCTTCGTCTGGAGAGAGATCGTTGGCCTTCAGCCTGGCCAGCCAGACCGGAGTGTGGACGAGCAGCAGGTCCTCGTCGGAAGCCGGCGGCGCCTCGCGCAGCTCGAACCCTTCAGAGCGGAGCCTGGCGAAAAGGATGGCGAACCGGGCGAGAGCGCGCGCGAGGGCTCCTTCGGCTGGTTGCGCCGCGCCCGGCATACCGTGCGCAGGCCCCAGGTAAAGCGGCCTGCCGGCTTCCAGCAGCAGTGCCTCGTCGGCCAGCGCCATGGCCAGCGCGTCGTCGTGGGTAGCGAATACCAGCATGGCCCCGGAGCGCTTTAGCCCGGCCAGCCTGGCTAGACATTCGCGCCTGAAATCGGCATCGCCAACGGCCAGCGTCTCGTCCAGCAGGAAGAGGTCCGCCCCGGACGAGAGGGCCGCCATGAAGGGCAGCCGCAGCCGCATGCCCGAGGAGAGCTCTCCAGCGCGCGCGTTGCGCAGATGCTCCAGCCCCGCCGCGGCCATTATCCTCTCCGCGTTCTCGGCGGGGTCCCCCGGCAACTCAAAAAAAATGGCGCAAAGCCGTGCGTTCTCCTTTACGCTGAGGCGGTCCTGCAGTATCGAGGCGAAGCCCAGAAGGCAGGCCCTTTTGCCCGAGAAAGAGACAAAACCGGAGGTCGGCGCCGTTATGCCTGCCAGAATCTTCAGCAGCGTGGTCTTGCCGGAGCCGTTGTGCCCCCGCAGAGCCAGCGCCTTTCCGGGTGCGAGCTCGAACGAGATTCCATCCAGCGCGAGGAAAGGGCGCGAGGGAGAGCGCCCGCTGAAGAAGCGCACAAGGGATGATAGCGCGTCCTCGCGCGGAAGCTCCACGCGGTAGGCTTTTGCCACTCCGGAAACGGAAAGGCCGCTCATAGGCTGTCAGCCATGGGGCCGCGCTTGAGCCTGATGAAAAGAAAGCCGCCGGCGAGGACGGCGGCGCCCCAGAGCCAGGCCCCGGCCAGCCGCTCCGGCTCTGGGGATGCGCCAGAAAAGGCCGCGCGGGCCGCCTCTATTATAGAGGTGAGCGGGTTCAGCGCCAGCAGCCTGCGTTTATCAGGGGCGATCACGGCGAGCGGGTAAAAGACCGGTGTAAGGAAGAAGCCGGCGGTGAGCAGTATGTTCCAGATACGCTCCATGTCCGAGAAGAAGACGAAGGCCCCGGCCAGCAGCAGGCCGGCGCCGGCGGTCAGTAACAGGTAGGCGGCGTCCACCGGCAGCAGCCACAGCCACGAGCCTGAAGGCGGGGACAGAAAGACGGAGAGTAAGCCGGCGAGAGCCGCCAACTCGAGCAGGTGCGAAAAATAGACGCTCAGTACCGAGGCCAGGACCGGCACCTCCAGCGCCAGCGGGTAGTTCTTGAGCAGCGCTCCGCGCCGCAGCAGGCTGGAAAGGGCGTAGGTGCTGGCCGTGGCGAAGAAATTCCACTCCACTATGCCGATCAGCAGGAATACGGCGTACCCTTCCTGCGCCCTTCCGAGCCATTTCACGAACAGCCCGTAGAGCACGGCGAACATGAGCGCCGGATTGAGCAGCGTCCACAGGAAGCCGAGAAAGGTGCTCTGCTGGCGCAGTCTCCATTCCGCCCTGGCCAGCGCGACGAGTTTTCTGGAAGCCGTCCTCATAACACAATTATATCAAAGCCTATCTGGCGCAGCGCAGAAAGCAGCCCGCACAGTGGCGGGACCTGTAGCCGGGGCCCGCAGGCCGCAGCGCGGCCGGCTTGTTCAGCGGGGCCCGTATCTCCTTGTGGAGAGGGCAGAGGTAGAACTCGGCTTCCGGGGAAAGCATCAGGAAGGTTAGCCCGGCCCCGCACGGGCCGGTCGGCCCCCCGGATATAAAATCCAGCGCTTGGCGCAGTTCGGCCGCGCCTTCTGGGCGCCGCCTCAGGACGCGCCTGAGACCGGCGGCCATCCGGACCCTGGCGCGCTCGTCCAGTTCCAGGCCTGCGGTGTTTTGATTAGGGACCAGGAACTGGGGGAGCAGCGGTACTCCCAGCGCCCGTGCCTGTTCCCAGGCTTCGTAAAAGACCGCTGCATTGAGCCGCGTGGCGGTGAAGGTGAGCCCGGCGGAGAGCGAGGGAAATTCCCGCTTGATCGCGGTCAGCGAGGCCCTGAGGGCGGCGAAAGCGCCGGGGCGTCCCCTCATGACGTCGTGCATCCGTGGGCTTCCGTCCAGCGACGAACCCAGGTGCAGACGCGCCAGCAGGGGGGGGGGCAATGAGCGCAGCAGGCGCAGCGCCCCGGATGTGTCGTAAAGAGAGGAGAGGAGTACCAGACGCGCGGCTGGAAAAGCGGCCGCGGCCTTCTTCAGCGCCGCTGCCAGTCCCGGGTAGAGCAGCGGCTCGCCGCCGGAGAAGGAGACCAGCCTGAGTCCCTTAAGTTCCGGCATGGAGAAAACCCGGCGCAGGTCCGCCGTCTTCAGCCTGGCCCCGCCCAGCAGGCGGTGGTCGCATGCCCTGCAACGCATCCGGCAGGAGTGCAGCAGCTCTATGTGCAGGGCTTCAGGCGACATCGAGGACCCTTCGGTAGAGTTCCGACACCGTCGAGACGACGGAGGAAAAGGAATATTCCCTGTCGACCAGCGCCAGGGCTGCTTCTGCCAGCCTTTCACGCAGGGCGGAGTCTTTTAGCAGGGCGGCGGTCTTGGCCGCGAAATCCGAGTCGGAGGAAGCCGCCAGCAGGTGCTCTCCGATGCGGGCGTGCTCGACCCCGGCGGCCGCCTCGCGGGAGGCTACCACCGGCAGCCCAGCGGCGAAAGCCTCCAGTATCTTGCCTTTCGTACCGAGGCCGTAGCGTACCGGAGCGGCGAACACCGAGGCGCGGCGCAGGAAGGGGCGGATGTCCGCTACCGTGCCGGGCACCGAGACGTCGCGCCCGGCCAGGGCGGCCACTGGAAGAGTGGGTGAGGAGCCGGCCAGCGTCAGCGCGGCGCCGCGCACCTCTGCCTTGACCAGCGGGAAGATGCGGCGCGCAAGACGCAGGGCCGCGTCCTCGTTGGGATAGTGGGGGTAATGTCCGACGAAGAGCAGACTTCCGGGCCTGCGCTGCTCTCCGGGGACGGGGGCGAAGTCTTCCGGGACCACGGCGTTGGGAGTGACCGCGGTGAAGGCGGCCCGGTGGTAACGGGCTATGTCCCTGCCGTCGCTGGCCGTGATGGCGGTCACCGCCCTGAAGCGTCCGTAGTGGCGGCGGGCGTAGGCCCTTGAGCGCAGGAACTCCCCAGCCTTAAAGAAGCCTTTAAGACCGGCGCTCCCGCGCAGGTAATACTTCCAGGGATAGAGATAACTGGAATCTATCTCCGTGTAGACCACGGGTAATTCGGGGGGAAGGGCGGCCTGGTAGGCGGCCATCTCGGAAAAAAGTATGTGGACCAGTTCCGCCCCGGTCTCGGTTGCGGCGGTCCGTAGCGCCTCGGCGGCGGCAAAGGACCAGTATTCCCCCGGCAGGGAGGGGAGGGGCGCGGCCTCGCGGCGCTCCGGCTTGGGCAGCAGGTAAACCTTGGCGAAGGTCTTTCCCTCCAGGCTCATGGCCAGAGCGGTCTGATGAGCCTCGACTCCGGGTACGGCGAAGGAAAAAAGGGAGAGCTCGTGAGCGGCTGACAGCCCGGAGGCCAGAGAGGCGGCCCACTTCTCTCCGCCGCTGATAGAGGGAAAAGGAAAGCGGGGAGTGACCAGCAGTACACGGGCACGTTTCATGGGCGGGCTCCGGAGGCGACACCCCTGGCCAGCAGGCGCAGGGAGCTGAAGACCTCTCCCGCCATGTCCAGTTTTGAACGCCCTCTGGTCCTGGCACGCATCGTGACCGGGACCTCTCCCACGCGCCCGCCGCGGGCCAGGCACTTGGCCAGCAGCTCGGCATCCAGCGCGAAGCCAGTGCTCTCGAAATCCAGCGAGCGGAGAACGTCCGCCCGGTAGAGTTTGAAGATCTGGGTATAGGAGGTAATCGAAGGCCCGAAACGCAGCCGCAGCAACCCGTTGGCGGCGCCGGTGAGCAGCCGGCGCAGCGGCGGAAGGCCCTCGAAACTTCCCAGGAAAGGGGAGCCGCAGACGCAGTCGAAGCCGCCGGCCTCCGCCGCGGAGAGCAGGCGGACCAGGTCGGCCGGGGAGAAGGAGAGGTCAGCCTCCATCAGGGCTATATGCACGCCGGAGCAGAACGGCAGGGCCCGCGCGATGGATGCGCCGAAAGCGAGTCTCCGGGCGGAGCGCAGGACACGCACCCAGGAGCGTCCTTCGGCCGCCTCCTCCAGCGCGTCTGGGGTGCCGTCGGAACTGCCACCGTCGGAGAATATCAGTTCGCAGGCGAAGGGGGCTTCCTCGAGGGGGCGGAAAAGGGACTCCGGGTAGCAGGCTGCGTTCTCGGCCTCGTCGAGACAAGGGATGACGACCGAGACCTCCGGCCGGCGCCAACCGCCCGAAGAGGGCCGGGGGAAGTTCACCTGGCACCGCCGCGCGCCGGCCTGCGCAGGTGCTCCCTCAGGTAGAGGCCGGTATGCGAGCCGCGAACATTCATCGCGCCGGCCATCGGGCCGGAGTAAACGAGCGAACCGCCCGCGTCGCCGCCTTCCGGCCCCAGCTCTATCAGCCAGTCCGAGGCTGCTATCACGTCCAGGTTGTGCTCTATCACCAGCACGGTGTTGCCGGCGTCGGCCAGCCGGTGAAGTACACTAAGCAGCTTCTCCACGTCGGCGAAGTGCAGGCCCGTGGTCGGCTCGTCGAGGATGTACAGCGTGCGGCCGGTGGCGCGGCGGGAAAGCTGCTCGGCCAGCTTCAGGCGCTGCGCCTCGCCGCCGGAGAGGGTGGTGGCGCTCTGGCCCAGTTTCAGATAGTCCAGGCCGACGTCCGTCATTGTCGAGAGTATCCTGGCGACGCGCGGGATGTCCCGAAAGAGCTGGGCCGCCTCCCGAACCGAGAGTTCCAGAACCTCGGCTATGCTCTTGTCCCTGTACCTGACGGCCAGTGTGTCGTCGTTGAAGCGCCTTCCGCCGCACTCATCGCACTTGACGTAGACGTCGGGCAGGAACTGCATCTGGATCTTTATCGTGCCGTCTCCCTGGCAGGTTTCGCAGCGGCCGCCCTTGACGTTGAACGAGAAACGGCCCTGGTCGAAGCCGCGGCGCTTAGCCTCCGGCAGCTCGGCGAAGAGGTGGCGGATATGGTCGAACACGCCGCTGTAGGTGGACGGATTAGAGCGCGGCGTGCGGCCTATCGGGGACTGGTCCACGATGATGACCTTGTCTATCTGCGAGGCGCCCTTCATGCCGAGGAAAAGGCCCGGGACATCTTTGGATTTGTACAACTCCCGCGCCAGCGCCTTGTAGACTATTTCATAAAGCAGCGTGGACTTGCCGGAACCGGAGACCCCGCAGATGCTGACGAACAATCCGAGCGGAATCTTTACGTCGATGTCCTTCAGGTTGAACTGCCTGGCCCCGGTGAACTCCAGAAATCTGCCGGAGTGGACGCGGGGCTCGCGCTTCAGGACGGTGGAGCGCTTGCCGCTGAGGAACGGCCCTGTGACGGATCCGGGGGCCCTCATTATCTCTTCAGGAGTTCCCTGTGCCACTATGCTGCCGCCCGAGAGGCCCGCCCCGGGGCCCAGATCAATCACGTGGTCCGCGGCGCGGATGACGGCCTCGTCGTGTTCCACCACCAGCAGCGTATTGCCGATGTCGCGCAGCGACTTCAGGGTGGCGATGAGGCGGGCGTTGTCGCGCTGGTGCAGCCCTATGGTGGGTTCGTCGAGGACGTACAGGACGCCGGTGAGGCCCGAGCCTATCTGTGTGGCCAGCTGGATGCGCTGCGCCTCGCCGCCGGAGAGGGTTTCTGAACGGCGGTCGAGCGAGATGTAGCCGAGCCCCACGTCGTTAAGGAAGGTCAGGCGGGAATTGATCTCCTTCAGTATCAGGCGGGCTATGGCCCGCTCCTTGTCCGTCAGGTCGAGCCCGTTAATAAACCCCCTGGCGGCGTAGATGGAGAGCGCGGAGACCTGCGCTATGTTCCTGCCGCCCACCAGTACGGAGAGCCCCTCCGGCTTGAGCCGTCTGCCTCCGCAGACCGGACAGACGGTCTCGCGCATGAACTTGGAATAGATCTCCTCCTTGACAAAATCCGACTCGCTTTCCGAGTGGCGGCGCTTCAGATTGGTGATGACGCCCTCGAAGTCCCCGGCCCCGTAGAGCAGGATGTCGCGGTGGGCCTTCGGCAGGTCCTTCCAGGGCTTGCCCAAGTCTATCCCGTGCTCGGAGGCGGCAGCCCGCAGCATCTCCGAGTAGTAGCCGGACCAGGAGCCTTTCCAGCGGTGCGTGCGCGTGGTGACCGGGTTGGCCCACGCCTCCAGAGCTCCGCCGTCCACTGACCTTGACCTGTCCGGGACCACGAGGTCGGGGTCTATCTCTATCTTTATGCCGAGGCCTCCGCACCCGGAACAGGCGCCGTGGGGGGAATTGAAAGAGAACAGGCGAGGCTCCAGTTCCGGAAAACTGATGCCGCAGGAAGGGCAGGCGTTCTTCTCGCTGTAGAGGTCCCCCGGCTTGCCCGGATCGCCCGCGCTCAGCAGGCCTCTGGACTCCTGCAGCGCCAGCGCTACCGCCTCGCTCAGGCGCTCGCGGTCAGGCTTGGAGACCGTGAACTCGTCTATTAAGAGGTCTATGTCGTGCTTGACGTAGCGCTTGAGGTTTGGAGGGCTCTCGAGCTGATACAGTTTCCCGTCGACACGAACCTTAGTGAAGCCAGCCTTGCGCAGGCGGGCGAAGAGGTCCTCGTAGGTGCCGCTCCGGCCGCGCACCAGCGGCGAGAGTACCCTGAGCTTTCTGCCGGCGTACTTGGCTTCCAGTTCCCCGGTTATGCCCTGCGCGGACCAGGCTTTTATCCGGTTGCCGCACTGCGGGCAGTGCGGCCTGCCCGCTTTGGCGTAGAGCAGGCGCAGGTAGTCGTAAATCTCAGTGACGGTGCCGACGGTGGAACGCGGATTTTTGGACGGGCTGTGTTGCTGTATCGCGATGGCAGGGGAGAGGCCCTCGATGGAATCCACGTCGGGCTTGTCCATCTGCTCGAGGAACTGCCGCGCGTAGGCCGAGAGCGACTCCACGTAGCGCCGCTGGCCCTCGGCGTAGATAGTGTCGAAGGCCAGCGTGGACTTGCCCGAGCCCGAGAGGCCGGTGATGACCACCAGCTTGTTCTTGGGGATCTCCAGCGAGAGGTTCTTGAGATTGTGAGAGCGGGCGCCGCTGATAGTTATCTTATCCATACCTGTCAACCTCGGTCGGTCTCCTGAACCTGTCGGAGGCTGCTGGATAGTCCACGGTGTAATGCAGCCCTCTGCTCTCTTTCCTGGAGCGGGCGGAGCGTATTATCACGTCGGCCAGACAGGCGATGTTGCGCAGTTCCAGCAGGTCGCGCGTGGGCAGGAAATCCCAGTAGTACTTCACTATCTCGTCCGAGATTATCTTTATCCTGGTGCTGGCGCGTTCCAGGCGCTTGTCACTTCGCACGATGCCGACGTAGTTCCACATCAGCGTGCGGATCTCGTCCCAGTTGTGCTTTATTACCACGGCTTCGTCCGAAGGGCGCGCGTTGCCGGTGGTCCAATGGGCCGGCCTCGCTCCCCGGCGCGGGGGCTTGCCGGCCGCCTTGATCGCTCCGGCCGCCCTGTGGCCGAAGACACAAGCCTCCAGCAGCGAGTTGGAGGCCAGGCGGTTGGCACCGTGCAGTCCGGTGTGCGCCGCCTCCCCTATGGCGTAGAGCCCTGGCAGTCTTGTGCGTCCGTCCTCGTCCGTCCCCACGCCGCCGCAGAAGAAATGGGCGGCCGGCACCACGGGTATCGGGGCCTTGGTCATGTCTATGCCCAGCGACAGGCACTTGGCGTGAATGGTCGGGAAGCGGCGCCGCAGGAAGGCGGCCTTCAGGTGGGTCATATCCAGGAAGACGCAGTCCGCGCCGGTGCGTTTTAACTCGGAGTCTATAGCCCGGGCCACGATGTCCCTGGGCGCCAGCTCCCGGTAGCGGGAATAGTCCTTCATGAAAGCCTTGCCGTCTTCGCCGCGCAGTACGCCCCCCTCGCCGCGCAGCGCCTCGGAAATCAGGAAAGACTTCTCCTGGGGGTGGTAGAGGCAAGTGGGGTGGAACTGCACGAACTCCATGTTGACCAGCGGCAGGCCGGCGCGCCAGGCCATAGCCATGCCGTCGCCGGTGGTGACGTCGGGGTTGGTCGTGTATCGGTAGACCTTGCCGGCGCCTCCGGAGGCCAGTACTGTCACAGGCGCCAGGAAACTGTGCACTCTGCCGGTGGCTTCCTCCAGCGCGTAGACGCCTAGACAGAGGTTGCTTTGCGGCCTGACCCGCTTTGGCCGGCGGGCCAGTATGAGGTCCACGGCCGAGAAATGGGGGAAGAACGAGATGTTGCGCTCCGCCCTGCAGGCGGCCAGCAGCGCCCGCTCTATCTCGCGCCCGGTCGCGTCGGCGGCGTGCAGCACGCGGCGCCGGGAATGGCCGCCCTCCAGTCCCAGGTCGAAGCTGCCCTTGCGCATCGTGAACTCGGCGCCCAGGTCCACCAGCTCCCGCACCCGCTCCGGCCCTTCGGTTATCACCATCCTGACTATTCGGGGGTCGGAAAGTCCCGCCCCGGTGCGTAGAGTGTCTGCGATATGGAGGCTGAAATCGTCGTTGGGGTCGGTGACCGCGGCTATGCCGCCCTGCGCCAGGTTGCTGTTGGAAATTTCCGGGTCCCGCTTGGTCACGACCGCCACCCGGCCTGCAGCCGCCAGTTCGCGCGCGGCTACCAGTCCGGCCGCCCCGCTTCCCACCACGATAAAGTCGAATTCATGCGCCGTCATGGATTTCTCCGGGCCCGCATCTTTCCCTGAAAGGGTATAATTATATAAACTGATTCTATCAAATTTATGAAAAAGGTCTCCGCGGGCAAGAAACTGGCGGTCTACGCCCCCATATTGCTCTCCCTGGCCATCCTGGCCTGGCTGGTATATCCCAACCTGGACTCCCTGCTGGTCACGCTGAAGTCCGCCGATGTTTTCTTCCTGTTCTGCTCGCTGTTGTTCTCCGTAGCCAGTTATATCCTGATGGGTTTGTCCCTGTGGGAGGTCCTGCGCATACTGGGCCACAGACTGCCGTTCCTGGAGACCTTCTCGGTGGCCTTCGTCTCCACCACGGTCAACTACTTCGTCTCCTCCGCCGGTATCAGCGGTTTCGCCACCCGGGCGCACCTGTTGGGCAAGCGCAAGGTCCCCTACGGCGCCAGCGTCACCTCCTCGGTGGTTATAACCGTCCTGATCTACCTTTCGCTGGCCGTCATAGTGGTGCAGGGAGCCGTCCTGCAGTTCCTGCAGACGCCGGAATTCCACCACAGTATACTGGAGTCGGTCATAGGAGTGGGGGCCGTGCTGACTTTCGCCTTCCTGCTGACCCTGCTCTTCTTCCATCACGAACTGCGCACGTCCTGGGGGCGCAAGATTTTCCTGGCTGTCAACCGGGTCATCTATTTCTTTTCCAGGAGGGAGATCCCTCACGAGAACTTCGACAAGTTTGAGAGCCAGTTGGACGAGGGTATCCGCACGATACACAGCCGCCGCTTCGAGCTGCCTGTGGTCATCGGCTATATCTTCGCGGACTGGCTCAGTAACATACTTATACTCTATTTCGCCTTCAAGGCCCTCGGTGTCTCCATGGGGGCTACGATGCTGGTCGCGGGCTTCGCGTTCGGCATGGTGATGACCGTGATACCGATATTGCCGGGCGGGCTGGGAGCGATGGAGGCCGCTATGACGGCGGCTTTCTCCGGAATGGGCGTGCCGGTGGCTCAGGCCCTGGCCGCCAGCCTCATCTTCCGCTTCCTTTATTATCTGCTGCCGGCCTTTGCCAGCATCCTGGTCTATTGGTGGCTTCACGCCACGGAGCCGAAGTACTCCGGCGCGCATTCCCGCCACGGGAGGGGAAGATGACGGAGAAGTTCATGGGAACGGCCCCGGAGATCGCCTCCGGCGCCTGGGTGCATCCTTTGGCCTGCGTCATCGGCCGGGTCCGGCTGGCTGCCGACGTCTCTGTCTGGCCGGGCGCGGTCATACGAGGCGACGTGGACGGCATAGAAATAGGCCGCGGTACCAACGTGCAGGACCTGGCCTGCGTTCATCCCGACGGCGGCACTCCGGTGAAGATAGGCGAGGGCGTCACTATCGGTCATTCGGCCGTGGTGCACGGCTCGCGCGTCGGCGCGCACTGCCTGATAGGGATGGGGGCGGTGGTGATGGCGAGCGAGATCGGGGAATACTGTATAATCGCCGCCGGCGCCCTGGTGCCGCCGGGGTCCAGGATACCGCCGCGCAGCATGGTGATGGGGATGCCGGCCAAGGTTAGGCGGGAACTGACGGCCGAAGAATGCGGCGGGCTGCTGAAGTCGGAGCAGAACTACATACGCCTGATGGCCGCTTACAGGGACGGCGGCAAGAAATGACCCCGCGCAAGATAGTGATGATAGAGGACAGTAAGGCCGCTTCCGGGGTGCTGAAGGAGGTGCTGGCCGCCGAGGGCTACGCCGTGATGCACGCTTCCGACGGCGTTTCCGGACTGGCCCTGGCCCGCCGCGAGAGGCCGGACCTGATACTTCTGGACCTGCTGCTGCCGAAGCTCAACGGCTACGAGGTCTGCAACGCGCTGATGCGCGACAACCTGACCCGCCACACCCCGGTGCTGATAATTTCGACCCTGGATACCCCGGAAAGCATGGAGAAGGCCAAACAATGCGGCGCGCGCAACTTCATGAAGAAGCCGTACAACCTGGACGACCTGCTCCGGGAGATAAAGCGGCTGCTCCCCGAATAATAAGACGGGCCTATTCCCTTCTGTTGAAGGCTTTCGGCCCGCAAGGCTGGTGGCCGGTCACTCCCGCAGGGCGGCCGGAGCCGGTGTATACGCCCGGATTCTACGGACCGGTGGCCGAGGGGGGGATGTTTGAGATATGCGCGGGGGCCGTCCTGACGCAGAACACTGCCTGGACCAACGTGGAGAAGGCGCTGAAAGCGCTCCGGGCGGAAGGGCTGATGGCGCCGGAGAAGATAGCGTCCTGCCCCTTGCCGCGGCTGGAGCGCGCGCTGCGCAGCAGCGGTTATTTCAGGCAGAAGGCGCGGCGGCTCAGGGAATTTTGCCGGCGGGCCCTGGCGGAGCACCCCGAGGGTCTCGAGGCCTGGTTCTCTGCGGCGCGCACTGAAGACCTGCGGGCGGAACTGCTCTCCTACAAGGGCGTGGGACCGGAGACGGCTGATTCCATGGCGCTCTACGCGGGCGCAAAGGCCTCCTTTGTCGTGGACGCATACACGCGGCGTATCGGGGAGCGGCTGGGACTGGGGCGCGGGCTTTCGTACGGCGCTTGGCAGGAACTGTTCGAGGCGGCGCTGGTTCCCGACGTAAAAGTGTATAATGAATATCACGCCCTTTTGGTGAAGCTGGGCAAGGATTTCTGCAAAAAGTCAAATCCTCTCTGCGCCGGTTGTCCGCTGGATAAGGCTTGCAGGAAGCTTGTATGGGGCCGGGCCTAATGAGGTTTTTTATTCTTCCGGCGCGGTTCCCCTTCCGGTTCCGCCGAAGCGGAGTTTAAAGGGACATTTTATGGATAAGATAGAACAGCTCCTTGATAACGGGAAATTTGCGAAGGCGTTGAAGGCCCTGGGGGATGTGCCGCCTGGCGCGGAGCGGGGACGCTGGCTCTTCATGAGAGGGGAGGCGCTGCGGGGGCTCGGGTTCTTCGGCGAGGCTCTTAAGGATTATGCGGCCGCTCGGAAGGCCGCCGGAAGCGATGCCGTGCTTTTGCTGGGGGCGCTGCTGAGCGAGGCGCGCTGCTTCAGGGCGTTGGGGGATGAGAAGGGGGCTTTCAAGGCGGCGAAGAAAGCGCTGGGATTTTCAACGAAGCTCGGCGTCTCCAAAGCGGACGCGCGGCTGGAGTGGGCGCTGGCGCTGCGGCTTGCTGGCCGCCTGGGCGCGGCCGAGAAACTGCTGGAAGGGCTTTATAGGGGCTATAGCAGGGAGAAGGATCTCGCCGGCCAGGCTTTCGCCCTGTGGGCGCTGGGCGGCCTCCACAGGCTTCAGGGACGTTATGAGAAGGGGATAGCGGCATTCAAGGGAGCGCTGCGTGCGGCTGAAAAAGCCGGCGACGGCGCGGCGGCGGCCTACGCGCTTTTCGGCCTGGGCGGCATACTGCGGGTGGCCGGCTTCATGGGCGGGGCACTGGACTCCTACGCGCGCGCCAGGAAGTTCTTCGCGGAGACCGACGATACTTTCGCCAAGGCCTACGCCGAGTGCGGTACGGCCAACGTTCTGCGCCAGCTCGGCCGCCTGGACGAGGCCTTCGCCGGTTACGAGCGCGCACACAAGTTGTACTCTTCTCTCTCCGACTGGGCCGACCTGGGTTTCGTAGAGTGGGGGATGGGGGAGATAAACAGAAAGAACGGGGACTTCCCTGGCGCGCTTAGGAACTACCGGAGCGCGGCGAAGCTCTTCAAAGGCCGTTCCGAGCCGCGCGGAGAGGCTCTCACGATGCTCTCGCTGGCCGAGCTCTACTACCTGATGGGGCAAACCGCCCGCGCCGAAAAACAGCACGCCGCGGCCATGAGGCATATCCGCAACCACGGCCTTCACACCCACCTGGAGACCTTCACCTAGTCCTTTCAGCGTGCCCGCCGGGAGAATCGCCGGGGACCGCGGAAGCGAAGTCCGGTGTTTATGACAGGCGCCGCTTACAGTTTGAAATCCCAGCCGAGGTAGAGCTCGCGGGCCTTGGGGTCGCTGAGCAGTGCGTTCGCGTCGCCGTCTATCAGGATCTGTCCGCTGTAGATCAGGTAGGAGCGGTCAGTGATAGAGAGCGTCTCGCGCACGTTATGGTCGGTGATCAACACCCCGATGCTCTTCTGTTTCAGGTGCAGGATGATCTTCTTTAGGTCGCTGACCGTAATCGGGTCGATGCCCACGAAGGGCTCGTCCAGCAGGATGATACGCGGGTCGTTAATCATCACCCGCGCCACCTCCAGCCGCCGCTTCTCTCCGCCCGACAGCGTCCAGGCCTTCTGCTTGCGCAGTTTCAACAGCCCGAACTCCCCCAGCAGCGACTCGACGCGGGCCTTCATGGCGTTGCGGTCCGGAGTCGTTCGCTCTAGTATGGCTTCCAGGTTCTCCTCCACTGTCAGGCCGCGGAAGACGGTAGGCTCCTGCGCCAGGTAGCCGATGCCTCCGCGCGCGCGGGCGTACATCGGGTCCTTGGTCGCGTCGCGGCCGTCCAGAAACACCTTGCCGGAGTCGGGCTCGAGGAAACCGACCAGCATGTGGAAGGTGGTGGTCTTGCCGGCGCCGTTGGGGCCCAGCAGGCCGCAGACCTCGCCGGAGTCAATGTGAAGGGAGATGCCGTTGACCACCTGGCGGCGGCTAAAGGATTTCTCAAGAAGTTCGCACTCGAGTCTCATATATCCTGCGCGCCGGAAGCGGGCGCCGCGTCCCGGGGCCCCTGCTTGGCCACCTTCCCCGCGCGGCCGTGGTCGGGGTCCTTCACCCAGCCTTTAACCCTATTATAGAACTTTATATCGCGGCTATCCCGGAAGAACTTTATCGTCTCGGCGTTTATCGCGAAGTCGTAACCCTCGCGCGTCCCGACGGCGAGCGGAGTGGAGTCGTACATCAGGAAGGTGGCGTCGGAGTTGTCGTAGAGCCCCTTTTGGGAGTACATGTCCAGGTTTTCGGTGGCGAGGGAAAAGTCCCCGTCGAAGGTCATCAGCCCTTTCTTGTTCTGGGCCACCGCGCTGTCCGAGCGGCCCCTGAGCACCCGCCCGTCGGGGCCGGTGTACTTCATGCGCACCGGCAGCTGGCCGCGCAGCAGCGTGGCCAGCTCCTGCTGTTCCAGGTAGTGGGCCCGGTGGCAGTCCACCTGCACCTGCGAACCGTCCGTGAAACGGCGCAGCATGTAGACGTCCCCTCTCATATCCCAGGCCTGGTCCTTGCGGCGGTAGACCGCGTTGTTGGCTTTAAGCGAGTAAAGAAGGTTGTTGAAGGAGACATCGCCGTCGAAAATCTCCAGGTCCTTCGCCCTGTCGAGCGTCCACTTCTCGCTCTTGACCACGGAACCCCTGAGGAAATCGTCCTCGGCCGCCAGCAGGCCGGGCGACAGCAGCAGGAGGGCGGCTAGCAGGAGCGACCTCACTTCTGGCCTCCAAGCCGCGTCTCCTGATGGTGTATCTCTATCTCGGAAAGGTCTGGGTTTGCGGTGAAGCCGCGGCCTTTGGTAACGGTGCTGCCCCTGTAGATGGTGAGGGGCTTCTCGGTCCAGATCTTGCCGCGCGCGGAGCTGTAGTAAAGTTTGGTGGTGGTCAGACGCATGCCGTCCTTGCGGGTATCCACTACGACGTCGTCATTGAGGACCGCCGATCGCTCTCCCATCTTCAGGGAGCCGAAGCGGGCGGTTATTTCCGACGAGACAGCGCCGCCGTCGTAGAACTTTATGTCGGGCGAGGAAAAAATTATCGTGTTCCTCTTCTCGTCCATCCTGCCTTTTTCCGCGTTCAGCTTCCATTTGGCGCCGGCGGGGGAGGTCTCCGCTATGGAGAAGTCCCCCAACAGGCTGACCCCGGGCGCGGCTTCGCGCGCGCCGCCTCCGCCGCAGGCCGCCAGGGAGAGGAGTAAAAGTGGCAGCAGCTCCTTCAAGCGAGTCCTTCCTTCAGCAAGTCGCGCTCGTCCACTATGCCTACCGGGCGCCCTGTGCGGGAATCTGTCACCGGCAGGTTGTCTATTTTCTTCTCGGAGATAACCTTAGCGGCTTCCATGGCCGGGGTCTCGGGGTGCACGGTCAGAGGCCTGCGCGTCATCACCGAGCTTACCGGAGCGGACAGGTCTTTGAAGCCGTCCTGCAGTCTGCGCCGCAGGTCGCCGTCCGTGAAATAACCGGTAAGCCTGCCGCCGCGGCCAGTCACCGAGACCGCGCCGGCGCGGGTGTCGGTCATTGCGCGCAGCGCGTCGGCCACGCTGTCGCTCTCCCTGACCACCGGGTTGAGGGCTCCTTCGTGCATGAGGTCCCCCACTTTCAGGTTGAGCAGCTTTCCCAGGTTGCCCCCGGGGTGCAGTCTGGCGAAATGGTCGCGGCCGAAGCCCTTAAGGGTCATCAGCGTCACCGCCAGCGCGTCCCCCAGGGCCAGCATAGCGGTGGTGGAGGAGGTGGGGACTATGCCGAACGGGCAGGCCTCCGACCTGACCCTCAGGCGCAGGACCACGTCGGAATTACGCGCCATGCGGGAATCGGGGTTGTTTGTGACGGAGATGACCGGCAGGCCCTGCTTCCGGAGCATCGGCAGCAGCTTGGCGGTTTCCTCGGTCTCGCCGGAATAAGAGAACGCCACCGCTACGTCGTCGGAAGCTATCATGCCGAGATCGCCGTGCAGGGACTCCACCGGGTGCAGGTAGACGCTGCGCGTGCCTGTGGACGCGAGGGTGGCAGCCACCTTTCGCGCTATGAGACCGGATTTGCCCACTCCGAGCAGGACGGCCTTGCCGGGGCAGCGCTCTAGCAGACGCACGGCTTTGGCGAACGAGGCGTCCACGGCGGCCGTAAGGCCCGCCACCGCGCGGGCCTCGGACCTTATGACGGCCTTGGCCGTCCTCTGTATCAGTGCGTCCTTGCCGGGCATCAGGGCGCCGGGACCTTGTGCGGGTTCAGCCATGGCGTCATCTCCGGCGGGATCTGGCGCTGGTTGTAGGGGGGCTTCAGCTGGTGCAGCAGGTAGCTGATGACGAAGAATCCCGCTATTACCGAGAGGTAAATCCAGCTGAGCGCCTTGAGGTGCCATCTCCAGCCGGGGAACCAGGGCGGAGGAAGGGTGAGGTCCGTGCCGCATTTCTTGCAGAACCTGAAGTTGGGGCGGTTCTCCTGACCGCAGTTGGTGCATTTCATATCTTTGTCCTCGCTGTTTAGTCCGAAGTCACTTTGGCTATATCGGCCGCCAGCCTGTCCACGCGGTTTAGCGCGGAGACCATTTTCATCACCGAGCCGAGCCTAAGGGAATTGGGCCCGTCAGAAAGCGCCTTCTCGGGACGGGGATGGGCCTCGAAGAAGATGCCAGCTATCTTCAGGGCGGCCGCCGCCTTGGCCAGCGGCAACACGAAGCGCCTGTCTCCTCCGGTGGCGCTGCCCAGGCCGCCCGGTCTTTGGACGGAATGGGTGCAGTCGAAGATTACGGGCCACCCGAACTGCTTCATCACTTCAAGGCCGCGCATATCCACTACCAGGTTCCCGTAGCCGAACGACGAGCCGCGCTCCGTCAGCATGATTCCGGCGGCCCCCCTGTCTTCCAGCTTCTTCACGATGTTTTCCGCTTCCCAGGGGGAGAGGAACTGTCCTTTTTTTACGTTGACCGGGCGGCCGGTGTCGGCGCAGGCGAAAAGCAGGTCCGTCTGGCGGCACATGAAGGCCGGCACCTGAAGGATATCCGCCGCTTCCGCCACGCGCGCGGCCTGGGCGGGATCGTGGACGTCTACCAGCAGCGGCACGCCGAGGCGCTCCTTTAGTTCCTTCAGGAAAGGCAGTACCTGCGGGCCCGGGCCGCGGAAGGAGCGGTGGGAGGTGCGATTAGCCTTGTCGAAGGAGGCCTTCAGCACGAAGGGGGTCCTCAGGGAGGAAAATATCCTTTTCAGGGCCGCCGCCTCCGCCGCGTAGGATTGCTCTGTTTCCACTACGCAGGGGCCGGCAATGTAGGCCAGCGGCCCGTCGTTGGAAAAGACCACGCTGCCGATTTTTACTTTTTTCTGTCTGGTCACCGCGGTCTCCTAGGCCTTGGCCGCTATGGCTCCGGCTCCCCTGTTGCTTACCGCCGCCGCCACGAAGCTGAAGAACAGCGGGTGCGGCATCAGCGGGCGCGACCTGAATTCCGGGTGGAACTGTACGCCTACGAACCACGGGTGGGCTTTTATCTCCACTATCTCGGGCAGGTTTAGTTTTTTGTTGAGGCCGCTGATTGTCATGCCCTTGCCCGCGTACTGGGCGGCGTACCTGGTGTTGAACTCGTAGCGGTGGCGGTGGCGTTCCGAGACGGAAGAGGAGCCGTAGACGCGGTGCGCCAGCGTGCCTTTCTTTATCTCGCAGGGATAGGCGCCCAGGCGCATCGTGCCGCCCTTGTCCTTAACGCCCTTCTGCGCCTCCATCAGGTCCACCACCGGGTGCGGCGTCTTCGAGTCGAACTCGGCGGAATGCGCCTTCTTGAGACCCAGCACGTTGCGCGCGAACTCTATCGTGGCGCACTGCATGCCGAGGCAGATGCCGAGGAACGGCAGGCCGTTCTCGCGGGCATAGCGCACGGCCTCTATTTTGCCTTCAATGCCGCGGTCCCCGAATCCGCCGGGCACTATCAGGCCGTCCGCCTGCGCGAGGCGGGCCTTGAAATCCGGGGCCTCCACGTCGACGTAGTCCAGGTCCGCCTTTACGCCGTTGGCTATACAGCCGTGCTGTATGGCCTCCACCAGCGATTTATAGGAGTCCTTGAGCTTGGTGTACTTGCCGGCTATCGCTATGCGCACCGGCTGGGCAGAGGCGGCCTTTCTCATCCGCTGCACGAAGCCGGTCCATTCGTCGAAGTCCCACTTGGCGCTGCGCAACCGCAGCAGCATCATGATCTGTTCGTCGAGACCTTGCTTCTTCAGCAGGTCCGGGACGTCGTAGATTGACGGGGCGTCGGGAGCCTCCACCACGGCCTCCCTGGGCACGCTGGTGAACAGCGCGATCTTGTTCTTGATGTCGCGGGCTAGCGGCTTCTCCGCGCGGCAGACGATGATGTCTGGATCGATGCCGATTTCGCGCAGCTTGTTGACCGAGTGCTGCGTCGGTTTGGTCTTGAGCTCGTCCGAGGCGGACAGGTAAGGCACCAGCGTCACGTGCAGGTACAGCACTTCGCTGCGCGTGCGGTCGGGGCGCATTTGGCGCGCGGCCTCCAGGAACGGCAGGCTCTCTATGTCGCCGACCGTGCCTCCGATCTCGATGATGGCGATGTCGTAGCCTTCACCGGCTTTCAGGAAGCGGCTCTTAATCTCGTCGGTGATGTGCGGTATGACCTGCACGGTCTGGCCCAGGTATCCGCCTTCCCGCTCGCGCGCTATGACGCTCTGGTATATCTGGCCCGCCGTTACGATGTTGACCCGCGTGGTGTCCAGCCCGAGAAAGCGCTCGTAATAGCCGAGGTCCAGGTCGGTCTCGGCGCCGTCGTCGGTGACGAACACCTCTCCGTGCTGGAACGGAGCCATCGTGCCGGCATCCACGTTGATGTACGGGTCGCATTTCACGATGTTCACCGAAAAGCCGTGGGCTTTCAGCAGACGGCCTATCGAGGCGGCCGTTATGCCCTTGCCGAGAGAACTCACCACACCGCCGGTCACGAATATATATCTGGTCATGTCGCTCCCCGCGCTAGCGCGCATAATCCCGAAAAGGCCTCCGCGAACGGGGGCCCGGCCCGCCGGCCTCCTGGCGCCGGGCTTTGAGATATCTTTCGGCCGCCCTCAGGTCCGCCGGCACGTCTATGGCCGGCCCTGTGGCCGTGACTTCCGCCACCGCGATACCCATGCCGGCCTCCAGCGCCCGCAGCTGTTCCAGGCGTTCCAGGCGCTCCAGCGGGCTGGGCCGGAGTCTGACGAACTTCTCTATCGCCCCGCGGCGGTAGATGTAGAAACCGCAGTGCCTGTGCCACGGGCGGTCCCTGAGCGGCGAAAGCTCGTGGTGAAAAGGGATCGGGGCGCGCGAGAAGTACAACGCGCGGCCCTCGGAGTTCATCGCGACTTTCACGCAGTTGGGGTCGCGGATCTCGGCCTCGGAGGTGATGCGCGTACAGGCGGTGCCGATCTCGCAGGAGGGAGAGGCCTTAAGTTTCCCGAGGGCCTTCTTAAGTATGGCCGCAGTCATGAAAGGCTCGTCGCCCTGCACGTTGAGGATGAAATCCGCGCGGCTGCTGCGCGAAGCCTCAAAGACGCGGTCGGTGCCGGACTGGCAGCCGGGGCTGGTCAGCACGGCGCAGGCCCCCATGGAGCGCGCGAACTCCAGCACCTTGGTATGCTCCGTGGCTATCAGTACCTTGCCGAGGCGCGCCTTGACGGCCGCCTCCCAGCACCACTGCAGCACCGGCTTGCCGGCCAACGGGGCCAGCACCTTGCCCGGGAAGCGCTGCGAGCCGTAGCGGGCAGGTATTACTATCAGGCAGGTTGTAGCCATGATCTGGCGCTCTCCAGCAGCTCCTCCACGCTTACGGAGGCGGTCCCGAGCTTGGCCACCACCACGCCGGCAGCGAAATTCGCCGCCGAGGCCGCCTCTTCCGGTGAGGCTCCCGAGGCCCAGGCGAGGGCCAGCGTGGAGATAACGGTGTCGCCGGCCCCGGTCACGTCGAAAACCTCCCTGGCGCGCGTCGGGATGTGCTCCGGGCGCACCGACCCGCCGCGGCGCGTGAACAGCGTCATGCCGTGCTCGCCCTGCGTCACCAGCAGCGTGCGGCAGGAGAGCTTGCGCATGATGGCCTTGCCCAGCTCCTCGGCCGCTTCCTGCCCGTCTTTATGCGTCAGGCGCATGCCTCCGAAGGCCTCGCTCGTATTGGGCGTTATGGAGTCCACGCCGCGGTAAAGCTGAAAATGTTCCACCTTCGGGTCAACGAAGACCGGGACCCGCCGCGCGGCGGCCATCGAAACGGCGGCTTTTATCGTGGCCGGTTCCAGCAGCCCTTTGCCGTAGTCGGAAAGTACCAGCGCGCCGCAGCCGTTCTTCAGCGCCTCGTCCAGCGCGGCCAGCGCGGCCTTCTTGGCGGAGTGTCCCAGAAGCGAGGGCTGCTCCCGGTCGAAGCGCACGACCTGCTGGTGCTCGGCTATCACGCGGGTTTTTTCTATGGTGGAAAAACCGGGGTCCGCGACCAGCCTAGAGGGGGAGACCCCGGCCGCGGAAAGCAGCGAGGCCAGTTCCTGGGCCGCCGAGTCGCGCCCGGTGACGGAGAGCAGCTGCGGCTCGGCGCCCAGCGCGGCCAGGTTCACGGCCACGTTGGCGGCGCCGCCGCAGACGGCGGACTCGGAGGTGACCCTCACTACCGGGACGGGCGCCTCCGGAGAAATCCTTCTTACGGTGCCTTTCACGTAGCGGTCCAGCATCAGGTCGCCGAATACGGCTATACGGCGGCCGCGGAACGAGGCCGCGACGGTAGAAAGGCGTTTAAAAGCAGCCTTTGTCATAATATAGATATTATACAAAGCAACGGAACTGGGGGAAAGCCGGCGGCGGACTTCAGGGGGTTATCGTGCGCTTTACCAGCTTCGCGGTGACCGAGCCGATGAAGATCTCCGCTTTCAGCATCATCGGCAGTCTCAACTCGTCGTCCGTGACCCAGACGTACATACGTTTTCCGGATTTGGAGACGAAAAGGCCGTTCCCGCCCTCCATCGGCTCCAGGAGCAGGCATTTCCTTGTGCCGTACGGAGTCGCGATCTTCTGGAACTTGCGGGCCTTGACAGTAAGGCGGAACGGTTTCCTGCTCATCACGTCCACCTGCGCTACGTCCCCTGGCGAGAGCTTTGTCGCGCGCAGGCGGTAGACGGCCGACAGGTAGTCGCTTACCGGCACGGGGGCGTCCAGCTTGCCCTCGAAAGGCGAGACCTTCCCCTTGCGGTTCATCTCTTCGCCGTAGAAACGCCCGGCGGCTCTGTCGAAGACGGCCCATTCGTTGAAAAAATAGCGGCCCTCGGATATCTTGCGATAGTAGCCCAGGGAATCGAAGTCCGAGGTGTCTATCCAGGATTCATTGCGGTCGGCGACCGGGTAAAAATTGCCGATGAAGGAGTTCGAATCGGCTTCGGAGATGAGGTGCCAGGCCGTGCGGGAGGAGACGTCTACTGCCCTCTCCACCCGCAGGTAGGAAGTTCCGACGGGGATTATGCCCCAGTAGATTTTGTACTGCAGCGTTTCCCCGGGCGTCATCCACGCTTCGGACGGCGGGGCCTTAGCGGCGGGGACGGCGCTTTTCCAATATGGATGTTCCAGCAGTTTCTTCGCGGCAGAGGCCGGCAGGGGCAGGGCCAGGCAGAGGAGAAGCGCCAGTTTAGACGCCATATCTGATTAGTCCTGCGACCAGCAGCGTCAGTAGCAGCGCCGCGCTCAGGCCGCGCCATTCCTTGTTCTTGCGGAAGACGACAGAGGAGTAGGCTGAAAAGTCGAAGAAACCGGCCAGCCCCGCGGGCCGCGGCAGTATGGAGGGGACCGCCGCCGCGTACTTGTCGAAGTCCGCACCGTAGACTGAGCGCAGGTATTTTTCCTCTGCCTTTATCGTTACGTAGTAAATCCACCCGAAGGAGGCTGCGCCGAAGACCCAGATGAAAATCGTCAGCAGTGGGCGGGAGGGGGAGGAGAGCATCAGGAGCAGGCCGGCGGTCATCAGCAGGGTTCCCAGGTATAGAGGATTGCGGACGGCGGCGTAGGGGCCGGTCGTGGTCAGCGTCTTGGATTTTACTATGGCCGCGCTGGCCGCCAGCCGGACGAGCTGGCCGAGGGCCATGACGACCAGTCCGTACCGGAAAAGACGCCAGTTCTCGGGGCGCGCCGCTATCAGCAGGAGCAGCGTGACTATCTGGGATACAAGTATGCGCTTTTTCACGGTGTTTTCCTTTTGCGCGTTTCCGCGCGAGACATGTCCGGCAGGGCCCGCGCCAGCGCCAGCAGGCTGGCGTAGCCTTTCTGCGCAACGGCCGGGCCAAGCGAACGCCATTGGCCCGTACGCACCAGCAGGCCTCTGAGGCCGGCGTTGCGGGCCAGGTCCAGGTCGCTCTTCTTGTCTCCAGCGACGAAGGACGAGGCTTTGACAAAAGGCAGGTCGGACGAGGCCTCCTCAATAAGGCCTGGAGCCGGCTTGCGGCAGGGGCAGTTCTCCGAAGGAGCGTGGGGGCAGAAATAGATGGCGTCGACAGGCGCGCCGGCGGCGCGCAATGCGCGGGCCAGGCGCAGGTTTATCCTCTTCGAGGCTTCGAGGGTCATGTAGCCGCGGCCCACGGCCGACTGGTTGGTGACCACTATGATGCGGTAGCCCTTGGAGGCCATGAGCCTGAGCGCGGCCGGGGCGTTGGCGTAGATCTTCAGTTGTTCAGGACGGGTTATATAGGCGCCGGGATGGTCATGGTTCAGCGTTCCGTCCCTGTCCAGAAACGCGGTCGGGCGTGGCGTAGCCTTGTCGAGCTTCGCGGGCCAGGCCCTCATCGGTCCTCCTTCTTCCCGGCCGAGGCCACTATGCGCATCAGGCGTTTCCAGCCGTCGAGCAGAAAAACTATCTTGACCGAAAGTATCAGCACCCCGCCGGGCAGGACCTGCTGCCAACCCTGAGGGAAACGCGCGAAATCCTTGTGGGTGGTGATGAGAGGCAGGTCGCCGCGTGTCTGCTGCGCCGCGGCCAGGTCGTCCAGCGAGAAAGGGTGATGGTCGGGGTAGCGCCAGATCTGGGACAGCTCTATGCGCATCTTCTTCAGCGTTTCCTCAAAGGAGGCCGGGTCCCCTATGCCGCAGAGAGAGACGGCCTTGCGTCCCTTCAGGACGTTGAGGTCCACTTTCTCCGCCGTGACAGGGTCTATGAACGCTTCGGGGGCGTGCATACTTTCCACGACCTCGGCCTTCGGCGCGGCAGCCCGGATCTCCCCGCGCAGTTTCTCTATGGAGTCTTGAGTCACCTGTTCGCAGTGCGTTATCACTACGGCCCTGGCTCTGGCCAGGGCCGAGGCCGGCTCGCGCAGGTCACCGGCTGGAAGCACGTGGTCGGCGGAAAAAGGGGCGGTCGCGTTGACCAGGACTATGTCGGCGTCGCGCCGCACGGCGAAGTGCTGGAAGCCGTCGTCCATCAGCAGTATGTCTGCCCCCAGTTCCGAGGCGGCCAGGCTGCCTGAGGCGAAGCGGTCAGATGAGACAACGACCGGTACGCCGGCCGGCTCCAGCAGTCTGTAGAGCATCAGCGCCTCGTCGCCGGCCTCGTCGAGGCTGAGTGGGCGGCCCTTGGCCAGCACGGTCACGGTGCGCGGGGGGACGCGGCGTTTGTAGCCGCGCAGCAGCACGGCCGGCCTGCGGCCGGCTCGCGCCAGTTCCATGGCGACCGTGACCACGGTGGAGGTCTTGCCGGTCCCGCCGGAGGAGATATTGCCGAAGCAGACCACGGGGATGGGCAGGCGCCGGGCCTTCCTCAGGCCCGAAGCGTACAGTCCGCGCCGCCCGGCGATGGCCGCGGAGTAGACGGCGGAAAGCGCGCCAAGCGCGAGCCTGCCCGCCGCGCTGGAACGTATGGAATCGCGCAGTTCTTCGGCGGAGAACCCGTCCCGCTTCACGACGCGCCCCGCCCTAGCCTCTTTATCGCCGGCATAGAGAGTAGTTTAGCAAAAACGGTATCGGGGGATAAGTCCCTGAGGCACTTTATCCCGATGTCGCAGTAGTTCCGGCGGCACGCTATGCAATCAAGCGCCTCGTCCCTCACAGTCTGGTGCTCGGGGTCGTCCGGCGGGGTCCAGTGCGCGGGATCGCTGGAGCCGTAGATCCCCAGGGTGGACACTCCGGCCGCCTGGGCGATGTGCTTGGTGCCGCTGCAGTTGGAGACCGTCAGGACGCTTTTTCTTATCAGGGCGGCCAGTCGCAGCAGGGTGGAGGTCTCCGGCGCCGGCCTAACCAAGCCGGAAGCCGCCAGCCCGGCTACCTTCTCCGCCAGATCCTTTTCTCCCGGGCCCCAGAGCACCATTACGCAGGTGCCAAGCTCAGCGGCGCAGCGGGCCGCCAGGCGCGCATAATGCTGGGGAGGCCATTGACGCGTTATCCTGCGCGAGGCCGGAGCGAAGGCCAGGACCGGTCCGGCCGGAAAGCCGGCAGCGGCGAAGGCCGCGTCCGCCCAAGCTTGGTCTTCCGGAGAGGGAAAAAGTTCCGGGTAGCGGTAACCGGGGGAGGAAACGCCCAGCACCGCGAGGGCGTCTATCTTCCTGAAGGCCGAATAGGGGCGTTCCGGGCCGGGGAGGAATTTTCTGTTGTAAGCCCAGGCTGACGCCGTATAGCCCGGGCCGGCCTTGACCCGGGCCCCGCTGAGCGCGGTAAGCAGCGCGGAGCGCGGGTTTGACAAGAAGTCCACCACAATATCGTAGCCTTCGCGTCTTGCGCGCAGCAGTTCCCGGAGCGGTTTAGTGCGGTCGTAGACCAGCACGTTGTCTATGCACGGGTTGCCTCCCAGGAGCTGGTCTGACGGGGGCTGGGTCAGAAAGTCCAGCCGGGCCGCAGGGAAGGCCTCGCGCAGGGCTCTCGCCGCCGGGGTGGTGAGCAGCACGTCGCCTATCTGGCGCAGCTGTATTATCAGTATCTTCTCCGTCGCGCGTCCCATTTTAAAGCCTCGAGGCGCCGCGGGTCAGGTGGAGCGCGAGATCCCAGTTGTTATCGGAGCCGCGTATGAAGAGGCGGTCTATGGTCGTGTTGGCGCGGTCCCAGGGCCAGTGGGTCTTGCCCTGTTTGAAGCTGAAGTCGAAGGTGTAGCCGGCCTTCAGCGCCTTTTCCCGGACCTCCGGCGCGTAAGCCCCGTCTCCGTAGGGATAGGCGAACGCGCACATCTCGCGCCCGAAAGCGGCCTCTAGCTGCCGCTTGGATTCCTCCATCTCCCAGGCAGCGTCCTCCAGCGGGAGCGACCCCAGGTGCGGGTGGTTCATGGTGTGCGAACCGTACTCGATAACGCCGCTGTCCTGCATTTCCCTTAGCTGCTCCAGCGTGGCCATGTTCACCCACGGCTCGGTGGCCGGGTTGTGCCAGAGGTTAGTTTTGCCTATGGTGTTATAGACCACGAAGATGTTCCCCTTTGCTCCCAGTTCTCTCAGTACCGGCCAGGCGTGGGTGTAGTTGTTTTCGTAGCCGTCGTCAAACGTTATCAGGACGGATTTATCAGGCAGAGCGGCTGCTCCGTCGTGAAATTTCTTAAGTTCGGAGAAGGTCAGCGTGGCGTAGCCGTTGTCCAGAAGATACTTGACCTGGGCCCGGAATCGCTTCGGGCTGACCCAGAGGTCCTTCAGTTTCGAACCCGGCGGCGGGGCGCCGATCTTGTGGTAGCAGAGCACCTTCATCCCCGGGACGGGTTTCCTCCACCAGGCCCAGCGCGCGCTGAGCCCCAGCGCCGCTATCGTCATCCCTGCGAATATCATCGTCATGTCAGTTCACTCCGCCGCGGCGGAGCCCCTCCTGCACTTCTCTGCGGCGTCGAAGACCTCCTGCACGGTGAGCAGCTTCATGCAGAGAAAATGGGAATGAGGACATTTTCTGGAGCCGTGCAGCGCGCAGGGCCTGCAGGCCAGCGGCGTCTCCACTACCCGGTTGCCGTCCCCATAGGGGAAAAAGCCGAGTTCCCGCGTAGTCGGACCGAATATCCCGACGGCCGGCACTCCCAGCGCAGCCGCTATATGCATGGGTCCCGAGTCGTTGGAGACGAAGACCTTGAGCGGCCGTACGGCCTCCATCAGTTCGGGCATCGTGGTGCGGCCGGTCAGGTTCAGACAGTTCTCCGGGCCGGCCATGCGCTCTATGGCGCCGTTCCATTCTTTTTCTCCCGGCCCGCCGACCATCAGCACCCGCCCCCCGTGGGCGGCGGCCAGTTTCTTTATAAGGCGCGCCCATTTCTCCGCAGGCCAGCGTTTGGTGGGCCAGGCCGAGCCCGGGTTGATGCCGGCGCTCACGCGGTCCGCCGGTGAATAGGGCGGCCCGGCCGACCGGCGTAGCCCCGGGAAGGCGGTCTTCAGGTTCTCCGCCAGCGGGGAGAGCAGCGATAGGTTGCGGTCCACGTCGTGCAACAGCCAAGAGAACGGCACCTTGTGTGTAAGCAGGAAGCTGCCGGCGCTTGAGGAGAACCCTACGCGCACGGGGATGCCGGCGCGCCAGGCCAGCAGCGCGCTGCGCAGGGAGCGGTGCGGGACGATGGCCGCGTTGAAGCCGCCGGCGCGGAGCTCGGCGGTAAGCCTGCGAAATTCCGTCAGGCCGGAGGCGGCGGTCTTTTTGCGGTCCTCGATGATGGCGGAAGCCATGCCGGAGGCGGCGAACACTTCCGCTGTCTCGGGGCGGGTCACTACCGTGACCGTGGCGCCGGGAAGCGTCTCCCTGAGCTTTTTCAGCAGCGGCAGCGTCAGGACGCAGTCCCCGAGGAAGGCCGTCTGCAGCAGGCAGACCTTCAGGGGCCCAGGGCCCAGCGCTGGGCCTCCCGGAGCCGGCGGCCAGTCTCCGAGTTCAGGGCCGGAGTGTATTACAGGCACGCCAAGTCCGGCCAAGGGCTCGAGATAGCGGTCCAGCGTATGTTTCTCCAGCGCGGGGCTGGGAATGTGCAGCCCTACAAAAAGCCGCCGGGCCAGCGAGGACTTCCGATAACGCAGCTTTACCGGCGCGTCGGCCAGCAGCGAGAGGAAACGGCTGCGGGGCGTGTCGTGCAGGTCGATAATAACGTCGTAGCGAGCGGCGTTGATCCCTGCCAGAGCCGCCAGCAGGCCGTTGAAGGGGATTACTCTGTCTATGAACGCGCATCTGGATACCGCGTCGCGGAACTGAGGCTTAACCAGCATCTCTAGGCGGGCGCCAGGCCACTTGGCCTTGAGGTTCCTGAAGACCGGCGCGGTCAGTATGATGTCGCCCAGCGACGACATCCTTATGACGAGTATCCGCGGGTCCGCCTTGCGTATTTCCATCGATATGAAAAAATTATATCATTTATCGTTCCGTTGTCCCGCCGGCGGCCGGTCCGGGGAACGCAATCTTTATTTAATACTGTTGTCATTGACAAGCGATTGCTTTTACTATATTAATATACCATGCGTTCTAAACGCGCCATCGTCCTGGCCTTTACAATCCTGCTCTCGGCCGCCTTGTATGAGTACGCGCCCGCTATCCTGAGCGGGGGGGTATACCGCATCCCGATCAGCGAACAGTCCACTATAGGGAACTCCGCCCTGAAGACCGGCGGGCTGTATTCGCTGCTTGGCAGCACCGGCCAGCTGGGGTTGGGCACGCTCTCCGGTGGCAGGTACACGCTGAACTGGGGTACTGTCAATTCCTGGCGCCCGCCGCAGGCCGACGTCTCCGCGGCGCACGCCTTTCCTAACCCCTGCCGGGCCTCGCAGGGCTGTTCCGGCGTCACGTTCACACGGCTCACGTTGCGCGCTACCATAACCATCTATACCATCTCCGGGGAAAAGGTCTGCACGGTGCAGAAGGACGGCAACCTGGACAGCGTAGGCTGGGACCTGCGCAACACGGCCGGAGTCAAGGTGGCCAGCGGCCTGTATTTCTACGTGGTCACCGGTGACGGGTCGTCCAAGAAAGGCAAACTTATAATCGTCAGATGAGTCGGACAAGGCGGATATTTATGAAAAAACTGATTTTCCTCTTGGCGGCCGCGCTGCTGCCGCAGGTGCTGCCGGCTGGGGAGGTTACCCCCGGGAGCGTGCCAGGCACACTGAACTACCAAGGCCGGCTGGAACAGGACAATGCGCCAATCACTAATACCGTCCACCTCTACTTCCGCATCTTCAACTCCCCTACGGCCAATAACGCCAACGGCGGCTCTTGCGGCCAGCCTTTCCAACCCTGCCTCTGGCAAAGCCAGGAGACCGTGGTCCAGGCCACGCAGGGCATCTTCAGCGCTGAGCTGACGCCACCGCTTTCCGTGCTGGCCACGGGTCAGCCTCTCTACCTGGAGGTGCAGGTGGAAAGCGACGTGCTTTCCCCGCGGGAGCCGCTGGACAGCGTGGCCTACGCCATGGTGGCTAAGCGGCTGGAGGACGGCGCGAACGTCTCCGTCACCACCTTTACGGCCGCCTACCAGGTGCTGTTGGCCACGCAGACCGCTTCATACGTGGGCATAGGGACCGTTTCTCCGGACGCCAAGCTCACGGTGAACGGCGGCGACATAAAAATGTACGGAGTCGGCTACGGCATAACCTTCCCGGACGGTACCCGCCAGACCACGGCTGGCGTGGGGTCCTCGGTTAACGGGGTAACCTCCAACACCGACGTCGACATCCGCTCCGCCAACAACGGTCTGGGGGTCGGGGACGTGATTTTTGATACTCCCGCGAAGATGCTTATGCGCATAAACGGCTCCGGGGACATAGGGATAGGGCCGTCCTTCACCGCCGACACCGGAGCCAACCCGCCGAAGGGGGCGCTGGACGTGGACGGGAGCCTTTATGTCGGTAACGGGGGGATAAATTCCCGCACCGGCGGCGACGTCGACGTCCTGGCCAATCTTTACGTTTCCAGCGGCCGCGTGACGGGCATGAACTCGCAGAACATCGTCCTGGGCCAGGGCGCCTCCGACGTGATCACCTTCAACTCCAACGCTACCGAGCGTATGCGGATAGACGCGTCCGGCAACGTCGGTATCGGCTTGGCGGCGCCGCAGGCGCCGCTCCACGTGGCCGGCGACATCCGCTCCGATACCGGAGTGCGCGGCAACGAGGTCTCCATCGGTTCTTATTCCGGGACCTGGGCCGGCCGCCCCAACGAAGTGCGCGCCGCGGACGGCTATCCGCTCCTGCTGCAGGAGAACAGCCCGTACAACGTCGGCATAGGCACGGACACCCCGCGCGAAAAGCTGCACGTGCATGGCACCATCCTTTCCGACTACGGAGTGGCCGCGGATACGGCGGTTTTTGCCGGCGACGTGCACGTCAACGGAGATTTCTACGCCAACCCGCCGCATCCCAGCACGGTCTATCTCTCCTCCACCGTCGTGAGCGGCTGGCTTAAGGTCAGCGGCGCCATAGGTTCCGACGCAGGCTTCCCGGCGTACCTGAGCTCAACGAACTCCTTTACCGGGCAGAATACCTTCGCGGGACAGGTCACGGTCTCCAGCGACGCGGCGGTGTTCGGCCGCCTCGGCGCCGGCCTCAGGAACTTCGACTTCCCCGATCCCGCTTATTTGCAGGTGGGCGACAATAATCCCGTCTTCGCCAACGACGACGCCGTCGCCTACCTGGTGGCCGGCTCCACCGCGGAGGCCCGCGTAGAATTCTACAGGGGCGGCGCGAAGACCGCAACCCTGGGCACCCTGAGCGGAGACTACCTCCCGAACCTAGCGCTGGTCCTGAACGGCACCCCCAGGGTCGTCACCGATTCCGTCTACCACCGCATCCAGAACAGCGTGGTCTGGATCTCCACCGGGTACAACACCACCCCTGCCATCTACGTAAGCTCCTACATGGGTAACGTCGGCATGGGGACCTCCGTGATGGACCCGAACTGGCGCCTCACCGTCAACGGCAATATCCGCATCTCAGGTCCGCTGTCTAACGGGATAATCTTTCCCGACGGCACCACCATAAACAGCGCTGGCTCGCTGGGATCGGCCACCAACGTTTCCGCCAACGGCGACGCGGTGGTCCGCTCCGACGCGGACCAGAACGGCACCGGCAATGTGGTCCTGCAGGCCGGAGCGCTTGACGGGCTGGTGCTCAATACCGGCGGCAACGTCGGTATCGGCACCTTGAACCCGGTCTCGCGTCTCAACGTGCGCGGCGGGGATCTGGTGATAGGCACGCCCTACGATCCTTACACCGGGAGTTCGGTGGAGAACCTCGTCGTGGGCGGCAATATAGCCTTTGACGGGGAACTGGTCCAGCGCTCCGTCCTGCCGGTAAAGCTCTCCGCGCTGGTGGTTGCCGGAGACGTTTATCTTTCCACAGGCACCGGCGCGCGCACAGGCGTTAATACCATCGCCCCCGCCGCGGTCCTGGACGTTAACGGCGACGCGCTGTTCGGCAACGCCGGCAGCAAGTCCGGTTTCGGTACCAACGGCGCCCTGTCGCTGGCCAGCCCGCTGAGCCTGCAGTACGGAGGCTCCGGCGCGGACCTTTCCGCGGCGGCGCAGGGCGGCCTGGTCTATAAAGGCGCAGCCGGCCTCGCCGTGACCGGCGCCCTGAACGGGGTCCTGAAGGCCAACGGCTCCGGCGTCCCGGGAGTTATGAACGGTACGGCCGGGTATAACGCCTATTGGAGCGACGCCAATACCATAGCTGCGGAACAGTATGCCGCTGTCAGCCGGGGCGGTACCGGGGCCGGCTCGTTCACTGTAGGCGCGCTGATGTACGGCAACGGCGCTTCGCCTCTTGGAACCCTGCCGCTGCTCGGCAACGGCGGCCTGGTCATCGGCGACGGCTCAGGCGCCCCGTCCACGGGAACGCTGACCGGGACCGCCGGCCAGGTCTACGTCACGAACGGTCCGGGGACCATCGTTCTCTCGCTGCCGCAGAACATGGATAGCGCCGCAAAACCGACGTTCGCCGCCATAACCGCCACTTCCAGCGGTACCTTCAGGGCCGGCGGCGCCACCCAGTACAGTATCGAAACCTCTTCTGGGATAATGGTGGACAGCGGATTGTTGAACGTGGCCGGCCGGATCAGGACGACCTTCTTTACCATGCCGACCGGGGCCGGCAACAACTACGTCCTGACCTCCGACGCGGGCGGCAACGCGAACTGGCAGTCCATGTCCAGCATCGGCGGCGTGATCACCGATTCTTCGCTGCAGGGGTCCGGGAACATCGCGTTCCCGCTGGGGCTCAATCTCTCTAATTCCAATACCTGGACCGCGGCGCAGACGTTCAACGGCGGGATCACGATGGCTTCTGCCATATCGATGGGGGGCAATAATATTAACGGGGCGAACACCGTGAGCGCCGCGTTCCTGACCGGGACGCTCAGCACGGCCGCGCAGGGGAACATCACTTCCGTCGGCAGCCTGGCCGGCCTCAGCATGGCCGGCAACATCGCCATGAACAACTACAGCCTGACCGGGGCGAACACCGTGAGCGCCGCGTTCCTGACCGGGACGCTCAGCACGGCCGCGCAGGGGAACATCACTTCCGTCGGCAGCCTGGCCGGCCTCAACATGGCCGGGGATATAACTAT
>JAJYJH010000007.1 GCA_021789695.1 bacterium | reverse complement strand
TACAGGCGCCACGAATAATAGAAAGTCTCGCGTCCGGGATAAGCCGTAGCTGCGCTGCTAAACTGCGGCACTATGGGATAAAAGTGAACCAGAAAGAACTGGAGGTATTGACACCTCACATAATAGAATTCTGCCGGCCGCGTTACGCTCAAGAAGGACGTGGGCGCGCCCAGCGTGGTGACGAGGCAACTGGGCATAGACCGCCTCGCCGGCAAGCTTTTCTGCGGCCAGGTGCGCTGGGCCACGTTCGGCGCGGTGACCAAGGCCAACGCGCAGCCGCACTACGTGCACTGCCACACGCGCCTCTACGGCGCTCACAACGGCAACATTACCAACTGCGACCAGCTCAAGGAGTGGCTGATCTCGGCCGGCCACGCCGTGAAGAGCGACAACGACGGCGAGATGCTGGTGCACACCGTGGAGCACTATTTCGCCCTGGAGCTCAAGAAGTTTAAAGACCACAAAGACAGGAAGGTCCGCCATGACGCCCTGAAGAAGGCGATACTCGCCGCAGCCGGAAAGATTACCGGTTCCTTCGCCGCCGTCGTCGTGGACCCTGTCGCTGAGCTGATGGCCTGCATCAAGGCCGGCAGCAGCCTCTACATGGGCGCCGGCGAGGACCCCGCGCACGGCCCCTTCGCCATAGCGTCATCCGACCTGGCGAGCGTCCTGTCCATGACCAAACTGCTCTACCCCATCAGGGAGGAGGAATTCGCGCTGTACACGCCGCGTAAAGCCGAGTTTTTCGACCTGCGCACCGGCCGGCCGGTAAAGAAGGAGAAGCTCCGCAGCCACCTGCGCGTGGAGGAGACCGGCCTCAGGAAGCCTTTCCGCTATTTCATGGAGCAGGAAATCTTCGGCGAGCCGGCCGCGGCCGCCAGGCTGCTCTCTTATTACGCCGACCGCTCCCCGCTCACCGACATGGTCCGGCAGGCGCAGAAAAAGGACGCGGCCTTCGTAAAGGACCTGAAGGCCCGGGTGGTCAAACTCGCCGCCGCGACCGATCCGGCTGTTTTCAGGAAGGAGGCCGCGGCCTTCTTCGGTTCCCGCGCCGCGAAGAAGGCGCTGAGATACTCCGGCCGCTGTCGTTTGCCGCTGGCCTCCATGGCGCCGGAATCTCCGCTGTCTGATTTGTTCGCGGAGCTGCGCGGGCTATGCGGTCCCGGCGAGAGCGCCCAGGCGCTGAAGTTCGCCGATACGCTGTTCATAACCGGGGAGATAGACGCGGCCGGAGCCAGGGTCGAGGAATTCTGCAAACGGCTGGCGGAATGCCGCCGGAAAGGCCGCGCCGCCTATTTCGTGGCCTGCGGTACCTCTTACAACGCCGCCCGCTGCGGCTCGGTCTTTTTCAACCGCATGGCAGGCACGGCCGTAACGGCCTGCCTGCCGGGGGACTTCCGTTCGCAGTGCCTCAACGCGGTGCGTGACGGAGACGTGATAATAGGGATCAGCCAGAGCGGCGAGACGAAGGACCTGATAGACGTGCTCAACCAGGTGAGAGCCACCGGCCGTCGGGTCTCGTTCCTGAACATCGTCAATAACGTCAACTCCACGATAGCGCTGGAGAAGTCCGACGTGTATATCCCGCTCTACTGCGGCCCCGAGATAGCCGTGCCGGCCACCAAGAGCTTCATCAGCCAGCTGCTCGTGCTCTACATCCTGGCGCTGCGGCTGGGGGAGAGGCTGGCGGCGGCGAAACGGTTCTCCGTGCAAGCCTCCGACCTGAAGAGGTATGCGGAGAACCTCTATCTGGTGCCGGAACTGATAGAGGAGACCCTCAACGACGCCCGCGCCGCGCTGCGGGAGGCGGCCGGAGACCTGTACCTGGAGCCCAGTATGCACATACTGGCCACCGGCATGCAGGGCATAGCCCGCGAGGGCGCGCTGAAGGTGCGCGAGGTCGTGCTAAACCACACGGAGGGTTTTGAGTCGCCCGAGTTCAAGCACGGCCCCAACACCATACTGGGCGTCAACACGATTTTCGGCATGGAGGGGGTGGGCGCGCTGACCGACAAGTTTGCCGACATGGTGAAGTACGCCGCCGGCCGCGGGATGCCGCCTGAAAGTCTGAGCAGGGTATTCCACGCCGTGTCAGGCTACGCCTTCTACGACCGGAAGCCCTCCGGTCTTAGCCCGGAGGAGGCGGAGCTGTTTTCGGAGATCTTCGAGAAGCACAACTTCTTCGAGAGCATGTACACCAACTACCCGCTGGTCTTCGTCACTGGGCCCAACTCGCGCGACGTGAACCTGACGATCTCGCAGATCAACACGCACAAGATACGCGGCGCCGACGTCTACGTGCTGGCCGAGGAGAACGCGCTGCTGCGCGAGGCCGCGCAGAAGAGCGTGCCGTCGATGTACTCCAAAACATACCGCCATGGCTACATAGCGTTGCCCAGGACCGGCGACGACCTGCTGGTCTTCTTCACTTCGTCGGTGGCGCTGCAGCTGCTGGCCATGGAGATGAGTGTGCGCAAGATGAGTTTCCTGGACCGCCTGGGCATCCGCGACCACGGCGTGCATCCGGACTCGCCCAAGAACGTCAGCAAGTCCATAACGGTAGACTGAGCTGTGCCGCCTGGACGGGAGCTTTCCGGGCCAAGGACCGCTCTCAGGCCGGACTGCGGCGCCGCTGTCAGCCAGTCCGATGACCGGGTATGAAGAAGCCCTGCGGATAAAATGGAAAAGAAAGCCCCCGGAAGTCCGGGGGCTTTTTGCCGTACGGTAGAGTTCAGGGGCGGGAACTGAAGTAGGAATCTATGCCGGACCGTATCTTTTCGGCTATAGCCCTGCCGAGGGAGACTTCCGCCCGGGAACGGGCTGTGCTCTGAACGGCCGAGGCCTCGCGGGCGGAGGCCTGCTCGCTGAGGAAGATCTTGCCGCTCTTCACGTCCGTCATGGAGACGGAGGCGTCGCCGCGGGTCCATTTCCAGGCCGAGCTGGGGTCCGGGTCGGCCTGGTCGGAGAACTTCGCGGAACATTCCACGGCTATGTCCGCCCCGGCCGGGGAGGAAGCCTCCCGGGCGTCTATTCCAAGCTTGTTTAGTGCGTTAATTACGGCCGGTCTTACGTTCTGCGCGCCATCCCCGGACATTATCACCGCCACGTCCAACTGGCCTAGGGTCTTGTCGGCTTCGGCTTCATATTCTTCTGGCCGCAGGAACGGGTCCGTGTCGGCTTTCGGGTCAAGCACGTGCATATCCGAGACCAGCTCGGTCCGGGCCTTCAGCAGGGAGCGCAGCTCCAGCGCGGCTTTTACCTTGTCCAATTTCTCCCGCGCGGTTTCCATGCCCAGCTTCAGGGCGCGGGCCTGCTTGTCTATCTGGATCAGTCTTCCGTCCATGTCCGTCAGCGCGTCGTCTATCTTCAGCGTGGCCAGGGAATAGTAGGTGCCAGTGGCCGGGTCGCGCCAGCTCCGCTCTATCTGCACTCCCTCCAGCGCCTTGCGCGCGGTGGAGTGCACGGCCTGCATGACGTCCTGCGAGGAGGAGGTTTCCTCCTTGCCGCCGGCCATACGGGAACTGCTTTCGGAGGCGGTCACCAGTGAGGCGACTGTGATCTGCGTGCCGAAGACTCTGGCTATTTCGCCGCGGGCGCGCTCCATAGCCGAGGCCGGGTCGTCGGCTATCCCTATGCCGAGCAGGTACTGGTCCCGGGGAAACTCCGCGCTGGTCCCGTTCACCCAGTCCGGCCGCGGTCCGGACGGAACGCCGGCCGAGGAGGCCGCCCGTTTCGAACCGGCCCCGGCGCAGGCGCAGAACAGCGTCGACAGCAGCATGACAGACAACTTTTTTCCCATAAAATGCCTCCCCGCCGCTTCGTCAGTAGGCGGTGCGGTAATGCAGGTAAGTCCGGCGGCCTCTGACCACTTCCACGTCCTTGAACGTGTAGCTGCCCTCGGGTTCTCCGTTCCTGCCTGAAAAACTTATCTTTACGTCGTGTTTCCCCGGAGGCAGGGCCAGGATCGCCATGCGTATCTGCGCCGGCACCGTAGTCCAGCCGCGCGTGTCGGCCGTCTCGGTGGCGGCGGCGGTCACGTTGGTGACTATTCTGGCCAGCAGGCCCAGTCCGGAGCCAGCGCTCTTTTCCACCTTAGCCGCTGCGTACTGCGCCAGCGCGTACTTTATCGCGGCGCGGGCTATAGCGCGCGCCCGTATGGCCGCGTTCTTCTCCTTCAGCGTCTGTTCCGCTATTGCGGAGACGTCCTCCATCAGCTGCGTGTCCGCGGTGGCGCTGTCCGCCTCCACGCGAGAGGAGACTACGCTGTAAGGAGGCTGCTCGTAAACGGGGTAGGCTACTGTGATGGCGTTGCCGGTAATGCCGGCGTTGAGGGCGTTGCGGAAAGTGTCATAGCCCTCCTCCCCGCGTCCGCTGCTGTTGACGGCCAGCACGGCGTCGTTCCAAGCCACCTGGAAGGTGCGGGAGATCTTCATGGGCGCCTTGCCGTTGTAGTGCAGCACCACGACCTCTCCCAGGTCCTGCTTCTCTAGGCCCTCGTAGGCCGGTACGCCGAACTTCGGCTCCTGGGTGCCGTAGTCGGCGCCGTACCATTTGTAGGCCGCGTCCGCCGCGTCGTAGCAGATGCGCGCGTCGTCCGCGTCGCCGTCCTGCTCGAACAGCATGCCGGAGAGGTACTGGGCGAAGGCGTCGTCCTTGTAGCCGTTTTTCCCCTGCATATAGCCGTTGTAGCGCGTCAGATAGGCGGTCACTTTGCGGGCCTCGACCAGAGCGTCGTCCGTGCGTCCCAGAAAGACATAGTCCAGCGCCCTGAAGGCGTTGGCCAATACCCGCTCGAATATTTCGCCAGGGTACTCCGTAGTATTGTCGTTGAGCAAAAACGTTCCGGCCGCGCGGTGGATGCTCTTGGTGAAGAGTTCCTCCATGCGCCTTTCCGCGGAGCCTAAGCTGTCGCTGCTTTCCTTGTACAGATCGGCGTCGTGCTGGACCATGCCCAGGTCCAGGTAGTAGAGCACCGCGTTCTTCTTCGAGTACTCTGTCCGCTTGTTCTTCTCTATGTCCGCCTGAGCGCCGGCGTAGTTGCCGGCCGCCAGGAGCGAATCAAGGTTGGTTCTGTAGTTGCGCGCGGGCCCGGCGCAGGCCGCCATGAAGACGGCCGCGCCGGCCACGCAGCAGCGCAACAGGGTGCGTAAGGACATCGCGCGGGCTTACCAGCTTGTGGAGGAACGCTTTATGAACTTCTTTATTCTTTTCTGCCCTACCCAGACTATCTGGTTGGTCTTCATGTCCACCAGCCTCATGTCCACCTGATAGAGGACCACGGCCTTGCCGCCTTCCTTGTCCTCCACCGAGCTGATGGTGCCGTCCAGCATGTAGTCGGCCCCCATCTCCTTTCCCATCGCCTTGCGGGTGGCCTCGGAGGCGTTGGTGTCCTGGTCCAGCCTTTCCTCGCGGATCTCGCCGCGTTCGTTCTTGCTGGCCACGAACCTGACCTTGCCGGAGTTTATCAGCTCCATCTGCAGGGCATTGGTGATGACACTCGTGTCTATGTGCTCTGCGGTCTTGTTGCGGATCGTGCCTACGATGACCGTAGGCGGCTCCAGCGAGGCGGAGTCCGGCCCGGCCTGTGCCAGCCATTGTTTGGAGAGACAATCCGCCACCATCTCCTTGGCCGTCAATTGGGCGTCGGTGTCGTTCCACCTGCCGCTCAGGTCTATGACCGTGCCGGTGTCCACGCGCTTGACCGTGGTGCCGGCGCAGCCGGAGAGCAGCGGCAGCGAGAGCGCCGCTAATGCGAGTAGTTTCTTCATATTACGTCGCGTCCCCGGATCAGTGCTTGGCTTCCTCTGCGGACAGGTCCTGGAAGGCCTTGTCGGCGTCGGCTTTCACGTAGTCGCGCACCTTGGGATCCAGCTCCTTGGCCTGGGCCAGCGTGGCCTTCACGGCGTTCATGTCGAGCTTCACCAGCGAGAACATCGTTCCGTCCGAGGGATCCCGCCAGTGGTCCACCACCAGGGCGCCCGACAGGTTCATCTGCGTAACGCTCTTGAGCGCCTCCGTCACGTTCTGTTCCTCGCTTGAACTCTTCATGTCGCCGGCCGTGGTGGAGGCCATATAGTCCTTCGCGAGCTTGGCTATGTAAGTGTTGAGCTCCTCGGCCACCTTGGCGCGGGCGCGGTTATCCGCGGCGTCCACGGCAAGGGCCCGGTTCTGTATGCCGCTGGCCATGCCGACACCGTATAGATTGCCGTCATTGAAGGCGCCGGCGCCCTGGTTCACCCAGGCCGGAGCGTTGGAGGCTATCGGGTTGGTGGTCGCCGCGGCCTGCTGCTTTATCTCCTTGTGCCCGCCGCAGGCGGCGAGGACCGCCGCGGCCGCTATCACTAACAGATACTTATTCCCTGATATTTTGGTCATATTTTTTCCCTTTAATCTCCTGCGTATTGCGGTACTGCCCCATTCTCAGAATTACACTAGCAATTCCATATAGCATTAGTCAACGACGGAAACGGCTTGGCCGGCCCGCGCTGGCGGCTGGCCGGGATGCCCAGATAAAGTCCGCTGGCCGGGGCTCATCGCCGCGCCCCGCCGCGCCAACTTTTGCTATCATAAAGACGGCTGACGAGGCTCCCGGAAGGACCCCGCGCCGAGGAAGAAGATGACTACGGAGCAGAACGGAGGCCAGGAGCAGCGTCCGGGCGATTCCGCGGACGGTACGGGTAAACTGTCCTCGGCCTTGAAATATTCCCGCCTGGAGAACACGCTCTCCCTGCTTTGCTTCCCCTTCGCCGTGTGGCTTATCGTCTTCCCGCGGCCGCATATCCAGCTGGCGCTGGCCAATCTGGCCGCGCCGCTGGCGGCCCTGCTGCTGGTCCGCATCTCGGACGGGGCCGGGCAGGTGGATGGGGGAAGCCGGACCGTCCCTGCCGCCGGGTACGTGCTTTTTCTGCCGGCCGGAGCTGTTCTCTACGACGTCTTTATTTCGTATCAGTTGGTCTATTCCAAGATACTGCTCCCGGCGTTGGCCGCCTCTGTAGTGCTGACCGCGCTGTTCAGAACCCTAGTGGGAGGAAGGCTGAGGACGCCGGGAAGCTGGGGGCGCCTGTTGCTGGCGGCGAAGGTGGATGTCTGTCTCTACCGGCGCCGCGGGCTCCTCGGCATACCGTGGTCTGTGACGGGCTTCTGCGAAAGCCATTGACCGACCGGCATGAAGTGTTTCGACGCGCACGATCACCTGCAGAACTACGCCTCTTCCGAGGAGGAGGCCGCGGCCGTGGCAGCCGCCCGCGCGGCCGGAGTGGAGGGTATGCTCTGCTGCGGCACCAGCCCGGACGACTGGGGCCGCGTGCTGGAAATAGCGGAGCGCTACGAAGACGTCGTTCCGGCTTTCGGGCTTCACCCTTGGTTTACTGCGGAGGATGGCTGGCTGGGCAGGCTGGGGGAGTTCCTGCGGCGGGTTCCGCGGGCCTGCGTGGGGGAGATAGGCCTGGACGCGGTCCGCGAGACGGTCGGCCAGGAGGAAAATTTCAGGGCCCAGCTGGAACTGGCCGCGCGCCTGGGCCGGTCCTCCGTGATACATTGCGTCGGGAAGTGGGGCCGGCTGTCAGAATTGCTCGGCCGGGCCGGACTGCCCTCCTTCATGCTGCACGCCTATGGCGGCCCCGCGGAGATGGTGAAGGCCTTCGCGGCGCTTGGCGGTTACTTCTCATTCAACGGTGAGATACTGACGCCCGGCAGGGAGCGGCTGCGCGCCGCGCTGGCCGCTGTGCCGCCCGAGCGGCTGCTGCTGGAGACCGAGTCCCCTGAGCCGGACGCTCCCGGCTGGCGCTCCGGCCCGGCCGGAGTGGCGGAGGTGGCCGCCGCGGCTGCAGCGGTGCTGGGCCGCCCGACCGAGGAATTGGCCGCGCTAACGCTGGTCAACGCCAGGAGATTCACCGGGGAGGCACGATGACGGAAGACAGGCTGGCGCGCATCAGGCTGATACTGGGAGAGGAGAAGCTTGAAAAACTCAAGGCCTCTTTCGTGGTGGTGGTGGGCCTGGGGGCGGTGGGCAGTTACGCGGTGGAGGGGTTGGCGCGCTCCGGAGTGGGCCGCCTGCGTCTGGTGGATTTCGACGTGGTGCGGGCTAGCAACGTGAACCGCCAACTCTACGCGCTGGGCTCTACGCTGGGCCGGCACAAGGCCGACGTGGCCCGAGGGCGGGTGTTGGACATCAATCCGCACTGCCTGGCGGAGAAACTGGAACTCTTCGCCGGAGAGGATACTTTCGCCAGGATACTGGAGGGCAAGCCCGACCTGGTGGTAGACGCCATAGATTCCCTGGGGCCCAAGGCGGGGCTGATAAGCGAGGTTTTGAAACTGGGCTTGCCGCTGGTCTCCTCCATGGGCGCCGCGCTGCGCACCGATCCTTCCGCGGTTCGCACCGGTTCGTTCAAAGAGGTGACCGGCTGTCCGCTGGCCGCTAAGGTGCGCCATCTGCTGCGCAAGAAGAACGCGTCGCTGGATTTTACCTGCGTCTACTCCATGGAGCCTGTGGGTGAACTTCGAAAAAGGCGGCAGGTGGACGCGGAAACAGAATATTTCGATAAGGGCCGCCGCCGAGCCGCGCTTGGCAGCCTTCCGACCCTCACAGGCATCTTCGGGCTCACCCTGGCCGACGCCGCCATCAAAAAACTTACCTGAAAGTTGGGTATCAAGAGCGGGCGCCGCTCCAGATCCTAGCGAAGTCAGTAGTAAGTCTTCAAGTTAGGAAGGTAGGAAGCAGCGTCCCTACCGGGGAAGCCAGTCGAGGACCTTGTCCATTACGCCGGGAGTCTTGAACATGTTGACGCCGTGTCCGCCGCCGCCGTCTATGGCCGAGAGGTCCAGATGGTACTTTCCGGCCAGTTCGCTGATAATAACCACGCTCTGCCAGGCGTAAGGGTCGTCCTCGGAGGCGCCCAGCAGGATATCTTTTGGGGCGCGCGCGAGGTAGTCCTCCGCCTTTATCCCGGCGTATTCCATGCCCGGCGACAGAAGTATCAGCGCCGCCGGCTTTATCTTCCCTTCTGCCGCGGCTTTAAGGGACAGGTTAGCGCCGACGCTGGCTCCGCAGAAGATCATGCGCCTGGCCGGGTAACCCCTCTTCTTCAGCCAGGCTGCGGCGGCCTCTATGTCGCGCGAGGCGGCGGCCCAGTCCTCCCGGGTGAACTTGCGGTAATCGACGGCTTTTCCCCGGCAGGCGAGGCTTTTTCCGTGGCCGCGCAGGTCTAGCGAAAAATAGCCCAGGCCGCGCTTCCTCAGGGCGTCTTGGAAGGAGCCCCACTCGTTCTTGTCGGAGCCCAGGCCATGCGTGTTTATCAGCACGTAGGCTCCGCTGGACGGGGCCAGCCAGAAGGCCTCTATGCGGCAGCCGTCGGAGGTCGTAAAATGGACGGTCTCCTGCCCGGCTCTGGCCGCAGAACAGGCCGGCAGCAGGGAGGCGCAGAGCAGCAGGACGCGGAGGACTTTTGCCGCGGTCCGCACCGGGCGGACGCGCGCGTCCGCGTCGTGGCAGGGTGAGTTGTTGTTCATAAAACGAAAGCGGGCGTCGGGCGGCTCAGAGGAGGGCTTCTATCTCCCGCGCCAGGTCCTCGGGGACGAAGACGTGCAGCGTCCAGACCGCCAGGCCCTCGCATTCCAGGCTGAGGGCCGCGGAGACCGCGCGGTTGGGCGCGTCCATGGAGAGCAGCCCGGCCGCGCGCTCGGCCAGCTCGACGGCGTCGCCCTCCAGCAGCAGCGGGATGGCGGGCAGGGCGCTTCTTTTCAACGCGTTGAGCAGCGAGTCAACCGCCGCGTTCAGCAGGATGTTGCCTAGTTCGGTCAACATTATTTCGTCCGCCTTGGAGATTCTTCCCGAAGCCGGGAAAGAGTGGCCGGTGAAGCCTCGGGAGACGCATTCCACGTCCTCCGGTTTCACCAGCATGACGGCGCCGAGCGGCAGCGTGTCCAGCCTCATGAAAACGGCCACCGAGGTCTCGGCAGCGTAGCGGGCAAGGACGGCGCGCGGAGAGGCAGGGTAGGAATTGACCATGGCTGCCCGCCATTTCCCGGTGGATATCCTGGAGATTCTGGACAGGGATCTGTCCAGGTTGCGCTGTACCAGCATATCGAGAGAATTCTGCGGCATCGTCAAAACTTTTTAAGCGCCTCTTCCAGTTCAGAGTACATGAAAGGCTTATGCAGTATGGCCGCGGCGCCGTTATTCAGCAGTTCTTTGGACATATCCTCCTGCTGTACGGCGGTCACCATGATGACCCTGGCCGACGGGTCGATGGCTTTTATCTCCTGCAGTGTTTCCAGGCCGGTCTTGCCCGGCATTATCAGGTCGAGCAGAACAAGCTCCGGCCTGTGCTCGCCGTAGAGGCTTATCGCCTCGTCGCCGTTCTCGGCCTCTCCGACCACCTGGTGGCCCATTTCCGACAGGAGGTCCTTAATCATACTCCTGGTCAGGAGATTGTCATCTACGACCATTATTTTCATAATAAACTCAATCCTTGCATGGCAGAAGGCCCGCTAACCAGAAATAATTATATTATAAAAAACGCCGGTTTGCCGGGAACGCGTTCATTTCCGAAAAAAATGCCTCAGGGCCAGCAGCGGGTGGCGCAGCGGCATGCGCGGGCCGGCGTAGCGCATGACCTCTATTATCTTTTCGCGGGAGCCAGGGGGCCAGCAGTGAGTGCGGCAGTCTCGGCAGGGCGGTTTGGGGGCGTGCGGGCAGCGGGAAAGCTTTTCCTTCGCCGCGCCAAGCAGCCGGCGGCAGGCCGGGCAGAGGGCGGGCCCAGGTCCGTGGACCCCGCGGCAGTAGATGTACAGCATCTTCTCTATGGTCTCCAGTTCGGCGGCGTTTTTCATGGGATAGTGTCCTGATATTATAAAATAGAAATAGCGGTCAAGGGAGGATGTATGGCCAACGAGAAGCGCCGCGCCAGGCGCGACAAACACGATTCCGTGGTGGAGATACTGGACGAAGGCGGGGCTATAAGGGCTTTCGGGCGCTTGGCCGATTTCTCCAGTTCCGGGGTTTCCTTCTCTTCGGAGAAAGCGTTCCGGAAGGGGGAACGCCTAAAAGTCCGCCTGCGCCTGCTGGACAGGGGGACTTTGGAAGCGGAGGGTGAGGTGGTCTGGGCGCGGGAGAAAAGCGGGCGGGCCGTCTACGGCGTTAGATTCTCCGAGTTGCGCAGCGTTTATCCCACCGGGGAGTTGAGGAGACCATGGGACTGAGCCATGGCCGGGACGCGGCCGCCAGGGAGATAATACTGCTCGGGGCCCTGGCGGAACTGCGCACCGCGGCCGCCGGCCAGGGCATAGAGGTGGTTCCCCTGAAAGGCGCCGCCCTGCTGGAGCTTGGCCTTTACCGGCCCGGAGAGCGCGGAATGTCCGACGTGGACCTGCTGGCTAGGCCGCAGGACCTGGCCGCGCTTGAAAAGGTGCTGTCCGGCCTGGGCTACCGGCCAATGCCCGAGAGCGCCGATGCCTGGGTGCGTCCTTCCCCGGGAGCCGCCCCGCCGGCGGTAATGGACCTGCACACGGACCTCTGGCATATAAAGGATACAGGCGCGCTGTTCGAATGGGGCCTTGAGCCGGGACCGGGCGGGCTGTACCCCGGCTTTCCCGACCTTTTTCTTCACGCAGCCGCTCATCCGCTGCTGCACCACGGCGAGTTTACGCGCCGGGCGCTTGAGGATTGCGCGCGCATAGCGCGCCTGGCCCCGGGCGGCGCGGAGCGGTTCTGGGCGCTGACGTCGCGCAAGGCGCGGCTTTACGGCCTGCGGCCGGTCGTCTGGCCGGCGCTAAAAAGACTGGGGACACTGGTCCCTGATCGGGCGCTGGAGGAACTGAGGCCGCGGGGGCCGGAAAAGATAAAGGCGGCCTTCTTCGAAAAAGCCGCCGCCAGGGGGTCGGTCCTGCTGGAGTACCTGCTGCCGGCGCTCTACCGGCCGGAGCTGGTCCTGAAGTACGCCGCGCCGTCAAAGAGGTTCATGCTGCGGCGTTACGGGGCGGCCTCGACCGCAGTCTACGCCCTGCGCCCGTTCAGGCTGTTGCGCTCACTGTTCAGGAGGGCGTAGGCCCTTCAGCAGGCAGTACATCTTCAATATATTCGAGAGACGCTCAAGCCCGGGCGGTTTCACCACGAAATCAAAGGCGCCTTCCTTTACGGCCTTTCCGGCCAGGTCGGCGTTCTCTATGGAGGTTATCAGCACCACGCAGGCCTCCTTGTTGGTCTGCAGCGCCTTGTGAGAGAACTCCAGCCCGGAGGCGCCACGCAGATAAACGTCTGTTATGACGACGTCGTAGGGCTTTTCCGCGAGCAGTTTCCTGGCTTTCTCCGCGTCGTCCGTGCGGGTGACCTCGAACTGCGGGAAGGGGCGCAACAGCTCCTCTACTCGGGAGAGCACGTAGCCTTCGTCCTCTATAAAAAGCAGTTGTCTGCGTTCCATTTCAGCTCGGCGTTGCCGCCGTCACCAGTCCGTCCACCAGCGCGACACTTCCAGCCGGCCGGCGCACTTGGGGTTGCGGCGCGAAAGTTCTTCCAGGCTGATCGAGTGCTCTATGCTTATCAGCGGGTGGTCCTTCAGATCGGCCAACTCGTGGGCGGATTCAGAGAAATCGGAGCGCAGAAGTATCTCGAGCAGCGGTTTGGCCAGCAGGCCGCGGTTGGTCTTAAGCACCAGCGCGGTCTCTCCGTTTGAAAGCTGCACTATCGAGCCTGGCGGAAAAATGGAGACGGCAGAGATCAGCAGCTTCACGCCTCTGGCGTTGAAGCCGTGTCCCTCCTTTTCAATCAGTTCTTTTACGACTTCGGAAGGAGGGAGCGGCTGGCGCCAGGAGCGCTGGTGCGTCATGGCCTCGTAAGCGTCGGCAATGGCTATTATCTGCGCGAGCGGGTCCGCCTCTCCGTCGTCGGCAGGGACCGGGTAGCCAGTGCCGTCCGGCCGCCAGTGCGCCTGCAGGACTATTTTTATGGCGCGGTCCTTTACCTTGTAATCCAGGTCCACTACGCGCTCCAGCTTGGCGGCGCCGGCTTCTACGTGTAGCGACAGTTCCGCGCGCTCGCTCTCGGTGAGGCGGCCCGGCTCGGAATAGAGGTCTGAGTAGCCAGTCATGCCTATGTCGTGGGACATGGCGCAGAAGCCCAGCAGTCCCAGTTCTTCCTCCGGCAGCCCGGCCTCCAGTCCCATCGCGAGAGCCAAGATGACAGTGTTGGCCGTATGTGCCCGCAGATAGTCGTCGGCCGTCCCGTAGGTAACGCAGCTCAGGAAGGCGGAATTGGTCTTCAGCGTTTCCGCGGTCATGGCGCAGACGCCGAGCACGGACTGGTATTTCTCCGTGTACGGACGGTCTACCGCCTTAAGGAAAGAAGTCGTGTCCTGCATCAGCAGGGAGTATTTCTCCCTGGCCTGGGCCCGCTGTTCTTCGAAGGGCGGGCCCGGCGGCGGGGTCGTGTGAGTCCGGCGCGCGGGTTCCGGGCCGGGGGGCGCCGGTTCCTCCGGCGCTGCGGCGGTGTCCGGCTTCGGCGGGGCGGGGATCTGCTTCCCTCTGAGCTCCTGGGCTGCGGGCTCGACGGCTGGGCGCGGGGTTTCCCGGCGCGGCCGCTCCTTGGCCGCGGGTGGCTCCTCTTTCATCTTCCTGAGGTCGGAGAACCGCATATTTAGATTATACCGCGGCCGGATTAAATAAAGATTGCAGAACGGTTAAAAAGAGAGTCGGCGGCCGGCTTGCGTCAGAGCCTTTTCTCGTAGACGCGGTATTTGCGGTACAGCTTGCCGCCGATGGTCTCTATCGTGTTATTGATCAGTTTGTTGTCTTCCAGGGTCCAGGAGAGTTCGCCGTACTTCCACCCTAGTTTTTTGGCCGATTGTATGGATTGCTTGATAAGCAGCAACTCTATCCCTTTGTTCCGGAACTCCTTCTTCACGCCGAGCGTCAACATTCGGCCGCGATCGAGGCCGAAGGAGAAACGGTAAAGGAAGGGCAGGATATTGAGCGGGCCTAGGGAGCCACGCACTTGCTTGAGGGCTATATTAAAATCGGGCAGTATCAGGCAGAAGCCGGCGGGTTTGCCGTCGAAGCGGGCGAAGAAGAGATACTCCGGCTTGAGCACCGGCTTGAAGGCCGCGGCCATATCGTCGAGTTCCTCGTCCGTCATCGGCACGAAGCCCCAGTTCTTTTCCCAAGCGGCGTTATAGACGTCCTTTACCTCGGAGAGCGCCGAATTTATGTTCTTCACGTCGGCGAAATGCAGCGTGACCTTGCCGCCGCGATTCATGCGCTCCAGTATCCTGTCGAAGCGCTCCGGGAAGGGATTGCCGGTGTCGTACTTGTAGGCGTAGAGGTCCTTGGCCTTTTTGAAACCGGCCATTTCGGCCAGTTCCAGATAATAGGGCGGGTTATACGGCATCATCACCATCGGCGGGAAGTCGAAGCCCTCCGACAGCATACCGCAGGTCTCGTTGGTGGACGGATTCATCGGGCCGACGGCCGAGTCCAGCCCCCTGGCCTTAAGCCAGGAACAGGCCGCGTCGAAGAGGGACCCCGCGGCCTCCTTGTCGTTCTCGCAGTCGAAGAAGCCGAAGAAGCCGGCTCTGTCGCCGTGGAAATTGTTGTGGGCGTGGTTGACTATTGCCGCCACGCGCCCTACCGGGCGGCCGTCGCGGCGGGCCATGAAAAGTTTTCGTTCGCCGTGGCGCCAGAACGGGTGGCCGGTGTCCAGTAGATGGCGGACGTCCTTCTTCAGGTCTCCGGCCCAGTATGGGTCCCGGCGGAACAGGTCGTATTGGAAGTCGATGAAACTGCCCAGGCCCGCTTCGTCCAGCTCCTGTATTTTTACTGTCATAATGGCCTACTTGGCCGCGGCGGCGGGCTTTAGTTTAATGACCTTCTTAACGCAGGTCTCGAAAATGTCCAGCGCGCGGTCCAGCTGCTCCTTAGTGTGCGTGGCGGTGACCACAACGCGCAACAGCGAGCGCTTTGGCGGCACGGCCGGGCTGACCACCGGGTTGGTGAACAGGCCGTTATCGTAGAGCAGGCGCCAGAGCATGAAGGTCTTCTCGTTGTCGCCTATGATTACCGGGATGATCGGGGTCTGCGTCTCTCCGGTGTTCAGCCCCATCGCCTTGAACCGCTCCATCAAGTAGGCCGAGTTGTCCCAGAGCTTCTTTATTCGCTGTGGCTCCTCCTCGATGATGTCTATGGCTTTGGAGATGGCGGCCACGGAGGCGGGAGGCAGGGCCGCGGAGAAAATCATGGAGCGGGAGACATGCTGGACGTAGTGGATTATCTGCTCGTCGCCCACCACGAAGCCGCCGACGGCGGCGAAGGACTTGGAGCAGGTGCCCACCACCAGGTCCACCTCCTTCCTGGTCAGGCCGAAATATTCCATCGTGCCGTGTCCGCGCCTGCCCAGCACTCCGGTGGCGTGCGCGTCGTCCACCATCAGGCGCGCGCCGTGTTTCCTGCAGATTTTCGAGAGCTCCGGAATCGGGGCGATGTCGCCCTCCATCGAGAAGACTCCGTCCACTATGACCAGCTTGCCATGCCTGGGGCCTATATCCTTGAGGACGCGGTCCAGGTCCTCGGGGCTGTTGTGCCTGAAGCGGCGGACCTCCCCTTGGGAGAGGCGGCAGCCGTCCAGGATGCTGGCGTGGTCCAACTTGTCGATTATCGCGAAATCACCTTTACCGACCAGCGCGCTGACTACGCCGAGGTTCATCTGGTAGCCGGTGGCGTAGATTAAGGCGGCCTCGCGGCCTTTGAAAGCCGCCAGCTTCTTCTCAAGTTCCGTGTGCAGGACGGTGTTGCCGTTGAGGAAACGGCTGCCGGCCACTCCGGTGCCGTATTTCCTGACCGCCTCTATCGCTGCGGCTTTCATGCGTGGGTCGTTGGCCAGGCCGAGGTAGTTGTTGGAACCAAACATTATGAATTTTTTCCCCTGGATCATTACCTCAGGGGCCTGTTCTGATTCCATTGCCTTGAAATAGGGGTAGATGCCCGAGTCCATCAGCTGGCGGGCGATTGTGAAATTTCTACACTTCTCAAAGAGGTCTGTCATATTATCCAAGTATTTTATCATTTAAAACAGCCCCGAAAATAGGGACAGAGACCAATTTCGCGGCCGGATATCAGCCGCAAAAAGCCTTAAAAACAGGTGCCTGTCCCTATTTTCGGGGCTGTTTTAGGCGGGAGGCGAGGGAGGTGGTGGACCTGCCTTTCAGAAGTTGTACCAGAGCCACCCGGCCGGAGAATTCGGCCCCTACCACGGTGCCGTTGCGGTAATCAGCGCCCTTTACCAGCACGTCCGGGCGCAAAGCTTTTATTAGTTTGAGCGGGGTGTCCTCCCCGAAAACGATTACCGCGTCCACGGCCTGAAGGGCGGCCAGCACCAAGGCCCGGTCCCGGACCTTATTGAGAGGGCGTGAGGGGCCTTTTAGCCGGCGCACAGAGGCGTCGGAATTGAGGCCCAAGAACAGAAAATCGCCCATTGAGCGGGCCTTCTCCAGCGAATAAATATGGCCAGCGTGCAGCAGGTCAAAACAGCCGTTGGTGAAAACGGCTTTCTTGCCGGCCTTTTTTAGCCCCGCGCGTAAAACTACCGCCTTGCTGAGCGGGATTATCTTGCCTGCGGTGCGCATCAGGCGACCTTGGCGGGCTCGGCCGGGTTCAGCAGGCGCTCCATGAAACCGGTATCGGTCTTGCCGGCCTTGAAGCTCTCGTCCGCGACTATCAATTGGTGGGCGTCTATCGTGGTCTTTATGCCCTTGACCGTGAATTCCTTCAGGGCCCTGGCGCTCTTGGCCACGGCCAATTCCCTGGTCTGGTCCCAAACTATAAGTTTGGCCAGCATACTGTCGTAGTAGATGGGCAGGTTGTAGCCGGCGTAGACGTGCGTGTCCACGCGCACGCCGTGGCCCCCGGGCAGCGTCCACTCTTCCACGCGCCCCACGGACGGGGCGAAGTTGCGGGTGAAGTCCTCGGCGTTGACCCGGTGCTCTATGGCGTGGCCCCGGTACGGCACGCTGTGCGAGGCCGTGTAGGAAAGACTGGCGCCGGCGGCGGCAAGCAGTTGCTCGCGCACCAGGTCGAAGCCGGTGATATACTCGGTCACCGGGTGCTCTACCTGCAGGCGCGTGTTGACCTCCATGAAGTAGAAGTTACCCTGCTGGTCCAGCAGGAATTCCACCGTGCCTACCCCCACGTAGTTGGCGGCGTTGGCCAGTTTGACGGCGGCCTCCTCCAGTTTTTCCCGCAGCTTTTTACCCACCACTGGCGAAGGAGTCTCCTCCACCAGCTTCTGGTGCCGGCGCTGTATCGAGCAGTCGCGCTCCGGAAAAGCCAGGGTATGGCCCTTTGTGTCGCGGGCGAACTGCACTTCTATGTGCCGCGGCAGCGCTATGTATTTCTCGAAGTAGACCTCGTCGTTCCCGAACCCGGCCTTGGCCTCTGCCCTGGCCATGGTTATCTCGTGCTCCAGCCGCGCCATTTCTCGTACGATACGGATCCCCTTGCCGCCGCCGCCGGCCGCAGCCTTGATCATCAGCGGGAAGCCGATCTTCTCGGCCTCGGTCTTGAAATTCTTCCCGACGCAACCCTTCGTGCCAGGTGTCACCGGCACGCCGGTTTCCATCGCCATCTTGCGGGCCTCGGCCTTGTGGCCGAGCTGCTGTATGGACTTCGGAGAAGGGCCGATGAAGACGATGCCGTTGTCCAGGCAGGCGGCCGAGAAATCGGCGTTCTCGGACAGGAAACCGTAGCCGGGGTGTATCGCGTCCGCGCCGGTCAGCTTGGCCGCGGAGATGACTGCCGGAATGTTGAGGTAACTTTCGCGAGCCATGGCCGGGCCTATGCAGACCGCCTCGTCGGCCAGCCGCACGTGCAGTGAGGAGCGGTCCGCCTCGGAATAGACCGCCACCGAGCTTATCCCCATCTCGCGCAGCGTCCTTATCACGCGCACGGCTATCTCTCCGCGATTGGCTATCAGAACCTTTTTGAACATATATCCTCCAATGGATCCTGCCGTCCCCCTCCCGTGCGCCGCGTCACTTCCCGGCGGCGGCCCGGGGAGGCGCGGGCGGGAGCTTCTCCTCCTTGGCCTTCTCGGTCCAGAGGTTGACCAGAAAAACGTAGATGTCCAGGGTCTGTGAGCTGCGCGTGCGCGGGTCGAGCGCCTTAGAGCGCAGGTAGACTCGGTAGTTCGGGCCAGCCACGTGCACGGCCAGCCACTGGTCACGCGGCAAATATCTGGCGCCGGCCCGGCCGAGGCGTTTCCGCAGGGCGTCCAGCTGCTGCCCGCGCATTTCGGCTATAGTTGCCCCGCCGGGATTGAGCCGTGAGTTCTGGACGAAAGCAATCGCGTCCGGCCCTGCCGAGCCGCTCAGGTAGCGCAGGCGTTTCTGCGCGTCCTCTTTTGAGGGCCCTGCGGTACAGACCTCTGAGGCGGCCATTACCTCCTGCAACGCCCTGTCGTAATCCTTCAGGTAGACGTAGTCGTCGGCGCGGTTCAGGCGCAAAGGGCAGAGCTGATCGTTGCTCAGGTTCGGCCATTTCAGCAGTTTGTCGTACTCCCCCAGCGCCTCGCGGTCGCGCTGCAGGTAGCGAAGGCTGTCGGCGTAGCGAGAGTCGAGCTGGAAGATCTCGCCGCTGGAATATCCCACCGGGTAGGTTCCGGCTTCGTCCACGGCGCGTTTGCAGGACACCGCGGACTTATCGTAAAGCCCCATGAAGAACTCCGTCGTGCATAGATAAGCGGAGGAGCGGGGGTCCACCGGGTCGGTCAGGTAGAGCTTCTGGGCCAGGAAAAGGGCCTGCGGGAAGTCGTGGCGTTTCAGCGCGTCGTCTATCGGCTGGAAAAGAATCCAGATGTAGGGGCGCATCCAGCGGCTATGCTCGCGCACGAAGGAGATGTAATCGTCCTTCCAGGGCCCGTCGCCTTCCTTGAGTTTATAGCGTATCATCGCCGCGTCGTTGCTCATCGCGAAGACCTGGACGTCCTTCCATTGCCAGGGTGGCGCCTTGGAATAGTAGTCGTTGCTGTTCTTGACGTAATCCTGCAGCGAGCAGACTGCCTTGGAGTTGCTCGACAGCATCTCATATGCCTTGGCGTATTTGCCCTCCGAAATGTCTGTCAGGTAGGCCTTAGCGGTCATTATAAGGCGCATCTTTGGCATGGCTGGGGCTATTATCAGATATAGGATGCCGAACAGAACGCCCAGCAGGAGTACTGTGACCGCCGGGCTGAGCAATTTTTTTATAATATCCGGCCTGGGCGGACGTGGGAGAGGGGACTCCTTCATCAGCCTGGCTGAGTCGGGAGTGAGCGGACTGGAGCCGCCGCCGCGCCCCGGCGGAGGGGGGGCGGGGGGCGCCGTCTGCGGCTTTGGTTCCGGGACCGCCGGCGGCGCGGGCGGCTTGCGCCTGAACGACGTCTCTCTTTCGGAGACAGTGTCCTGTATGGACTCCATCTCCAGCTTGAAGTCCTCGTGGCCGGCCTTCACTTCCCGCGGCGGCTCCTCCGGTTTAGGCGGCGGCTGCAGGGAGAGCAGCGCGCCGCATTGGCCGCAGTAGTTCTTGTCCACCTGGTTCGAGAAGCCGCAGTCCCCGCAGATTTTCTGCAGCGGGGCGCCGCATTTAAGGCACGTGTCGCTGATGATGTTCGGCTGGTAGCCGCACTTGGGACAATTTATTATAGAAGGCTTTACTGTCATCTCTGAACGCGTTCTCCCCGGGCCGCGCCGGCAGTGGCCGGTTATTTCGGCTCAAAGAAGAAAAGCGGCTGACCATACTCCACCGGCTTGCCGTCCTCTATGGAGATGATCTTCAGCAGGCCGTTCGCGGGGGCGGTCACGCTCTTAAAATCCTTTCCTACCTCCACCACGCCCAGCTCCTGGCCGCTCTTCATCGAGGAGCCTTCCTTGAGGAGGTTGGTCTTGCCCGGCCGGGCGAAGCGGAAGATGCCTATGGACGGCGAGAGCACCGGCTCCATCGTGGAGGCTATGGTGTGGCTGTGTTCCGGGCTGTTGTTGAGTTTTAGGCTGATTTTCTCGTCCCCGCTCCTCCAGGTTATTTCCTCTAGGTCGGTGGTTTCCATCCATTTGGTCAGTTTGGTAAGGGTCTTGACGTCCATATTACCTCCGTAAAATCCTAAAGTCCCGCTTCCGAAGGGTCGAAAGCCTGCGGCAGCAGCTTGCCGGCTTTAGTCAATGTGACCTTCTGCTTCTTGGCCATCGGGAACCAGTCAACGTAGATCATCTCCGCGTCCTTATGGGCGAACTCTATGATGACCTGCCGGCAGGCGCCGCAGGGCTTGGCGCTCTTTGCGGCCACGCAGAGCGCCTTCACCTTCTTCTCGCCCTGGCTGACGGCCTTGAAGATGGCTACGCGCTCGGCGCAGATGGAAAGGCCGAAAGAGGCGTTCTCCACGTTGCAGCCGGTGAAGACGCGGCCGGAATCCATCATCACCGCTGCGCCTACCGGGTAGCGGGAATAGGGACAATATGCGTTTTTCTGCGCCCTCTTGGCGGCCTCTATCAACTTGCCTCTCCAGGCGGGAGCGGCCTTCTTGGCTGTCTTTTTTGCCATTTTTACTCCAATATCAGCTTGAGCTTCCTGTGGATCGCAGGCGGGAAATCCTCCTTGTGCGTCAGCAGGGAGTTCCTGGTCATGTCTGGGCAGCCGTTGCGGCAGCCGGCCGCGGCCACGAGCGGCACCGCCTTCACCAGCAGGCGGCGGATATTGTGTATATTCTTGGCCATGGTCTCGGAGACCTTGTGCTGGTCCACTTCCTCGCCCTCCTTCCAGCAGTCGTAATCGGTGACGAGGGAAACGGGCGCGTAGTGGAAGCCGGCCTCGCGGGCCAGCTTGGCCTCGGTGGCCATCGTCATGCCTATAATGGAGTAGCCCATCTTGCGGTGGAAGTCGGACTCCGCCTTGGTTGAGAAGCCGGGGCCCTCCATGCAGCAGTAGGTGCCGCCCTTATGGGCCTTGATGCCCAGTTTTACGGCCTCTTTGTACATCATGTCGGAGACGGCCAGGCAGAACGGCTCGGCCATAGGGACGTGGCCAACTATGCCCTCTCCGAAAAAAGTGGACTTGCGGCTCTTGGTCTGGTCCACGAATTGATCCGGGAAGACGAAATGGGTGGGGGGTAGCTCCTGGCGCAGCGAGCCCACGGCGCTGGCGGAGATAATTGTCTTTACGCCCACGGACTTGAGGGCCCACATATTGGCGCGCTGATTTATCTCCGAAGGGAGTATGGCGTGCTTGCGGCCGTGCCGGGGGAGGAAAACCACGTCGATTCCGGAGAGGGTGCCGAGAATGAGCTTGTCGGAGGGGTCCCCGAACGGTGTTTTGACCTTCAGCTCCCTGCGTATCTTCAGCTCCTCCATGGCGTATAGGCCGGTTCCACCTATAACTCCGATTTTCGCCAAAATTTTTCTAGACATTAATCGCTCCTGGCCCCGAATGTTAAATCGTCCGCGCGTCCGGTCCTGAACTGGTCGGCCGGCATATCTATACATTCTATATAAAAATAAATCAAAAGCGAGTGTTAATTTGTCAGAAATATTTCCTCAGGGAAGCGTAGAAGACCTTGTCGTACAGGCCGAATTCCGAGGCCGGCCGCGCTGAAAGGCCTTCCAGTCGCGCGCGGGGTCCGGAAGGAAGAAGGGCTCCGGCCGAGACATAGAGGTTCTCCGCCGCGTTCCATTCAGCGGCAGGAAACAGGTAGAAGGAACCGTCGTCCAGGTTGGCCATGGCCGAAAGGGAGGCCGACAGCAGAGCCGAGAGCTGCGCCGAGGTGCCGCCGGAAGCATAATGCCTGCCCAACAGGTAAACGTCGGCCTCCCGGTAGGCCGTGCGCGAGGCCAGGGCCGCGTAACCTGCTGGCGAAGCCGCGCCGGCGCCGTTGTAATGGTATTCCAACCAGGTATCCAGACCGCCAAGCGGGCTGAAATTGTATTCGACCCCGGTCGTGAGCCTGAAAAAGTCGTCGCCAGGCCGGCGGGCGGAGAAACTGCCGGCCCAGACCTGCGCGGCCTCGGCTCTGAAGGTCGCGCCCCCGATATCGCGCGCCAGGTCCCCGCCGCCCATCAGGTTCCCGCGGAAGGCGGCCGCCATGGCGGTCAGGTCGGTGCCGCCGACGGTTTTCCTGGCCCGCATGAACCCTGCCCCGCGGGCTGCGGCCCAGTCCCGGCCCGGCAGCCACCCGGCGTCCAGTTCCCCGAGGCTGCCCCAGGGGGCTTTTACCCTCAGCGCGTCCACACCCTGGCGTTCCTCGGTGTCTATGGTGCCGTACCGAAACGGGGATATCACGTCCATAGGGTTCACGGCCCTGGAATTGCCGAAGGCCAGCGGCTGGCGGCCGGCGTAAAGGTCAAATGCGCGCGGAGACCAGGTCAGGAAGGCGCGGTCCAGGTTCTGCGCCAGCGCGCCGGAGGCGGCGTTCCCTCCCGAGGCCGGGAGCAGGTAGCGTCCCGGGTCGGAGATCCTGTAGGTGTAGTTCTCCGGGAACGGCCTTGCCGCGGCCAGCGGGCCTGGCCGGGCGGTATAGACGAGTTCGTAGGCGGCCTCAGCCTTCAACTGGCCGCCTCCGTCCCAGTAGGCCTTTAGACGCAGCCTGTCCTCGTTGGTGACGTAGGGCCCGTCGGCCCGGCCGGGCAGGCCACGCACCGCGGCCGGCTCCTGGGAATAGAGATAGGTCTTAAGGTAGCCCTTGAACGCCAGGTCCCCGGCCGGGGCCGGGAGGGCTGAGGCCAGCAGCAGGGCCATGGCGGCCAGTGGGACTTTCATCGGCGCGTGTCGGAGTCCACCCGTCCGTCCTTTAGCGTGACCAGGCGCGCGGACTTGTCCATAATCATCCGGTCGTGCGTGGAGAAGAGGAAGGTCATGCCGCGTTCCTCGTTAAGCTCGCGCATCATGTCCATCAGGGCCGCGCCGGTGGCGGAGTCCAGGTTGGCGGTGGGCTCGTCGGCGAGGATGATGTCGGGCCCGGAGACCATGGCGCGGGCTATGGCGACTCGCTGCTGCTGGCCGCCGGAGAGCTGGGAGGGGAAGCGGCCGTGCTTGCCGGAGAGGCCGACCTCCTCCAGTATGCGCTTTACGCGTTCGTCGCGCTCGCCGGTGGGGACGCCGCGCAGCAGCAGGACGTACTCCACGTTCTCCTCGACGGTAAGGACCGGTATCAGGTTGTAGGCCTGGAAGATGAAGCCGATATGGTCGCGGCGGAAGTCGGAGAGCTCGGACTGGCTCATGGCGCAGATCTCGCGGCCCGCGAGGCGCACCTTGCCGGAACTGGGCGTGTCCAGGCCGCTGATCAGGTTGAGCAGCGTGGTCTTACCGGAGCCGCTGGGGCCGGCTATGGCGGTGAACTCGCCGCGGGCCACGGCGAGGTCCACCGGGTGCAGCGCGTGCACTTTCACCTCCCCGCTCTGGTACGTCTTCGTCACCCCTTTGGTCTCTATCACGTTCTCTTTGTCCATAAATATCCTTTACAGGCTCCTACGCATGGCTTTGACGGGGTTCATGCGGGCGGCGTAGACGGCGGGGTAGAGGCTGACGAGCAGCGTGAAGACGAACAGGGCCGACGGGTAGAACCAGTATTGCAGCGCCCTGTAGACAGGGCGGATTGGCTGCAACATCGTGATCCCGGCGTAGTCCACGCCGGAATAATCCAGACCGTGTATGCCGATGATACGGCAGGCCGCGTAGCCTGTCAGCATGCCCAGAAGCGAGCTCAGCACCGACAGCACCGCCGCCTCGCTCACTACCATCAGCCCCATGCGCCAGGAGCTGGTCCCGATAGCCCGCAGCACGCCGAACTCGAACATGCGCTCGTAGAGCGACATGAACAGCGTGTTCATGATGCCGAGGGCCACTATCCCCGACAGGATCGCCGCCGTCAGGAAAATGCCGAAGGCGTTCAGGTCCTTGGCCGCCGCGAGTTCCGGCACCAGCTCGGGCCAGCCTTTTGCCTCGTTGTCCCCGCCGCCGTACTTCTTCCAAAACGGGGAGGCCTTGTCCTCGGCCGTCTTTATGTTTTTGAAGTCCACGGCAATCTCGTGAAAGTTGTCCCCTAGGCCCAGCAGTTTCTGGGCGCGGGAGAGCCTGATGAAGGCCATGTCGGAGTCCATCGCGCGCGAGCCGGAGTCCATTATGCCGCTCACGCGGAACAGCGCCTGGGCCAGGTCCCCGCCGCCGGCCGCGGCGGCGGTTATCACCACCCTGTCGCCAAGCTCCACGCCAAGCGTCTCCGCCAGTTTGCGGCCTATCACCACGGAGTCGCCGCCCTCCTTCAGAAAATCCCCCCGCGTCACCGCCTTGGCCAGCCGCGACACGCCGCGCTCGGCCTCCGGGTCCAGGCCGTAGAGCATGACCGAGCCGGAATTGGACGGGGAGGCTATCATGGCGAAGGAAAGCGCTCGCGGCGCCGCGCGGGCGACCAGCGGGTCGGCGCGCAGCTCGCCGAGGAGGAGCGGCCCGTCCTTGACGCTCAGGTCGGCGTCCATGGTGTTCAGGAAGCCGCGGCGGTGGATTTGCGCCTGCCCCATGAAGGTGCCGGTAGCCGTGTCTATCAGGCCTTTCAGCATACCGCCGGATATGGCGTCGGTGAAGATCAGCGCCGCCAGGCCAAGCCCCACGGCGAGGGCCGCCAGAAAGGTGCGGCGCTTGTTGCGCAGGTTGTTGCGCCAGGCGAGCCGCAGGTAGAAGCCCATCAGCGGCTCCCCAGGGCCTTTACGGGGGTTACGCGCGCGGCCTTCAGCGCGGGGAGGATCCCTACGAGCAGCGTGGTGGCCAGCACGGTATAGGCGGGCCTCAGGAAGACGAGCGGCGTAACGGAGGAGAGCATGTGTGTGAACCTGACCCCGCCGTAGCTGACCGGCTTGGGGATCGGGATGCCGGTGACGGAGAGATAGTGGTTGAGTCCCAGCGAGGCCAGCGCCCCGGCCGCCGCGGAGATCAGCGCCAGCAGCGCCACCTCGGTCATAATCAGCCCAAAGATGAAGGCCGGGCGGGTGCCCAGCGCCTTCAGTACGCCGTACTCGCGCGTGCGTTCCAGCACGGCCATTAATATCGTGTTCAGCACGCCGACCGCCACGATACCCATGATGATGAGGTCGCTGATGTCGCCGCCCTTCTTGTCGAGCCGCATGGCCTGGTAGAACTCCTTCTGTGTCACCTGCCACGGCTCCACGTCGAGTTTGGGATCGTCCAGCGCGGCGGCCACCAGCTTGGCGTCCTCCTTGGCCCTGCGGTAGTCCGTGAAGACCAGCGCTATCTCGTGGGCCTTGCGCCCGAGCGCGAGGAACTCGCGGGCCTTGTCTATGTGCATCAGGCACCATGGCCCCTCAAAGGAGGATTCTGTGGCTGACAGCACGCCGGCCACGCGGAAATTGTCGTTGGCGATGGAACCGTCGGCGGCCTGCCCGATCATCGAGAACTCGTCGCCGGGCTTCAACGCCAGCGCGGAGGCCAGGCGCGCGCTGATGACGACACCGTCGGACGGTTTGTCCGGTATAAACGAGCCTTCCGCCAACTGGGACTCCAGCCGCATTGCCCTGCGTTCGCGGACCGGGTCTATGCCCATGATCTGCGCGCCTACGGTCTTGCTGCCGGAGAAGGCCAGCGCGGGGGAATAGACGCGCGGGGCCCACGCCTTCACTATCTTCAGGCCGTCCAGCGTCCGTCCTACGCCGGCCAGGTCCTTTATGGCGTTATAGAGGGATGGGCGGTCCAGGTAGCCGGCCGCGTGGATCTGCGCGTGCCCGGTGCGGCTGCGCGTGAACATATCAATAATCGAGCCGTAGGTCCCGTCGGAAAGCCCCAGCGTGGCAGAGAAGAACGTAAAGCCGCCGGCGATCATCAGCCCGGTCAGCAGCGTCCTGCGCCGGTTGCGCAGCAGGTTGCGCAAGGCCATGCGCATTATCAGCATTATTTCGCCGTGTTGCGCTGCAGGTTGCGCAGTGTGAACGTGTCCGCCGGCAGATCGCCGTTGAACTCGGCCTTGAGGTAGCGGATCGTGGTGGAGTGGCCAGGCTTGGAGACCGGCACCATCTTCATCGCCCTCGGCATGCGCCGCCCGCCGAGTTCGCCTGTGTCGGTGAACTCCATAGTGCGCTGCAGGCGGCCCTTGTCGTCGTAGTAATCCTCGCTTACTGGCAGCAGGTCGTCCTTTCGTATCGTGAGCTCGATGGCCGCCCAAAGGGAGACGGTGTCCTTCTTTGGCTTGAGGCGGATGTAGTAAAAGGCCGGGGCGGGCCTGGCGGGCTCGAAGTACTCGCCGGTGTAGTCGTCTATCAGCGTGCTCTCCTTGACCAGGTCGTCGTTGGTGAAGTCGGAGCCCATCCACGAGCCCAGCATCATCGACGGCGGCACCTTCATGACCTTGTCTATCTTTGGGAAGTAGTTCCACATTTCGTTGCCGAGGCGCAGCGTTGCCGAGCCCGCGTCGCGGGCGGGGGAGCCGATGCGGATAAAGGTCTTTTTCAGACCCTCGGTCCAAAAATCCATCGAGAGAGTGCGCTGCCAGTCGGGGGTGACAACTTTCATCTCTATCTCTGACCAGGAACGGGAACTGCGGTAGAGCCGGTCCACCTTGGTAAGGATCTGCCTGACCTCCGGCCTGGCCGGAGCGGCCACCGCGCCGGCCGGGGCCGGCGGCGCGGCCGCCAGCATCGCGGCCGCCATGAACAGGGTCTTTTTCACTTCATTCTCCTTGGACCATATTACAAAAAAAGGCATAAAGCGGGGGGGCCGTCCTCAGGAGGGAACAGAAGAGCCGCGCCAGGGGGCGCGGCTCCCGCCGTCGGACCGGCGCCGGCTTAGTTCTCGAAGCCGGGATACATCGGGAAGCCGGCGCAGAGCTGCTTCACCTGCTCCTTGATGCCCTTGAGCGCCTTGTCGTCACCCGCGTGGGCTATAGCCTCGTCCAGCAGGCCGGCGATGAGGGTCATCTGCTTCTCCTTCATGCCGCGCGTCGTCACGGCCGGCGTGCCGATGCGCACGCCGCTCGTGATCATGGGCTTCTGCGGGTCGTAAGGTATGGTGTTCTTGTTCACCGTTATCCCGGCCTTGTCGAGCGCGCGCTCGGCGTCGAGGCCGGTGATGTTCTTGGCGCGCAGGTCTACGCTCATCAGGTGGCAATCCGTGCCGCCCGAGACTATGCGGTAACCGCGGCCCTGCAGCTCGCGGGCGAGCTTGCGGGCGTTCTTCAGGACCTGGGCCTGGTACTCCTTGAATTTCGGGGAGAGGGCCTCCTTGAAGCAGACGGCCTTGCCGGCTATGGCATGCATCAGCGGGCCGCCCTGGTTGCCGGGGAAGTTGGTGCGGTCGACGTTCTTGGCGTAGGTCTTCTTGGAGAGGATCAGACCGCCGCGCGGGCCGCGCAGCGTCTTGTGCGTGGTGGTCGTGACGATGTCCGCGTACTCTACCGGAGACGGGTAGATGCCGGCGGCGATGAGGCCGGCGTAGTGGGCTATGTCGGTCACGAGAAAGCACTTCCACGCGTCAGCGGCGCGCTTGATGCGGGCCCAGTCCCACCTGCGGGAGTAGTTGGAGGCGCCCGCCATGATGAGTTTCGGACGGAACCTCTCTATGTCCTTCTCCATCTTCTCGTAGTCTATCAACTCGGTCTCCTGGCTGACGTCCATTGTGACGATCTTGAAATACATGCCGGAGAAGTTGAGCGGGTGGCCGTGGGAGAGGTGGCCGCCGTGGGAGAGGTTGAGGCCCATTACGGTATCGCCCGGGTTTATCAACGACAGGTAGGCGGCGATGTTGGCCTGCGTGCCGGAGTGCGGCTGCACGTTGGCGTGCTCGGCGTGGAAGAGCTTCTTCGCGCGGTCTATGGCCAGCTGCTCGACCACATCAACGTGCTCGCAGCCGCCGTAGTAGCGCTTGCCGGGGTAGCCTTCGGCGTACTTGTTGGTCAGTACCGAGCCAAGGGCTTCGAGGACGGGCCGGGAAGTGTAGTTCTCGGAGGCGATGAGCTCTAGGTTGTTCTGCTGGCGCAGCACCTCGCCGCGGATGGCTTGGTAAAGCTGCGGGTCGTTCTTTTTTATCTCGTCGTACATTGTGGTCTCCTTGAAATTGACTGCCGGTTACGGGCGCCCTTTGCCGCAAGAATCATTTTACTTCTTTTTTCAGCCGTTCTAGCGAGGCCGATACGGCCGCTTTTATGAACTTGAATACGCTGAAATAGAACAGGTCGTCGCGGCCGAAGGGGTCGGCTATATCTTCGGAGCCGAAGCCGGCGTACTCGGCCAGGGTTCTGGTCTTGGCGGCCGCATCCGGATAGCCGGAGATTATGGAGTCTTTTTGCGCGGCGGTCATGGCGAGGATAAGGTCGGCCCCGCGTACTTCCCCGGCCGTCAGGGGAGCGGGTACGTGGCGGAAGTTCTTTACACCCTCCTTCCGGAGCAGCTCGGAGATTATGGCCGGCTGCGGGATGTCCTTATCCGCGGCCAGGCCGGCGGAAGAGAATTCGAGCGGAAGCCCCTGTTGCCCGGCCAGCAGTGCGGCGTAGCGGTGAGCCAGTACGGAACGGCAGGTGTTCCCGGTGCAGACGAACAGGACCTTGTTCACGGCAGGCCCCCCGCCGGGTCTGGGTCCGGCGACTCTTCGGGCTCTTCTAGGACCGCTGGCGGGCGCAGCAGCACCACCACCTCGCCCTTTACATCTCCCGCGGCTTCCATCTTCGCTATCGTCTCGTCTATCGCCCCGCCGGTCCATTCCTCATAGATCTTGCTGATCTCCCTGGCCACCACCGCGGTCAGGCCGGGGCCGAACTCCTCGCGGGCCAGCGCCAGGAACTTTTTCAGGCGGAAAGGCGATTCGAAGAGGATCACGGTCTTGTTGAGCCCGAAGGCCGCGCCGAGGGCTTTGATTATCCTGCCGCGCGAGCGCGGCAGAAAGCCGAGGAAGACGAAGGAATCGCAGGGCAGGCCGGAGCCCGCCGCCGCCGCGATCACGGCCGAAGGCCCTGGCAGCGCTGTGACCTTTATGCCGGTCCGCCGCGCCAGCGCCACCAGCTTCCTGCCCGGGTCTGAGATGCATGGCGAGCCGCCGTCGGTGACGAGCGCGGCGCTCTTGCCCGAGCGCAGCCAGGCCATGGCCGCGGCCACAGAGCGCTCGTCGTGTTCGTGGTAGCGGAAGAGCTTTTTCTGCAGGCCGAAGTGGTTGAGGAGCTGTACGGTGCGGCGGGTGTCCTCGCAGAACACGGCGTCGACCGCTTTGAGCGCCTCGAGCGCGCGCAGCGTTATGTCTTTAAGGTTGCCTATCGGGGTGGGAACGATGTAGAGCATGCGGCCCGGGCTATTTCTTGAACTCGGGCCAGGCGGATTTCTCGAGTTTCAGAAAGGCTTTAACGACCTCGGGGTCGAACTGGCGGCCGGAGCCTTTGATCAACTGGTCTTCCGCTATCTCCACGGAAAGAGCCTTGCGGTACGGGCGGTCGCTGCGCATGGCGTCCCATGCGTCTATCGTGGCTACTATGCGCGCGCCGAGCGGGATCTCCTCGCCCTTGAGGCCCTCCGGATAACCCATGCCGTTGTACCACTCCTGATGGTAGAGTACCATCTGGGCGACCGGGCCGAGGAAGTGGATGGGGGAGAGGATCTGGTAGCCGATGGCCGGGTGCTTCTTGATCTCCTCGTACTCCTCCTGCGTCAGTTTGCCCGGCTTGGAGAGGATCGCTCCGTCTATGCCTATCTTGCCGATGTCGTGCAGGAGCGCCGCGTACTCTACGTAGCGCAGCATCTTCTCCGGCATGCGCAGCTCCTCGGCGAGGCGGCGTGCCTTCTGCCGCGCGCGCCCGGCGTGGTCGCCGGTGTAGGAGTCCTTGGCGTCTATCACGCGCGCGAGCGTCTGCACCATCTCCAGGTAGAAGTTCTCAAGGCTCTCGTAGAGCTTGATGTTCTCCAGGGTGATGGCGGTCTCGCCGGCCAGCAGCGTCAGGAATTTTAGGTCGTAGTCGGTGAAGGATTCCTTTTCGCGGGACAGGTGCAGGTTCAGCACGCCGAAAGGTTTGTCCTTGAGCTTGAGCGGGATCGCTATAAAGGGGTCTTTTTGCTCTTCCTTGCCGATAAAATCCTTGTACTGGTTGCTCTGGGCGGGGTCGGTGACGAAGATGGTCTCCCCGGTCTGGAACGCGCGCCCGGCGATGCCAAGCCCCGGCTTTATGCGGGTGCTCTCTATGACGTCCCTTGAGATGTTCCTGGCCGCGGCTATCGTGAGCTCGTCGTTCTGCGCGTCGTATATCATCAACGAGCCCCGCGGGGAGTTGATCAGCTCGCAGGCCGATTCCAGGACCGTCTGGTAGAATTCCTCTTTTTTTATCATGCCGGCGTTAACGATCCCTATCTCGTGTATCGTCAGCAGGCTGGTCAGGAGCTCGTCGAACTTGGCCCACGTGGTCTTCAACGAGCCCTCGGCGCCGCCGGCTTCCGCCGAGGGCTTTTCCAGGCGCAGGTCGTAGAGGCGTCTTAATAGCGCGCCTATGATGAAAAGCAATACGACTATCGCCAGCGAAAGCAGGTATATCATCCCAAAAAGAATAGCAAAAGAAAGCCACGAAACGCCATAACAGGACCGGCCTCCGCCCGGGGGGGTGTTGTTGTTGTGCCTTCGCTATATAAAGTCTATAATTGTTCCAATGAGGAACAGGTCGCTGCGGGTTCTGGTGACTGGCGCCGCTGGCCGCATGGGCCGGGCCGTCCGTGCCGAGATCGAGGCGGGAGAAGGCTTCTCCTATGCCGGCGGCGTGGACTCCGCGCCCTGCGCGGGGGTTGAGCCTGCCCGGGCTTTCGGCCGCCTGCTGGGCCGGGCCGACGCCGTCGTGGACTTCTCCTCCCCTAAGGCGGCCTGCGGCTATGCCGCGGCCTGCGCCCGAGCCGGGAAGCCGTTCATAACCGGGACTACCGGCTTTACCGCTGAGCAGGCTGCGGCCCTCGAACGGGCGTCGCGCCTGGCCCCGGTCTTCGTCTCCCCTAACATGAGCCCGGCGGTCAACCTGACCTTCGCTCTCGCGGCGGAGGCTGCCGGGCGGCTGCGCGACTTTGACATCCATATAAGCGAAGCTCATCACAGCGCCAAGCGCGACGCCCCGTCCGGCACGGCGCTGCGCTACGCCGAACATATGGCCGCCGCTCGCGCCGGCGCGCGGCCGCCTATCACGAGCGTCCGCGCCGGAGACATAGTCGGGGACCATACCGTGCTCTTCGCCGGTCCGCACGAAAGAATAGAGCTTACGCATAGAGCCCATTCCCGCGCCGTCTTCGCGGCCGGGGCGCTCAAAGCGGCTGCCTGGACCGCCGGTCGGGGGCCGGGTTTCTACTGCTACTTCGACCTTCTCGGACTCAAAGTCCCCACCGCGGAAAATTTATGAATAAGGCTGAGCTCCTCAACTGGTTTCTGTTCGCGCTGGCCGTCCTCTCCTCCTTCGCCGTCTACCTGGCCTATCGCAAGAGCTCGGAGATACTCAGGCCTGTCCGCAAGGGCGCGCTGTCAGTGAACCCCGACCAGTACCGGCTCGCTTACGAGACGCTGGAGTTCGCCACTGCCGACGGAGTGCGCCTGAAGGGCTGGTTTATCCCGGCCCCAGGCGGCGACAGCTCCCGCACGATAATTTTTTGTCACGGCTGGGGCTCTAACCGCGGGGAGATGCTGCGCGACACCTGGTTCCTGGCCGAAAAAGGTTTCAACCTTTTATATTTCGACTTCCGGGCCTCCGGCGAGAGCAAGGGGGCCGTCTCCAGCGTCGGCTATCTGGAGACGCGCGATTTCGACGCGGCTTACGAGTTCCTCAGGACTCAGCGCCCGCACGTCACGGAGTCGGTGAGCGTGTTTGGCACATCGATGGGCGGCTCGGTCGCCATCTACGCGGCCGCCAAGTACCCGGAGTTGACCTGCCTGCTGGCGGAGAACACCTTCCTCTCGTACAATAAAGTGGTGGGGAACTGGAGCTGGCACCGCCTGAAGACCCCCTACTATCCGCTGGTGGCGCTGACCTTGTTCTTCGTGCGCCGCAAGCTCAAGGCCGACCCGGAGCCGTATAGCCCGCTTTACAACGCGGGCAAGGTCAGGATGCCGGCCCTTTTTATAAACGGAGACAACGACGACCTGGTCCCCGTCCCCGACGCGGAGAAGCTTTTTTCGCTGTGCGCTTCGGAGAAGAAGCGGATGTGGATGATCGCCGGGGCTTCCCACGCCAAGTGCGCGGAGGTCGGGGGAGAGGTCTACCGCGCGCGCGTGTCGGAGTTTTTCGCCGAGTTCATGCCCGAGCCGGCCGCGGACCCCGCCGTTACGCCGGCCCGGAGATGAGCTCCATGCTTTTTTCCGACGGCGACTCCGCCGAGAAAAACCTTGCGTTTTATATCGGCATAATGTAACATTTTACTATCGTTCCCGTCGGGAACGAAATTCTGCCCCGGCGACAGCAGGGGGGAAGTGATAACGGAGGAAGTTTAAAATGGCAGAAATGATACAGAAAGTGGGTCTGAAGCGCGAGAAGGGTTACCTGTACTTCATCGACAAGAAGGGCGACATCTCCTGTGCGCTGATGGCCCGCGGCAAGAAGAAGGGCGGCAAGGCCAAGGTGGCCGTGAAGGTCGGCCTGAAGAAGGAGCCGGGTTACCTGTACTTCATCGATAAGAAGGGGAATATCTCCCGCGCCATCATGAAGAATTCCGGCAAGAAAAAGAAGAAGTAACCTTTTTTTTCGCTGACGAATCCTCCCGTCTCACGGCGGGGGGATTTTTTTATGTAAAATATCGCTAATATGAAGATATTCCTCGCTCTTATGCTGGCCGCCGCTCCGCTGGCGGCGTCGGAATGGGGGGCGGCCGAGGGCGCCGCCGCCTCTTCCCTGGTCAACTCCCGCTCCGAAATCTCGGTGATAGGCGGAGCGCCGCTGCTGGGCCTGCTGGCCGCGCGCGACGCGGCTTCCCTGCCGGTCGCGCTGGACGGCCGGCTGTTCCTGGCCTCGATAGCGTTCGATGCGGAGTGGGACGTCTGGTTCACGCTGAAGCCGGCGGCCGGGCTCGGCGCCGGAGCCTGGAAGGAGGACGAGCTCGCCGCGGGGGCCGTCTACGAGTATCACGGGCTCTCCGTTGCCATAAAAGAAACTGACGACACGGTCTTTCTGACGTCGGCCGGGAAAACGAAGGGGATAAAGGTTTCGGAGCTTTTTGATCTGCTTTACAGGAACTCCATGAAAGAGACCTTCGGCGGGGCCGTGACCTATGCCGTCTTCCGCAACCTGGAACCTCTGACCGAAGAAGAGGGCACCGTGGCTCTACGCGTGGGCGACGACGGGCTCTATTACTATTCGCTTACCCCGGACAAGCAGATAGCGGCGGCTCCGCGCTGGCTGCTGGCAGTCAACGGCGTACTCTACGGCCTGAGGATAGAGGACTCCTCTCTGCTCTTCGTTTCCAAAAAAATAGACGTGGCTCTCTCCGAGTTTACGCCGGAGCGCGCGCTGCGGCCCTGAGCCGCCCCGTGTCAGTTCATGTCGACGTAAATCCAGCCGGAGAGGGCCCTCGCTGGCCAGGTCCTGAGGGCGGAGGTTTTCAGGGCCGGGTCCTGGGGGGCGGGATGGGCGCTGGCCGGGGCTTTCGGGGCCGGACCGCTCAGCGCCTCTCCGCTGCGGATGTCGAATTGCGCGAAGTGCAGCGGGCAGGTCAGTATCCAGCCCGTAAGCGCTCCCCGCTCCAGGCGCGCCCCGGCGTGGCCGCAGGAGCGGGTTACCGCGTAATAAGCCCCTGAATATTCGCATAGCACTATCTCGCGGCCGTCGAGCTCCACGGCCTTCATCCCGCCCGGGGCTATCTCCGACTCGCTGAGGGCTTTTATGAGCATAGGGCGGCGCGCTCAGCGCGGATGGCGGCCCGCGCCGCCGACTTCCAGCTTTCTCCATCCGGGTTCCGGTAGCTGCCTCAACCCGTCCGGGTCCGTTACGTCTTTGTGGACGAAAAGACCGCACCAGCAGCGGCGCATCGCGTCGTAATGGCCGCGGTGGAACGGGATACAGGGGCAGACCATGCGCATATTGGCAGCCCGGTCCTTAGAACGCGCCTGGCAGGGGCAGTACGGGATTCCTGTCTCCGCCTCTATGGCCGCCTCCTGCTCCAGCAGAAAGTCGGCGTCCTCCTCGTTTGGGGTGAACTTGTAGCCGAGCTTGTCGACCGTGGGCCCGAAAAGGAAGCGCAGCGCTTTCTTGCGCGTCTCGAAGCTCATCTTTTCTCCAGCAGCCTTTCGAACTCCACGGGGTCGTAGCCCTGCACGCAGGCGTTCCCGATCCTGGTGAACGGGAAAGCGCCGGAATAGCCGGATTCTTTCATTTCCGCCAGCATCTCGGTCTGGCGGCTCTCGTCCTGCTTGTCGTAGTCGACGGTCTCGAACGGCACCTTTTTGTCCTCGAAGAACTTCTTGGTCTTCCTGCACCAGAGACAGGTGCTCAGCGCGTATATGGTGACTTTTTTCATATCAGCCTCACATACACCCTGCCGTTGCTTATCTCGGCGGGATAGGTCTTCAAACGTATCTCCGGCGCGTCCAAGAACTTCCCGTCGCGCACGTCGAAGCGCCAGTCGTGGCAGGGGCATTTCAGCACGTGTCCGTCGAGGCTGCCGTCGGAGAGCGGGCAGCCCATGTGCGAGCAGCGGTTCTCCAGCGCGAAGACCTTCGCTCCGCTGCGCACCAGCAGCACCGGCAGGCCTTGGGGGTACACGGCGCGGAGTTTCCCTTCGGGAAGGGCGGCAAGGTCCGCGACTTCCAGTACGGTGTCCATACCAAGATTATATAAAACCTTGCCTGCCGCTCCACCTTACCAAAAATCCCGAAAAATTCCCAAAACGCGAAAAAAGTATTGCATTTACCAATGACAATATATAGAATCAATCTCGCGCGGTGAACGCGCAAGGAGATAAAATGCCTAAAGCTAAAAAGAAGGTTGCCAAGAAAACCGCCAAGAAAAAGACCGTGAAGAAGGCGAAGAAGAAGTAACTCGCTTACTTCGATGAATAAAAGGCGGCGCCGGAACCGGATGGTACCTGGCGCCGCCTCTTCTTTTCCCGGAGACGCGGCGCCGCCGGACTATACTATTTACGCGGATGCCCGCAAATGTGGTAGAATTAATTCCCGGTCCTCGGGTGGTTAGCTCAGCGGTAGAGCACTGTCCTCACACGACAGGGGTCACAGGTTCAAATCCTGTACCACCCACCAGATTTACGGTCGCCGCTGAAAAGCGGCACTTTTTTTGGGCGGTATGGAAATCCTCGATAAAGCGCTCTCGTTCGTGCTCCACGTCTTCAACCTGTTCATTCACCTGGACAGCGCGCTCGGCTCGGTAATACGGGCCTACGGCGCCTGGACCTACCTGATCCTCTTCCTGATAATCTTCTGCGAGACCGGCCTCGTGGTGACGCCGATACTGCCTGGCGACTCGCTGCTTTTCACTGTGGGGGCTTTCGCGGCGCTTGGCTACCTTGACCTGCACAAGGTCTGGCCGCTGCTTGTCTTCGCGGCGATACTGGGCGACAACGTCAACTATGCCGTCGGGGACTACATAGGCCCTAAGGTGTTCCACTACGAGAACTCCCGCGTCTTCAAAAAAGAATACCTGCTGAAGACTCACGCTTTTTACGAAAAGTACGGCGGCAAGGCCATCATCCTCTGTAAGTACGTGCCGATAGTGCGCACGTTCGCGCCGTTCGTGGCGGGGGTCGGCGCTATGACCTACCCGCGCTTTCTGCTGTTCAATGTGATAGCCGGGGTCACCTGGGTGAGCGTGGTGATGCTTGCCGGTTACTTCTTCGGCAACATCCCTGCCGTGAGGCACAACTTTACGGCCGTGATAATGGCGATAATTATCGTCTCGATGCTGCCCGGTGTAATAGGGTACCTGCGCCACAAACGGGGCGGAAGCCGCGCCGGGGCGCCTGGCCGGATGTAATACTTCCGGGCGGCGCGCGTACTAACGTGCGGAAGGCGCCTGAACATGGGGTTCGAAGAAATCTACGACAGGTATTTCCAGCGGATATACAATTATATCCGCTACCGCGTGCTTGAGCGTGGCGCGGCCGACGACCTGGTGTCGGCGGTCTTCGAGAAGGCTTTGGATAAGTACGCCTCCTTCGACCCCGCCATTGCCCCGGTGGAGGCCTGGCTCTTCGCCATAACGCGCAACACGCTGACCGACCATTTCAGGCGCAGGAAGGTGAGGGGCTGGCTCTCCATCGAGGGCCACGAGGAGAGGCTGGCCTCCGCGGAATCTGTGGAGCGTTCGGCGGAGCGTGGGGAGGAGAACGCGCTGCTGTTGGCGGCCATGCGGGGACTTTCCGAACAGGAAAGGGAGCTGATAGCCATGAAGTTCTCGCTGGACCTGACCAACCGCGAGATAGCCGCGCAGACCGGCCTGGGGGAGAGCAACGTCGGGGTGACGCTCTTCAGGGCCATGCGCAAGCTGAAAACCTCGCTGGGGCCGGAGGGGTTATGAACCGGAGCGATAAAGAGGAGTTCGGGGACGAACTGGAGGGCCTGGCGCGCCGCCTGCGCTCGGCCGACTTGAGCGTGGAGAGCGGCGTCAGAGAGGAACTGCGGCGGCGGCTGCTGGCGAAAGCCGAAAGACCGGCGCGGCGCTGGAGGCTGGCCTGGTTGCTTCCGGCGGCGGCCGCGGCGGCCGCGGCCTTGCTGATGCTCGAAGTGCGCCATAGGCCGGCGCCCCCAGCCGACTCCGGCGCTTCAGGCTACAATCTGCTTTCAGACAGCTATGGCGAATGCGGACGCCAGGGGCTGCCTGATTACCTGGCCGCGGGGAGGTACTGATATGAAGAAGCTGCTGCTGACGCTGTGTATGCTGCCGATGGCCTGGCAGGCCGGGGCCCTGGAGATAAAAAGCCCGGTCGGGCCCGGCGGCCGTCTCGAGGACGGCATCGACCTGCCCTTCGTGAACGATCCGGCCGTTATCGGGACGTGGCGCAGCGTGGATTTCGTTAAGGAACCGGGGGATTTCGCGCCGGGGCGGCGTTCCTGGCAGGGAGACTTATATTTGAGGGAGCTGGTTTTCCTGCCCGGCGGCAAATGCCCCAACGGCTGGCTCACCTGGACTAAGGGGGCGCTGCTCCATCACGGCGACCGTACCGCCAGCCGCTACGAGCTGAAGAGGGTGGACGGCCATGAATACATGTTCCTGGAGTGGAAGAGCGGGGACTATGCCATCAGGCACCGCAGGCCGGAGTACTACGTGCTGGAGAAGATAGCCGGCATCCGGCGGGACAATATCGACCTGCCTTTCGTCGACGACCCTGCGGTGATCGGGACCTGGGAGAGCGTGGATTTCGTACGGACGCCGGGGGAGTTCAGCCCTTCCTCCAGGGCCTGGACAGGGCCGCTCTACCTGCAGAAACTGGTCTTCCTGCCCGGCGGCAAGGGCGGCAACCCCTGGTGGACCTGGACGAAGGGCTACGTGCTGCACCACGGCGACCATACCGCCAGCCGCTACAACATAAAGAAGGTAGATGGAACGGAGTATATGTTCTTCCAGTGGAAGAGCGGGGACTATGTCTTCCGCGGCGCCACGCCCTTCTATTACGTGCTAAAGAGGAAATGAGCGGAGTGCCCAGGAGAGGAAGAAAGAAGCCCCGGCCACGGGGCTTCTTTCTTTGTAATAGTCCCGGGGGCAGCGCGTATTAACAGGCAGGAACCTGAAGAAGGAGAGGAACGTTCTAGGGCGAAGGCGGACGGGCAAGGAAAGGAGGGATTATGAAATTAAGTGTGATATTGCTGGCGGCGGTGATGGCGGTGCCGGCTGTCCTGTTGGCGGCCCAGGGGGTGACGATACGCACTACGGAGGTTAACGGAAGGCTAATTGACGACATAAACCTGCCTTTCGTCGACGACCCTGCGGTGATAGGCGAATGGCGCAGTGTGGACTTAGTGAAGGAGCCCGAAGACTTCACGCCTGGGACGAAGCGCTTCCAGGGTGACCTGTATCTGGGCGGCTTCAACTTCTACAGGAACGGGGCCATGGGCGTGGTGCCGTTCTCTCCCGCCAGCGCGCCCTGGTTCAGGTGGACAAGGGGGGTGGTCACCCATAGCGGCGACAAAACGGCCTCGCGTTACTTCATAAAGGAAGTCGGCGGCCAGACTTACATGTTCTTCGAGTGGAAGAGCGGCGACTACGTCTTCAAGCACCGCAAGCCGGAATACTACGTGCTCCGGAAGATCGGCCGGGGGACGGGACAGGGGACGAAGGCGCCCTCACCCGAGAGGGCGGCGGCGGAGTAGGGCGCCGCGCCTGCCGGCAGCCGGGAGCCCCCGCGCAGCGGGGGCTCTTTTTGTTGACCGGCCCGGCGGGCGTGTGTTAGGATATCCTTGGCCGGCGCACAGCCCGGCGAATTCCAGGAGGCCGCAAATGAAAGAAGTGTTCATCGTTGACGGAGTGAGGACGCCGATAGGGAGTTTTGGAGGGAGCCTGGCGGATTTCAGCTCCGTGGAACTCGGCAAGGTGGTAACCAAGGCCGTTATGGAGCGGGGCGGCGTCAACCCCGCCGATATAGACGAGGTGCTGATGGGCTGCATCTACCAGGCCGGCCTCGGCCAGGGCGTGGCGCGCCAGGTGGCCATAGGCGCCGGCATCCCGGTGGAGAAGACCGCCGTGACGCTCAATATGCTGTGCGGGTCCGGCATGCGCGCCGTGGCGACCGCGGCGCAGAACATCCTGTGCGGCGACGCCGAGATGATAATAGCCGGCGGCACGGAAAGCATGACCAACGCCCCGTACCTGCTCAAGAAAGGGCGCTACGGCTACAAGATGGGCCACGGCGAGCTTATCGATTCGATGATAGGCGACGGCCTGTGGGACGTCTTCAACAACTACCATATGGGCATGACCGCCGAGAATCTCGCCGCCAGGTTCGGCCTCACCCGCGAGGAGCAGGACAAGTTCGCGGCCGGGTCGCAGAACAAGGCTGAGAAGGCGCTCAGAGAAAACCGTTTCGCCGCCGAGGTAGTGCCGGTGATGGTCCCGCAGCGCAAGGGCGACCCGGTGGCTTTCGCGAAGGACGAGTATCCCAAGTCCGGAGTGACCGTAGAAAGCCTGGCAAGACTGCGCCCCGCTTTCAAGAAGGAGGGTACCGTGACCGCCGGCAACGCCTCCGGCATCAACGACGGCGCTGCCGCGCTGCTGATAGCCTCCGGCGAGGCCGTCAGGACGCGTGGCCTCAAGCCGATGGCGAGGCTCGTCTCCTACAGCTGGGCCGGAGTGGACCCGTCGATTATGGGCATAGGCCCGGTGGAAGCGGTGCGCAAGGCCCTCGGAAAAGCCGGCTGGCAGCTCAAGGACGTGGAACTGATAGAGGCCAACGAGGCCTTCGCGGCGCAGAGCCTGGCCGTCGCCAAGGAGCTCGGCTTCAACAAGGACATAGTCAACGTGAACGGCGGCGCGATAGCGCTCGGTCACCCGGTCGGCGCGTCCGGGGCGCGCATCGTCGTCACTCTGCTGCACGAGATGAGGAAGCGCGGCCTGAAGAAGGGCCTCGCGACCCTCTGCATAGGCGGCGGCATGGGTATAGCCATGTGCGTGGAGCGCTGAGCCTGCGGCCGCGTTAAGAAAAGGCCCCGGGAGCCCGGGGCCTTTTTATGTGCGCCCGGCATGAAACCAAGCTTGGAGGTGAAAGTCCTCCGGAGAGACAGGTCGCAGGGAACTCAGGCGAAGCGCAAGGCAGTGTGGCGCGAGGCACACGCTGAAAGAAGCGTGGCCGCGCGTTCGTGCGGTACGCCGAGGACGGGGATGTGTACGTCCGGTCGGAGGCGGCTTCGCCGGGCGTGATGGAAACGTCGAAGCGCTTATGCGCCGGACCTCGGCGCTGAACGTTGCCATGCCGAACAGCTGCTTTTCAAAACCGGGTGTTCCTCTGCCGGCGGGAGGCTATTTGCCGACCAGCTGGCCGCAGGCGCCGGCTATGTCGTCGCCGAGGCTCTTCCTGACCGTCACCTCGAAGCCGAACTCCTCCATCAGCCCGGCGAAGACCTTGATGCGGTCCTTGGCCGGGGCCTTGTAGGGGCCTCCGGTGCGGTTGTACGGAATCAGGTTCACCGTGAAGTACTTCGGCGCGGCCACGGAGCGCAGCCAGGAGTTCAACTTGGCGGCCTGCGAGCGGCTGTTGTTGACCCCGTCGAGAAGCACGTACTCCACGAACACCCGGCGGCGCGTGCTGAAGATGTAGTCGTTGACGGCCTTGGCCAGCTGGGGGAGGGGGTACTGGCGGTTGAGCGGCACCAGTTCGTTGCGCAGTGTGTCCTCCGGGGCGTGCAGTGAGATGGCCAGGTTGCACTGCGGAAAATCCTTCGCGAAGCGCCTGATGCCCGGCACATGGCCCGCGGTGGAAACGGAAATATGTCGCTGTCCCAGGCCGATACGGTCAGGGTCCGACATCGCGCGGATCGCCTCCGCCACCGAGTCGTAGTTGTAAAATGGCTCGCCCATGCCCATGAAGATTACGCTGCTTATCTTCTGGCCGCGCGACTTCCGCAGGTAGGCGCCCGCGGCCAGGAACTGGTCGGTAATCTCGTCCTGGGAGAGATTGCGCTTAAGGCCTTTGCGGCCTGTGGCGCAGAGGGGGCAGCGCACCGGGCAGCCCACCTGGGTGGAGACGCACAGGCTCCACTTCTCCGGCAGCAGGTTCAGCAGCACCGTCTCTATCCGGTGCCCGTCCTTTAGCCCGAAGGCGAACTTGACAGCGTCGCCCCTCTTCGAGACCTGAGTCTCGACCGGCTCCACGGCGTGGAAACGGAATTCCCCCTTGATCTTCTCCCTCAGCGGCGCCGGAAGGGCCGCCACCTCGTCCCAGGAGCCGGCGAAGTTCTTGTAGAGGGCGTCGCGCACCTGTTTCAGCCGGAAGGCCGGGACGCCTTCCTTTTCCAGGAAAGAGGAGAGCTTTTTGAGGTCCATATGAAGATTATCGCAAATGCCGGCTTAAATGACAAAACCCGCCAGGGGGCGGGTCCTGTCGGCACGCTCTGGCCGGCTCCGCTTTCTCCAAACGCCGGCGGCCACACGGCAGTCGGAGTCGGCGGCGTAAAGCGAGTTGGAACAGGGGGCGCGATTTTTTATATAATATAGAGACAACCATTCCTCCAAACAAAACCTGATATTTCCCTTCCCGTTAATCTGAACTTCGGTATAAGGCGGTCAAAATGGCATCCAAGCGCGACTTCAAGGTCTTTTGGGCTTTCCTTTTTCAGAACTTCCTGCTTTCCATGGCGGTCGGCTCCGCCTATATTTTCTTCAGGGGGCATACCTCTCTGGAATTCCTTTTCGTCTGCGTGGCGCTGGTCTCCAACACGGCCATGCTGTACGCGGCCATCTCGCTGCTGGCCTTCCCGTTCTACCTGGCGCCTGGCCGGAGATGGACCCTGGGTGCCCTGCTCTGGGCCTTCCAGCTGGGGCTGGTCACCGACGCCGGGGTTTACAAGATTTTCCATTTCCATCTGAACTCCATGGTTTTCAACCTGCTGACCACTCCAGGCGGGCTAGCCTCGCTCGACCAGGGCTGGGAGATGAAGGGCCTGTTCCTGGCGCTGGCGGCCCTGCTGCTGGCGGCACAATGGCTTTTCTGGAGGCTCGCCCCTTCCGCGGCCCGCCGTCTCTTCGCGCGGCCGCGGCGCCCCCGCCTGGCGCTGGCGGTCCTGCTGCTCTTCGTGGTGGCCGACAAGGGGATGTTCGCGTGGGGCACGCTTTACGATACCACTCCCATCATCCGGAATGACCAGCTTTTTCCTCTCTACCAGCCGCTGAAGGTGCGTTCCTTCGCGAATAGGTACTTCGGCTTCAAACTGAGCGCTCCGGTGAGGGTGGACCTACCCAAGGGGGCCTCCGACCTGAGATACCCGGAGAAGCCTCTGGTCATAGTGCCGCCGAAGAAGCCGCTCAACATACTTATCCTGGTAGTGGATTCGATGCGCTACGATATGTACCGCCCCGATATTCTCGTCAACACCTGGGCGCTGGGGAAGAAGAGCTCGGTGTTCATGTCGCATTACAGCGGCGGGGATTGCACGCGCTTCGGCATCTTTTCCCTGATCTACGGCCTATACGGCAATTATTGGTTCCCGATGCTGGGCGAGCGGCGCGAGCCTGCCCTGATGGACGTGTTGATAAAGGAAGGCTACGACTTCCGCCTTTTCGCGGCCTCGGCGCTCAGCTTCCCGGAGTTCAACAAGACCTGCTTCGTGGACGTGCCGCGCGCCGATATCTACGATAAGCCGCAGCCCGGCAACGGGGCCGTGCGCGACGACGACATAACACAGAAGGCCGTGGATTTCCTGAAGAACAGGAAGAGCGGAAAGCCCTATTTCGGTTTCGTCTTCTTCGACGCCTCCCACGGCAGCTACGACTACACCCCGCAGTACGAGATGTTCAAGCCTTCGCATTTCGTCAATCTGCTGCTGCTGAACAAGAGCAACATCCTGCCGCTGTTTAATAAGTACAAGAACGCCGTGCATTTCGACGATCACGAGATAGGCCGCATACTGGCCGCGGTGCGCGCCTCCGGAGGTATGAAAGACACGGTCATAGTGGTGACGGGCGACCACGGGGAGCCGTTCTTTGAAAGAGGCTATTACGGCCACAACCAGTCCTACAGTGCCGAGGAGGTGCGCGTGCCTTTCGTGTTCTACGAGCCTGGCCGGAAGCCTTCCGTGATTACCTACGATACCAGCCATTTTGACCTGGCGCCCACCCTGCTGGGGCTGCTGGGCGTCAAAAATCCCGCCTCCGACTATTCCAGCGGCCACGGCCTGTTCTCCCCGGAACGCTGGCCGTTCATGCCGGTCTTCTCCTGGGACACGGCCGCCATCGTGCGCAAGGACGACACGATGATACTGCCGCTTCAGGCCTACAAGGGCGGGCTCAAGGTAATGAATAATTCGACGTGGAAGGAAGAAGGGGAGGCGGCCGATGCCCCCTTCATGCCGTTGCTGGGCGGTTTTCAGAAAGAGGCGTCCAGGTTCCTTAGGTGACCTGGCGCGCGGCCCGGAGCTTCTCGACGGCGGCCGCGAAGACCCCGAGCGCGTCCCCCACCTCTATGCCGCGTACGCTCTCCGGGTCCTCCGAGGTTATGTAGAAGCTGTTCGCCCCGCGCGGCTTCCAGCATTTTTCTGTATAGGGCCGGTTGAACGAGAAAGTGGGGGTGCCTACCGCGTCTGCCAGGTGCAGCGTGCCCGTGTTGTTGCAGACCAGTATCGAGGCCCTGGCCAGTACTGCCGCCATGACCTCGGCCGGCTGCGGCGGGATATGCCGGACGCCGGGCAAAAAACGCAGCACTCCCTCCTCGGTCTGCCTCTCCTCTCCGGGACCTTCGATGTAGAACACCGAGACGCCTTTCCAACCCATTATCTCCTTGGTGAACTTCACAAACTTTTCTTCGGGCCAGCGGTTCTCCCTTTTCTTGAAGTTGCCTGGGTGTATGGCCACGGTCAGCGAGTCTTCGGGAAGGCCCAGCCCGCGGTAGAGTCTGCCGCCGGCCGCGTCGGCGGCGGCCGGCAGCGCGATGCGGACGTTCCCCGGCGGGTCGAAGCCCAGCTCGGCGGCCAGGCGGGAATACTTGTCCAGATGATGCTCCGTGGCCGGGTCGTGCGGCAATGTGAGCGTGTAGGTGCCCGCCGGCGCCCGCTTCGCGAAAGCCAGTTTTCTCTGGGCCTTGGCCAGAGAAATCAGACGCAACGAGGTCCGGCTGTAGGAGGGGTTTAGGTCCGCGGCCACGTCGTAGCGGCCGGCCGCGGTCAGGAACACCCGCGCCAGTGAGAGCGGGCGGTGCCAGCCGCGGAACACCAGGACGCGGTCCAGGTCCGGGTTGGCTTTGGCCAGGTCCTCCGCTTTTTGCGAGGTTATCAGCGTAATCTCCGCTTCCGGATAGCGCCGGCGCAGGCCGTGCAGGAACGGCGTGGTCACTATGTAGTCGCCGAACCTGCCGACGAGGATGAGCAGTATGCTGGAGAGTTTATTGGCTTCGGACGGCATCCGTTCCTCCTTCTCCCGGCCCCCGGCGGCGCTTCTTGCGCTTCCTCAGGCGGGCCCATTCCGCCGTTCTCCCCGAGATTTCCGGCGAGACGTGCAGTTCTATCCTGTCCACCAGTTCCCGAAGCGCCAGGAAGCGGTTGACCGAGCGCTTGCGCTCACGCTGGCAGCGTACTACGAGGTCCAGCGGCGGGTACTTCAGTTGCACGGCGTTCGCTGTCTTGTTTATCTTCTGCCCGCCCTTACCGCCGCCTTTCACGAACTTTTCCTCCACCAGCCTCAGGTCCACCCCCAGGCGCGCGATACGATCCCTCAGGGCCTGCGCCTTCTGGGGCGTTATGTCGGACAGCTCCGGGAAATTCACGTCATTCTTCCTGCTGTCCGTGCTCGCGCAGGTATTTTCGGATGTGGCTGCGCGCGCCTGCGGTCTTGACCACGGCCAGCCAGTCTTTCTTCGGGGCCGAGTTCCTGCGGGTGATGATCTCGCAGATGTCGCCGCTCTTCAGCGCGTGGTCTATGCGGGCCATCTTGTTGTTGACTTTGGCCCCTATGCAGGTATTGCCGACGTCGGTGTGTATCGTGTAGGCGAAATCGATAGGCGTGGCGTCCACGGGGAGCGGCTTTACGTCGCCCTTCGGCGTGAAGACGAAGATCTGGTCCAGCTCTAGGTCGGTTTTGAAGCTCTCTATGAACTCGCGCGGGCTGGAGAGGTCCTGGAGCCATTCCATCCACTGCCTGAGCCAGTTCAGTTTCTCGTCCAAGTGCTTGTCGGCGCCCTTGTCGCCCAGCTTGTAGCGCCAGTGCGCCGCGATGCCGTACTCCGAGGTGCGGTGCATATCCTCGGTGCGGATCTGTATCTCTATGATCTCGCCCGAAGCCGCCATAACGCTGGTGTGCAGGCTCTGGTAGAGGTTCATCTTCGGCACGGCGATGTAGTCGGTGAACGAGCCGGCCACCGGCTTGAAGACGGAGTGCACGGTGCCGAGGAGGGCGTAGCAGTTGATGACGGTGTCGGTGATGATGCGCACGCCGAGAGCGTCCTGGATCTCCTCGAACGGCTTCGCCTGGCGTACCATCTTGCGGTAGATCGAGTAGAGGTTCTTGGCGCGGGAGAGGACGCGGTGCGGTATCTGCGCCCCGGCCAGGTGCCTCTCCAACTCGGTCTTAAAATCCTCCAGCAGTTTCTCGCGCTTGGCGAAGCGCAGCTGCACCTTGGCCAGCAGGCTCTGGTACTCGTCCGGAAACAGGTACTTGAACGAGAGGTCCTCAAGCTCGCTTTTAAGGTGAAAGATGCCCAGCCGCTGCGCCAGCGGCGCGTAGAGCGACAGCGTCTCGTGGCTTATCTCTATCTGCTTCTCCTTTGGCATGAAGTTCAGCGTCCGCATGTTGTGCAGGCGGTCCGCCAGTTTGATGACTATCACTCGGATGTCGCGGGCCGTGGCCAGCAGCATCTTGCGCCAGTTCTCCGCCTGCGCCTCGTCGCGCGACGAGAACTTGAGCGTCTCTATCTTGGTCACTCCGGCCACGAGCTGGTAGATCTCGTCTCCGAACTCCTTGCGGAAGGTCTCGTGAGGGACCTTGGTGTCCTCTAACACGTCGTGTAGCAGGCCCGCGGCCACGGTCTCCAGGTCCATCTTGTAGTCGACCAGGATCTCCGCCACAGCGGCGCAGTGCACGAAGTACTTCTCCCCGGAGGCGCGCTTCTGGTCCTGGTGGGATTCGGCGGCGTAGTTCCACGCGTATTCCAGCAGCGTGGTGTCCTGCGAAGAGTATTCCTTGAATTTTTTAAGCAGTTCGTCGAGTTCCATGCCCTATCCCGCTCCGAGCCTCTTGATGAGGTATGCCACGGCGTAGCCGAACGGATAGATCAGTTGGGCGAGCGGCTCCTTGTGCTTGTGCAGTTCCGGGAGGATGTCGGCCATGGCGATGTAGATAAAGGACCCGGCGGAGAGGCCGAGCAGCAGCGCCATCGTGGGCTGTGAGACGCCGGCCAGCAGCGGGGCCGTGATGAGCGCGCCGAGCGGCGTCATCAGCGCCTTCACCAGCGAGAGCCAGAATGTGCGGCGGTAATCGCGGCCGCTCTTGAGCAGCAGCGAGGCCAGGGCCACGCCTCCCGAAAACTTGTGAAGGATGATGCCGAGGGCGATATTTGCGCCGAGCGCGCCTCCGGTCTTGGCGGCCACGGCAAGGCTGACGCCGTCCATGAGGGCGTGCAGCGACAGCGCGATGAAGGCGACTGTGCCCAGCGAATGCACCGCGCAGTTCTCGATGGCCTCGTTGCAGGAGTGCACGACGGTGTTACTTTCCACCAGGAAGATTGCCAGTAATGCGGCGAGACAGCCGTAGTAGGCCTGGGCGGGGGCCAGGGTCACGCCGGCCGGCAGAATGTCCATGAAGGCCACCGAGACCAGCACGCCGGACGAGAAGGCCAGCGACCAGGCCAGGAAGCGGCGGTTTAGGCCGCCGTACCTTATGACCAGAAGGCTGCCAGCCAGCGTGAAGATAAGAGTGATAAAGCTTAAGATTATGACCATAAAACCCCGTTAGTTTTCCCCGGCCGCGCGCTAAATCTGCGCCTCGTAGAGGCCCTTGTAGACCCCTCCGAGCTTCAGCAGCTCCTGGTGGGTGCCGGTTTCCGCCAGCTCGCCCTTCTTCAGGACGAAGATCTTGTCCGCGTTCTTTACCGTGGAAAGCCTGTGCGCCACCATCACCACCGTGCGCCCGCCGAGGATGCGCTCTATCGCGGCCTGCACGGCCTGCTCGCTGTTTGTGTCCAGGTTGGACGTGGCCTCGTCCAGCAACAGGATCTTGGGCCGCTTGATTATCGCGCGCGCTATCGCCAGCCGCTGACGCTGGCCGCCGGAGAGCTTCACGCCGCGTTCTCCCAGCACGGTCTCATATCCCTGCGGCATGGCCGAAATGAAGGCGTGCGCGTCCGCCGCCTTCGCGGCTTCAATAACCTCGTCCAGCGAGGCGCCGGGGCGCCCTATCGTGATGTTCTTGTAGACCGTGTCGTCGAAGAGGATCGTGTCCTGCGTCACCAGACCCATGTGTGCGCGCAGGTCCGTGGTGTCCAGGTCGGTCATGTCGTGGCCATCCAGCAGTATGGAGCCGGACACCGGGTCAAAGAAGCGCAGCAGCATGTGCACTATCGTGGTCTTGCCCGAGCCCGAGGGACCCACGAAGGCCGCCACCTCTCCGGGATTTATCGCGAACGACAGGTCCTTGAGCACCTGGGTCTCGCGGGAAGGGTACTTGTAATTCACCCCCTTGAATTCTATCCTGCCCTCTAGCCTGTCGATGTTCTTGGTCTCCGTCTTGACTACGACGGCGGGTTTTTCCTCCAGGATCTGGTAGATGCGCTCCCAGGCCGCCATGCCCTGCTGCAGCTTGGAGTTCATGTTGCCGATGTTCTTAATGGGGCCGTAGGCGGTGAGGTAGCCCATCAGGAAGGAGAAGAAGTTGGCGGTCGACATATTGCCGCTGAAGATGGCCTTGCCGCTCATATAGAGGATGGCCACCATCACCATGCCGCTGACGAACTCCATTACGGGACCGCTCAGCGCGGTGGCGCGCAGGTAACGCATCATCTTGGAAAAATAGGCGTCGTTGGCGACGCGGAAGCGGGCTATCGCCTGATCCTCGTAGTTGAAGGCCTTGACTACTGTGATGCCCTGCAGGCTCTCCTGGAAGCGGTGTGAGATCTCGCCCACTATCACGTTGCTCTCGGCGGAGGCCTTGCGCATCTTGCGGCCCAGCACACTGAGGATGGCCGCCACCGCGGGCAGCACTATCATCGAGATCAGCGCCAGCCGCCAGTTGATGTAGAAAAGCACGGCCACGCAGCCCAGCACCGTCAGCGAGTCTCGGATGCCGTAGAGGGGGATGAACTGCACGGTGCTCTGCACGTTGTTCAGGTCGTTGATGACGCGGCTCATTACGTCGGAGGAACGCCTGCGCCAGTAGAACTCCAGCGACAAGCGGTGGATGTGGTCGAACAGGTCGGAGCGGATGTCCTGCACCGCCCGCTGCCCTATCCAGCTCATCAGGTAGCCGTTGACGTACTCCACCGTCATCCGCAGGACGAACAACAGCGGCAGGCCCATCATCACAAGCTGAAGCAGATGGGAGTTCCTGTCGATGAAAACGCCCTTTATCACCGGCCCGGAGATGTAGATGATAAGGTTCTTTATCGCGGCCAGGACTATCATCGAGACCGCCGCCTGGTACAGACGGCTCTTGTGGGGCTTGAGATAAGCCAACAGCGCGCGGGTCAGCACCCGGAACCTTTCCTTGTCGAGGGCGTTGGCGCGGGTCCGGTCTGTCATGTCAGCTTAGGTAGGAAAGGATCTTGCCGGCCGCGCGTTCCGCCGCGCCGCGCTCCCCGAGCAGCGCGCGCAGTCCGGCGAGCTCCTTGCGCGCGGCCTGCGCGCGCGGCGGGTTGTTGATGAAGGAGAAGGCCTCCTGGGCCAGGTTGTCCACGGTGGCTTTCTCCTGGATCAGCTCCTTGACGGCGGGGCGCTTCAGCAGGATGTTGACCAGCGAGATGTAGGGCGTCTTGACGACGCGCTTGGCCACTTCGTAGGTGAGATTCTGCATACGGTAGGCCACGGCCATCGGCACGCCCAGCAGCGCGTTCTCAAGCGTCGCGGTACCCGAGCAGGTGAACGCGAAATCTAGTTTCGCGCGCTCGGCGTAGTCCTTCTCCCGCACGATCTCTATGTCCTTGGACCAGTACTTCTCCACGGCCTCCAGGGCCGGCACCAGCGCTTCGTCCGGGAATTCCGGCACGGCGAACAGGTAGGCGCGGGACTTCGGGTGTTGTTCCTTGATGCGGTAGAAGGCCTTCACGAACAGCGGCAGATGGCGGTAAATCTCGGTCTTGCGCGAGCCGGGCAGGATGCCTATCTTCCAGCCTCCGTTGGGCGGGGGAAAATCCTTCGGCGCCGGCGCCGGCATCATGTCCAGCAGCGGGTGCCCCACGAACGAGGCGTTGCCGCCGGCCTTCCTGTAGAGTTCCGTCTCGAACGGGAAGATCACGAAAATTTCCTTGGTCAGCTTGGCGATCTTGGCGGCGCGTCCGGGGCGGCTGGCCCAGACCTGGGGGCTGATGTAGTAGAACGCCGGGATCTTGCGGTGCGCGGCCAGTCCCAGCACCTGGTGGTTGAAGCCGTAGAAGTCCACCGCTATCACGCAGGCGGGTCGGCGCTCGTCCAGGTAGCGGCGCACCAGCTTTATCAGCTTGAGCCACAGGAAGAAGTGCTTGAACGGCTCCGAGAAACCGACGGCCCCGACCGAGACCAGGTTGTAGATGAAATGGGTGGAGACCTCCTGCATACGCACCCCGCCTATCGAGGTCACCGATATTTCCGGATCCCTGGCCTTGAGGGCCTTTATCAGGTTGGCGGCGTGAAGGTCCCCGGAAGGGTCTCCCGCCACCACGAGGATGTTCTTGTTCACAGGTGCGATCTTAGCCATAAATCTCCGCCAGCGTCCCCCGCCCCGGCGCCTTGGTCGTCAGTGTTTGTCTATGCCGGCGTTCTTGAGCCCTTCCTCTACCAGCACCTTGGTGGCTTTGCCGATATCCGAGAGCGTGCCGGAGAGCGACTCCGGAGGCTGCTCGCTCTTGGGGCCGGAGACCTCGAAGCGACGCATCTTGTCGGTGATGTCGAGCGCCAGGCGCAGCGCCTTCAGGCCCTTCTCGCCGCTGGGCGTGGGGGTCTTGGCGGTCTTTATGCAGTCGATGAAGTGGTAAAGTTCCTCGCGTATCGGCTGCTTCGGGGCGAACTTCGGGTAGGAGATCTCTATGTCCTTAAGCGAGTTGATGACTGGGACCTTCTTGGTGTAGATCTTCACGCGCGAGCTGACGTAGTCCACCGAGATATAGGCGTCCTGCTGGTAGATGCGCATGCGGCGGGAGGCCTCCATGCTGGCGCGGCTGGCGGTGATGTCGGTCACGCAGCCGTTCCTGAATTTAAGGCGCACGTTGGAGATGTCCTCGTGATTGGAAAGCATACTGGCTCCGATGGCCTCAAAGGACTCTATCTCGGAGTCTATCATCGTCAGGATGATGTCGAGGTCGTGGATCATGAGGTCCAGCGTGACACCCGTGGCGGCGACGCGCGGGTCGAACGGTCCGAGGCGTTCTATCGTGACGTAGCGGGGATTCTTGACGTGCCTCAGCGTCTCGACGACGGCCGCGTTGAAGCGCTCGGAGTGGCCGACCTGCAGCACCACCTTCTTCTTCTCGGAGAGGTCCAGCAGCCTGCGGGCGCCCTCCTCCGAATTGGTGATCGGCTTTTCCATCAGTACGTGCACTCCGGCCTCGAGCGCCTTCGCTCCTATCTCGGCGTGGTACTCGGTTGGGGCGGCCACCACCAGCGCGTCCACCTGGTTGAGCAGCTCCTCCATGGTCTTGTAGGCCACGCAGTTGTGGCGCCAGGCAAGCACCTGGGCGCGTAACAGGTTCGGGTCGGAAACGCCTATCAGCTCGACCTCTGGCATCGTGGAAAGGGTGCGCGTGTGAAACCCGCCGAGCTTGCCGGCGCCGACCACGCCAAAACGGAGTTTCTTTTCTTTTTCAGCCATAGCAGTATCCTCTGAAAGAAACCTTTAAAACCGGCCCAACGACCTTAATCTTATTATTCTACTAAATATAGCGGATTACGGGCCCGGCGCGGCGGCCCTCGGTCAGAGCTTCAGGACCTGTAGCACGTCGCGGTAATCGTCGCTCCAGGCCCGGAGGCCGGGGCGCCGTTCCGGAGGGGTCCAGCCTTTGGCGCGCAGCCGGCTCAGGTAGGCCGGGTTGGAGCTCACCGCCAGCCATTCGGAACTGAGCCTAGAGGGGTCGGAAGGATCGAAGGAGACCTCCTTGTAAAGGCTGGAAAGGCCCGCGGCGGAGGCGGACAGGGCTATGACCGGCGTTATGTCCAGGAAGTTGGCCGAGACGTGGAAGACCATCAGGCCGCCGGGCCTCAGCCGCGATTTGTATAGTTCCAGTGCCTCCCTGGTAATCAGGTGGAACGGCACGGCCCCCCCGGTGAAGGCATCCAGGTAGAGCAGGCCGTATGAGCCCGGCGGGGTTTTGGCCAGGTTCAGGCGGGCGTCCCCGGTGATCACGCGCACGTGGGCCCTGCAGTCCGCCAGGAAGGTGAAGTATTTGCGCGCTATCATCTCCACGTCGGGGTCCAGTTCGTAAAAGGTCCAGTCCGTGCCGGGCTTCGCGTCCGCGCAGCTGACCCCTACCCCCAGCCCGACGGCGCCTACGCGCCGCGCCGGGAAGTCGTCGAGCACCTCGCTTATCGGCGAGCCATTCGAGTAGTAAGCCGTGGTCCTGTCCCTGCGCGTACCCAGGTACTGCACTCCGTGCACGGTGGCGCCGTTCACGAAGCGCCGCAGGCCGAGGGTCTTGTCGTCCTCCACGCGGTACATGCCGTAGAAGTTGCGCAGCGCGTAGACCGCCGACTCCCCGGAGATACGGGCCCCGCCCAGGATTATGACGGCCAACAGCAGCAGCGAGGCCAGCGCGGCGCGCCCGCCCAGGCCCTTCCTCGCCCCGGCTGCGTAGGACATCGCGCCTATCAGCAGGGCCGCGGCTATGTAGAGGTCGGCGAAACCGTAGCCGAAGCGCAGCGCCCCCGCCGGGGTGACCAGCGCCGTGCCCAGCGCGCCGCCCAGGCCCATGGCCAGGTAGAAGCGCGGCGCCAGCGCCGGGTCTAGCGGCCGGGCTTCGTAGAGTTCCCGGTGCGCCGCCACGCAGACGAAGAGCAGCGCCCAGTCGAGCAGCGCCGCCATGGCCGTGCTGACCGGCGCCTGCAGGCGCCACAGCAGGACGAGCAGCGCGCCCAGCAGGCCGAAAAGGAAGAAACGCAGTGTGCCGGTCCCGAACTTGTGCCCGGAGAAAAGAAGGGCGTAGGAGAACAGATAGGCCGACAGCGGTATAATCCACGTAAGCGGCATCGATGCGGTGGCCGCGCTCTGGTAGCTGGTGACGGCGGCCAGCAGCGCGGAGGTGGCGGCGGGCAGGGCCAGCCAGACTCCCCAGCGCGGTTTTTCTTGCGAATCAGCGGGGCTGGGCGGCGGGTCCTCCCCGAAACTTACCGCGCTTCTGGCGGCGAGCAGCAGCAGGAAGTACGCCGCGAACAGGCCCAGCCACAGCGCGTCCGCCTGCGGCCGCGCGAAGGCCGGTTCCACCAGCAGCGCGTAGGAGAGCATGCCGGCCAGCGAGCCGGCGTTGGACCAGGCGAAGACGGTGTAGGAGCGGGCGGTGGCGCTCTCCGAGAGCAGGCGGTGGCATAGGGTGGTGGAGGCGGACAGCAGGAAGAAAGGCGCTCCAATGTAGAGCGTCAGCCGCCACAGCAGGTCCGGCACCGGAACGGCGAAACGGGCGGCCGGAAAGTGCCAGCCGGTGAGCAGCAGGGCGGCCAGCAGCAGCCCCAGGTGCAGCGAGAGCAGCCTGCGTCCCGGGAGCCTCTCGGAGAGCAGCAGCGCGTAGGCGTAGCCAGCCACTAGCACCGTCTGGTAGAAGAGCAGGCAGACGGTCCAGACGTAATAGCCGCCGCCGAAGAGCGGCAGCACGGCGGAACCGGTCATCAGCTCTAACTGGAAAAGCAGGAAGGAACCCAGGAAGGCGGCGGCGCTGAGGAGAACGCGGGGAAAGGCGGTATGCCAGCGCCCCGGCATCAGTTCCCGGCGGCGAGGAGCCGCTCGGCCTCTTCGGTAAGGGCGTTCAGCCTGCCCTCCAGCTCCTCGGCCTTGGCCTGCACGGCGTCTGTCTCCGAGACCGCGATTGGCTCGCCGTAGACGGCCTCTATGCGGCCGAAAGGCAGCGGGAACTGGTACCTGTCCCAGCTGCGCAGGACCTTTTTCCTCGACAGGGCGCAGGCGACGGGAATTATCGGCACGCCGGCCTTCTGCGCCACGTAGACGAGGCCCGGCTGTACCTTGAAGATTGGGCCCTTCGGGCCGTCGGGCGTGATGGCTATGGAATAACCCTTGCGCGCGGCCTTGATCAGCCCGCGCAGCGCCATCATTCCGCCCGTGGTGGTGGAGCCGCGCACGACGTTGAAGCCCATGCCCAGCAGGATGCGCGCCATATGCTCGCCGTCCTTGCTCTGACTGACGAGGCCGCAGATCCCCTTGCCCCGGTGAAGCCAGATCATCAGCACTTCCTGGCGGTGCCACAGCGCGTAGACGGCGGGGCCGGGGTAGTCCTTTGCTCCCGTTATAGTTATGCGGGAGGTTAGGCCGAGAAAGCGTATGTAGAGCCTGGCCAGCAGCGGCAGCAGCCAGTGCGCGGGAGAGTTCTTATAAAGCAGTTCGTTCATTGGCGGCCGCCGCGGCGCGCGGCCGATTCGGGCTATCGCTTCGCCGGGGACATCAGAGCGGCGGAATAATTATATACAGAATCCGGCGCCGGGGTAAACAGAGACTCTGCGGTCATTACCGTGGTTGGGGCGCGCCGATGGCGCCTGCTGGCTATCGGTCGGGGAACGTGGCGTCGTTGGCGCCGAGGACGGCGATGCCGGTGTCTTTGGCGGCGGCGAGGAACTCGTCCATGCCGAGAATCAGCGTTTTGCCGGCCTCTAGCACCAGCGTGCGCGCTCCGGCCGCCTTCATAACGCCCAGCGTGCGCGCTCCGGCCACCGGCAGGTCGAAGCGCATGTCCTGGTCGGGCCGCGCAACCTTCACCACGGTCAACTCTCCGTTTTTCTCGCGGGTGAGGGCGCCTGCGCGCTTGATGCACTCGTCGGTGCCTTCTATGCCCTCCGCGGCCACGACCACCTGGTCGCGCAGCACTACGGTGAGCCCTATGTCCAGCGCGGCCAGCGTTTTGGCGGCCTTCCAGCCATAAGCCGCGGTCTTCAGCGTATCGGGCCCTAAATGCCTGCCGGCGAGTACGCCGGGCTTCACCAGCAGATGTTCCAGCAGCGTGGCGGAGCTCGCCACCTCTATGCCGTCGGCGGCCAGTTCTTCTGCGATTGCGGCGAAGATGGCGTTGGCCTTTTTGTCGCGCAGCTTGAAGAGCAGCTTGGCGCCGCGCAGGTCCGGGAGCACGCCGCCGAAGATGTTTACGTGCGGCACGGAGCCCGCCATCAGCGTTCTCCTGACTCCGCGCTCCTTTAAGAAATCTATAGGGCCGCCCACGTTGCCGAGACGGAACCAGCGGGTCTCGGCGGCGTGCTTTTCTATCTCTCTGGAGGTTATCCCGTCCAGCGCCACGGCGCAGACCTCGCGGCCGGCTTTCCTGGCTTCGGCCGCGAAGAGGAGCGGGAAGTTACCGCCGCCGGCTATGATGCCTATCTTATCCGGCATCAGTCGCTGACGGCGGACTCCAGGTCGCGCGCGTTGCGGCGCGGGCGGGCTATGCCGCGCTTGGAGGCCTCTATGAAGTCCAGTATCAGCGCGGCCTTGGGAGACAGGTTCTCCGCGCGGAGCCTGGCGACGGCGTCCTTGAGCAGAAGGCCGCGGAAGAACAGCGTCCTGAAGACGTGCTTGACGGCCTTTATCTCCTCGCGGGTGAAGCCGTTGCGCTTCATGCCGACGAGGTTGAGACCTACGGGCCGGGCGCGGTCTCCCTGTGCGGTGACGTAGGGGATGATGTCCTGGTTGGCCATGCCGCCTCCGGAGATCATCGCGAACCTGCCTATGCGGGTGAACTGGTGTATGCCCGCCAGGCCGCTGATCAGCGCCCTGTCTCCTATCTCCACGTGGCCGGCGGCCGAGGCGCAATTGACCATTACGACGTTGTCGCCGACGCGGCCGTCGTGGCCTATGTGCGAGTTGGCCATCAGCATACAGCCGGAGCCCATCGTCGTCACGTCGGTATGCGCGCCGCGGTGCAGCGTGACGTTCTCGCGTATGACGTTGTTGTCTCCCATGACGAAGCGCTTGTGCTCGCCCTTGTAACTCCAGTCCTGCGGCGGCATGCCGACGTAGGCCGCGCCTGTGAACCAGTTGTCCCTGCCTATCGTGCAGAACTCTAAGATGCAATGCGGGCCAATCTTCGTGCCGGAACCTATCTGTACGTCCTCGCCTATCACGGTGTACGGGCCTATCTCCACGTTCTCGTCTATTTGCGCCTTCTTGTCGATAACTGCGGTGGTGTGTATCCTGGTCGCCATGTCGTCCTCCGGTCGGTCGCGAAAAAATCAGCCTATAGCGAACGTCAGCTCGGCCTCGGCGGCGGCCTCGTCGCCCACCCAGGCTTGCGCCTTTACCTTGCCGACGCTGCTCTTGAATTTCACTATCTCCACGTACATCTTCAGCACGTCACCTGGCACCACTTGCCGGCGGAACCTAGCCTTGTTGATGCCGGCGAAGAAGCCGAGGCGGCCTTTGGTCTCGGGCAGATTCATCATCATCGCGGCCGCGGTTTGCGCCATGCCCTCGAGCATCAGCACCCCGGGCATGATCGGTTTCTCCGGGAAGTGGCCGTGGAAGTAGAGCTCGTTGGCGCTGACGCACTTGACTCCTACGCAGTACTTGCCTTCCTGCACCACCTCGACGCGGTCCACCATAAGGAAGGGATAGCGGTGCGGGATGACCTTCAAGATTTCTTCGCAGGGGATGATCCGCAGCGGTTCGTAGTCGGGGGCTTTGTTCTCTGTCATAGGGAAGCCTTCTCCAGCAACAGTTTAGCAAAATTGACGTTGGCGGCGTGGCCGGAGCGCTCGGCTTCTATATAGATATCCTTTAACGCCAGGCCGGTCAGCGCCAGGTCCCCTATCAGGTCCAGCAGCTTGTGGCGGACGAACTCGTCGGCGAAGCGCAGGCCGCCCTTGGCGAGAATCTCCGTCCCAGTTATCACCACCGCGTTGTCCAGCGAACCGCCCAGGGCGAGGCCGGCCTTCTTCAGGGCCTCGAGCTCGTGCGAGAAGCCGAACGTGCGGGCCGGCGCGACGCGGGCGATGTATTCTTCCGGGGAAAGCGCGAACTCCAACGTCTGCCTGCCTACGAGCTGGTGCGGGTGGTCGTAGGTCAGTTTGAAGAAAACGCCCTTCACGGCCGGTTGGGCGAGGTAGGAAACATCTCCCTTTTTCATCTCCAGCCTGCCGCCAATGGGCAGGCTTTTCCTCTGCTGGCCGGGTTTTTCCCTGAAGCCAGCCTTGTAGAGCGCCGAGGCGAAAGGCAGAGCCGAGCCGTCCCCTGCCGGAGGCTCCTCTCCGGCCAGTTCTATGTCCAGGTCGTCTATGCCCAGGCCGGCCGCGGCCGAGAGCAGGTGCTCCACGGTGTAGATGGTGCTTCTACCGTCGGTAAGGTTGGTGCCGCGAACGGTCCCCGCCACGTTGGAGAGGACGGCCGACAGCGGCTTTTCGAAGAGCGGCGAGAGGAAGCGCAGGCCGGTGGCTTCCTCCGCCGGCCGGAGAACGGCCTTCGCAGGCTTCCCTTTGTGCAGTCCGATCCCTTCTATCGTAACCGACGATCTTATGGTGGTTCGCATTCGTAATTGCGTCGGGGACATCGGCGAGCCCGGGTTCGGCCTCCGCGCGCCTTCCTCCTGCTCCACGGTAGGGAGGCGCCTGCCGTTAGATTCCGAGGCGCCTCTTAATCTTGGAGAGCGTCTTGTTCATCTCCGGGAGCCTGGAGAGCAGGGCCTCTACCCTCATGGCCTGCAGGCGTGGCCGGCCCACGTGGCCGAATAGGACCTGTCCAGGCTCCACGTCGCTTATCACGCCGGTCTTCGCCATAATTACGGCGTTGTCCCCTATTTTTATGTGGTCCGAGATGCCGGCCTGGCCGGCTATTATCGCGCCGTCGCCCACCGTGGTGGAGCCGGCTATGCCGGCTTGGGCGATAATCAGGCAGTTCTTGCCTATCCGCACGTTGTGGGCGATATGCACCAGATTGTCTATCTTCGTGCCGGCGCCTATGAGCGTGACCTCGAGCGCCGCGCGGTCTATGGCGCAGTTCGCGCCTACCTCTACCCCGTCCTCCACCAGCACTTGCCCCAGCTGCGGTATCTTTTCGTGCACTCCCCTCGCAGAAGTGTAGCCGTAGCCGTCCGAGCCTATCACGGCCCCGGCGTGCAAAATGCATTCCGCGCCTATCTCGCAGCCGTCCATTATCCTGACTCCCGGGTACAGGCGGGAGGCGCGGCCCACCTTGGAACCGCGGCCCACGTAGCACTGTGCGCCGACCACGGCGCCGTAGGCTATGACCGCGCCGTCCTCGATGACGGCGCAGGGGCCCACATGGGCGGATGGCTCCACTTTTGCGGATGGGGAGACGACGGCCGAGGGATGTGTTCCGGCTGGCGGCTGGGGGCGCAGCTCCTTCTCGAGCAGGCGCAGCGCCAGCATGAAGGCGTAGCGAGGGTTCTTGGTGAACACGACCGCGCCCTTAAAATCCTTCAGGGCCTCTTCGGTGCCGCGCGGCGCCAGCAGGCAGCCGGCGCGGGCGAAGGCGGCCGCGCCGGCCATGGCAGGATCGGCCAGGAAGGCGAGGTCGGCCTCGCGGGCCTTCTCGAGCGGCGCTGCCGCGAAAAGGCGGACGGAGGCGTCTCCCCGCAGGTCGCCTTCGGCGAGCCTGGCTATATCGCCGGCGGTGAGGTTCATATACCGCCTTTCTCCAACTTCTCGATGAGCTTGTCGGTCAGGTCCACAGCTTTCTGGCCGTAGAGGATGTTGCGCTTGTCCACCACCACGCTGACCTCTTCCTTTATAGCCAGCTCCTTCAGCGCCACGTAGATGCGCCCGAGCAGCAGTTCGCTCCGGTGGTTCTCGTAGTTAAGCAGCTCCTTCTCGGCCAGTTTCTGGTCGTTTTGCAGTTCCGTCTCCCGGGAGGCGAGGTCGGTCTCCTTCTGCGCTATGGCGGCGTCTATCACCGGCACCGAGGTGGAGACCGAGAACTTGAAGCTGGATAGCGGGATCTTCGAAATGCCCGGCAGGTCCAGGCCTTGCGCGGCCTGGGGGGGCGCCGCTGTTCCGGTCGAGGGGCGCGGCGGGGCCGCGGCGGCCGGAGCGGAGAGACCCGCCCGCCCGGCCCCGGCCGAAGGGATGGTCCCAGCAGAGGCGCCGACGGGCGCTGTCGACAGGCCCGGCAGCGAAGCGACGGAGGGACTGACGGCGCCGGTGGAGAGCGGGACGGTTGACGCCGCCGTGGCCGCGGCGGCCGGCTGCGTCGATGCCGTCAGCGCCGCGCGCTCCGCGGCCTCGGTCTTCGCCGCCTGTTCCAGACTGCGCTGTGTGGCCATCAGAGAAGGCAGCGTCAGCGCGAAGGCTCTCTCCTGGCGCAGCTTCGATATCTCCGCTTTCAGCGTGAAGACGTCGATCTTTTTCTTGTCCAGCGCGTCCTCTTTTTTCTTGATCTCGTTCAGGAAGTCCTCGCGGGCTCCGGTGGTGCCGGAGTATTCCTTGAAGACGCGGTCTATATCCACGTAGCCTATGGTGCCGGATTCTCCGCGGTTCTCCTCCAGCAGCAGCTCCAGCGCTCTGGCCCTGGAGGGCGCCAGCAGCGGCAGCAGCAGCGCGAGCAGGAACAATGGTTTCCTCATATGCCTTGTATGCCTTCCGTAGCTTACCATACCTGTTTTTGGGATCACTGGGTTCCCTTTTTTCAGCCTTCTCAGAACAGGTTGCCCAGCGTGAAGTAGATGTCGGATTTCTGCTCTCCCGGCTTGTGGTTGAAGCCGTAGCCCCAGTCCAGCCTGATCGGGAAGGCCGGGGTCGTGAAACGTATGCCGAAGCCCGCTCCGGCCTTCAGGTTCGTGACGCCGGTGCCGAAGCGCCCGGAGACGTCGTTGAACGATTCCCAGGAGTTGCCGGCGTCCAGGAAGAAGGCCCATTCCACTATCGTGCGCCTTTTCTCGCGCGCCAACGGCAGTCTGAACTCCAGGTTGGCCACGTCGTAGGCGTTACCGCCGTTAAGCGGGCCTATCTGGCCGTTGTTGGCGTAGCCGCGTATCGTGTCCGCGCCGCCGAGGAAGTAGCGCTCGTAGACCGGCACGCTCTTGGTGGGGCCGTAATGCCCGACCATGCCAAGCCGGTTGGCGAAGGACATCACGAACGGGTAGTCCCCCAGGTCGAACAGTTTCATGTTGTAGCTGTAGGAGAAAGTGGGCTTGTAGTAGTCCACGTCGCCAAGCAGCGGGCCGCCGGCGTACTCTATGCCCAGCGAGGTCTTCGTGCCGCGCGTCGGGTCCCAGATGTTGTCGCGCGTATCGCGCGCGAACTCCACATAGATGGACGAGGTGACGCTGGTGCCTTCCTGCAGCACGCCGGTGTAGAGCGGGTCCACCTCGGCGATGCGCACCTGTTCGTAGGTGTAGGCCGTGGTCAGGTGGTACTTGTCGTTGTCGAAGCGGGGCCCCAGCGTGATCTTACCGCCGGTGCTCCGCTGCGAATAGGCCGACAGCGTGGTCTGGTACGGCATATAGTGACGGGTGTGGTAGAGGTTCACGCCCAGCGAGGTCGGATGGTCCCCGATCCACGGCGTAGTCCAGTCCACGTTGTAGTCCTGCACCCGCTTGCCGAAGTTCCATGACAACGAGAGCCTCTGCGCGCGCCCGAACAGGTTCATGTGGGAGAGCGACAGCGTGCCCACCAAACCGTCCACCGAGGAAACGCCTGCGCCCGCGGTCAGCATACCCGGCTTGCCCTCGGTCACGTCGAAGACCAGGTCGACCTTGTCGGGGTCGGAGGTCGGGTTGATTACCGGGTTCACGTCGTCTATGAAGCCCAGGTTGAAAATCCTTTCCTGGCTGCGCCTTATCTTGGCGGCGTCAAAGTAGGCGCCTTCCTTCTGCACTATCTCGCGGCGCAGCACGTAGGTCTTGGTGGCCTTGTTCCCCTCCACGTCTATGTGGCCCACGAAGATCTGGTCGTTTTCGGTGATGTTGAACGTGATGTCGGTCTGTCCGGTCTTCTTGTCGAAGACCAGGTCCGGCTCTACGACGGCCTTCAGGTAGCCCTTGTTCGCGTATTTTTCCTGGATGTTGCGTATCGTGTCGTCGAAGAGCTCCTTGTTGAAGAGCTTACCGCGGCGGTACTCCACGGCCGGCATCAACTGGCTGGATAGGTAGAGCGTGTTGCCGGCGAAATAGGTGCCGCCGAACTTCTGGCGCTGGCCTTCGTCCACGGCTATCGTTATCGTCACCCCGGAGCGCTCCGCGTTGAACGTCACCGAGGAGGACAGCAATTTGAAGTCGGCGTAACCGTTGTCCTTGTAGAAAGTCCCCAGCGCTTTAAGGTCGCTGTCCAGGTCCTGCGGGGAGTAGATCCTCTTAGGGCGGTTTTTCATCTTCTTGATGAGCTTTTTGACTGGGAAACCCTTCGCGCCGTTTATCAGCACGGCGTCCACTTTGGCCTTCGGCCCCTCGTTCACTGTGACGTCCAGGTAGCACAGTGAGGCGGCGGTGTCATAGCGGACGCTGTAGTCGGCCTTCGCGTCGATGTAGCCCTTTCCGTGGTAGAGGTCGTCTATCTTTATCAGGTCCTCCCGCATCTTCAAGTCGTCGAAGAAGTCACGCTCCTTCAGGCCCATCTCGTCCTTGACGCGCGTCTTTGACAGCCCCTTGGCGCCGTAGACGGTTATCTTCTTTATCATCGGCTTCTCTTTGATGACGTAGGTGACCCGTACCGGTACTGTGGAGCCCGCCGCCTCGGCCAGCTTCGGGGGGACCGGCGTGCCAGGCAGTCTGTCTATGTCCACCGAGACCTTGTCCACGCCGTCCAGGCCCATTATGGACTCTATGTCCTCGGATACGAATTGCTTCAGGTAGAGGCGGCCTTTCCTGGCTTTGCCGGCCCTTATCACGGCCTTGGGTTTGAGGTTAACGCTGCCTTTCACCACCACCTCGGCCACCGGCCACGGCCCGTCGCTGAGCGGGTCTGCCGCCGGCGCCGCGCCGGCATCGGGGGGCCGGGGCTGGCCGGCGGAGGCCTGTCGGTCGGCTGAGAGGCCCGGCAAAGAGGAGACACCGCCGGCCGCGGTGCCGGAGGAAAGGGCCGTTCCCTGCGGCTGCGCTGCGGCCTGCACCGCAGCCGCGCCGAAAATCGTAGCAAGAAGCAGGAGCAGAAGCGGGAACGGAATGTTTTTTTTCATCGTTGTCCTTAGATAAACGGCCGAACGCCTCAGCGGCCTGCCGGGAACATATAGATATCTTACTAATTTTCCGAGACCTTGTTTAGTTCCGCGCCGCACGAGTTCAAATCGCTAGTGCAACAAAATAACAAGACCTGCTGTAGAATAATGGGCAGGTATGAACTACACGCATCTGACGAAGGAAGAGCGGGATAAGCTGGCAGTACTGCGCAGCAGAGGCTGGAAGTTGCGGGACATAGCCGATAAGCTTGGCCGAAATATCGGGACCCTTTCCCGGGAGTTGAAGCGAAACAAAGCTCACGGGATATATCTGCCGCACAAAGCCCAAGAGCGGGCAAAACAGCGCGAGACCGAAGAGCACAAGTGTAAACGTCTGAAGACCTACGCTTTGCAGCACGATATTGAGCGGCTGATTATGGAAGGCTGGTCGCCGGAGATCATAGCCGGCAGGCTAAAAGAGGAAAACGAGGATAAAGCTGTGATAAGCCATGAGGCTATTTATCAGTGGCTGTATTCCTCAATGCCGCACCTAATCGGATACCTGCCGAGAGCGCATAAAGAGCGGTATCCGAAACATCACAGCCGGAGAAAAGGCCAGAGGATTCCCGACAGAGTTTCGATAAAAGACCGGCCAGAATCGGTTGAGACAAGAAAGGAGCCTGGAGACTGGGAAGCGGACCTTGTGGTGTCCAATGCAAGCAAGAAAGCCCTTCAGGTATGTGCGGAGCGGACATCCAGGCTGACCAGAATAAAAAAGCTGGAGAACAAGACAGCGGTCCAGTCGCGAGAGGCCCTGGAGAATATTCTCAAGGGTTATCCAAAGCAGTTGAGGCGCAGTATAACCTACGACAACGGTCTGGAAAACATTGAACACGGCAAACTTAACGAAGCAATTGGCACGCGGTCATATTTTTGCGAGCCGTATCACAGCTGGGAGAAAGGGACGGTAGAGAATACGAACGGACTGATAAGGCGGTTTTTGCCAAAGAAAACCGATTTCGCTAAGATATCAGAAGAACGCATCGCAGAGATTGAACTTTGGCTTAACAATCGGCCCAGAAAGTGTTTGGGCTTTAAGACACCGGCAGAAGTCTTTAACCGTTTTGTTGCACTAGCACCTTGAATGTGCCCCGCCGGTCGGCGGGCTTGTCGGCGGCGGTTTATTTGCTAGAATACCCCTGCGCGCCCTGCGCGTCATCTCTGCCTGCTGTTATTTTAGGGAGAAAGAAATGAAAAAAGTCTACATCCTTGACACCAACGTGCTGATCCATGATCCGCTTTCCTTCACAAAGTTCGAGGACAACACGGTGGTCATTCCGATTTCGGTCATCGAGGAGCTCGACACTTTCAAGCATGCCGGCGACGAGCGTGGGAAAAGCGCGCGCATCGTGTCGCGCAGGCTCGACGAGTACCGCGCGCATGGCAAGTTGAACATCGGGGTGAAGATGGAGAACGCCGGCACGCTGATCGTCGACCTTGATCACGTGCAGGTCCTCCCGAAGGAGTTCAAGCTGACGGAGATGGACAACCGCATCCTGAACACCGCGTACTGGTACGAGGAGAAGAAGCACGCCGCGATACTGGTGACCAAAGACATAAACCTGCGCCTGAAGGCCGAGGCGGTAGGGCTGACTGCGGAGGATTACGAATCCGGCAAGGTGAAAGTGGAGGAACTCTATCCCGGCCTGGTTTCGATGGAGGTGCCCGGCGCCGCCGTGGACAGGTTCTACAAGGACCACGTCATCGACAGCCCCGAGAAAGACCTGTCTCCCAACGAGTTCGTAGTGATCCACTCCAAAGACGACGCGAAGAAGTCCGCCATAGGCCGCGCCGATCCCTCCGACCCGACGAAACTGCGCGCGCTGGGCCCGGAGCCTTCGCCGTGGGGCATACGCCCGCTCAACAAGGAGCAGCGCTGCGCTATGGAACTGCTGCTGGACGATTCCGTGAAACTGGTCACGCTGCTCGGCGCCGCCGGCACCGGCAAAACGCTGTGCACGCTGGTCTGCGGTCTGCAGAAGGCCGTGGAGGAGAACGTCTACCGCAAGCTCATCATCTGCCGCCCCATAGTGCCCGTGGGCAAGGATATCGGCTTCATCCCCGGCACCAAGGAGGAGAAGCTCTCGACGTGGATGGGCGCCATTTACGACAACCTCGAGTTTGTCATGGACAAGAGGCACCCGGAGGGCGCCATAGAGAAGTTTGAGTACCTGCTGCAGAACGAAAAAATAGAGATAGCCTCGGTCACGCATATCCGCGGCCGCTCGCTGCCTAAGCAGTACATGATTGTCGACGACGCGCAGAACCTGACGCCGCATGAAATCAAGACCATTTTGTCGCGCGCCGGAGAGGGCACCAAGGTTGTCGTCACCGGCGACCCGTACCAGATAGACAATCCCTACCTTGACATTGCGTCCAACGGCCTGACCTATATCGTCGATAGGATGAAGGGCCAGAAGCTCTACGGCCACCTGACGTTCACTAAGACGGAGCGCAGCGTGCTGGCCGCGCTGGTGGCGGAACTGTTGTAGATCCGCGGGCCTCGAGTCTGGAAAAGCCGGGGAATCCCCCCGGCTTTTTCCTTTGGCGGCGGGGCCGCATAGGTCTTAGGGCCTATGCCGCCCTGGGCCCTAGGGCCCTCGGCAGACAGTTTAAAGGGATTAAACTATAGCAGTAAGGTTATCGGAAAATATTTCAGAAAAGGCAGGACATAATGCTCAAAAAAAGAACGATCTGGTTGAACGTCGCCGCGGCCCTGATGTTGCTGTCCGCCGGAGCCGTTTCGGCTCAGTCCGACAAATCGCAGTTGACCGCTATCAGCGGCCTGAGCGGCAATTACGTTTTCGACACACTGGCGGACCTCCCGGCCCCCGCCGACGTCAGTGTTCCCGCGGCGCAACCGGTGCCCATGCAAATCCCGGCCGCGGAGCGCTCTTCTTCCGGCGCTCCGGCCCCCGGCACGTCCCTTACCCCCGTTATACAGGACCAGAACAGGGCGGAGAAAATAATGGAGCTCATCGCCAAGATACACAACGGCGATTCCCTGCCATACTCCCACGACGGCATCGTCTTCACCAATAAGGAAGGAGTGCTGCCGCAGGCTTCAAAGGGATACTACCACGAATACACTCTGGTCATAGGCGACGGCGCCAGTTCCGTGGTGATAGGAGACACCACCTACCCGGTGGCCCCGGCTCTCAGCGCGCGCGGCGCCGAGCGCATCATAATTGGCGGCGGCCAGTTGATCTATTACACGCCCGATCACTATAGGCACTTCATACAACTGCAGATAGTTTACTGAGCAGATGGGGCCCGGGAAAGAAGGACTTTTCCTGGATTTCGGGCGCCCCGGCGGGGCGGAGGAACTCTTAAAGAGATTTCCTCCGCCCCGTTTCTTTATTGCCCGCGTCGACGGCGGGAAGATAGCAGGCAAAGCGGAGCTTATGGAGGCGTTGGCCTCGGCTTTCCGCTTCCCGGCCTATTTCGGCCGGAACTGGGACGCGCTGCTTGACTGCCTGCGCTCCCTTCCGGACGAGGTCCCGGCCGCCGGATACGTGCTCGCGGTGGAGAACTCCGCCTCTTTCCTCTCCGCCTCCGCCAGGGACAGGCGCGACTTCGAGGAAGTGGCTGAGGACGCGAGAGCCTTCCTGGAAGAGAAGTGCCGGGTCCCTTTCGTTATCGCCCTGCTTTGAGCAGCGCTGCGCCAGTCCGGCTTCATTGAAAAGGCGCGCTTTTTCTGCTATAATTATATAGTAAAAGGCAGCCCGGGTTTTAATGCCGCGCTGCGGTCGTCCTACGCTTATCAGGGGGGACTATATGGATAACGTCAAAGAGATAATCATACATGTCCCTGTTCCCCGGCTAGGCCGCAGGGGCCTGCTTCTGCTCCTGACGCTTTTCTTCCTCTGCTGGCATCCTGGCTTTATAGGTTCCGAAACGCTCACCCTTACCACGTATTACCCCGCGCCCTACGGCGGGTATGTCAGCATCCTCACCACCGGCCAGACCATCCTTGCCAGGGACAGCGGCAGCGTGGGGATAAGGAACGCCAATCCCAACCCGGCTTACGCGCTGGACGTGAACGGCGCAATAGAGTGGTCCGGCTCCCAGCTGAACACGGACCAGAACGGCTCCATCGAGCTCGGACAGAACGGCGGCGGTACCCCCTTCATAGACTTCCATTACGGCGGCGGGGGAGACTATAACGTTCGGCTCATCAACTACGCCAACCAGTGGATGGGGCTGTATGGCAACCTTTACCTCGCCAACAACGGCTCCACTATAACCGGCTCCAATATGACCATCTCCGGCCTGTGCCAGACAGTGGGGATGGGCAGTGGTGGCTGGTCCTATTGCCCGGCCGGAGAGAATCTGATGAACGTGAACTATACCAGTTCCATCAGCGCGTTGGCCTGCGTAGGCGCTTACAACGGCTACTGCGTGGCGGGCAACACATCGGTGCCCGCCGCCGGAACCATGCTGTGCTGCAGGATATACTAGCGGCGGCCGGCCCGGGAAAGGATCAAGGACTAGGGAGGGATTTTGAAAAACATAGATATCCTGGTAGGCAGAAAAAAATTCTCTTTGGAAACCATAAGATACGCAGCCTACGCGATGAGCGGGGCGGCTTACGTGACATTGAGCTCCGCCAAAACTTCGGTAAAAGTTTCTTTCCTTCCCAAGAACGGCGGTAAAACCGCGGACCTGAAGGGCCGTTTCCTTCGCGAGCTGGAGGACGAGAAGTTCAGAGAGGGGCTGTTCGACAGGAACAAGGACCTTCGCTTCTGGATGATAAAGCGCGCGATAAACCACGTCCCGGAGCAGATCAGCGGCGCCGATGACGTGGGGCTCACTCCCGAGCAGGAGAAGGAACTTGAACAGCTGATAGCCCAGGTCGAGAGCGAGATAAAAAAAGAGGACCCGAGGGGCATAACCAAGACCTGGGAACAGAAATATGGCAAAAAAACAGGGAAGTAAGAGCGTCGAGGCCCCGGATTTCCGGTTCCGCGAACTCGCCGGCGGGGTCCTTCTTACCAACGATTTCGGCGGCCATGTCTTTCTTTCTCGCAACGAGTTTGGCAGGTACCGCTCGGGGAAGCTGGCCTCCGGCAAGTCCTACGAGGCTCTAGTCGCCGGCGGGTTCGTGAAGGACCGGCTCGGGTTCGAGACCTTGTTCTCCAGGTGGAAATCCGCTAACGGTTCCGTTTTCCACGGCACCGGACTGCATATTTTTGTGATGACGCTGCGGTGCAATCACAGGTGCCTGTACTGTCAGTCCTCCGTGGTCGGAGAGAAATCCGGGAACGTGGATATGTCCCCGGCCGTGGCGAAAAAATCGGTGGACCTGGCCTTCCAGACGCCGCGAAGCGCGCTTACGATAGAGTTCCAGGGCGGCGAGCCGCTGGTCAACTGGAGCGTTCTCCGCGAAGCGGTAAGATACGCTAAGCTCAAGGAGAAGAAGACCGGCAAGAAGCTCACCCTCGCCCTGGTTTCCAACTTCAGCCTGATGGATGAGGAAAAGGCGCGGTTTCTGCTGGAGAACGAGGTTTCCATCTGTACCTCGCTGGACGGCCCCGAGTCCATCCATAACGGGAACAGGACGTATGGCGGCGGCAATTCCCATAAAAAAACTGTCAAATGGATAAAGTATTTCAAGGCCAGGCACGATTCCCAGAACGGGCTTAAATACAGGGTTTTCAAACCCAGCGCGCTGCTCACGGTCTCGAAACGGTCGCTCGACTCCGCCAGGGCCATCGTGGACGAGTACCTGGGCCTGGGGCTGGAGGAAATCTTTATCAGGCCGCTGGCGCCGATAGGCTACGCCAAGAAGCATTGGGATATCATCGGCTACGCTCCCGAGGATTTTCTGAAGTTCTACGAAGAGGCGCTGCGCTACATCATCAAGAAAAGCGCGGCGGGCGCGCCGATAAAGGAGAAGTTCGCGCAGTTGCTGCTGACGAAGGCGCTGGGGCACAAGGATTCCGGTTACCTCGACATGCGGTGCCCTTGCGGAGCTTCCATCGGGCAGCTGGCCTACAACTACAACGGCGACGTCTATACCTGCGACGAGGGCCGCATGGTCGGCTGGCTGGGAGACGACATCTTCAAGGTCGGTACTGTCCGCGACAAGTACGAGGCCGTGGTCTCGAACGCCACCACCAGGACTGTCTGCGCCTCTTCCAACCTGGAGTCCCAGCCGCTCTGCTTCAGGTGCGCCTACAAGCCCTACTGCGGGGTCTGCCCGGTCTACAACTACGAGACCCAGGGCAGCATCTGGGGACGGATGCCCTCAAATTACCGCTGCCGTCTGATGACGGGCGTGCTGGACCTGCTGTTCGGACTGCTGCAGGACGCCAAGAGCCGGCCGGTGTTGGAGAAATGGGCCGGAATCGGAGAAAGCAGATGAAAAAAGAGTTCATGGTAGACCGTGTCGTTTATTCCGCCGAAGCCCTGCGCCTGGCGGCCAACGTCTCGAGCGCCGCGCGCATAGAGGTAAAGGACGGATCATCCGGGCTGCGCGTCGAGGTCTCCGGCGGGAACCCAGAGGCGGCGTTCAGGGAGTTCATGAACGAAGCTTTGAACCAGCAGTGCCGGATAGATCTGGTAAAGAAGAACTTTAAAACCTCTCAGCTGATACTGGCCAACGCGCTGGTCTCGGCCCTGGGGCAGAAAAAACAGGGGGCGTGATGAAAAAAGCGCTGATATTGGTGGCGGTGGCGTTGCTCGCCGGGCTCCTTTATGTGCGGTACCGGACTTCCGTCCGGGCCAGCAGGGAGGCGGCCGAGGCCGTGAAGACGGAGGCGGCCGTGCCGCAACCGCCGCAGCAGGTCGGAGTGCCTCTCCCAGAGGCGGCCAGGGATATGTCCGCGCCGCTCTCGGGCACTGCCGGCGCCCCCTACCCGCAGCCGGCCGCGCCCTCCGTCCCGCCGGCGCACATAGACCAGTCTTTGGTTCCCAAGATGCCGGCGGACCTGGAGGGATGTCCGCAGGGCACAAAAGCCCAGGACGTGCTGAGCGACAAGGTGATGGAGCAGATGAATAACTACGCCGTCATAAAGGCCATAGGCGAGCCCCGCATAAACGCGCTCTACGAGAAGGCCGGGAAGTATGAGGCCTGCCTGTCTCTTGTACAGGGGAAGGATCTCTGCCCGAAATCGGCAAAAGAACGCGACATGGCCGGCCAGGCGCTGCGCCTCTCCTGCATAGAGACCCTGTACCCGGCCGGACTGGTCGGATACGCGCAGGGCAAGTCCGGAATGTCGTTGTGCGCCGCTTATTTCCACTATAACTTGAAAGGCGCGGACAAGTTTGTGTCCGACAGTTATTTCTGCGGAATAGCCAAAGGCGGCTTGAGGGCCATCTCCGATAACTTCTGCGGCAAGGCGCCGGCCGAAGTGCGCGCGAAGTGCCTGGAGACCTTCCCCAGGAGCGCGGACGGCTGCAAGAACGATTCCTGCTCCAGGATGTGGACCCTTTACGGCGCGGTCAGGTCCAAAGACCCCGCCTCCGCCGGGCAGGACCTGAGTCCGTTTGCCGCGGTCCTGCTCAACAAGGCGGCCGGCTCGTGCCAGCCGCTGGCCTCCGCCGTGCTGCAGGATTACTGCATGGTCAAGCCCATCGCTGACCAGGCCATGCTCGTGGAGCGGACAGCGCAGCAACAGAACGCTTTGGATTCCGCTATCAGGAAGGCCAGGAAGGGCCAGACAGGGAAAAAAGAGTGACGAGGGGAAAATTATGGCAAAGAAAGAAAACGGGAAAATAAAGAAGTTCCTCAGCAGCGAAGAGGGAAAGATGGTGGACTCCGACGTGCTAAAGACCGCCATCGCCCTGGGCATCATAGGGGCCGCCATGACCGAGGACCTCTCGGCTCAGAACGTCCTGCATACCAATTACACGGCCCAGACTGGCCATTACAGCCACGGTTCGCACGGTTCGCACGCGTCCCACGGTTCGCACGGCTCCCACGGCTCGCACGGTTCGCACGGCTCCCATTCCAGGGGAGGGTGGTGCTGACGCCGCGCCCGTCTCGCGCCTCCCCGCTCCTGCCGCAGTTCAGGGCGCCGGTGCGGCGCGCTCGTGGATGAAGAACGAACTCTTCGACATAGCCTTTGAAAATACGGCCGGAGGAATGTTCCTGGCAAATTCCTCCGGCCGCGTCTTTTTCCTTCCCGGCGTCTCTTCACGCGCTCTTCAGGGGCCGGACCTCTCCCCGAGGACGTCCGCCCTGCTGGAAAGGAGCGATTTTTTCTCCAACAGGCTGAACCTGGACGGCGTGGGCGCAAGGCTGCGCGGCCGCTATTTCGCTGACTACGCCGGCCCGTACATACACATCGTCACGCTGACCAACAGGTGCAGCCTGAACTGCTCCTACTGCTCGGCTAGCGCCAATTCCGCGCCAGGCCGGGACATGACCCGGGCCACCGCCGACAAGCTGCTGGCCTTCGTTTTTTCTATAAGGGGTGGAGGGCTCACGCTGGAGTTCCAGGGCGGCGAGCCGCTGCTTAACTTCGGAGTCCTGAAGTATATCGTGGAGAAGGCGAAACGCCTTAACCGCGGGGCGAGGAAGCGGCTGCATTTTTCCGTCGTTACCAACCTGCAGAACATGGACCAGGGAAAACTGGATTTTCTGGAAAGCAACGGAGTGGCCGTCTGCGCCTCTTTCGACGCGGTCAGGCGCGTGCACGACGCCAACCGCGTTTCCAGCGCCGGCTCCAACTACGACAGGGTGGCCGGCTGGCTGCGCGAGATCGGCAGGCGCCGCGCGCGCGGCTCTTCCATGGAAGCGCCGAACGCTATCTGTACCGTCACGCGTGCCCTGCTGCCCTATCCCGAAGAGACGGTGGAGTCCTACGTGAAGAACGGCCTTTACCGCATACAGCTGGGGCCGCTGGACCCGCTTGGGCGCGCCTCCGGCAACTCCGGGCTTGGTTATACTCCGGAGGAATACTTCGCCTTCTACCGCAGGGCGCTGGAGCGTATGGGAGAGCTGACGCTGCGCGAAGGCCGGGCCGTATACGAGAAGGGCGCTTTCAACATCCTTAAGATGACGGAGACCGCGGAGAGGAACCCGCACCGCAATCTGGAGGTGCTGATAAGGCTGGCCTACGACCACAATGGCGACATCTATCCTTCCGACGAGGCCAGGATGCTGGCCTGTTCCGGGGACGACTTCTTCAGGCTGGGCAACGTCCGACGCGACACGTTCTCCGGGGTGTTGGAGAAGCCGCTGGCCCGGGCTCTCATCGCGTCCTGTTTCGGCGAGCTGTCCCAGCCGTATTGCGCGCGCTGCCCCTACGCCTACTACTGCAGAATCTCGCCGGTCTACAACTATATTTTCCAGGGGTCGTTCTGGGGCGATCTGCCCTCCAGCGACCGCTGCCGGTTCTTCAAGTGGATGTTCGGGCTGGTGCTGAGACTGAAGACGGACCGCAGGTGGAGCCGCATCTTCCGCGTCTGGCTCAGGGAAGGAGTGGACTGATGTTAGTGAGCGAAGCTGAAAAAAAGTTCGGCTGGCCGCGGGCGCGCATGAAGGTCTGCGAGCTGACCTTGAACTATTCCTGCAACGCCAGGTGCGTCTTCTGCTACAGTTCTCCGGACATGGAGGAGTGGCGCCGCCACCCGGACCTGCGCCTGAAACAGGCCGCCGACCGCCTGCTGCTCTCCTACAAGAACGGCTCCCGGATGGTGCAGTTCATCGGCGGCGAGCCCACCGTCTACGAGGAGCTGCCGCGGCTCGTACGGCTGGCCAGGAAGATAGGCTATCCCGCCGTGCAGGTGATCTCCAACGGCATAAAACTGGCGGACCACGCCTACGCGCGCGAGCTCGTGGAGAGCGGTCTGAACACCGCCAGCATCTCGCTGCAGGGACGCACCGCCGCCGCGCACGACGCCGTCACCGGGGTTAAGGGCTCTTTCGCTAAGGCCTGCCGGGCCTGCGACAATCTTTCAGGCCTCGGCGTCTACCTTAACGTCAACAGCGCGGTTACAGCGCTGAACTACAAGGACCTGCCAGCCTTCGTGGGGTTCGTGCTGGAAAGCTTTCCGACCGATTCCATACACCTGATTGCCACGCACTGCATGGGGGCGGCTGAGCACCAGCTCGGGCGGCTGGTGGCCCGGTACTCGGAGCAGGTCCCCTACGTGCGCGAAGCTGTGGAGGTCTTCGCCGCCAGCGGCGTGAGGCCTGCGTTCCGGTTTTTGAGCAATTACCTGCCCTGCCTGATGCCAGGGCACGCCAACCTGATGAAGGACTGGGAACTGCCGGAGAACGACGACGACCTGTTCCTGCCCGAGGAGACGCACGTGGGGCGCATGTACACCATGGTTACCGAGCGCCTGAGGATGAAGTCCGTCAAATGCCGGAGTTGCGCCTATTGCAGGGTCTGCGCCGGCTTCGAGCGGGCCTACGCCCAGCGCTACGGGGAGGAGGAGTTCAAGCCGGTGCGCGTCAAGCCTTCCTCTTTCGCGCTGAAGCCCTACTATGCCTGAGTTCAATAAGGAGATACAAAAGCTCAAACTGGCGCTCACGTCGGACTGCGCGCTTCGCTGCAGGCATTGTTTCATAGACAAGGGCCTGGGGCTCACCATGAGTTTCGGGGACGCGGCCCGCGCGGTGGACCTCTTCTTGTCCAGTCCGGGGGAGCGCAAGAGGCTGGAACTCTACGGGGGGGAGCCGTTCCTTAGGTACCAGCTGCTCAAAGAGATAGTCGCCTACGCCAGGAAGGCCAACGGGAAAGCCCGGAAAAAGCTTTTCATTACCGTGGCCACCAGCGCCGTGCCGCTCGACGGGGAAAAACTGGCCTGGCTGAGGGAGAACGGCGTCGGCCTCGCCATAAGTTTCTCCGGCGGCCGAGAGGCGCACGACCACACGCGCGTCTTCCCCGGCGGAGCCGGTTCGTACGGCGCGGTCAGGCGGAAGAGCGCCCTGGCCGCGGAAGCCTTGGCCGGGAAGAGCCTGGTGGCGCTCTACTGCGTCCATCCGCAGAAGGCCGGCACCGTCCTCGGGGACTTTAAGAAGGTCGTAAAGGCCGGTTTCAGGGTGGTGGACGTGGAATGCGTCCATGGGCATGGCTGGACGGAGGAGAGCTTCGCCTTGTTCCGCGATGGCTTAGAGAAGGTGCTGCGCCACATAGAGCGTGGCATACGGGCCGGGGATTTCGTCTTCCTGGAGACTTTCCTAGATATGCTGGTCTGTTCCGGCTCGCGAGAAAAGTTCTCGTGCCCGCTCTACCGCGACCTGGAACTTTACCCCGACGGCAGCTATTCTCTCTATCCCTTCGGCTTCGTGGACTACAGGCGCTATATAGGCCGTATAAGGATAGGCGCCGCGCGCCGCGGCCTCCGTAAGAGGTTTCGGGACTGCTCGTTCCCGTCGAAGGCCTGCGGTTCGTGCGTGGCCGGCTACTACGTCATCGGCGGCCTGAGCGACGGCCACGCCCCGTACGCCTACCGTACGCGCAGGGTGGAGGCCTTTTTCAAGGAGCTCCTTAAAAAGTCCTCTTCGGACGGAAGATATTTCGCCTACGTGAAGGCAGTGTACGGCATGGTGGAGGCCGCGTATGGCGGCTGAGCCGCGCGGCCCGGGCCAGCGCAAGGAGACGCTCCTATGAGAACGATAGTCGCTTTCAGCGGCGGGAAAGACAGCCATCTGACCCTGATGCGGGCCCTGGGGGACAAGACTGAAGTCTCCGGACTGCTGTACCTTGACGGGGGGAAGAAGCACTTCGGATTCTTCAACGATTTCCGCAATCCGCGCCTGATCAGGGAACTGGCGGCGGGAATGGGCCTCAAGCCTTACGTCCAGAAGGTCTCCAAATTCAGGGACGAAGCCTCCCTTATAGGCCGCGCGCTGCGCGCGGCTTCGGTGAAAGCGGGAAAACCTGGCGCCTTTTATATCGGCCTCTCCGGGCCCTCCGGCGGAAGCGGCGCGTTCCCGAAAAAGGTGCGCGGCACGCCCTGCGTCTACCCGCTGCTTGGCGACAGCCCCGCCGACGCATTCAGGGAGGCTCTGCGGAATGGCCTCGAGATGCTGATAACCAGAGTTGTGGGCATGGAGGCTAGGGGCTTTCTGGGCAAACGCGCGGGCGGCGCCTTCATGAACTATCTCGAAGAACAGGAGAAGAAGGGGATGGACCCCGATAATTTCGATTTCCAGACGCTGGTGCTGAAGGGGCCCCTCCTCAAGCGAAGATTGAAGGTGCTGAAGAGCAGACCGGTGGAAACGCCCGGCGGCGAACGGCACCTGGAAGTGCTGGAGTGGAAGCTGGGATGAACGGACCGGAGCTGCTGACCAGCCTCGGCCGCCTCGGGGAGGCTTTTGGGGCCGGGCAGGCCTGCCGGCGGCTCGCTTCGGACCTGGTGGCCGTTTGCGAGAGGAACTCCCGTTACCTCAGCATCTCGGAGTACGAAAGTTCCATCCCGTTCGATTCGCCGGTCAGAGCGAGGTTCGTGCACTATATCTATTACCGCCCTGAGTTGCGCCGCAGCAGGAAGCTCGGGCTGCTCTACGCCGGCAGGGCGCTGGAGCTGATGGAACTGTCCGGCTTCGGTCCCGCCTCCGCGGGTTTCCTCCGGGATTTCGTCCGGAGAGTGGAGGGGACCGGGATGGTCTTCCCCCACACCATAGTCAGCGCCGAATGGGGCTTCTCGCTCCCGTCGGTGGAGAAGATAACCGTCTATTTCTGCTTCAGGAAGGTGAGCGTCAGAACGGCCAAGCTGATAGCCGGGACGATCGGTCGCGGGGACTGGGACTACATACACCGCGCCGCCGAGAACATGATGTTCCTCGGCGCGGATTTCTTCCGGAACGGCCCGCGCTCGTTCAAGATATACGCCAAGTTACCCTTCGACGGCGGGGCCGGCCTTCGCCCGGAGGAGAGGAAGTTTGTAAGGCGCCACCGCGTGGAAGGCGCGGCCCACTACGTCAGGGTCACCAGGCTTTATCCCGGAGGCAAGACGTGCGAGGACGAAAAGACTCATTTCCTGCCGAAGAAGTCCTCCGGCTCCTTCCTGCCGCCTCCGGGTCCGCGGGCCGCCCTGCTGAAAAGGATAGGCGCCGTCGGCGGCAGGAAGAACGTAGTATCGATGCGCAGGGACGGGCGTTTCTCGGAGGTCTATTTCCTGTGACGCGCCCTGTCCCGTCCACGCTATCATGACCCGCGACCTCGCGCTGCTGTTTCACAGGTTGACGGCCTACCGGGCCGCCCTGCTGCTCTTCTTCCTCTGGTGGGGTTGGAAAATCGTGGTCAACGATCTCAGGTTTAAGAAGATCCCCAACAAGATGATTGTGGCCGGGCTGAAGGCGCTGCTGCTGTTCCTGGCGCTGTACGCGGCGGAGACCGCGCTTGGCGCGGCCGGCGCTTCGTCGGACTACGTCGGCAGCAGGTTCTATTACGCTTTCGCGACGAACCTGGCGCTCTCCTTCGCGGTCGGGATCTTCCTCTGGTACGCGGAGATCTGGCCGGCCGGAGACGCCAAGTTTTTTATGACCAGCCTGGCGTTGCTGCCGCTGATGAACTACCGGATCAGGGGCTTTCCGGGGATGCTCTGGCTTTCGGTGCTGATAAATTCCTTCCTGATCGCCGGTCTTTACTACAGTTTCAGGTTCCTCGCCGGTCTCTACCGCGCCTGGAGGGAAAGGGACGGCCGTACGCTGACGCGCTGGGCCGAGATAAAGAAGGACGCCGCCGGCAGGCTGCGCGGCGTCGGCGGCGGCAGCGCCTGGAAGCTGGCGCTGAACGTCCTGGCCGTCCTGGCCGTCTTTTTCGTGCGCCAGCTTGCCAATTACGGCTTCGCCGGGCGGCTGCAGCGGCTGGTCCCGGACCCCGAGCTGCTCTACTTCGCGATGTTCATAGGCTGGGACAAGCTCTCCCGGTATTTTTCCAGGCCGGGGTTCAGGCGCTTCCTGACTTTCTTCTACCCCGCGTACCTGCTGGCCGGCCTGTTCTATTTCAAGGGGCAGTTGCTCCAGAACGTCAGGTACGCGGCCCTTGACGTGCTGCGGTTCGGCGTGATACTGGGGGTGGGGCGGTTCGCGCTGGTCTACCTGATGGAGAGGTTCAGCATGGTGGAGGTTTCCGCCGCCGAGCTGGAGCCCGGCATGATACTTTCTTCCAGGTACGCGCAGATAGTCAGAAGGGACGCGTACTTCAAGGACGCCTTCGAGGACTCGTTCAGGGACGGCATAAGCCCGGAAGAGACCGAGCTGCTTCGGGAATGGGTGACGCGCATTCCGCGCGAGAACCCGAAGATAGAGATAATGAAGGGCGAGGCCTTCGCCGTCTGGATCTTCGCCGGCTGCCTTTTCCAGCTGGCCTTCGACGGCAATCTCTTCACCGTGCTCAGAAGGCTGGGGCTGTGGTGACGCCGGCCTAGAACCGCAGGAACCCTGCCTTGCGGCCGGTGGCCAGTATGGCGGCCGGATCGGCCTTGGAGGGCTTCAGCTCGGAATCCCCGTACAATTCCAGGTAGTCCGCCCGTGGCCCGGCGCAGAGGCTCAGCAGCGAGCAGTTCTCGCAGCGCGGGCTGTGCCGCTTCTCCGACAGGAACTCTTCTATGCCGTTGAGTTTCTTGTACACGTCTATGGAGGAGGTCTCGTAGCCCGGCAGGCGGCACAGCGGGAACCCGTCCGTTATGAACCCCACCTTCGCGAAGGAGAGTACCCTCAGCGCCCCGGCCAGGTAGGGCTCCAGCGCGCCCAGGCGCGGGACAAGCGCCGTCCTGTCCACCACGTTGCCGAGCACCTTCGCCAGGTTCAGCTCCAGGTAGAAGAGGCCGGGGAAGGTACTGGCCACGAAGCCGGCGTAGGCCGGCAGTTGCCCGACTATGCCGGAGTGCACCACCAGCGTTATGCGGACGCCGCGGGGGCCGGCCAGACGCAGCAGGTTGCGCAACGCCTCCACCCTGCTCCGGAACTGGCCGCGCGTGCCGGTGAAGCGGTCGTAGAGCGCCGCGGTGTGGGCCGGGAAGTTGACGTTGAACAAAGTTACGCCGGCGTCCAGCAGCTCCCGCACGTAGGCGCCGTCCCCCATGCGCGCTGCGTTGGTGCAGACAATGATGTCCCGGCAGTTCTTTTTTTTGGCGTACCTCACCCAGTCCGCCAGGTCCTTGGAGAGCGTCGGCTCACCGCCCTCTATTGAGATCGTGTCGCGGTGCCGGTCTATGATCTTCCTGGAGACCGCCCGGGGGTAGACCGGCGTATGTGGCGCGGAGCAGAACACGCACTTGTGGTTGCAGGCGCTGGTGATGCGGATGACCGGCACGTCGGCCATGCCGCCTATCTTGGCTTCCCCGTACAGCCTGCGGCGGGACACCGGTTCTTTCATGACGGCGCCGGGCGCTAGCCCCGGCCCTCCTTCTTTGCCTTCAGCACCCTGTCGTAGTCGTGCTTGCGGAAGTGCACCGAGGAAAGGAACTCGTCGAGGTTGTACGGCTTGAACCTGCGCGTCAGCAGGCCGAAGATACGGCGGATCAGGTCCTTCCTGCCGTGGCCGAAAATGGAGTAGAGGTACATCAACAGATGGATATGCTCGAAATCTATCGCTCTCTCGGAGGCCACTTCCTTGACCGTTTCCGCGAGTATCCGGGTGGAACGCCGTATCTGGGCGTCCTTCTGCTCGAACGTCAGGCCGCTTATCTCGTCGAACTTCTCGGAGAAGTTGTTGGGGGTCTCCACCGCCGAGAAGAGGTCCATCTCGGTTCCGGGGGCCGCGCGGCGCAGACGCAGCCCGAATTTCTTCGGCTCGCGTCCGAACGGCGAGGTCGAGTAGAGAAAGAACGGGTTTATGGAGTAGGCGTCTATGTGCGCGGCGTTGCGCCTTAGGAACGAGACGGTCTCGCCGATGTCGGCTTCCGTTTCGGTGGGCAGGCCGCCGATCAGCTCGATGTGGTTCCAGATGCCGAGCTCGTGGGAGATCTTCAGGCATTCCTCTATCTTCGGCGGCAGCACGCCCTTGCGGATGTAGCGCAGCATCCTGGGGCTCCCCGTCTCCATGCCGAAGGTCAGTTTGACGGCCCCGGCCGCGCGCATCTTGCGCAGCAGCGGCTTGTCCAGTTCCCGGAAATTTACGCAGTCGCACCAGAGCAGGTCCAGGCCGCGCTTTATCATCTTGCCGCAGAGCTCGTCGGCGAAAGCGTAGCGGTTGTTGAAATTGGGGTTGATGAAGTAGACGCCGGTGGCGCCGAGGGCCTTCATGCGCTCGAGGTCCTCCACGACCTGCGCCGCGTCCGGCGGCGCCGCCGGGCTGCGCCCGTCGTTGCCGCAGAAGGCGCAGCGGCCGCGGCAGGTGGTCTCGAAGCGGTACATCAGCACCAGCTGTTTGCCCGGGCCGGCGCGCTTGAGGAGGTCCGCCTTGAACGGGACGTCCGGGGAATAGCGGGCGAGCAGCTGTTCGGCGCTCACTTTATAGCCTTCCAGCGGGTAACCCGCGTAATCCGGCCGGGACAGCTCGTCGGGTATGTGCGCGGCGTGGTCTATTATCTTCCGGCCGCGCCGCTCCAGCGTGGAGAGAAGCCCGCCGGAACCCGGGCCTTTGCGCACGTAGTCGGCCAGGCGCGCCAAATGCGGCCCGCCTCCGGAGTAGACGGCGAAATCGAGCGAGTGGTATTTCTCGAGGAGGCCGTGGTACACCTCGCGGGAGACGCCGCTGTAGCCGACCACCGCCGGCGCCGCCGGGTTCAGCTGCTTGAGCCGCCAGGCCAGGAGCCCGACGGCGTTCAGCAGGAAGGCGTTCATCTTGAAGCCGGCGAGGGTCAGGCCGTAAAGGTCGGTCTTCTCTTTAAGCGCCGGCGTGTCGGCGAGGAGCCCGGCTATGCGCTTCAGCAGGGCCGCCTCCGGCCCCTTGAGGCGGCCTTTGAGGAAAGCGGAGGTCTTGTCCGGGTGCGCGAGTATGGAGAAATCCACTCCGGGGTTGGCCGGGCGCACCGCGCGGTGGAACGGGTCGTCCAGGTCGGCCATGCGCACCTCGTGGCCGAGGCCGCGCAGGTGGCCGGCCAGGACCGGTAGCGACAAGTTGGGCAGGTTGAAGCACTCGCAGTTCAGGCAGTCTGAAGGCGGGTAGATCAGTGTTATTTTCACGGCCGGGGCTCCGGGTACTGGACCATGCCTTATGATACAAAATATTGCCGCGCCCGCAGGTGGGGAATCGGGGGCGGCGGCGCCTGTCAAATCAATTAAGAATGTTACCCAAGGGATAGCCCTCTAGCCAGGCCTCCTTTCGGTTGATTTTGCTGCTACCAAGTCTGTAGCGCTCTCTCGCGGCTAACCATTTTTTCATACACGTCCATTCCGTGCGGGATCACCGGCCTTAACGTCAGCTCCGCGGGAAGCTTTTCCTTGTAGTATTCCATCTTCCAGCGCCTCAGCCATTTCGGCTTAGGCGCCTTGGAACGCATCCCCCATATCCGCTCCAACTTCCGCTCTATAATATCGGACAGGCTGAAAGGGTTCAGCTTCTCGCGCAAGGTTTTTGGTTTCGCTACCGATTCCGGCTTGCCGGCGCCAGACGCGATTACCCTGTCCAAAGGCGTTTGCGGCTCGTCGTATTCGCGCTTGTATTCCGATCCCACTCGCACCTTCTTGATCAACCTGACTGACGGCTGGAATAGATTTTGGAACCAGCGCAGCTCGGTGCGGTACAGATCGTTGATAGCCGCCACCGCGGCAGCGCTTTCAAACCGCCCGTAGCCAAGCAGTTTCCTGACATACGTCCAGTTCTTCTGCTCGATATGGGCGTTATCATCTTTCTTGTAGGGACGTCCCCGCGTAAACTGAAGTTTCGGTTCGGCCTGGCAGTATCCCAGCAGGTGGGTGTTTATGAACTCGGACCCGTTGTCGGAATCTATCCCCAACAAATCGAACGGCATCCGGCACCTGATATCGTCTATGGCCTGCTGCACCGCTTCCTGCCCTTTGCCCTGCACACAGCGGCGCTCCACCCAGGCGGTATGGATGTCCGTCATGTCCAGCGTGT
>JAJYJH010000006.1 GCA_021789695.1 bacterium | reverse complement strand
CTGCGCTACTGGCGCTGGGACACAGGCGCCTGGGACGCCTCGCAGCCGGCGGACTCGGACATCTACTGGGCCACGGCGACGGTCAGCGTGCCGGGCGTAACGGCCTCCTCGTGGACTATTTCAGGGCTCCCGCCGCCCGGCGCCTACATCCAGGGCGACTCCTACATAGTCATGTCCAGGGCCAAGGATACGGCCCTGCCTGCCGGCAATACGCAGCAAGCCTTCGTGGACGCCTTCTCCTCCTTTACGGTGGTCTGGGACGTCCAGCCGCCGTCCGTCGTTCTGACCAACTACGGCGACACGCTCGGTACCGGGCGTATAAACCCCGGCGGGAACTGGACCCTTTACGGCACCGCCTACGACTCCCCCGGCGGGGTCACCAGCGTGGCCAACGTCAAGTTGCGCATAGCCAGGCTGGAGGGCGCCACCACCTATTACTGGACCGGCCTGGACTGGGGGACCACGCCTTCCGAGGTGCAGCCTGACGCCTTCACGCCCCCCGACTGGGACTACACGCTGCCGGCGGCGCAGCTGCCTTCGGACGAGAAGTACATGCTCTTCACGCGCGGCATAGACAACGCCGTGCCGCCCAACTCCGGCTCTTTCGGCGCCGAGACCGACGTTATCCTGGACACCACGCCGCCGCTGGTGCAGATAACCTCGCCTACGGCCCTGGCCGAGGGCGCGCCGTTCAGCGTCTACGGCACGGCCGACGCGAGCCTGGCCGGGCAGAACTACACCCAGATCAGGTTCTCCACCGGCACCGGCGTGGGCACCCAGTACTGGACCGGCACCGGCTGGACCGCTGCGCCGGATACCTGGATACAGACCGTCAAGCTGGGGGACACCTCCTGGTATTACACCGTTCCGGCGGCCATGCTGGCCAGCGACGTCTCCTACACCGCCTCGGCGCGGACCCTGGACTACGCCGGCAACTATTCTAACGTCTATTCCACCTACGTCTTCACCTACGACGCGGTGCCGCCTTACGTAACCCTGTCCTATCCGGCGGACGGAGCGGCGTATTCGAACATAAAAGTGTCGACTCCGATAGCGGGGACCTCCAACCAGAACGACCAGACGAATCCCTATTCCAAGGTCAGCGCCGTTTACGTGCAGGTGAAGGACCTTTCCAATACTACCTGTTTCGACGGCTCCGCCTTCTTGGCCTGTCCCTCGTGGCAGCTCGCGGGGGGGACCCTGGACAACTGGAACTACAACAGCCCGTCGCTGGGCTTCACCGGGAACCGGCAGTACTACATAGAGGCGAAGGCCGTGGACTACGCCGGCAACGAGTCGGCGCATGCCGCGGCCACGATAAAGTTCGACGTCAACAAGCCGACGTCTACCATAACCTACCCGCTGCAGGGCTACACCACCGGCTTTACGCAGGTCCGCGGCCAGGCGGCGGACGCGGCCGATATCTACCGGGCGGACCTGGGCACCTATACCGTCAACGTCGCCTTTCAGCTGGCGGGGGGGAGCTGGTGGAACGGTTCCGCTTTCACCGCCGTGGACCCGGTCTGGTACCAGGCCTACGCGGACACTTCTCCGTACAATATCGGCAAAGCCACCGTCACCTGGAGCTATAGCCTGCCGGCGGCGCTGTCGGTCTATCTGGCGGACCCGGGGAACCAGAACTCGAATTACCGCATCGTCTCCTGGTCCTACGACCTGGCCCTCAACCCGGAATACGGCCCGCCGGGGGCGCAGCCCAAGACCGGAGACATTCCGGCCGGCGACGGCGTAACGCTCACGTACGACAACCAGAAGCCGGTCAGTTACATCACGCTGCCCTCCCTACCGAGTTATAACTCGCTGCCTACCATAACCGGCACCTCGGGCGACAATATCGCGGTGAAGCAGACCTGGATCACCGTCTATATGCCGGCCCTCGGCAAGTATTACGATCCGTCGCTGAGTCCGCCCTGGTCGGCTCCCGGCTCGAACGAGAACTCGGCGCCGTGGCTGTCCCCGCAGGAAACGGTGTACCAGAGTTCCTCGTCCTGGGCCTACGCCATACAGGACTCTACCTGGACCAGCGGCGCCACCTACCGTATCCGCGCCATGGCCGAGGACGTGGCCGGGAACTACGACACCTCATATACCACGGCCACCTTCCTCTACGACAATCAGGCCCCGATCTCCACCGTGACCCTCCCGGCCGACGGGGCGAACCTGAACTATATGCCGGCCCAGCTCCAGGGCACCAGCTACGACCCAGGCTCTTCCGGGGTCTCCAGCATAGCTCTTTATATAACGCGGGACTCGGACGGGCAGTACTGGAACGGCATCAACGGCTGGTCGCCCACCCAGCAAATGCTGACTGCCTCGCCGCCTTTCGACAACTGGACCTCGGCTATAAACCCGGCCATGTTCACCGGCAACGACGGCGTGCGCTTCAGCGTCCAGACCAACGCCCGCGACGCGGCCACCAACCAGGAGGGCTACGGCCTTAAGTCCTCCTTCGTCTACGACGTCACGCCGCCCACCTCCACCATCGCCTACCCGTACAACAACGGCTATATCAGCCAGACAGGCAACATAAACGGCGGCTCTTACGACAGGCCCGACGGCACGGTGCGCGACGAACTGGTGCGCATACAGGAGACAGGGGCGACCTCGCCGCACTACCTGCAGTATTACAGCGTTGCCGGCTCCTCCTGGACCTCCGCCGTGACCGCCAATAGCGCGCTGAACTACGGCTCGCTCAGCCCCGGCGCCACCTGGTGGCAGCTGAACGCCGCTCCCTGGCAGAGCGGCGAGACCTACGAAATAAGCGCCTTGGCCGTGGACAAGGCCGGCAACTTCCAGGTGACCTACGCCACCGCCACCGCGGTGAAGGCTGATTTTACGCCCCCGACCTCGACGGTGACCTACCCCGTGAACGGCGTGGACGTCCACTCCGTGCTCACCAGCATCTCCGGCTCCGCCTCCGACGTGCCGCCCGGCCAGCTGGATAAGGTGCTGGTTTCTTACTACTGCGAGGACAGCAATTATCCCGCTATCTACGGCAAGTACTGGAACACCGACGGGGCCTGGGATTCCCCGACGCCGGTCTTCTACCCGGCCACGATAAACGGCGGTACCTGGTATACGGCGGGCGCCTCCACACCGACCTGGTACAACAACAAGAACGGCGTCTGGTACAGGGTCTTCGCCAAGGCCGTGGACCAGGCCGGCAACGCGGTGGCCGATCCCGGCCAGGCCCTGCCCAATTCCCCCGAGATACATTTCCGCCTCTTCCCGCCGCCGCCGGTTTCGTATATAAACACGCCGCCGGCGGGGGTGCCGAACTACAACTCCGTCCCGGCCATCTCCGGCACGGCCGTCTACGCCACCACGGTGGCCGTGCGCATAATCGACTACGGGCCGGACCTGACGTATAACTCCGGGAACGACGACTTGGTCTGGGACGGTACGGCCTGGGTATCCACCAATACCGCCTGGGCCACTACGGTGGGCTACCTCGGCGTCGACAGTTTCTCGGCCCCGAACTGGAGCATCACCGTCCCGTCCTGGAACGGCAACCGCCGCTACCGGGTCATCTCCAGGGCCTACGACGGCCTCAACGACGTCTACGAGACAGTGACCTCGGACCAGGGCAACGAGTTTATCCTGGACACCTCCAACCCATCGGCCAGCGTAACGGCCCCGTCGACCACTTACCTGCACTCGCTGGCCGCGCTGGCCGGCACGGCGTCCGACGTGCCGCCCGGCACCGTGGTTTCCGGCTACTTCAGGGTGAAACGCCAGGCGTCCGCGCAGTACTGGAACTGGCAAGCCTCCACCTTCACGGCCCTGTCGGGCCAGTACACCGACCTGACGTCCGTTCCCAGCTGGAACGGCACGCTGGGCGTTTATCTGTTGAACTACACCACGGATTATTTCCAGAGCGGCGCCGCCTTCGAGCCCAACCAGTCGTACGTGGCGCAGCTGGCGGTGGCCGACAAGGCCGGGAACGCCGGCTCGGCCGTGGATATGCCGTTCACGATCGACGTGGCCTCTCCCACCGCGTACATAACCATACCGTACGACGCCAACGGCAGCGGCATCCGGCGCATGGATTCCATCAGCGGTACGGCCGTCGATAATTTCGCCAACGCCAACGTGTCCATCGCCATCCAGGAGCAGGACTATCACCTCTGGTACAGCAACTCCGCGCAGGGCTTCGTGAGCTCGGCGCAGCCCATCTGGATCTCCCTGCTCAACAATACCAGCGGCTACCTGTCCGCCTCCGCGACGAGCTGGACTTACGCCCCGGCGGGCTTCGACAGCAAGTTCTCGGCCGGCTCCGACGGCGACACCTATCTGGTGCTGGCCAGGGCGCAGGACATGGCGGGCAACGTCCAGGACCAGTTCGCGTCCCCGGTTTCCTCTACGGTCATAAAGATAGACAAGGCCCCGCCTTCCTCCTATTTCACGTTCCCGGCCGACGATTCCGGCGCCGGGACCGGCCGCTACAACAGTTCCTCGCTGGGCTTCGTCAACGGCACCGCCGCCGACAACTATTACACTGTCAACAACGCCGGCGTGGCGGAGGTGGAACTGAGGCTGTCCTACCTGCAGGGCGGCGCCACCTACTACTGGGACGGCTCCAATTTCGTGACCGGCGGCGGGTTCGATACTACCGCCTGGCAGCCGATAACCCCGAGCGGCTCGGCTCCGGTCTGGAACTGGGTGTACGCCCACCCGGTGGCGATGCCGGGGGACCGCGAGTACAGGGCGGAAGTCAAGGCCATGGACGACGCGCGGCTGGACGACGACACCGGGGACGGCAACTGGCAGGTCAACTATACCACCGTCAACTTCATAGTCGACGACACGCCGCCGCTGGTCGCCATTACCACCCCGACGGTTTTGGCGCTGTCGCAGCTGCAGGGCATAGGCGGCACGGCCGACGCCGCCATATCGGGTTTCAGCGGCGCGCAGGTGCGCATCTCCACCAACTCCGGGGCCAGCTATTGGAACGGCTCCGGCTGGACGTCCTCCCCGGTCTGGCTGAACGCCGCGAAGCTGGGAAACACCTCCTGGTACTACACGGTGGACCAGGCGATGCTGCAGGACAACGCCGTCTACACCGTGGAAGCCATGGCGCGGGATTACTCGGGTAATTACTCCTCGGTCTATTCCACCTATACTTTCACCTACGATACGACCGGGCCCTCCGTCTCCGTCTCGTACCCGCTCAACGGCGCGGCCTACTCCGGGGTGCTGACCTCCACGCCCATAGCCGGGTCCTCCTCCAGTTCCCAGTCCGCCCCCAACACCGGCGTCAGCACGGTGGCCGTGGCCGTCAGCGAGCTGGACAGCCTGAACCATTATATCGACTGCTTCGACGGTTCGGCCTTCTCCGCCTGCGCCTCTCCGGTCTGGCTGCCCGCGCAATCCGCCGGCGGCTCGAACTGGCAGTTTAACAGCCCGGCGCTGTCCTTTGCCGACGACCACAAGTACCACGTGGAGGCCAGGGCGCAGGATATAGCCGGGAACTACTCGGCCGCCCAGGGCGTGGACTTCCGCTACGACGTGGATCCGCCCACCTCGACGATAGTCTCCCCGGGTTCCGGCTATATAAATGCGTGGAGCCAGATAACCGGCTACGCCTGGGACAACTACAACAACAACAGGGTGTACGACGCGGGGATGGGCACCTATACGGTCCTTGTCGCCATAAAGAGGGTCGGCGGCTCCTGGTGGACCGGCAGCGCCTTCAACGGCGGCGGCCCCTCCTGGCTGGAGGCCTCCGTCGATACTTCGGCCTACTCCCAGGGCTATACCACCTATACCTGGACTTACAGTATGCCCTCCGCCCTGCAGACGGCCATCGTCAGCGCCAGGACCAACGATTACTACGTCGTCCCCTGGTCCTACGATCTGGCGCTGAACCCGGAATACGGCCCCGCCAACGGGCAGCCGGCGGCCGGGGACATCCCCGCGGGCGTCGGCCGGATAGTCCGTTTCGATAACGACGTCCCGGTGGCCGTCGCCACCTCGCCGGTAAACCTCTCCGCCCAGAACAACGTGCCGTACCTCTACGGCGTGGCCACCGATACCGGCGTAATAGCCGGAGTGCAGGTCTTGGTCAAGGCCCGCGGTTCCTGGAACGCAGAGTGGAACGGGGGAACTACGGGCACCAACAGCGACTGGGATAACACCAGTTACGCGCACTGGAGCACGGCCACCCTGACCAACGGCGCCTGGTCGCTGGCCCTGCCCCCGCTAAACCCCGTAAACAACTATAAACTCTCGGTCTGGGCGCGCGCCTACGACCTGGCCGGCAATTGGCAGGCCACGCCGACCAACACGCAGATACTCAACAACCAGAACGCCGACGGCTCGGCCGCCTACTATTTCGACTACGACACCACGCTGCCGCAGACCGGCGTCACCGCGCCCGACAGGTACGCGCTGAACGTGGCCACCGGCATGATAGCCGGCACGGCCTTTGACGCCGGCATAGAGCCAAGCGGCGTGGCCTACGTCTACCTGCGCCTGCACCGCTCGGACGGGGCCTACTGGCACTTTATAAACGGCAACTGGACCGACGCCACCGCCAGCGACAACTTCCTGGCCGGCTTCGGCAGTCCCTGGGCCGAGCCCATCGCGCCGTCCTCGCAGGACGACGGCTACAGCTACGACGTTTACACCCTGGCCGTGGACAACGCCCAGAACAACTCCGCCAAACAGTATTTCTCCACGTTCACCTTTATCGTGGACGAGACCACGCCGGCCTCCAAGATAACCTTTCCGGCCAACAACAGCTTCATCGGCGCGGTTTCGGCCATCACCGGAACGGCCGACGATTCGGTCGAGGACTTGCACGGCTGGACCGCGCCGCGGGATTTCGAATCCGGCATCAGTTCCTACACCGGGGTGCAGGTGGCCCTGCAGCGCCTGACCGACGGGCTCTGGTGGGACGGCTCCGGTTTCACTCTCTCCTCAAGGCAGTGGAGCCCGGTTTCCTTCTCCGGGACCTCCTCGGGCACCTGGAGCTACTCGCTGCCCGCCGGGGCTATAGCCGACGGTACGACCTATTACGCCATGAGCCGGTCCCAGGATATCGCGGGCAATCTTGAAACGCAGTATACGACCAACTATTTCACCGGCGACGTGACCCCGCCGCTCTCCATGGCCTACGCGCCCAGCGGGACCACCGCGTCCGCCTCGCAGATTGTCGGCACGGCCTGGGATACACCGCCAGGCCAGCTGAGGACCACCAACATGGTGATGCTCTCGCTGAAGGAGGTCGACCCGGTCATCAGCTGCTACGACAACGGCCTGAATGCGTTCGTAGCCTGCCCCGGCGGGCTGTACCCCAACAACAGAATCTGGTTCACTACAGGCACGCTGACGGTCAGCCCGGACCCGACCCAGTTCAGCACCTGGACCTGGAACACCTCGGCCATAGGCTGGAGCAACTCCGCCCAGTACAACGTGATTGCTCTGGCCATAGACAAGGCCGGCAACCAGAAGTCCTCCGGGACCGTGGAGAACCCGGATGTCAGCTTCACGCTCGTGACCCCGCAGGCCATGGTGACTATCGCCACCCCTTTGGGCCCCGACGACAAGAACTACATGGCTACCGACATCCCCAGCGTAAGCGGCACCGGCTCCAACCTGAGGGCGGTGGACAGCGTGCAGATTAGGCTGGAGAGGCTGATAGGGAGCACCAGCTGGTGGTACGAGCCCTCCCTTTCCTGGGTTAGCCAGGATACCTGGACCTGGTACAGCAGCAGCGACCAGAGCTGGCAGCAGCACATAAGCTCGGTGGCGTTCGCGGTGGACAACGCCTCCTACACCTTCGTCGTTACCCCGTATAACTCCACCGGCCAGGCCGGCACCGACGCCACGCGGCGGGTCGTAATAGACAACACCAAGCCGGTAGGCGCCATCCTGTACCCGAATACGCCGTACATCAACAGCATGGGCGTTCTTTCCGGCACCGCCACCGACCCCAACAACATAACTCAGCCTTCGCTGCAGAAGGACTTCGGCGGCGACGTTTACGTCAGGATAAAGAACGTGGAGAACGGCTATTACTGGACCGGCTCCAGTTTCACGGCGACCGTGACGAACCTGGAGACCAGCTATTCCCCGCAAACCGTGGTCAGCTGGTCCACGGCCACGGCGGTCAACGCGGGACTGCAGGACGGGCAGCGCTATCAGGTGCTGCTGCTGCCCAAGGACAAGGCGGGGAACGTGGAGAGCAACGAGAGCGCGATGCCCTCGTACGAGGTGCTGTTCGACACCAATCCCCCGTCGGCCTATTTCTCCTTCCCGGGCAACAGGCAGGTGCTGCGCAGTCTTACGGCCGTTACCGGAACGGCTTACGACCCTCTGGGCACCTACTCCCCGTACATGAAATCGGACCTCAACAACGTGCAGCTCCAGATATATGACGAGCAGGGGGTCAAATGGTGGGCCGACGGCGCCGGCGGGTTTACGGTTACCGGATCCAGTTTTAATGTGGTTTCCGGCACCGATACCTGGAGTTATTCCCCTCCGAACCTGGTCTCCGCGCTAACCTCGGGGAAATATTACGTGATCCAGGCCATGGCCACCGACCACGCCGGCAACCAGCAGGCGGGGTTCACCGACGTGGTCTCGTCCAGGGTCTTTATCTGGGACACCACGCCGCCCACCTCGGCCATAACGCAGCCCGCCGACCAGGGCACCTATATGCCCGGCGCGCTGACCGGCGTGAACGCCCTGAGCGGCACGGCTACCGACTCCCCGCTGCCGTTCGTCGGCATCCAGCTGAGCACCCCGCAGGTCAACCTGAGTTATCTCGACGGCGGGACCACCTATTACTGGACGGGGTCCTCCTTCAGCTCTTACACGGTAACGTTCGCCGGGGCCTGGCAGGACGCCATCGGCACCGACACCTGGCATTATCCTTTCGACGGGGCCAACTGGATCTCCGACAAACTGTACACGCTTTACGTGCGCGCCTTCGACAAGGCGGAGCCGCTGGGCCCCAACGGCGGCAACGAGCAGAACCCGTGGACGGTACACCAGTTCGTGGTGGACGGCACGCCGCCGGTCTCCCGGATAACCGTTCCCCGGGACAACAGCTTCATCCAGAACTCGCTGCCGGCTATCTCCGGCACCAGTTACGGCGGCCTTTCCGGCCTCGCCTCCGCCCCGTCCGGCCTGAAACTGCGCATCTCGCACGTGATAGGCGCGCAGACCTACTATTGGAGCGGGACCACGGCCGGCGGCTGGAGCACGGCCTCGGTTGATCTGCCCGTAAATTATTCGGCTTCGGCCTCCACCATAACCTGGAGCTACCCGCCGGCCACCTACGACCCGCCGGACATCTCCACCAACAACCACGTGTATACAATCTCCGTGGCCGGACTGGACAAGGCCGGCAACCAGGAGGTGTATAATTCCGTCAACGTCACCTCCGATTTCAACTATCCCAGCATCAGCATCTCCACTCCGATGGCGGGCGCCGACGCTTTCTACGGCGCGGTGCGACCCACCGGCCAGCTGGCCGGTAATTCGCTGGACGCCCCCGCCGGTGTGGCCCCACCGATAACGATGGAGATTACGGACCTGTCGGAGAGCGGAGCGGTAAAGCCCAAGTGGGACGGTTCCGCGTGGTCCGTGGTGAACTCCACCTGGCTGGCCGTCGGCGGGCTGAGCCCGTGGTCCTATGCGCCGCCGGCCTGGCCGGCGAACAAGCGCTTCAGGGTGGAGCTTTACGCCGTGGACAACGCCGGCAACCAGGTCCCGCCTGGCACTTACGTGCGCGAGTTCATCTACGACGTCAACACGCCGTCTAGCACCATTCTGTCCCCGTCCTCGGTATACCAGAACGCCTCGCAGGTGGCGTCCTTCTCAGGCACGGCCGTGGACTGGGTGAACAGCCCCTCCACCGAGGCGATGAGCGGCCTGACCCCGCAGGGCGTGCAGGTGCAGATCGTGGACAACTCGCAGACCGGCGTCACGTTCAACGGCACCGGCTTCGCCTCCGGCGACTACTGGCGCAACGCCCAGTTCACCCCCACGGCGCAGATTACGGACGCGGTGCTGGGGGTGAACGTCGTCCAGGCCGCCGACTGGTCCTATCCGCCGGCTGGCGACAGCTGGCCGCCGGCGCTGGTGCAGGGGCACAGCTACACGGTGCGTTCCCGCGCGCTGGACCGTTCCGGCAACCTGGAGGGCTACCAGGAGAAGACCTTCACCTACGACGCCTCCGCCCCCACCACCACGATCACGATGCCGGGCAACTTCGCCTATGCCTCGCTGCCGTTGAGTTCCGGCACGCTGCGCGAGGATTACAGTTATGTCCCGCCGGGCGGCATACAGCTGTTGTTCAAGCGCAACTCCGACAGCCAGTACTGGACGGGTTCCGGCTGGGGGGCTTTCGGCGCCTCCGATTGGCTCGACGCCACATCCGTCTACCAGTCCTCCTGGACCTACGTGGACGCGGCGCTCTCCAGTTATTTCAATACGCTTTCCGGCTCGCTGGATTTCACCGAATATATCCGCGGGACGGACGCCGCCGGCAACACCAATCTGCCGCAGACCCAGCCGTTGTCCGGCGGGGTGGTCTTTAAAATAGACCATTTCGTGCCGGTCTCGCTGACGACGTACCCGGCGACGGGGAACGGGCCGCTCGTTTTCCGCAATACCCCGGTCTCGGCCCTGGCCGGCACCGCCTCCGATTACGACCCGGGTTCGCCCTCCGGCCTAAACGGCGTTTACGTGCGCATACGCCGCTACGATTCCGGCGGCACTCCCTGCTACTACGACCAGACTTTCGGCAACTGGGTGACGGCGGCCGGCGGCTCGGAGTGGATGCCCCAGAACGCGGGGACCTTGTCCGCTTGGGTCAAGTCACTGCCGGCCACCGCTTTCTCCGGCTCCAATGGCGGCGACTGCTATTCAGGCCTGGACAAGGGGGACGGCTTCCGCTTCGAGGTCCAGTCCTACGCCGTGGACAATACGCAGCCGGTCAACGGCGGTCCCAATACCGAGGTGAACTATTCAACGGCCTCGTTCCTGCTGGACTACAGTACGCCCACGGCCGCGATACTCCAGCCCGCCAACCAGTCTTATCTGCGCACTATATCCCTGCTTTCCGGCACCGCAGCCGATCCTGTGGCCGGGGGAGGTATCCCTTCCGGGCCGGCCTCTATCGAGTACGAGTTGACCGACACCGACGTCGTCCCGAACCGCTATTGGAACTTCAACACGCTGCAGTGGCAGGCGACCTACGTCTCCAGCGTGACGGCCCCGGCCGCCAACTGGACCGTCACGTCCATCCCCAATAATAACCCGTCCGGCAACGATTCCTGGGCGGTGGGCCGCTCGAGCGCAACTTTCCAGCTCCGGATCAAGGTCGCCGACAAGGCCGGCAACTACTCCGGCTTCGCGGACAATGTTTCCACGTTCACGCTGGACCTGCTGCCGCCCGATTCCCAGATTACATCCCCTCCGACGGAGAACGGCTACTACCTCGCCGTCAGCAGCATAACCGGCACGGCCGCGGACTATAACTCCGGCGTCTCCACCGTGGCGCTGAGCGTGCAGCAGGACAACACCCAGGACGCCGACTGCACCAATACCGGCGACAACTCCTATTACTGGAGCGGCTCCTCCTGGCAGGGCGGCCAGGCCTGGCTGCCGGTCAACTCCTACAATCCCGTGGGCGGTTCCTGGCGCTACGACGACGCGTCAAAAATCGTGTTCAACGCGTACTGCTATTACGTGGTAAAATCCAGCGCCGTGGACAACGTGGGGAACGGACAGGTTACGTGGGGGTCTCGCCGTTTCAAGTTCACGCCGCCGCCGGCCGTCACCCGCGTGCTGGTGCCGGCCAACGGTGTCTATTACCAAAACCTCTCTCAGGTCAGCGGCACGGCCAACGTGAATACTCAGTCGGTCTGGCTCAACGCCAGGAGGCTGCGGGACAACGACTATTGGAATTTCGGCTCCTCGGCGTGGCAGGTCGCTTTCTCCAGCGTCCAGGTGATCCCGGCGGCCGGCGCGTGGACGCTCGCCTCCTCGCTGCCTCCGCTGGTAACAGACTCCTCCTACACCTTTACCGCGGTCGGCCTCAACGGTTCCGGGGTTTTTGAGGCCGCGCCGGTCACCAACCAGGTCTATTTCGACACGACGCCGCCCGTCTCCCTGATGCTGCTGCCTTCCCAGACACAGCTCTACTACAACTCGCTGCCCAAGCTGGGCGGTACCGCGCAGGACCCGCCCGGCGCCTCGCCGCCTGCTTCCGGAGTGAGCGGCGTCTGGGTCAGGATACAGGAGACCACCGGCCCCTATTCCGGGGACTACTGGGACAATTCCGCCTCCGCTTACACCGGGACCCAGACCGACAACAAGGCGGCTTATTACGTGGCGGCCTCCTCCTGGGATTTCACGGTCTCCTACCCGACGGCCGCGTTCACGGACGGCGCCGGCTACGCGGCGCAGTCCTACTCGCTGGACAATACCTACGACAACGGCACGTTCAAGGGCACGCAGTCCCCGCTTTCGGCCCCGATTGTCTTCAATTACGACGTCAGCGCCCCCACCGCCACGCTCACCTCCGTCTCCCCCGGCCAGGCGCGCTCCGCCGTGAACGTGGCGAGCGGCGCGGTCCAGGAGACGATGGTTTTAGCCAACTTCGGCCAGCCGCCAGGCACCCAGATCAGCGAGGTCCGCCTGCATCTCCGCTATAACAATCTGGCGCAGTATTGGAACGGTTCCGGCTGGTTTTCCTCCCCGTCCACGTATTTTGCCGCCCAGGTCTTCCAATCCTCCTGGACCTCCGCCGCCATGCCGGTCTGGGCCGACGCCGGTTCCTACACGCTCTGGGCCGAGGCCGTGGACAAGGCCGGCAACGACCAGCCCAATTTCACCGCCAACGGTTCCTCCGTCACGTTCACGGTGGACAGTTCGGCGCCCGTAGTGGCGGTCCTGAACCCCGTGGCCGGCAGCAAGATCTCCTCCGTGGCCTCGGTCACCGGCACCGCTAACGACCCGAACTGGAGCACTAATTCCGGTATAGCCGGGGCCTCCAACGTGCAGGTCCAGGTGTCTTATCTATACGGCGGCAGTACCTACTATTACGACAACGCGCTCTCGTTCTCCTCGTACACTCTGGACGACACCAACTCCTGGTGGCCGGCCACTAATTGGGCGGCGCAGGGCCCCTCCTCCGGGACCTGGACCTACGTCCCCGCCGGCCTTTCCTCCGCCATGGTGGGGGACAGGGTCTACAGGTTCCGGGCCAGGGCCCAGGATAACGCGGTGCCGGTTCCGAACCCGGCCGTCCTCACCGCCAACGCCGCGTCCAATTCCGGCGTTATCTACGACGTCACCCCGCCGGTTTCCCGCATCACCCTTCCGAAGGACGGCTCGAAAATACGCTCGCTTTCCGCGATAACCGGGACGGCGCTGGACAACCTGGCCGGGATCTCCACGCCGGGTCAGATCAGCGTCAGCCTCGCGTCGCTCTCCCCCGTGGCCGGGAACTGGAACGGCGCCTCCCCCGGGGACTTCTCGCTGCCCTCGGAGACCTTCCAGCCGCTCAGCGGGGTTTCGCTGGCCGCCACCTACGACGGGCTCAACTGGAGCTTCACGGCCCCGGCGCTGAGCGACGGCTACACCTACCTGATGAAGGTCAGGGCCTCTGACAACGTTGTCCCGCCGAACGTGGAAACGAATATTTCATCCGTGACGTTCATATACGACATTACGCCGCCTGCGGCCGCGATAGTCTCCCCGATCTCGCTGCCTGACGCTCGCGCCAACCTCAACTCGCTGGCCTCGATTTCCGGCACCGCCTTCGAGCAGTTCACGCTGAAATACGCATCGGTCTCCGTACAGGAAGACGACACGCACCTGTACTACGACGTCGCCACCTCCACCTTTGACTCCGTGGCGCAGACATGGCTACCCATCCCCGGTTTCCCCGGAGCGCAGACCGGGTCCGCCTACACCTGGACGGCCCCCGCGCCGCCGCTGACCGACAACAAGAACTACAATATCCAGGTCATAGCCGGCGACGTGGCGGGCAACGTCATGACCCCGCCTTCGGCCACCGTCATCAGGTACGACGTGACTCCTCCCGTCTCCCAGCCGCTCACGCCCGCCAACGGCAGCTTCATCAACAAGCTGGCTTCGGTCACCGGCACGGCCTTGGACCCCAATTCCAACCCCTCGGGCGTGGCCGGCACGCAGATCAGGGTACAGCGCAATTCGGACGGCAAGTTCTGGACCGGCGCGACGTGGGGCTCCGAGACCTGGCTCTCCGGAGTCCCAGGAGTCTCCTGGACCAAGTCCTCCCAGCTGCCTCCCTCCGACAACAACGTCGGCCTGACCGACGGCAACGTTTATACCGTGACCTCCCGCTCCTACGACGTGGCGGCCAACACCCAGAGCGTCATCCTGGCCGGCACCTCCTTCATGTTCGACGTTTCTAGCCCGACCGCCTTCGTGCAGCTGCCGCTCAACGGCGCCAGGTACAACGCGCTGCCCCAGCTTTCCGGCACGGCCGCGGACGCCAACAACGTGACTTTCCCGCAGGTGCGCATCTACGATATCCCGCTGGGCAAATACTGGATGACCGGCACCGGGACCTGCGGCGGCGTGCCGCTGCCCGGCTGGGTCGGCAGCACCTGCCCGACGTTCCCCGAAATCTGGAACGTCGCCGTGGGCTCTTCGGCGACCGGCGCCCCGTTCGCCTGGAACTATGACTCTTCCGGAGTGGCGTGGCCCAACCGCGACACCGGGCTGCGCGTGGACCTCAAGGCGCAGGACGCGGCCGGCAACTACTCCGTCACCTCGTCCACGTTCAGCTTCGACAATGTGCCGCCCTCCTCGCTGATCCTCTACCCGCCGGTGGACGGCACGACATATTCCTCGATGACCGCGATCTCGGGCACTTCGTACGACCTGACCTCCACGATTAACGAGGTGGACATCCGCATGTGGTACCTTTCCGGCGGCACCACCTATTATTGGAGCCCGGTGGTCCCGCACTGGACCGCCTCCGATCCCGGCTGGTTCTCGATCCCCGACGGTCCAGGCTCAAGGGGCATAGACAATCCGTGGACGTATTCGGACCCCAACTACGACTTTGACGACCCGGGCACCAACAACTTCGCCTGGAAGGAGGGGACCAACGACCACGCCAACGGCAAGGTGTTCAACATCGTCACCAGGGCCATAGACGCCACCACTAACGACCAGGTGGTCCTTACGACGCGGACGTTCCAGTTTGATAACGTGCCGCCGCTCTCCGCCCCGGTGCAGCCGGGACCGGATACGGCCTACAGCGGCCTGACCGCCCTCTGGGGCACGGCGGTGGACGACGTCTCCGGCGTCGCCTCGGTCAGCGTCTCCATCCTCAGCGAGAACGCGGCGGGGGGGCCCAAATATTACGACGGCGCCGGGTTCAACAACGCCGCCGAGACCTGGCTGCCGGTGCAGAACCTCTACCCTTCCTCCTGGACCTACACCAGCGCGCTGCTGAGTTTCAGCGACACCATGCACTACGTAGTGAAGTCTTCGGCCACCGACTCGGTCGGGAACGTGCAGACCGCGGTCGGGGAATCCCGCTTCCTGTTCGACACCACGCCGGCCACCTCGACGGTGCTGGCGCCGCTCAACGGCAACGTTTACGAGGACAACGAGTCCCTGATTGGCAACTATTACGACCCCGGTTACACTACAGGCATAAACGGGACAGGTTCCGGCGTCTTCCATGACGCCTCCAACCCGTGGGGCAGGGGCCTCGTGGAAGTGGCGGTCTTCCGGGACACCGACCCCTACATGAGTTCCGTGGGACCGCTGGTGTTTGGCCCCGGCTCCGGCTGGGACGACTCGGGTTACTTCTGGAACGGTTCCACCTGGACGGACGTCTCGGCGGGAGTGGTGTGGGTCCCGGCGCAGTTTGATACGCAGCCAACCTGGGTCTATACCGGCCTGCAGTGCGCCAGCGCCGCCCAGCGCGCGGCGCATACCTGCTGGGTGCGCGGCGACCGCTACGTGGTCTGGTCACGCGCCACGGACAACGCCGGCGTCCTCGGCACTCCGCTGTCGGGACCCAAGTTCTACATCTCCGCTCCAGCCAAGAACTTCAAGGTCTGGGTGGACCCAGGCCAGAACCCCATGATGGCGGGCGATATCGTCAACCTTAACGTGCAGGCCACGGACGCGGACGGCAATGTGGCGGCCGCCTATATCGGCACCGTCACGTTCCAGATGGACTCCGGTCTCGGCCCGGAAATCATGGGCTCCAACGCCGCGGAAGCGGTGGACGAGCTGCACGGCCTGCCGCCGGAGTACCAGTTCCAGCCCTCCGATTACGGCTTCAAGACCTTCCAGATGCGCCTGCGCAAGGCGGGCTCGCGCAGCCTGCTGGCCTCTGACCTTTATACGCCCAGCATAAACGGCAACGCCACTCTTACGGTCAACCCGGCCGCCGCGCAGCAGACGCAGATTATCGCGGACTACGACCCAGCCGGGGAGATGCCCGCGCCGGGCACCGTCTCCGGCAAGACCGGGACGCCCAGGACCAAGCCCGCCGGGGCCAGCGTGCCGTTCCTGCTGCAGGTGACGGACAAGTACTGGAACGTGGTCCCGTCCTCCTCGGTCTCGTTGGGCGTGGCCGATACCGACCCGAACAACTCGCTGGCTAGTCCCGATGGCCAGGCGGTCTTCGTGGGCTCGGCCACGATCAACCGGACCTTTGTCTCCGCCGACAGCCAGGGCTGGAGCCTCCTCTGCAACGGCGCGGTTTCGAGCAAGGTGCCGGTGACCCCCAACCAGGCCTCGGGCCTGCTGGCGCTGATGCCGGGCGAAACCAGGAACCAGGGTAAATACACGGTGCAGCCCTACGGCAAGGACGGAACGGTGACGGATCAACTGGCCGGCTCCACGTTCACTGTCCGCGTCTACGCGGTGGACCAGTTCTATAACACCGACGTCTCCACTTCTTTCCCGGTTTCGGTGAGTATGCCAGGGGACAAGTACGAGGTCACCCCGGCCCCGGCCCAGCTCTCCGCCGGCACCACCAGCTTCGTGTTCACTCCGATCGTGGCCGGGCCCCAGCCCGTAGAGGCACAGCTGGCCGGCGCCGGTTACCTGAGCGGCGGCACCTCGTTCTACGTGACGCCCAACACCGTAAAGGTCTGGTGGGCCGAACCCGCCCAGCTCAATCTGGTCGTTCCCGGCCAGACGCTGGAACCGGGGCTGCCGCCTTACGGCTCCAACCCTTCTCCAGGCGGCAAGCTCGGCTCCCCTTTGCCGCTGACCGCCGGCGTTACGGTGCAGATGTCGGTTTACCTGACCGACCAGTATTATAACGTGGTGCTGGGGGCCACGCCTTTTATGGCGGTTTCCTCCAATACCCCGCAGGTGCAGATCTCCTTCCCCAACGACCCCAATATCGCGGCCCGTGGTCTGCCGCCCTTCGCCGGCGGCTTCGACCGCAAGAGCCTTATTGCCGGCTCCACCACGTTCAGCGTGATCCCGGTCACCCACGATGAATCCCCCGGTATGACCGCGATGGTGGCCGATACCGGGCTTACCGGCACCAACTTCAGCACCGATACCGTCAGCGGCATAGTAGTAAAGTCGGCACCCGCTACGCACTTGCTGCTGATGGTGCCGAACGAGGTCCCGGCAGAAGGCGTCATTGGCGGAAAGACCGGGGTGGCCGGCCCGCTGACTGCCGGCTCTACCTATCAGATAACGGTGCGCGCCGTGGACGATTTCGGCAACCTGGCCAACGACGGCCGTTCGGTGAAGCTGCTGTCCAACGACGTCTATGCCTCCACCTATACCGCCGGCGCGCCCGCCGTCTTCCAGCCGCAGGCCCTGGCCAACGGGCAGGCGATTTTTAAGGGTTTCCTGCCCAGCGCCGCCACCGGCAACCTGGTGATAGACGCGGTCGACAACGATACCGTCTATCCAAAACTTTCGACAAGCACCGATTCCGGCGTAACGGTCAACCCGGGGCAGGCTTCCCGCCTGATAGTGCTGCTGCCCACGCAGGCCCTGGTGCCGGGCAAGGTGCTGCCGCCCTACGGCAGCGCCGGTAGCATCTCGACGCAGACCGCCGGCGTCGGCTTCAGCGCGCAGGTCTACGCCGCCGATTCCCGCTACAACATGGTCTCCGACGTCTCGCTGAACAAGACCATGCACGCGGTGGCCGACGACTCCTTCGGCGGTCCCTCCAGCAACGGGGACCTGGGGACCTTCAGCATGACGGCCGGCAGCGCCACGCTCTCCAACATCCTCCTGCGCACCGCCGGCTACAGGACCATCACCGTGACCGACCAGAGCGGCACCTACCCGCCTCTCGGCTCCACTCCCAGCGGCACGCTGACGCTGCAGCCTTACACACCGACCAGGATCCGCGCTCTGCTGCCCGGAGAAAGTCCGGCCCCTGGCAACGTCGCCGCCACCGGCCGTTCCGGAGCCCCGACGGCGCAGCAGGCCGGTTCCACGTTCACGGTCACGGTGGATATAACCGACTCCTTCTGGAACCTGACGCCAGGGACCAGCCAGCAGATACAACTTACCGCCGACGACCCCAACGCCATAATAACGCCGTCCTCCCAGGTCGTGGTCGGCTCGGCCACCTTTACGGTAACCCCGATACGGGCCGGCTACACCGTGCTGACCGCGGCTGTGGTCGCCCCCGGCCTGCCCGGAGGGCCTACGCTGGCCCAGGACATCGCCAGCACAGTGCAGGTGGCGCCGGGAGTGCCCAAACGCCTGCTGGTGCTGCTGCCGGGGCAGAGCTGGCAGCAGGGGACGCTGTCCGGAGTCGGCGTCACCGGCGCCCCGTTGGACACGACCGCAGGCAGTACCGACTTTAAGTTGCGCGTCGGCGTGGTGGACAGTTACTTCAACCTTGTGCCGGGCCGGCCGGCGGACGTCAAGCTCAACACGCCGTCGGACCCGTTCGCGCCTCCGGTCAGCACGGCCGCCGTCAACACCGCCTACGGCTACACGGACCTGATCTACGTGACGCTAAGGCGCGCGGCGACACAGTACCTGACGGCCACCGACTACGGCAACTCCGGCCTGGCCGACGACCCGGGCTCTTCCACCTTCACGGTCCGCCCGGCCGCCCCGGTCGGGCTGCAGCTGGTGCTGCCGGGAGAGCTGGCGGTGCCTGGCTCCGGCAACTACCCGGCCGGTGGCAAGTCGCTGACGGCCTCCACGCAGACGGCTGGGGTGACCTTCAAGGCCACCGTTAACCTGGTGGACAGTTATATGAACGTCTATAACGGGCTTTCCGTCGGCCCCACGGTCTATCTGGTCACTTCGGACCTTTACGACATCGACTCTTCGAGCGTGCCGCTGAACTACGGGACGGTGCAGGTCCCGCTGACGCTGGTCACCAGGTCGGCGGCTTCCTATGTAAAGGTCTCCCCGGTCAGCGCCGCGGACAACCAGGTCTGTTCCGGCAACGCCGGCGGGATATGCCGCAACGACAACACGGCCGCCATGTCCTCGTTCAAGGTCTACGCCTCGACCGCGGCGCGGCTGCTGGTGGTACTGCCTGGGCAGAGCCTGGTGGAGGGCAAGTGCAATATAAGCCCGCCCTGCGCTTCGGCCTCGGTGGCCTGGCCCGGCCTGAGCGGGCCGCCTTCGGCCCATACCATAGGCACGGGCTCGCTCTTCGCCGGCGTCTATCTCACCGACGCCTTCTTCAACCGGGCCACCGACGCCGTCGGCTCCGCGCAGGACACCAATCCTCCGGCCGTGATGCCGGAGGTGCGCGTCACTATGCCCAACGACCCGGGGGCAACTTCGCCCAGTCCGCAGACCCTCTCCAACGGCAGCTCGGTCTTCCCGGTGGATCCGCATACCTCCATAAGCACCTACACCGTGATGGCGGCGACCACCACGGCCTCTCCGGCTTCCTACCAGACCGGCCTTTCCACTATGACGGTCTACCCCGGTCCTGCGGTCGGCATGTCCATGACGGTGGCCTCCACCGGCGTGGTGGCCGGAACCCCTTTCTCCGCCGAACTGTCGGTGCACGACGTCTACGGCAACGTCTGCTCCACCGGGCCCAACGTCTACCTCGGCACGGCCACCTTCGTGGTGACCTCCCAGGTGGATTCGCTGCAGGCCCCCAGTCTGACCGCCCCTTCCACCGGCTACGCGGCCTCCGACTACGGCGTGAAAGACCTGGTCAGCTGGTTCACGCTCAGAAAGGCCGGCCCGGACACGATAGGCGCGTACGATTCTCTCGTCCCCTCCATAAGCGTGAACCCGCCGCTGGCGCTTTACGTCTCTCCGGGTCCTCCGAGCGTCTATCACGTCAGCCCGACCGACAACACCCAGGTCCCTGCGGGTTCGCTGCTCTCGCCTGGAGTGCAGCCGATCACGGCGCAGCTGACCGACGCCTACGACAACAACATCTCTTCCGCCGGGCTGCCCGCGGTGATGAACATAAGCGAGGTCTACGGCTCCACCGGCTCTCTCGTCTACTGGAACGGCGGCAGCTGGCTCAACATCGGCGTTTCCACCATGGCCTATACGGACATGAACGGCCAGGTGGGCATCTCCACGCAGGTCGCCTACCAGGTTTCCAGCAAGTCCGGGGACTGGGCGCGCGTCTGGGTCGGCACCACCACGCTGGTCCCGGCCACTTACGACACCTACGTCGCGGCCCGCCAGAACGTGACCGGGGAGATGATCACTACGGGCGGTACGCCCACCAAACTGATCTTCGTCTCCAGCCAGCCGGCGGCGCTGGTCGGCATCCAGGAAATGGCGGGGACAGGCGCTTTCTTCACCGTGGAGCGCCGCGACGATTTTAACAACGTGACCATGCAGGGCGAGACCGATGTCTACCTGGGCCTGCCCAGTTCCCAGATTACCGTGCATCAAGGGCTGGGCCGCGGGAACATCGCCACATTCGGCAATATCGGCGATTACGGCTTCCGCAACACGCTGAACGACCAATTTATCAACGCGGTCCCGGTCCTGCCCGGACAGACGCAGGCCTCGTTCCGCTACCACGACAGGGCCTCGTCCTACTCCGGCACTTCTCCGGCCACGAACACCGGCGAGGGCGGGCGCCCCGGCTACTGGCAGATAGAGGCCCGTTCCGGCTCGATGCAGCCGGCCATACATCAGCTGGAGATGGATCCGGCGCAGATCGCGCAGGTGGCCTTCGGCAACGTCCCGCGCACGATGACGGCCGGCAAGATTACCGGGCCTCTCGGCGACGTAGAGTATTTCCGCGCTATCCTGCTGGATATGTTCCAGAACCCGTCGGTCAGCACTCAGGACGTGACGGTGCTGCTCTCCACCTATACGCGCCAGCCCTCGTTGATAAACGACTCGTTCTCCTTCTCGGCCTCCAGTTCCGTTTCCGGGGCCTTCCCGCCGGTCTTCGCCTCTACGGTGACCACCGTGGACATTCCGCTGAACTCCTATTTCGCGACGTTCTATTATATGGACACCACGGCCTCCTCGGTGTATCCGTCCTCCTCCACGCTGATAAGGCCGATAGTCGAGGTTTCGGTGCCTGCCCAGCAGGGGTGGGCCGCGTCTACTCAGTCGGTCACCATCCAGCCGGACCTGACCTTCCGCGTCAACGTCAGTTCCGGGGCGGGCCAGGTGCTGACGGCCGGGGCGACGTCGCAGAACTTCATGATCTCGATAGAGGACCATTACGGCAACCCGACGCCCGTGGCCGGCGGCCAGGAGGACGCGGTCGGCGCGGGGATTGCGTTCGCCATGGCCTCGGATTCCGGCGGGAACGTGCAGTTCTCCGCGCCTAACACCGGCAATTTCGTGCCGAACCCGGGCACCGCCAAAATGGCCCTCGGGCAGGCGACCACCAGCTTCTACATGATAGACACGCTGACGTCCTTCCCGACCCACCAGCTCACCGTCACTACGGTGCAGCCCAAGGGCTGGCTGCCGGCTGTCTCGTCCTACACGGTGGTGCCGGCGGCCCCTGACCACATAACCTTCTATACCCCGGCCAGGCGGCTGATTGCCGGCTCCACGGTGCAATACGCCAGCTATGCGGCGGGGATAACCACGCCCACGGTGGTGACGGCGGCGCTCAAGGACTATTACGACAACAACACAACCACGGATACGCCGGTAACGGTGCGCTTCTCGGCCGTTCGCAATACCACTTTCGGCGGCATAGACCCCACTGCCCAGGTCGTGGACTCCAACGCGAGCTGGAAGCTGCTGAATACCAACCCCTACGACATAAGCATCCCGGCGGGCTACTCGTTCGCCAACATCTACGTCTGGGACAAGATAGTCGGCTCCGCCACGATAACCGCGAACTCCTATATCTCCAGGGACAACGTCAGTTTCCCGCAGATCTCCCAGGACGAATACATAACCCCGAGTACGGCCGCCTACTTCACGCTGCACCATCCCTACACGCTGGCCAGCCCGCTGCGCGTGCAAACTCCGGGCTACATAACGCTGAAGGTCAGGGACCGTTTCGGCAACGTCGCCACCGGCGACCCGGTGAACGGCGATTACTACGTCGGCAAGGTAAACATGGCGACCAACTCGGGCGGCTCCGCCGACCTGCGCGACGCCATCAACAATACCACGGACTATACCTTCGTCAAAGCCGACCAGGGGCAGCGCACGCTGCAGCTTTACGACACGATGGTCGAGACGCTGAAGGTCAACGTCACGGACTACAATATGCCCGGCATCTACGGCTATACCAACGACGGCGACCGCGGCCTGCCGCAGCAGTCGGACGGGGACGTAGTCCTGTCGGGCCTCGTAATAACGCCCAGGGATTTTTCCCCGGAGGACCCGCTGCCGGTCAGCAAGACCTCCATCGGCATCACGAAAACCGCCATCTACCAGGGCGACGGCCTGATTCCCGACGTTCCGGCCCCGGTGCCGATGCTGCGCCTGACTATGCAGACGATGCCCGTGGGCGCTCCGCCGGCCTACCTGGATTCCGTGCAGATCAAGAGTTCCGGCACGCTGTCGCATTCGGACATCATAGACATAGGCATGTACGCAGACAATTCGACGGCCGGCCAGCTGGGTCTCTTCGACGGGGAGTCGGTGCTCGGCGGCGCGCCGACCGACATCCTGATGTCCACCGGCACCTGGGACTCCACCCTGATGGGCTGGCGCTTCGATAATCTCAAGGCCAAGGTGTCCACCGCGGCCATAGTTTCCGACGCGCCGCGCAACTTCTTCTTCGCCGTGCGCATGTCGACCGTGGCCGCCACGCCGCGCACGTTCGGCCTGGTGATGGACAACCCGTCGTTCGTGGTGCTGGACTCCACGTTCGTCGGCGTGGCCTACAACAACTTCCCGATACAGACCGCCACCTCGCCGGTGCTGAACCAGCCTGCCACGGTCAACATCAGCGGCGACGACATAGCGGCCTGGTGGCAGCCAGGCGTTTCCCCGGGGCAGTACGATTACGTGGAACAGGGCACGGAGCGCGCCGGCTTCCTGGCCATTCACGCCTGGACGGATAATTTCGTGGGCACCATCAAATCCTTCAGGATTATCAAGACAGGCACGGGCTCAGGCCAGGACATAAAGAGCATGCGCCTGTTCCTGGACTCCAACGGCAACGGGGTCTTCGATCAGGCCGTGGACAAGGAGGTCACGGATCCGTCCAACCCGCCGACCTTCAACCCGGCCGACCCGGGCACCTTCGTGCTGCCGCTATACAACCCGGGCGTGGACGGCGAGGTGTCGATAGACACCAAGACCTATTTCGTGGTCTATGAGTTCCAGCCGGACGCGGTGCCGGGCGTCACGCACGGCGCGCGCCTGGAAACCTCCGGCGTCAGCCTGGTGGACGGCGTGGTCGGGGCGTTCTCTCCGGTAGTCTCTTCCACGGTGCCGCTGTACGCCACGGCCGACGTGGTCTACCTGTCCGACGTGAATAAGTCGTCGCCCAACAACTTCAGCAAGCCATCTTTCGTCACGCAGAACGACGTGAACCAGCCCGTGGCCAGGCTGACGATGCAGATCAAGGGTACCACCGGTTCCGCTATCTGGAACGGTCTCAAACTGGACCGCTGGGTGCCCGCGTCCGAGAACGGCAACGCCGCCCTCTGGAACAAGGTGACCGACGTCAAACGCGTCAGCCTCTGGTACGACTCCAACGGCGACGGCCTGCTGGAGACCACCGGGACGGTCCACGACACCGAGGTGGTGCTGCCGAGCGTCAACAAGCGCGTCTTCCCCTACGACACGCTCAGGACCCCGCTCGTGTCCACCGACACCGTCCTCAGGGTGACCAATATACAGAATTTCTTCCCGTCGGACAGCCCTTTCCCGATGGCGCCCGGCCGCCTGATCATCAACGACGGCCAGCCGGACCCGTCGCTCAAGGAGGTCGTCTACTACAGCACCGTGGACGTGCTCAACAACGCGTTCGGCGGCCTGACCCGCGGCGCCGAGGGCACTCCGGAGATGGCGTGGTCCAGCGGCACGGTGGTCTCCGGGCAGGCGGTGCTGCCGCTGATCGGGAGCAGCGGTAACATGGACGGCCAGACCATCTACGTGTCCCCGAAGGACTATTTCCTGACTTACGACATAGACCCGCTGGCCACCGTTTCCGATACGGCGTATCTGGGCATGGCCGTGCGGACTACCGACTACTTCTCGGTGGCTCCGTCCACCAAGACCATGAGCCCGCTGAACATAGGCGTTATGGCCCCGGGCAAGACGCTTTCGCTCATCGGCAAGGTCAACGAGTACCCCGACAACGTGCTTGTCAAGGCCTCCGATACGATAACCGGCGAGAACCTGCAGCAGAAGGCGGTGAACCAGCCCATTCTGCAGTTCACGATGCAGACCGACGTCGCCGACGCGCTGTGGCGCTGGATGCTGGTCTACGCCACCGGCAGCGCGATACAGGACGGCACCGCCATCCCCGACGTGTCGGCCGTCAAGATCTGGTACGACTCCGACAATAACGGCTTCCTCGGCCCGAACGACCAGTTGATAGGCACCGGCACCTTCGGCAATACCATCTACGGCCCGCTGGTGGCCAGGGTCGACATCAGCACCGCCCAGCGCATTATTACCCCGGACATGGCCAAGGCGGCCAACGTCTCGCAGCGCTATTTCCTGACTTACGACATCCGGGACTCCGCCATGCCCAACGACTCGCTCGGCAACCCCCGGACGCTGGGCGCGTACATGGCGCGGGGGTCGTTCCCGCAGAACAGCCCCTACTTCGACGATCCGGCGAAAAACTCCATCTCGCTGCCGAACGTCTATTCCTCCACCTCCAACCTGACCTACGTCTCGCAGGTGCGCGAGATCATTTCCGCCCCCAGCACGATGACCGTGCTGACCGAGCCTGTGTTCGCTTACGGCGGCGGGGTCTCGACCCCTACCGTACGGCTGGCGCAGAACGTGACCAGCCCCGGCCCGATGGACGCGGCCTGGCTGGTGACCTCCACCGCCGGCCTCTCCTCCGCCGGGTACCTGATGGCCGACAACGAGATCGTCCATTACTCCGGCCTCGCGGCGGGGGCGATCACGATGGTCACGCGCGGCGTGTTCAACACGCCCGTGGTCAACCACTCCTCCGGGGCGGCGCTGGGCATGGCCGTGCAGCAGGGCTGGCTCAACTATCCGTTCATGAAGATGACGCTCACGACGTCCGGCTACGGCGTGCGCTGGACCGGCTTCAGGCTCTCCCGCGTACAGCCGTCCGGCCTCAACGGTTACGACTCGGACGTGGCGGATATAAGGGTCTGGAAGGACAACGGCAACGGCACCTTCGACCGCGACCCGGTCACCGGCCAGGACACCTCCGATACGCTGATAGGCGAGGGCCGTTTCGGCGCGAACGACCCGGTCGGCAAGGCCACGATCTACGTGAAGGATCCGGCCCTCAACAACCAGGACTACGTGGTGATAGGCTCCACGCCTACCGTAGTCTTCGTCACGATGGACATAGACAAGGCCTCCAACTTCTCCAACGCGGCGCTCACGCCGCAGAACGACGTGCTGGGCGTCGAGGTGCCGGACGAAACCAACTTCTACTTCGGTCCGGCCAATTCCGGGCACGTCGCGCAGTTCCTGGACCCGGCTGAGAGCGCCAACTCCGTGGTCATGCCGACCCTGAACAACGTGACGCTTACTCCGGACGACATCTCGCCGGTCTCCGCGGTGCAGAACGACAAGAACGTCGGGCTGCTGGCGATGAAGATGAGCGTCGACCACACCTCCGCGCTGCTGCAGGGCATAAAGGTGAACCGGGTGGGCACGGCGAACGATTCGGACATAGACCTGGTCAAGGTCTGGAAGGACTCCAACGGCAACTGCCTGCTGGACTCCGCCGACACGTCCTCGGACACGGCCGGCAACTATCCCAATCTGCTGTCCTACGGCAACGAGGCCTTCTCCTCGGGCACCGTCAACATCGTGCTTAAGACGCCGATGGTGATAACCACTACCCCGGCCTGCGCCTTTGTCAGCTACGACCTGTCCCAGTTCGCCCTGGTCGGCTCTACCGTCGGGCTGAGCATCAACTCAGCGTCCAACTTCACGATAGGCATCCCCAACACCATCACGCTCTCTACGTGGCCGATCAACACCGCCCCGGTCACCATCAAGGAGATACCGTCCAACGTCAACCTCGGCGTGTACGACATGGCCGCGGACCTTGTCCAGGCGGGCGGGGTCGGCCAGGCCCAGACGGGGGTGGCGATGACGCGCTTTAACCTGATTACGGACGCCGGCAACGCGCGCTGGAGCGCCATCAAGCTGCAGCGCACCGGCGCCTCCAATGACCCGAACGCACCTTTCGGCAAGAACACCGACGTTAAATTCGTGTCCATCTACCAGGACTCGAACCAGAACGACATCCTCGACGTGAACGACGTGAACATCTCGGAGGCCAGGACCTCGCTGGTCTCCTACTTCGCGTCCACGGATACGGTTCCGTTCCACCTCGTAGTGCAGTCCACGGCCGGCTTCCCGTCCTCGGGCAACGTTTACCTGAGCAACGCCGAGTTGATGACCTACGACAGTACGGGCATCGACGCCCTAGGCCGCCCGTACCTGGACATCACTGCCCGCGGCCTGAAGCTGGGCGACGTGCTGACGCCGCAGATCAACCACCCGGTCGGCGATCTGGTGCGCAAGGTGGACCTGTTCGACCAGAACAACCCGCTCAACACGCAGATAACGGTCAGCCTGTCGCAGGTGCAGACGCTGAGTCCGCTGGCCCAGACCTTCTTCGTCGTCTACGATATAGGCGAGCAGGCGATAAAAGCCAACAAGGTGGGCGTGATGATACGCGACAAGTCGTGGCTGACGGTCAACGCGCCTCACGACGTTTCGCCCGACATCTACTTCGGCATCACGAAGACCCTGCCGAAGGGGACTTACACGGACGTTTACCCGTACGGTTCCAGCCTGGTGCCGATACAGGCCGTCACGCTGGCGGTCGCCGCCAACACCCTCGCCCCGAAATCGGCGGAGCGGGGGACCCGGAACGTGCCGATGCTGACGTTCACCATGAATACCGGGACCGCTTTCGTGGACGTGGGCCAGCTCGTCATCACGCAGGGCGGCACCATCGCCGGCTCCGTGACCGGCTTGGGCGACGGGGACCTGTCTCGGGTGGCGCTGTGGAAGGACGACGGGACCGGCGCGTTCAACCCGATTACCGACGAACTCCTCGGCTACGTGGACCATTCCTCCACGGAGCCGTTCAAGAACGGCATCTCCATAAACATCCAGGACGGCAACCTGCCGTACACGATCATCTCCACGACGCCCGTCATGTTCCATCTGACCTGCGATATAAGTTCCGGAACTGACCTCTCCGGCGCCAACGTGCTCGGCCACCTCGCCAGCCTGTCCCTGGCTAACTTCACCGACATCCGCGGCGTAGGCGGGATGGCGCTGGCCGCCGGCCAGAACTTCGGCGACGTCTATCCGATGCCCTCCGACGAGGTGCTGATAGCCCCGGCCGTCATCCCGCTCACGCCCGTCTACAAGAACATCATGATCGCTCCTAACGGCTACCCGGCCTACGCGCTGACGGACTCCAGCGGGAACGTCGTGATGGGCTCCAACAACCTGCCGCTGGCGAACACCGCCAGCGTGCAGTACGGCAGCGTGCCGCCCGGCTGGAAGGGCTGGATCACCGGCTACACCGCCTCGGGCTGCAAGGCCGCCGAGCCGCTGATCGATATCAACGGCGACGGGATCCCGGATAATTTTGATTTCTACGGCACCGGCAAGTGCGTCAATGTCTCGCTAAACAACTCCGGCCTGCCCTCGTTCGACATAGACGGAGACGGGCTGCTGGACTTCGACCTGAACCTGGATTATATCCCTGACAAGATCGTGGACGACGGCAGCGGCAAACCTCTCTACTTCGTCGGGAACAGCGTCAACAACTCCCGCGTCCTGGAGGCCGTTTCCCAGCTCGGCGCCGTGCCGTCGGCCTGGTCCGCGCAGACCACCCAGTTGCCGGCCATGTGGGACCCGGCTTCCGGGCCCGTGGTGCAGTACGAGGTGGCGCTCGGGGACAACTATCTGGACCCGACCGGGGAGACCGGGTCCTGGCAGAACCTAGGGGACGTGCTTTCCGGCAAGGTCTCCAACGTGGCCCTTTCGCCCGGCCATATAACCAAGCTGACCAGCCGGATAGAGATCAACACCTCCTCCTTCACGGTGCAGTCCACCGACGGCTTCGCCGCCGAGGGCATAGTATACGTCGGCAACGAGATAATGCTGGTCTCCAAAGTGGACGGCACCACGTTCAGTATAGAGCAGCGCGGCGTGCAGGGCTCCTTCAAGGGCCCTCATACGGCGTGGGGGGAGACGGTTTCCGACCGCGGTTATGTCCTGTCGGTGCGCGGGCGCATGGCCGACGGCACCTACGTGCCCAGCGTCAACGGCGTCCCGGTGTTGATCTACCGCCTGGACACCACCAAGCCCACCACCCCTGGCGCGCCGGAGCCGCAGGTGCCGGCCGGGGTCTCTTCCGGCCAGACCTATACCCTGAAGTGGGACCAGTCCGCTGATCCCGAGTCCAACATAATGTCCTACCAGATACAGGAGCGGAGCGGTACCGACCCCGTCTGGAGGACCATAGCCGCGGTGCCCGGCTTCAAGATGGGCGGTGCCGTGGACAACATCTATACTGTCGGCGACCCCAACGTCCCGGGCGAGACGCCGAGGGCGCTTGACACGTATTATACTTACCGGGTGCGGGCTTGGAACTTCGCCGGCCAGGCTTCGGACTGGTCGGCAGTCTCCACGCCGGCCGGCACCTCGATAGGTTCAAGCCTGTTCAGCCCGCTCTATAACGACAGCTCCGGCAAGCCGGTCTACGTTTCCAACTACCCCAATCCGGTGGATCTGCGCAAGGGCGGAGTGGAGGGTAGGGCGGATATCAATTACATTCTCAATGACAATGCCGAGGTCACAATGACCATCTATGATCTGCTGGGCTATGTCGTCAGGGAGTTTCATTTTGACAGCGGCACCCCCGGAGGCACGCTGGGGCCGAATCATGTGATCTGGGACGGGACAAACGGCCTTGGCGGCATAGTCTCCAAGGGAGGATATATCGTGAGGGTCAAGGCGTCCAGTCCCAAGGGGAGCAAGGTGGTGCTGCGCAAGGTCGGCATAATACACTGACGGCCTTCGGCCCGGGCCGCGCGTTTTACCCGCTTGACATGTCAAGGCATATCCCCTTGACAAACGGTCCCCATCTGCTATAATATTAATGCCGTAAAAGCGTAACGGTTTTGTAATTGCGTATTGTTACGATAATAGCAAAGCCGGCGAAAGCCGGCGGCGCAAAGCTAAGACCCGCTAAGTGAGCGGGGGTCAGGCTGCCGAAAACGATGAAAAGCATTCTTTGTAATGCCTTTGCCCCCTTGGCTATTTGGGCCTCCATGAAGCGCATATTGCGTTTCGGCTCTGCCGTGGGGCTTTTTATTGCCCTTTTCTCGGTTCCGGCCCTGGCCCAGAGCGGCGGCCAGCCCGGGGAGTTCATGGATTACGGCGCCGGCGCCCGCGGGCTCGGCATGGGCGGAGCCTTCTTCGCGGTGGCCGATGACGCCTCCGCCTCCTACTGGAACCCGGCCGCCCTTACCCTGCTGCACCGCAAGGAATTCAGCATGATGCAGGCCACCCTGTTCGACCAGACCACGCTGAACTTCTTCACTTTCGCTTATCCCACCACCGACAAAGGCACCTGGGCCGTCAGCATGACCCAGCTTAAGTCCGTCGGCTTCGAGAAGGTCTCTATAACCGCCGATCCCTCCGGCGCCGACATTGTGGACATAAAGCACCTCGGCACTTTCGACAGCAGCGAGCGCGCGCTTGCCTTCTCCTGGGGCCGCGAGGTGTCGGACCAGCTCTCCTTCGGCTTCATGGCCAAGGATATTACCCGCCAGCTCGACACCTCCGCCGACTCCTTCAAGGCTCTCGACGTGACGATGCTGCAGAAGTTCTCCAGCACCTACCGCATGGCCCTGGGCGTGCAGAACGTCTTCTCGATGGTCTCCGGCGATACCGAGGACAAGCTGCCGCTGACGCTCAAGTTCGGCCAGGCCCTCTCTCTCTTCAAAGGCAGCCTGCTCTTCGGCCTGGACTTCATAAAGCCGCAGAGCGCCTCTACGCAGTGGCGCTTCGGCGGCGAATACTGGCTGATGTACTGGGCGGCCCTGCGCTTCGGCGTGATGGGATCCCCGGCCATTCAGGAGGCCGACCTAGGAGTAGGCATCAAGTACAAGAGCCTCAGCTTCGACATTTCCCAGGGCATGCACGCGCTGGGTTCCACCACCCGTTTCTCGGTCAGCATGCGCCTCGGCCAGTCCAACAAGGCCAAGCACGACAGCGAGGTCCGCGCGATAATCCGCCAGGCGCTGGAGTACTTCAAGGCCGGCTATTTTACCCGCGCTATGGACAGGCTGCGCGCCGCGATGGACGCCGATCCCGGCAACGCCGAAATCCGCCGCATGGTGACCCGGCTCCAGGGCGCCATGGACTATGAGCCCAACGCCACTGGCAGCGAGGAAGTTCCCAGCCTGATCCGCCGCGGAATCATTGCCTACGTGGACGGCAGGGACCTGCACTCCTCCGTCAACATCCTGCGCCAGGCTTTCAACAAGAGCCCTAACGACGACAGGCTGCTCTCGCTGCTGAACATGGTGGAGAAGGAGGCAGGCGTGTCCGAACTGACCCGCAAGCCCGAAGGGCCCCAGATGTTCACCTACATCGACCAGCGCACCTACGACGCCCGCCAGGCCATCTACGAGGGCAAGTACGACATGGCCATGAAGCGCGCCCAGGACATCCTGGAGGTCGAGCCCAACAACGAGACCGCCCTCGAGATCATGGGCAGCGCTTTCTACCTGATGGACCAGAAGGACAAGGCCAAGGTAATCTGGCAGAAGGTGCTGGAGATAGACCCCAACAACGCGATGGTCAAGAATTTCATGAAGCAGGTGCAGTAAGGTTCGGCAATTTCCGGACGCTCGCTCCCAAGGCGGAGCGCCAAGGGCGGGATGTCGCGTGGATTGCCACGGGAAACACGCTCGGGAACGCCGTTAGTGTGTTTAAAATGGAATGTTTCTGAAACGTTTTGGTAATAAGGTATATATAAAATAAATGCGTATGAGGAAGCTGCTCCTGGCGCTTTTGCTCGCGCTGCCGGTCCTGCCGGTCCTTTCCTCCGCCCAGGCGGACACGTCGGGGACCGCGTCCTCTGCCGACACGAACGCGGTCGACGTCTCGCTGATGGAAAAGCAGGACACCATGCGGCGCGAGATAGAGACCAAGATAAAGAGGGACATTCTGGACCCTATACTGGGCCGGGACCGCTCCTTCGTCTTTGCGGACGTCGGGCTGGAAGTTGTGGCTAAGAGGGCCGACCAGAGCAAGCAGGCCTTTGGCGCGATGCAGCAGTACAAAGAGAAGGGCGCGGGGGACCAGAACGGAGGCTCCACCGACTTTATTCTGCCAGGCATCCCCAAGCCCAAGTCGGTCCTGGGCGGGGACAATAAGCGTCCGGCGGTCGCGCAGGGCCAGCAGGCTCAGCAGTCCAAGGGGGCCCAGGAGATCCGCTACGGGATGGACAACGACATCACCCGGCTGCTGGTCACCGTCATCTACGACGACACGCTGCCGCAGGCCGCGCTCAACCTGGCCAAGGAGCGCATAAACGACTTCCTGGTGCCCTATAAGATCCACGGCAAGGACGATCCGACCGTGACCTTCAAGCCGACCAAGTTCAAGGCGGCCAATCCGATGGATGACCTGAAGCGCCCTTCGGTCTACCTGCCGCTGCTCTACGCGCTGCTCTTCCTGCTGCTGCTGCTGTTCCTGTTCGGGCCGCTGTGGGGCTTCTTCCGCAAATACATCAAGGCGCTGATGGCCAAGCCGGGCGCCGAGGTCAACATAGAGGATAAACGAGAGGAGGGCGGAGGCGAGGGCGAGGAGGAGGGGAAGGAGGAGACCGAGGGCCACCAGGCCATAGATATGACCTACGGGTCCAAGGCCGAGGAAGAAGAGGACGAGTCTATGAAGAAATTCGAGCCATTCACCTACCTGACCGAGGAGAACCTCAAGCGCCTCATCTACCTGTTCCTGCTGCGCAAAGAGGACCCGTGGGTGATAGCCGTGGTGCTCAGCTATATGCGCCCGGACCTTTCCCGCCAGGCCCTTTCCATGCTGCCGGTGGAGATGCAGTCCAAGATAGCGCTGGAGGCGCTGACCGTGCGCCAGGCCACGCGCGAGCAGATAGAGGCCATAGACAAGGACATCCGCGAGAGCGTGGACTTTGTGATGGGCGGTATAGAGCGCATGATAAAGATGCTCGAGGACGCCGACCCGGCCATCAAGCGCAACATTCTGGAGTATCTGAAGACGCAGAAACCGGATATCTACGAGAAGATCAAGAAGGCCATCCTGATGTTCGAGGACCTGCCCAACTACTCCGACAAGGACCTGCAGACCATAATCCGCAGCGTCGGCAACGAGGATATAGCCCGGGCCCTCGCCAAGGCGGACCCGGCCATCGTCGATAAGTTCTTCAAGAATATGTCCCAGGGCGCCGTCAGCGCCATCAAGGAGATAATGGAATATTCCGGCGAGGTCACGCCGGCCCAGCAGGACGAGGCCCAGACCAAGATCCTGGACGCCGTCAAGAAGCTGGAGGCCGAGGGCCGGATCAGCCCGCGCGAGGGCAATTCCCAGGAGGTTTACATCATAGACGGCGCGGAGATGTCCTCGGAGGACGAGCGCCGCAGGAAGTTCGAGAGCCTGGGCGCCCGGAAGGCCGGGGACGGCGCGCCGGCGGCCGCGGGCCCTGCCCCGGAGCAGGCGGAGCAGGCTTCCCAGTACGCCGCGGCCGGCATAAACATGTACAGCCAGGGCCAGGTGCAGGAGAGCCTGCAGTATCTTGAGTACGCGGCCTCGCTGAACCCGGGCGACGCGCAGACCTGGCAGTACCTGGGCGCGGCCTATTACGGGCTGCAGAGGATAGACGACGCGGTGGCGGCCTACGAAAAGTACGCGGTCCTCTCCGGCGATCCCGCCGCGGCCGAATGGCTCGCCAGCTTCAAAGCCAGCGTCGGGCGCTAGCGGTCCGACGGTTGTTTAAGGGAGTTGTTTAACTTGTTAACAAGTTTGTAACCAAAAAGAAACCGGATTTTTTTAGAATATTCCAAGTGATACCGGCATTGGGCGCGTTATTTATGGACGACAAGGACAACAAGTTGCCAAAGCCTCCCGGCCTGCCCCCGTTTCCCCCGGGCGGCATGAAGCCTGGGCTTCCGCCGCTTCCTCCCGGCGGGGCGCCTTCCCTGCCGTCCATGCCGCAGCTGCCCCGCCCGCCGCAGGCCGCTTTCCCGGGTCTGCCGCATGGCGGCTTTCAGCAGGCGGCCGCCCAGCCGCCTCAAAAGGACGACGCGGAGGCGCGCCGCCTGCAGGAAGAGAAGGACAAGCTCGAGAAGAAGATCAACGACATGGAGAAGCTCCTGTCGGCCGAGAAAGAGAGGGCCCTGCTCGCCACGCTGAAGAACCAGCAGGACGAGGCCCTCTCCTCGCGCGTGGAGTCCTCGCTCAAGGACATCCAGGACAAAATGCGCCGCGACCGCCGCGACCACGAGATAGAGGAGGAGCGGCTCACCCTCAAGGGCAAGATCAAGGAGCTCGAAACACGCCTCGCGCAGGAGCGCGAGACCTGGATGCAGACGCTGCAGAAGCAGATGTCGGAACGCGAGGTCCAGGGCAAGGACGTCGAGAGCCATTTCATCTACCGCCTGCAGGAGATGGAGCGCCGCTGGCTGGACGAGAAGGCCCAGTGGCAGAAGGAGATCACCTCCCGCGAGGAGACGATACGCTCCCTCAAATCCGCGGCGGAGAAGCTGCGCGATGTGGAGGACGAGTACCGCAAGATCTCGCTCGAGAAGAGCATGTCGGACCGCGAAGCCTCCAAACTGCGCGACGACCTGGCCCGCGCCGACCGCGAGAAGGCCGCTATAGAGGCCTATATCAAGATAATCCCCGAGAAAGAACGGGAGATCGCCGAGATAAAGTCCGAGAACGCCTCCCTGAAGGCCCGCGAGGAGACCTCCCGCATGGAGGCCAGGCACTCGGCCGAAAAGCACGCCGCCGAGATGGAGAAGCTGCAGGGCGAGATAGGCCGCCTCCAGTCTGAGATCGGCTCCATTTCAGACCGCAAGAACGCCGAGATGAACGAGGCGCTGCGCAAGCAGGCCGAAGGCTACGACGCCCAGTTGCAGGAGAAAGAAAAGGCTCTGGCCGACGTGTCGGGCGAGAAGGTCCGCGCGCTTTCCGAGCTGATGAAACTGAAGGGCTTCGTCTCCCGCGTGCAGGCCATCAACGCCGTGCTGGAGAAGGAGCGCTCCCAGCTGAAGCTGGAGAAGATGCAGCTGGCCCAGACTATGGCCGGGCAGGTGGAGGAGATACAGAAACTCAGACATGAAATCTCCGGCCTGAACGCGGTCCACCAGCAGGAGCTTGAGTCCCGGGCCGCCGCCGCCAAGGCGGAGATAGACAGGATCAAGAACGGCTACGGCGCCGAGCTGGCACGCAAGCACGCCGAGGAGATGGCGGAGGCCGTCCGCGCGCGCCAAGAGGAGTTCGCCCGCCTGGCCGCTGCGCACCAGGCGGAACTTTCCAGCGCGGTCGCCGCCAGCCAGGCCGAGATAGCCCGCCTCACCTCGCGCGGCCGCGAGGAAGCCGACAAGGCCGCCGCCGCGCATCAGGACGAAGTTTCCAAGCTGATCTCGCAGCACCAGGAAGAGCTCGCCCGGCAGGCCGCCGCCCGCCAGGAGGAGGTCTCCAAACTCGTTTCCACCCATCAGGAGGAGATAAACAGGACCTCCTCGGAGCGCCAGGCAGAGCTGGCCAAGATTGCCGCCGAGAGGCAGGCGGATTTCGACGCCAGCGTCTCCAAGATGCGCATGAAGTACGAGGCGGCTTCCGAGCAGGAGAAGGCCGCGCTGAAGCAGCAGCTGGAAGCGGCCTACTCCGCCGAGCTGCAGAAAAACCGCGCCGCCCTTGAGGCCGCCTCCGAGGCCGCCGCCCGCCTCGAAGCGGAGAACCGCAGGCTTTCGGCCGAAGCCGCCGCGTCCGGCAAAGGCAGGGCCTCCCGGGAGACGGAATACGAGGAGCGCCTGGCCCGCTCCGCCGCGGAGCTGCGCCGCCGCGACGAGCTGGCCGCCGCCTCCGCCGCCCGGGAGTCCGAGGCCGCCGCCCGGGCCTCCGAGGCCGTTAAGGCCGCCTACGCGGCGGAGACCGAGCGCCAGAAACTTTCCGCGGAGTACGCCGCGCTGCGCGAGAGGTACGCCGCGCTGGAGGCGCGCCAGGGCTCGTTCGAGGCCGAGGCCGCCAGGCAATCGGAGAATTACAAAGCCCAGGCCGAGACCCTCAGGCTGGAGAGCGAGAACCGCTCCAAGTTTGAGTCCGAGCTGCTTTTCCTGAAGCAGAAACTGCAGCAGCTGGAGCTGCAGGCCCAGGAGGCCGCGGTCCAGCTGGAGACCGAGGTCGAGCGGGCCGAAGAGGCGAGGGCCGCCGCGGAATCCCAGGCTTCCGCCGACGCGGCCCGCCTGGCCGAGCTCGGCGCCGAGTTGGAGCGCTACAAGACAATGGAGGTCTCCTTCGCCGAAAGGATGAAGTGGGCGCTGAAAGGCAAGGGCAAGACGGAGTGAGCCTGCTTGCTGCGCGAGATACGGCGGGGGGACGGGCGTTCCGCCGCCGCATTTTATTTTAAGTATAATCATTAGGATGATAAAGCTTCAGAAGCTCAACGGGACGCTCGTGGTGGTCAACGCCGAACTCATAGAGAGCATAGAGTCCGCCCCCGACACCGTGATAAACCTGGCCACGGGCAACCGGTTCCTCGTGAAGGACCCTGTAGACGCCGTCATAGCCAAGGTGGTGGAGTACAAGAAACAGGTCTATTCCGAGCGGAAGGTCATAAACCCGCTGGAGGGCTTCGAGAAAAAGTAAGGGGTCCCCGGTCTTATGGACATAGCAACGTTCAGCGGCATAATAGTTTTCCTCGGCTTCGTGATCGGGGCCGTCTACATCCAGGAAGGCGTGGCCGGCTTCAAGCCGTTCATGAACATGGAGGCCTTTCTGATAGTCATGGGCGGCACGTTCTGCGCTCTACTCGTCAATTTCCCTCTTTCCTCCGTGATCAGCACGGGCAAGGTGCTCAAGAAGGTCCTGACCTCCAAGGGCGAGGATACCTCCAAACTGGTCTCCACTTTCGTGGCCCTCTCGCAGAAGGCCAAGAAGGAGGGCTTCCTGGCCCTTCAGGCCGACGCTCAGGCCATAGACAACGACTTCCTGAAACGCGGCGTGCAGCTGGTCATCGACGGCGCGGATCACGAGTTCATCCGCAACATGCTCGAGACCGAGATCGATTTCATCCGCGAGCGCCACAAGGCCGGCCGCGAGATCTTCAACGCGCTGGGCACCTACGCCCCGGCGTTCGGCATCATCGGCACCGTGCTCGGCATGATCCTGATGCTCTCGTCCATAGACGACGTGGCCCAGGTGCCGCGCCGCATGGCGCTCGCTCTGGCGGCCGCGTTCTTCGGCCTGGGCTCTGGCTACTGGCTGTTTCTGCCGATGGCAGGCAAGCTGAAGCACCGCTCCGAGGAGGAGCTGTTCGTCAAGGAGATCATTATCCGCGGCGTGCTGCTGCTGCAGAGCGGCGCCACGCCCAGCGTGGTGGAGGCCAACCTGAAGGCCTACCTGGAGCCGGAGAAGCGTAAGGCGGTCAAGAAGGAAGGCGCTTAAGGTTTTATGCCCGTAAGAGTAAAGGGGATGATCCCCGAGGACGACTCGAGGGTGGCTCCGATAGGCCACCCGGCTCCGCCGTGGATGGTCAACTACGCCGACCTGATGACGGAGCTGGTCTGCTTCTTCGTCATCCTCTACGCGCTGTCCGCCGCGCTGAACAAGGACATGCAGAACGCGCAGCAGGAAATACAGCAGATGATAAAGAAGAAACAGATGGCCGGCCAGGTGGACATGAACAGGGAGGGCCTGCGCATCTCGCTGGAGGAGCAGAACCAGCAGGTGTTCTTCGGCAGCGGCAGCGCGGACCTCACCGACCAGATGAGGTCCGAGATGGGAAAGCTGATGCCCGTGCTCCGCAAGCTGGCGGAAAAGCACGATATAGTGGTAGAAGGCCACACCGACAATATCCCGATAACCACCAGACAGTTCGCCTCCAACTGGGAGCTTTCCACGGCCCGCGCCACCAACGTGGTCAAGTACATGATAAACAACGGCTTTGACCCTCAGCGCCTCGCGGCTGTGGGTTACGGCGAGTACCATCCCATAGTGCCCAACGATACCCCGGCCGACCGCCGTAAGAACCGCAGGGTGGTCTTCTTCGTGAAGAACACGGCCTACCCGGCGGCCCCCGGCGCCGCCGGGGCCCCCAAGTCGCAGGCCCCGCCTGCCGGCGCGCCGCAGGCCGCCGCTCAGGCGCCGTCGGCGCCGTCGCCAGAATCTCCCGTCCCCGCCGGAGAAGCCCCGGCCCCGGCGGGCCCCTGAGTTTTTTATGAAATACGGAAACGCGATCAAAACGGCCTCCCTGCTCCTGCTGGCCCTTCCGCTGGCCGGTTGCTTTGGCGGAATGAAGAGTCTGAAGGTGGTGGATTATACTGACCAGCGGGTAACGGACCTGTCGCTCACCAAGAAGGTGACCGGCAGCAACGAGTTTTTGTTCTTCTCCACCACTAGGATGGGTTTGTTCCTGGACGGCAATATACAGGGCCTGGTGACCGACTACAAGGGCAATCCGATAGAGGGAGTTACGGTCAAGGTGGTGCCGAACCTGGGTCCCGCCGCCGCGGGCGGCGGTGGCGGCGGCCTCGGGGACATGGGCGGGGACGCTATGGCGCTGCAGGAGAACGCCAATTCTTCCATAAACCTGTCGTTCGCCCCGGGCATAACGGACACGCAGGGGCTGTACAAGATCCATTTTTCGCTGCCGGTAAAAGACAACGTCGTGGACGTGCGCGGCAAGTTGGTCTACAACCCGGGCTGGGAGCAGGAAAAGAAGAACCTTGGCAAGGCCTACGAGCCGCAGATCAAGCAGTCCCCTTTCAGACTGTACTATAACCTTGACACCGGATTTCTTGCCTTCGCCGAGGGAGTCCGCGCGGTGATAGTGGAGCCGATAGGCAGCGGGAAGGGATCCATGGATAATCTTCCGGGCTCGACGGCCCCGCAGCAGGCCCCGGCCGCGGCTCCCGCCAACGCTGGAGGCAACCAGGCGGAGCAGGACCTATTCAAGGGCTTTAACTTCGGCCAGTAGCAGCATCGTAATGTGAAAAAGGGAAAAAGGGGACAGGCTACTTTTCCTGGAAAAGTAGCCTGTCCCCTTTTTCACCTCGAAAATAATAAAATAGTCGGGTGAAAGAAAAGGTGGTCGTCGCGATGTCCGGCGGCGTGGATTCGTCCGCGGCCGCGGCCCTGCTCCTGGAGCGGGGCTGCGAGGTCGTCGGCGTGACGCTGCGTTTTTTTGCCGAGCGCCGCGGCGCGCTCAAGTGCTGTGGCGGGGCCGAGAGCGCCGACAAAGCCCGCGCCTCGGCCGCCGCGCTAGGCATACGGCACTATTTCAAGAGCGCGCAGGGTCTCTTCTCCAGGTCCGTTATAGGGGATTTCGTGGACGGCTACCTGGCCGGCCGCACGCCGAACCCCTGCGTGGAGTGCAACCGTCACCTGAAATTCGACTACCTCTATAAGCTCGCGAGGGAAATGGGCGCGCAATACCTGGCCACCGGCCATTACGCCCTCATAAAGGAGCAGGCCGGCGAGTACGGCCTTTACCGCGGCGTGGACCCGCTGAAGGACCAGAGTTATTTCCTTTACTGCCTCAAGCGTTCGGAGTTGCCGCGTCTGCTTTTCCCGCTGGGGGGGCTGACCAAGAAAGAAGTCCGCGCCATCGCCGCGCGCCGCGGCCTGCCCAGCGCCTCGGCGCCGGAGTCCAACGACATCTGCTTCGTTACCGAAGGAAACTACGACAATTACCTGCGCCAGCACGCCGGCGTGAGGCCCCGACCGGGCTGGATAGTGGACGCGGCCGGCAAGCGGCTGGGCCGGCACGAAGGCTTCTTTAATTTTACCGTCGGCCAGCGCCGCGGCACCGGCGTATACGGCGGCGCCCGCCTGTACGTAGTGGAAGTGCGCCCGGAGGCCAATGAAGTGGTGCTTGGGCCGCTGGAGGCCGCGCGCTCCTCGGCCTTCGCGGTGGAAGGCCTCAACTGGCTGGCCGCCGCGCCGGAGGGGGAGTTCCGCTCCGCCGCGCAGATACGCTACCATCACAAGCCTGCGCCCTGCCTGGTGAAACGGCTGTCGGGCGGCCGCGCCGAGGTGCGGCTGGCCGAGCCGCAGTTCGCCGTGGCGCCGGGCCAGTCCGCCGTGTTCTACGACGGGGACCGGGTGCTGGGCGGGGGGATAATCTCGGGAAAGATCTGACGTTAAAAGCAACTACGGGAGAATTATGAAGAAGACCATAGCTGTAATTTTTGGCGGCAAGTCGCCGGAGCACGAGGTTTCCATAGAGTCGGCCAAGACCGTCTGCGTCAAGCTGGAAGCGGCCGGCTTCCGGGCGCTGCCGTTCTACGCGCCGCGCGAAGGCGGCTGGCGGCTGGTGAAGCTCGCGGACCTTACCGCGGGGCGCGCGCTGAAGGGCCCGGAGCTCGAGCCCTCGCTCGCCAAGGGCTGCTTTCTCAAGAAGGGCGGCGCCGCGGTGCGCCCCGACGCGCTGTTTCCCATAATCCACGGCTCCACCGGCGAAGACGGCGTGCTGCAGGGCCTGCTGGAACTGCTCGGCATACCTTACGCCGGCTGCGGCGTTACCGCCTCGGCCGTGGGCATGGATAAGATTATCTCGAAGGAGCTGGCCGCGCTCGACGGCGTGCCGGTGCTGCCGCACGTGGTGGTGCGCGCCCACCAGCGCGCGGCCATGGGCCCGCTGCTGAAGAAGGCGGAGAAACTCGGTTTTCCGCTGTTCGTGAAGCCGGTGGCGCAGGGTTCCTCCGTGGGCGTTACCAAGGTTAAGAAGCCCTCACAGCTCAAGCCCGCCGTGGAGAACGCGTTCCGCTTCGACACGGCCGTGATGATAGAGAAGGGCGTGGACCGCGCCCGGGAGATAGTCTGCGGCGTGCTGGGCTCGCAGGACGGCGCCAAGGCCAGCGTCTGCGGCGAGGTGGTGCCGCAGGGCGGGCATGAGTTCTACGACTACGAGGCCAAGTACCTCGACGACAACGGCATGCGGCTGGACCTGCCCGCAAAACTGCCGAAGGCCACTTCAGAGAAGCTGCGCGCGATAGCCGTTAAGGTGTTCCTCGCTCTAGGCGGTTCGGGCCTGGCCCGCGTGGATTTCTTCGTGGACCCGAAGGACGACCGCAAGGCGTATTTCTGCGAAATCAACACGCTGCCAGGCTTCACGTCGCACAGCCTGTACCCGCGCCTGTGGGAGAAGACCGGCCTTAAGCCAGAGCGCGTGCTGCGGGAGTTGGTGGCCATAGCCGAGCGCGCCGCCGCCCGCCGGCGCCGTCTGACTACAGCCAGGAGATAAAAAGGCCCACGTCGCCGGGGGCCTTGCCGCGGCCGGCCGGTTTACTTGCCGGCCGGCACTTCGTTCCCGTTCTGGTCCACGTATACGTATTCGTAATCGTCGTTCGAACCGCTTGAACCGGAGGACGCCTTAGCCGTGGGTTTTGCGGCTTGTTTGCGGACGGCGCGGTGCGGCTCTTTGCGCCTGGGCGCCCTTCTCGGGGCTCGGCGGGCGCTCCTGCGGGACATTTTGGCGAATACGGCCTTCGCGGCCTCGTTGGCCGGCTCAACTGTCCTCTTTTCCTTGTCCGTCAGGAAAGCGTAAGTGAGCGCGCCGGTCCTTGCGGGGATGGTTGCGCTTACAAGAAACTTGCCGTTCTCTCCGGGGACGGCCTGCCAGCTGGCCTTGTTATAGTCTCCGCCTTTCCTGGCCGCGGCCGTATAGATATCGTTCTCCAGGCTGCGGCCGTTGAGCTTAAAAGTGCGTGTGACGTAGATCATCTCCGGTATATCCTCCCGGGACGCCTCGGCCGCTGCCTGCGGCTGGAGGGACCCGGCGGCTGGAGCCGCCGCCGGCTGGGCCTGCGTAGGCTGGGCCTGCGTAGGCTGGGCCTGCATAGGCTGGGCCTGCGGCGCTTGCGCGACCGGCTGCTGCGCCTGAGGCTGCGTCCCGGGAGCCGGCTGCGGCTGTCCTGGAGCCTGCCCCTCGGCCGGGACGATCGGAGCGGAAGCCGTACTGGTAGCCGGCTGTTCCGCTGTCGCCGCCGGCTCTGTCCTGGGCTTTTGCGCGGTTACAAAAGGCAGAGAAAAGGGCAGGAAACTGGTGGCGTCGAAGATTCCCATGTTCCTGAGCTCTATTACTGCCCCCAGCAGTATGGCCGCGAGCAACATTACGGACAGGACCAGCTTCGAGAGTTTTTTTACTGCCAGCCCGATATTGGACTTCTTTTTGGTGCCCTGGTCCTGGACCTCGGCCCCCCCAGGCGTGGCGGCATCTTGTTTAGGAGCCGGGGTTTCCTGTTTTGGGGCTTCCTTCTTGGATTCCGGGGCCGGATGGGCGCCGAAAACGGTTTCGGAATAACTTTCCATCTTGACTTCCTGCGTGGCGGGCGCCGGCGCAGGCGCGGCCGGCTGCAGCATGGCGCGCTTGACGTCCTCTTTTACCTCTCCTATGCCGTTCTCGAGGTAGCCGAGTTTGCTCATGACGTCATGCTGAAACTGGGAGTTCTTTATAGAGGATACAACCTCCCCCATCTGGTCTAATTTCAGGCGCAGCGGGCTGAGAGCCGATTCCAGATCCTCCCGGGTGGCCGACTTGGCAGAGAGGGCGTCCAGTTTGCGTATGAGGTTCTCAAGGCCGGTCAGGTCTGTGACCGGCTGAGGCGTTGCGGTGGAGGCCTGCTGCGGCTGTTGCAGCGCGGGTGCCTCCGCCGCCGGCGCCGGTTCCGCAGCGGGCTGCCGCGGCGCTCCCTCCAAGGATATCCCGCCCGGGATTGGCGCGGCCACACTGGGTGGCTCCTGTACATTAATGCCGGGTTCCAGCTGCAGGCTTTCTTCCGGGCGGGCCTGTTCCTGCGAGGAGATGGTCTCTCCGCGGCGGGCTATCTGCGAGAGGCTTATTGGATCAAAACCGGAAGAGGCCTGCGCCGGGTTCTCCCGCGCCGGGGCCGCCGCCGGCTGGGGTTCAGTCCCAAAATGGCTTATGGCTATGTCCGCCATCCCCACGGCGTGGGAAGAAGGTGGGACCGGCTCTACCGCCTTGGCGCCGCCCAGTGGTTTGAACGCCAGAGGGGTCGCCTCTATGGCGGGCTGAGGGAAACTCTGTGGGGCCGGTTCGTGCGAGGGCGCCGGCTGTGGCGCCGGCGAAGGGGCCGGCGAAGGGGCCGGCTGTGGCGTTGCCTGCTGGGTTGGCGCGGAAAGCTCCGGATAGGCCGTAACCTCCTTCCAATCCTCGGTCTTTTCCCCTACAGGAGTCTGCGGGCAGACAAGAAGGGAGGTGGAAAAAGCCGGCAACTCGCGCAGCTGTTCCTTCTCGAAAGGCCCGAGTATCTCGTTATTGACGTATGCCCAATATTTCATATAGCCGTCCCGTAGCCGCGGCCGCGCGGCCTGTGGGGTATCCAGTTAAGGAAATAGATATCTCCCATAATTATACGCTTTAAATTCTAATCTACCTCTGTTACAGAAATAATAACTAACAGTTAAATCCTTTTTGTATACTATGGCTGTCGAACCATGGATAACCGGATATTGCGCCTTTTTATCTACATTTTCAGCGGCATATTTGCCGTCTTCTGCCTGCTGATACTGGTCAACTACATAGGCAGCCGCGCAGGCTCTTCTTACGTGCTGCCGGGCCAACAGGAATCCGCTGCAGGGCCGGAAAGCGCCTCGGCCAAGGCCATGCAGGCCCTGGCCAAGACGGAATACGGCGGAGCCAAGGCCGGCTCCTCGATGCTGCCGGTATACAGGCAGGGGGTCTCCACCGCGGAGGTCTATTCCTCCGGGGCTATAAATCTCGTCAAGAACAGCGAGTTCAAAGGCGTGGCGGAGAAGCCGAAAAGTCTCACCGAGATGCTCTCCGAAATGGCCGGGGGCGGCAAACGCGGTCCGGCGCCTGTGCGGCTAAAGGATTCCGATCTGGACAAGAGCGTGCGTCTGCTGGCCGAGGACGAGGGCAAAAAAGGCCTGAAGGCCGGGCCGATGCCGGAACTGGGCAGGGGCGCCGCCAACGAGGGCGTCACTATGCTGAGCGCCCCGGTGAGCTTCAAGGTCTTCAAAAGCTCCGAGACCTGGTGGGCCTTCGCCAATTCCCACAAGTGCCGTTCCGACCTGAAGGGCGACGGCTCCATAAAGCCGGTCCCGTCCCCTATCTACTCCCCGGATTTTTCGCGGGAGTACGTGCTGATACTGATCTCGATTTCGGAACTGCCCAACGGTATCTTCCGGATAACGCGGCTTGACAGGACCGGAGGGGCGGTGGTGGTGAGCTACAGGGTGGACCCAATGGCCATGGCCGCCGATAACGAAGTGCCGCAGCACGACTTCTATACGGCCGCGGTCATCCCCCGCTCGGCTTCCGTGAAACTTTCGCAGGTTCCGTAGCCCGGGCTCTATATCTTTTTTCTGAAAATACCGCGCTCCGCGTCGGCTTCGAACCCGACTCGGAGCAGATAGTCGGCGTGCTTCGGCGAGCCGGCCTCCGCGATGAAATGGGTGAAACCCCGGAAGGTTTCCGCGTTCTGGGGCCTGTTGAAGAGAAAGCGGGCGTTCTTGAGGTCCCTGTAGTCCTCTGCCACGTAGTCCAGCCGCACGCGTATCTCCGGCTTCTCTTTAGTGTAGATGAAAAGCCCTACCGGCAGCAGATTGCGCAGGATGAAGACGCAGCGCGGAGATTTAAGCCGGGCCGGGTCGAAGTCTGGGAAGTACTGTCTGATGCCGCCGGAGTGGTAGGAAAGAAAGTTGGCCAGTAGCGGATCGCTCTCCCCGACGGGCATCAGTTTGAAGACGTCCCTGCGGGACCTGAGCCTGATTATGTGCCAGAGGTCCACTACGGCCACGAACAGGTTGACCGCGAAGACCGGCCAGGCCCTGGCCAGGGCTCCGTAGAGTACGAATATCAGCGCGCCGGCCAGGTTCAGCGCGCGCAGACGCAGTACGTTGCTGGTCAGCAGCGAGACGGCCACCAGCGCGGAGGCCAGGTACCCTATCAACTCGGTCACGAGCGTCCGCCGGCGGCCAGCCGGGCCGCGAAAAGTATCGCAGCCTCCATGCCGGAAGCGTCCGCTTTCCCGCGGCCGGCTATGTCGAAGGCGGTGCCGTGAGCCGGCGAGGTGCGTATGAACGGCAGGCCCCAGGTCCAGTGGACGGCGGGGACATTAACTGAAGCCGTCTTAAGGGGGACCAGCGCCTGGTCGTGGTAGAGGCACAGAATTCCGTCGCTTTTCCCGGCCAGGTGCGCGGCCCAGGCGGTGTCGGAGGGCAGCGGCCCTTCCGCCCGCACTTCGGAGCCGGCCAGTTCTTTAAGGGCCGGGCGCAGAACCTCGATCTCTTCCCGTCCTATTACGCCGCCGTCCCCGGCGTGCGGGTTCAGGGCGCATAGGCAGAGCTTCGGCCTGGCTATGCCCAGCGCCCCGAGAGCGGAATCAAAGAGGCGAGCCTTTTCCAAGACCAGGGACTTTGTGAGCCGTCGGCCGAGATCTTTTAGCGGCACGTGCTCGGTGACCAGGGCCGCGTTGATCCTGCCGCGAGAAAAAAGCATCAGCGGTTCCCGCTTCTCCAGCAGGCGGAAGAGGTCGGTGTGGGCCGGGGCCGGGGCGCCGGCCATAGCCCAGGCTTCCTTCGAGACCGGGGCGGTCACCAGCGCCGCGAACAACCCGTCCTTCACCAGCCCGGCCGCGGTCAGCACCGCCTCGAGCGACGCCCTGCCTCCGGCCGCCGTAGGCCCCGGCCGGCGCGGCGCCGGAACCGCGGCGCCGGAAGGCAGCAGCGGGCAGAGGGCGGGGGTCCAGCCGGCCCGGCGCAGGGCTGCCGCGTCGCCGGCCACGGCGGGAAGGCAGGCGCGGCGCACGGCAGGGGAGCTCAGCGCCTTAACCGTCACCTCCGGACCTATGCCGAACGGGTCGCCAGCCGTGATGAGTATCGCCGGTTTCATGGGCTTTAAAATGGCGGAGGCGCCGTGACCCGGCCTCGGGGTTAGTCCCGCCGTCCGGTCCCGCCGCCTCCGGGGTCTGGCCTCCGTTATTCTGTCTTGTCCGCTTTCGTCCCGCCGCCCGCCGAGACGAAGGTCTCTATCTTCGCGTCCTTGCGAAGGCCCTTTATGTAGGAGGTGAGCTCGTCCGCGTAGGCGTTCTGGGTCAGAACCTGCTCAAGGTCGTTCTTGACCGCGTCGAAGCGCAGCTTTTGCGCCGCGCGCTTCTCCTCCAGGCGCAGGATATCCCAGCCGAACTTGGTATAGACCGGGTCGGAGTCCTCCCCGACGTGCATCTTGAAAGCGACGTCCTCCAGCGGCTTGGGCAGCATACCCTTGACCACGTAGCCCAGGTCGCCGCCGTTGGGGACGCTCTCCGTGTCTTCGGAGTACTTCTGCACCGCGTCGTCGAAGTCCATTCCGTTGTCCAGTTGCTTCTTCACCTCGAGGGCCTTCTGGCGGGCGGCTTCTTTCTGCTCGGGGGTGGCGTCCTCCGGCACCTTAATGAGTATGTGGCGCAGACGCAGGCGCTCCGAGGTCAGTTCGCGGAACTTGCCCGCCACGGCCAGAAGGTCCTGGGTCTGTTCCGTGGTCAGGCCCTTCACGTCGTCCGGCTTGCCTTCCAGCACCAGCTTGATGTCGTCAAAATAAGCCTTGACGTCGTTGTCGTCCGGCATCTTGGCCTTGAGCTTGACGGTGTCCTGCACGAGCTTCTGGACCATCAGTTGCCTGCGGATGCGGTCCCTGAACTCGTCCATCGTGACGTTCTCCTTCTTCAGCTCGTCCTGGAACGCCGCCTCGGCCTTTTCCGGGGTGAGCTTCGTCCCGTCCGGGGAGACCGTAAAGCGCTTGCGGACCTCGGCTATGCCGTTCTCCAGTTCGCGCTCGTAGACCTTGATCTTCATCGACGCCGCCTTCTGCGTCAGCAGCGACTCGTCTATCAGTTTATCCAGCGCGGCTTTGGAGAGCTGCGCGTCCGCGTCCGGCTGCTTGAAAAAATCGGGCATGGCCGTCTTGTACTGCGAGGCGAGATCGGTCTTGGCCCGGTCGTACTGGTCCATCGTTATCGGCTGGTCGTTAACGCGGGCCGCCAGCGCCCCTACCACCTCGGCCCGCGCGGCGCCGGCCGCCGCCAGCAGCGCCGCCGCCAGGGCGACTTTACTTATAGTCTTCATCCAGCACCTCCACCTTGTTCTTTTTCTGGAACTTAGCCAGATAGTCGTCGAACTTCTTCTTTTCCAGTATCCTGCGGATCCGTTCCGCCGCCTCGGCCTGCGGCACCCTGTCCTCGCTGAGTTTCTTGAGTATATGGAAGCCCATCTCGGTCTTGACCGGGCCCTGCGTCTCCCCGACCTTCATTTTGAAGGCCATGTCCTCCAGTTCCGGCACGAACTCCCCGTACATGACCGGCGGCAGGCGCACGTTGTCCTTGTCCAGGGAGTAGGCCTTGGCCGTCTTGTCGAAATCCGCGCCGGCCTTCAGCTTCCGGTAGACCTTGTCCGCCTCTTCGTAGCTGGGCAGCAGGATATGCTCCAGGCGCACTTCGTCGGGATGCGCGGCGTAATAGCCGGAGATTTCCTGATCGGTCACCTTCAGCTTCCCGTCTCGCATCTTCTCTATCCACATACGGGTGAGCAGCAGGTCCTTGTACTGCTTGAGCGCGTCCTTCATCTCGGCCTCTTTCTCTAACACCTTCTCTTTGTAGGCCTTTTCCGAGGTCACTCCGCTCTCGCGCGCGGCCAGCAGCATCAGCCGCTCGTGTATCAGCACGTCAAGGAACTCCCGGCGCCCGGGCTTGGAGGAGAGATATTCCTGCGCCGCCGGGCTGATGTCGGCCAGCTTCTCCTGCAGGTAGCTCTCCGTAATCTTCTCGGGGCCGACCCTGGCTATGACCTTGTCGTCTTTCCCCGAACAGGAAGAAAGGGCCGCGGCTGCGAGTAGAAGAAGGGCAAGTTTTCTCATATTAGAAGGAATGTACCATTTTCCGCGGAAGCTATCAAAACCGCTTTTGCCTTCGGCCGCCGTTAATCTATATAATTGTGTAATGCGTCCGCTCCGCAGTTTCCTCGACTACCTGGACAGCCTCACCGCGAGGCAACTGGTCCTGAAGGCCGTTTATCTCGTCGCCTCCGTTTCCGCGGTTTTTATAGTGGCGGCGGCGCTGCTGATGCACAAGATCCTCTCCGACATCCCGTCCATAGACAAGCTCGACGAGTACACGCCCTCCCTGACCAGTTACGTCTACGATATCAACGATAATGTGATAGCGGAGTTCTCCGTGGAGAAACGCGCGCTGCTGCCGTTGAACAAGATCCCGGTGGATATGCAGAACGCCGTGATAGCGATGGAGGACCAGGACTTCTTCCGCCACTGGGGGATCTCCCCGAAGGGTATCGTCAGGGCGGCTCTCCGGGACCTGCTGCACCAGCGCATCGCGCAGGGCGCTTCCACGCTGACGCAGCAGCTCTCCAAAAATATCTTCCTGAAGAGGGAGAAGACCATAAGCCGCAAGATAAAGGAGGTAGTGCTGGCGCTGGAAATAGAGCACAATTTCTCCAAACAGGAGATACTGACCCTTTACCTGAACCAGATCTATTTCGGCAGCGGCGTATACGGCGTGCAGTCCGCCTCGCACCTCTACTTCGGCAAGGACGTTTCCGAGCTGACGCTGGGCGATTGCGCCCTGCTGACCGGGATGATCCCGTCCCCGGAGCGCTTTTCCCCGTTTAACAGCCCTGAGCGGGCCCTCCAGCGCCGCAGCCTGGTGCTGCAGCGGATGCGCGAGGAGGGCTATATAACGGCGGCCGAGGAAAAGGCCGCGGACGCAGAGCCGATCCCCACGCGGAAGTTCTCGCTGCAGTCGGGCCGCGCGGCCTACTTCGTGGAATACCTGCGGCAGATCCTGGAACCGAAGTACGGTACCGACCAGCTCTGGAAAGGCGGCTTGAAGATTTACACCACGCTGGACCTCTCGATGCAGACCATCGCCGAGGATACGCTGGAAAAATACCTGGAGCAGTACGACCAGGTCGCCGCGCAGGCCCGCGCGGCGGCAGCCAAAGACTCCGACGCCCAGGATTCCGGCGGCGTCGACGGCTCCTCCGAGACGCTGCAGGGGGCCTTCGTCATCCTGGACAACAAGACGGGCGCGATAAAGGCCATGGTGGGCGGGCGCGACTTCCAGAAGAGCAAGTTCAACCGCGTCACGCAGGCCGCGCGCCAGGCCGGCTCCACCTTCAAACCCTTCGTCTGGATGGCGGCGCTGCAGAGCGGCTACACCCCGGCCAGCATGATAGACGACTCTCCGATGGCCTACTACTACGACGGCAAGGATTGGCGCCTGCTCGAAGGGGCCACGGACCAGTACTCCATAAATCTCGCGATTCAGCCCTTCGTCGGGAACAAGGATTTCAACATCTGGGTGCCCAACGACTTCGACGGCAAGTTCCTGGGCAGGATCACGATGCGCAAGGCGCTGGAGCAGTCCCGCAACCTGGCCTCTATCTATCTGGTCACGCACGTCGGGCCGGCGCTGGTGGCCGACGTGGCCCACCGGGCCGGCATCAAGCACCACCTGGACGCCGTCCCGTCGATAGGGCTCGGCACCTCTCTGGTGAACCCGCTGGAGATGGCTAACGCCTTCTCCACGTTCGCCAACGGCGGTATCCGCACCGAGCCCTTCGCCATTCTGCGCGTGACGGACCACGACGGCCGCGTCCTGGAGGAGGACGTACCCGACGAGTCCGAGGCTTTCTCGCCGCAGCTCTCCTACGTGCTCGTCAACATGATGAAGGGCGTGGTGCAGCGCGGCACCGGTATAAGGGCCTCCAGCCTGCACCGCCCGATAGCCGGCAAGACAGGGACCAGCCAGGACGCCAAGGACATGTGGTTCATCGGCATGACGCCGGACCTGACGGCGGCCTCCTGGATGGGCTACGACGACTTCTCCTCCATCCCGGTCAAGGACTGGAGCAGTTCGCTGGCCGTAGCCTGGTGGACCGACATCATGGGCCAGATCCTGAAGGACCAGCCCGTGCGCGACTTCCCGGTGCCGGACGGCATAGTCTTCGTGACGATAGATCAGGATACCGGCAAACTGGCGCTGCCGACCAGCAGGCACAAAATACTGGAAGCCTTCGTGAAGGGCACCGAGCCCAAGGAATTCTCCGACGACACCCCGGCGCAATAAGGGTCAGTGCCCGGAGTAGACGCGCGGGATGCGGGCGTTGGCGGCGGTGCGGCGCACGTGCAGCGCCACCGGGGCCCCCAATTTCGCTCCGGGGATGCCGGTGACGTCCAGCAGCGTGTGCGCTATGCCGGCCCTGCCGGCGAAGAAGGCCTTGCGCCCGTTCAGTGTACCCCAGTACCGGAAACCGGCGGTAAGGCGTATCCTGTCCTCCGTCGGCTCCATCGTCAGGCCGTCTGAATAGCCCGCGGGGATCGTCGCCAGCGTCATGGCGCGGGGCGCGGTGAATTCGCTCCCGTAGCCCAGGGATTCTCCCTTCCTTACCTTCCTCAGCGAGATTATCCTGGCGTAGAACCGCCACGGGCGCTCCAGGCCCGGCAGCGGGGGGCCCTGTTTCTTCTTCCTGTAAACGTCGGTCGGGTAGATGCCGTACAGCAGGTTGCCCACGCGCACCATGTCCAGTTGCCAGTGCGGCAGATCGCACAGGATGGAACTGTTGGCCGCGTGGGCCTTGAGACCTGGGTGGGCCGCCCGCAGACGAGCGGCCAGCGCGCTGAAGACCGAGAGCTTTTCCTCGGCCTCTATCATGTTCTGGGCCGGGCGGTAGGCGAGATGGGCGGAGACGGAGAAAAGCCGCGCCTTTCTGAGGCCCGCGGCCGCCGCCAGCAGCGGACCTGCCTGTTCCGGCTTGACGCCCCAGCGTCCCAGACCGAGGTCCACGTCCAGCGTGTAGGGCGCCGGGCCCCTCGCTGCCGCGTCCAGGCGCCTGATGAAGGCCAGCGAATCTGCGGTAGGGACCAGCCGGTTCTTCACGATCAGTTCCGCCTCTCCGGGGAGGGCGGGGGCCAGCAGGTGTATGGGAACGCCAGGGAAGGCGGGCCGCAGCGCGGCTCCTTCCTCGGCGGTCAGGACACCCAGGCAGTCGGCCCCGTTGGCCAACGCCGTCTCGGAGACACGCCCGGCGCCATGCCCGTAACCGTCCGCCTTGACCACCGCCATGAAGGCCACTCCGGGCCGCAGCGCCTTCCTGACGGCACGGGCGTTGCCTGCCAGCATCCCCAGGTCTATCTCTATCCACTTGAGCATAGGTTGCGCGAGGCAGATTATATCATTATGCGGTCCGGTAGATTTCCACGCCCGGCGCGCGGGATGCGGGACCGGATAAAATTATATCATTGTCGCTGATGCCGGCATTTTACGAGGCCGCCGCGCGCCTTGGAGCGCGGCTCAGGGCAGCTGCGGGCCCGCTGGCTTACGCCGAGGGTTGGAGCCGGGCCCGGCCGTGGCTCATACTGATCCCGCTTCTGGCCGGGCTTTATGTCCGCGTCGGTTCGCTGAAGGACGCGGGCGGCGCCATCGTGAAGGACGGGGACGGCCGCGAGTACTACGAAATCGCCTCTTCGCTCGGCCGTGAGAGCCGCTTCGAGGACTTTCCCGGGGTGCTGACCGCTTTCCGCATGCCGTTGTACCCGGTTTTTCTCTCGGTCTTCGACGGCGGGACCCCGGACCGCAGGCGGGGACTGACCGCGGCGGGCCTTGTCGCCGTCTCCCTGGCGCTGGTGTTCGCCGCCTACGTACTTGCCGGGCGGGTGCTGCCCAACGGCCTGGCCCTTTTGCTGGCCCTGCTTTTCGCCGTCAGGAGCGCCCCGTTCGGGGTGGACGTAGAGATACAGGGCTTCTACGCCCTTTTTGTCGCGTCTTCGCTGCTGTGCCTGGTCCGCTATCTGGAGGCCCCGGGGGCGGTTTCCGCGCTGCTGTGCGGGGTCTCGGCAGGCCTGGCCCTGCAGGTGCGTTCCGCCTCGCTCGTGCTCGTCGCCGTCTGCGCGGCGGCCATGCTCATGCGCAAGGAGAGGTTCAGGCATCTTTCCCTCCTGCTGTTGGCCGTGCTCCTGACCATGCTGCCGTGGGCGGCCCGTAATTACTACCATTTCGGCAGGCTGATCCCTTTCGAGGACGGGGCCTCGCTGGCCAACCTCTATACCGCGGCGCAGGGCATAGACGTCTGCGTCCAGAACAAGGACATCCAATTCCGCGATCCGGCCGCGGCCGAGCTTTACAGGACCTCCGGCCGCGCGGTGCAGGCGCGGCTGCTGGAGGAGGGGATAAAGTCGGAATTCGAGGCCGATCCCATGATCTACCTGCGCGGTGTGCTGCGCAGGCTGTCCGGCAGCCTGCTGAAGTTCCCGCTGCTGCTGCTCGGGCTGCTGGCCGCTTTCCTGCGCAGGGATAAGGTCCCGCTGTTCCTGGGCTCCTTCTGCGTGCTCTACATAGCGGCCCACGCCGCCATGTCCATGCAGCCCAGGTACCTGTTCCCCGCGCTGCCGGCGGCCTATGCGCTCTCGTTCTACGGGGTTTACTCGCTTTTCGGCGGTGTCAGTGGAGGGGGCGGGGCCTTCGCCTGCGGCAAGGTCTGCGCGGTTTTGGCTGCCGCGGAGCTCTGCCTGTTCGCGCTGCAGGCGCGCTATCTGGCCGCGGAGGTCTTTAGGTTGCCGCCGGGGACCGCCTCAGGCTACGGCATGACGGCTCCGCCGGGACCGTCGAAAATTATATTATCTAGGGGATGAAGGCAGGGACCATCAAAGGCGCGCCCAACATAAGCGCCAAAGTCTGGTGTATGCTCATGTCGTACAGGGCCGCGCCGTGCCATATGCTGGCGGCGGCCGCGGACGAGGAGGCTCTGGATTCCTGGCGGAACGCCTTCAATTCCCTCTCTTCGCTGCTGCCGGGCCTGCCGCCTTTAGAGGTCCGCCTGTGGGGCGGCGACCTGTCAGAGCGCGCCCGCGCCATGAGGGCGCTGTATTCCCCCGAACCGGGCCTGTATTACCTGCATATCGCCTCTCCGGAGGCGCTCTGTGGGACGTTGATGCCGGAGGAGGAGTACTCGGCTCTCGGCTTCTCGTTCAAACAAAGCTACTCCTACGCCAGGAGCGTTTCTATCGACCTCTTCGCCAAGGCCGGCTACGAGCGGGTCTCTTTCGTGGAGGAGCGCGGGCAGTTCGCCGCGCGCGGTTCCGTGCTGGACTTCTACCCGCCCGGCTCCGAGAAACCGGTGCGCCTGTTCTTCTCGGATGACAAGCTGGAGAGCGTCAGGTATTTTGAGATCGACACTCAGCATACCTCCGGCTTCCTGGAGAGGATAGATGTGCCGCCGAACATCTTCGAGGGCTCCGGCCGGCCGCTGCTTTCGTTAGCGGGCGCGGGCTGGAAGCTGTTTCTGGACAGCAAGCCGCCGGTCTGCGCCGGGCCGCCGGCCGCGGAGACGTTCTCGTTTCTGCCGCCGCTGGCGGGGGAGGCGGCCGAGAACTTCGGGGCCTCCTCCAGCCTGAACTTTAATTCCGATATCGGTCTGCTGGCGGGCGAATTGCGGCGCCTGAAGAAAGAAGGCCTGAGAACCACGCTCTTCTGCATAAACCGCGGCGAGGCCGAGCGGCTGGCCGAGTCGCTCTCCGACGCCGGCGCCGGCGGGCAGGTCTCCATCGCCACCGGCTACATAGAGGAGGGTTTTGTCCACCCTCCGTCGAGAACGGCGGTCATCACCTCTTCGGAACTGTTTCGCCGCCGCTACCGCTTCGACCCGGCTTCCATAAAGCCTAAGAACAGGTTCTTCAAGTGGACCGACCTTAAGGTCGGCGATTTCATAGTACACGAGGATTACGGCGTGGGCCGTTACCTCGGCATAAAGAAGGCTTATTTCCGCACGGCGGACGGGACGCAGGTGGAGGACTCGGACTGCCTGTACCTGGAATACGCGCGCGGCGACAAGCTGCTGGTGCCGCTGCACGACTTCAGCCGCGTGCAGAAGTACATCAGTTCCGAGGGCAAGGCTCCGCGGCTCAGCCACATGGATACCAAGACCTGGACCGAGATGAAGGTGCGGGTCAAGAAAGAGGTGGAGGTCCTCGCGCTCGACATCCTCAAGCTCGAGGCCGAGCGCGCGGCGCTGAAAACGGCGGCCCTGCCGCACGGCGGCCACCTGGAGGACGAGTTCGCCTCTTCTTTCCCTTTCGAGGAGACTCCGGACCAGGCCCGCGCGATAGCCGAGGTGCTCGCCGATATGTCGAATGAACTGCCGATGAACCGGCTGGTTGCCGGCGACGTGGGCTTCGGCAAGACCGAGGTGGCCATGCGCGCGGCCATGCGCGCGGTGGCGAACGGCAGACAGGCCGCGGTGCTGGTTCCCACCACCATCCTCGCCGACCAGCACTATCGAAATTTCACCAAGCGTTTCGCCGGCTTCCCGGTCAATATAAAGGCGATTTCGCGCTTCGTGCCGCCGGCAGAACAGAGGAAGATCCTTAAAGAGTTGGAAGCGGGGAAGATAGACATAGTGGTGGGCACGCACCGGCTGTTGCAGAAAGACGTCCGTTTCGCCGGCCTCGGCGTGATAGCCGTGGACGAGGAGCACCGCTTCGGAGTCAAGGACAAGGACCGCATCAAGGCCGCGGCCAAGGGCGTGCACTGCCTGTTGATGAGCGCGACCCCGATTCCGCGCACGCTGTACCAGTCGCTTTCGTCGCTCAAGGCCATGTCCGTCATCGAGAGCGCCCCCGTAGGCAGGCAGGCCATTTCCACGTTCGTGCGGCCCTTCACGGAGAAGGGGGCGGCCGAGGCCGTCACCTACGAGCTCGCCCGCGGCGGCCAAGTCTACTACGTCCACAACCGCGTCGAGACCATAGAGAGCCGCCGCGCGTACCTCACGCGCCTGATGCCGGAACTGCGCGTGGCCGTCGTGCACGGGCAGATGAGGGCCGAGGAAGTGGAGAAGCAGATGTGGGACTTCCTCAACCGCAAATACGACGTGTTGATGGCTACCACGATCATAGAGTCCGGCATAGACATCCCGACCGTCAACACGCTGATTGTGGAGAACGCGCACGAAATGGGCCTGGCCCAGCTCTACCAGCTGCGCGGGCGCATAGGCCGCGAAAAACAGAAGGCCTACTGCTACCTGTACTTCCCGGGCTGGATGAAGAAGGGAGAAGAGAAGCTGGCTAAGAAGGCCGGGCTGCTGGAGGAGGCGGGGCGCGGGGGAGGGGAAAAGGAGATTGGCGAAGACGCGGTGCGCCGCCTCTCGGCGCTGGAGGAGTTCACCGAGCTGGGCTCTGGCTTCCGCCTGGCGATGCGCGACCTCGAGATCCGCGGCGCCGGCGAGCTGCTGGGCGTGCGGCAGCACGGCTTCATAAATTCCATAGGCCTGGAGATGTACATCAAACTGCTCAACGGCGAGATAGACCGCATCAAGGGCCGCGCCGGCGCGGCCGAGCTGCCGGAGCCGAGAATAGACATCCTGGCCCCGGCCTTCATCCCGGAAGATTACGTCGGGGACGACATGGAGCGCCTGAACTTTTACAAGAAGCTGCTGAACGCCAAGGAAGCGGAGCTGGACTCCGTGCTGAAGGGCTTCGAGGACATCTCCGGCCCGGCCCCGCTGCCGCTGAAGAACCTGGTGGAGATAATACGCTTCAGGAAGGCGCTGGCCAAAAAGTCCGTGCGCTCGGTCACGCAGAAGGAGGACGACCTGGAAATCTATTTCCTGCCGGGCGCCAGGGTGGACGCCGGCGTGCTGGCCGGCTGGCGCAGGGCTTTTGGGGAGCGCCTTTCCTTCCTGCCGTCCAGGGAAGGCGACGGCATCCGCCTCTCCGGGGTCGAGGACCCGCTGGCCACCCTGTCGGCCGCCGCCGCGGCCCTGCGCTGAACGGCGGGGAAAAATATATAATAACCGCTTATGAATGGGAAATACGCCTTATTCGCGGCTATAGCCGCTTTGCTGGCCTGCGGCCCTCTGCGGGCGCAGCAGGCCGATACGTCCGCCGCCGCCCCGTCAGCGCAGAGCCCTTCGCCGACAGTAGCGCCGGTCAAGAGCGCTCCGCCGGCCGAAGACGCGGACCAGGACGAAGCCCTGCTGCGGAAGGTCCGCGCCCTGCGCAGGCAGTTGCGCGAGGAGTTCCATAAGAAGCGTGTCTCCACTCCGGAGGAGGCCGCCGATTTCAGGGAGAAGGCGGTAGATCTTTATATCGAATATCACAACCTTACGCACGCCAGGTCCTCTATACCGCTGATAGACGACGAGCGGCTGGAGGTGCACAGCCTGATAGCGGCGCACCCTCGCATCTGCGCCCGCCTGTTCGGCTACGAACTGGAGATTTACAAGTCCACCTCCGCGTACGACTACAAGGCGCAGGCTGAGTCCATGTTCGGCGCGGACAAAGCCGCTGAGGCGGACTGGACCGCCGCTATAAAAATAGCTCCGGAGCCGGAGTTGCTGAGGCACCGCGGCCACCTTTACCTGCAGCGGCACAAGTACGATAAGGCCATAGCCGACTTCACCGCTTGCATTAAGGCCGGCGGCCTGGCCCCTGTCTATCACGCCCGCGCGCTGGCCTACTTTCACAAGGACGACTACGCCGCCGCCGCGGACGACCTGGCGCAGTTCTTCAGACGCAACACGGACAGCCAGTACGCGGCTTCGGTCGCTCGTTCGCGCCTCTGCCGGAAACTACGCAAGAGGGGATTCGACGTGGAAGGCTGTGAGCCCGCGACGGGAACGCCGGAAGAGGGGGATAAATGAGGCTCTTTCTGTTGTCCGTCTTCCTGGGGCTCTCCGCGGCGGCCTCAGCCAGCGCTGACCAGGGCTGCATAGAGGTCAGCACCACAACGGTCACTACCACGGTCTGCGCCCAGTTCGACTGCGTGCAATACTCTGACGGGGTCTGCGTGCGGTGGAATTGCAGCAGGACGCAGACGACCACTTACGTCGACGCCGCTGGCAGCGGCTGCACCCGCCTGGCCAACTGTGGTTCCAGGGCGCTCTTTATGGCCGGCCCGCCGCAGCAGGACTCCACGGATTCCTCCGAGAACTGCGACTGGTACCCCTGCGTGCAGGCCGACCCGACCACGCACGCCTGCCTGTTCTATATGTGCGTTTCCAAGCGCGTCTTCGAGACCGTCCGCACCACTTACCCTTCAGCGAAATGCGTCCCGGTTGTGCCGGCCAGGCAGGCTCCGGACTACGAGCTTAAGTCTCTTAAGCCGGAAAGCCCCAGTGGCGAGGCCGGGATAATGCTGAAAAAAGCGGAATAGGGCCCGGCTTATCAGCCGCCATCCAGGGAAAATTAGTAGAATATATACGGAAGTCTGGCTCTTTGAAAACCCTTTGTGGGGGCGAACAGGTTCGACGTCGACTTGTTCTGCAGGATCAGCAGGCCATGGTTGACCAGGCCATGTAAAACAGGGTCAAAAAAACAAAAGCCAACTCCAACGAGCTGGCCTGGGCGCACGCCTAAGTGTGCCTCGTTCACGGTCTGTCCGCCCGAGCGGGCCGACGAACGTTAAATTCGGGCTGCTGCCGGCGGGGGCGCGCTTCGTCCCGCGCCGGCTTAAGACAACACGGAGCTTGTCCGGTTCTTGCCGTCCCGAGTTTAGGCCGGACGAGACTTATTCGGGACTAAGCCTGTAGCGGTTCCTGCAAGCGGCCGGCGGACGCGGGTGCGATTCCCGCCGCCTCCACCAATTTGGAGATTCTGCATTTTTTTCTTTTTTTCCGGCCGGCAAAGAAAATTATGCAGAATTCTCCAATGATTTTTGTATTCAAACGCGATTTTTTTATCGCGCAGCCGGAAGTTCGAACCGGTTTTTTTGACAAAATCCCGGATTTCCTCCGGTTTTCCCTTCTCAGCCAACTCTCCGACGTGGGAAGCCTCCGCAAAAAAGTCTATGACGGGTGTGAACCGGTCATAGTCTTTTTTGCGGCAAACATCGAGTTTCTCCTGAATTGCCTTCTTTTCCCCGATAAGCTCCGCCTTCTTTAGGGTGTATTCGTCCTGCGTCAACCGGCCGTTCAGGGCCAGGTCCAGCAGGGCGTCCAGTTTGCTGGCCAGCGGTTCCAGGCTGTCCTGTAACTCTATTACAACTATGCTCCCGGCCTGGGCCGATTCTGACTTTTCCTTTTCAAGGTGGGCTATTATCTCGGAGGCCCAGGCCGAACAGAGAGCTACGCTCTTTATTTCCTCACGCAGTTGCAACTCTATATCCGTCTCGCGCGAGAAACGCTGCGAGCAGGGAATCTTGCGCTTTGAGCAGTGCATGTAGCTGCGGCCTTTCTTGAACTCCATGGTAATGCAGCAGCCGCACTCGCCGCAGCGGAACATGCCCCGGTAGACGAAAGGCTTGAGACCGGGTGTCTGCGGCTTGCTCCTGGAAAGCATAACCTCCTGGCACCGGTCGAAAAGTTTCTTGGAGATCAGCGGCTGGTGCGTGCCTTTAGATGGTCGAGATTGAATTTTATGGTATTTTCCCCTTATCTTGCGGCGGTCGGGGAGCGGCCGCGGTCATCCATCCCTGTGGTGATGCGGTTGCTTGGGGTGCTGGTCCTGTGTGTTATTCGGAGTGGGAGTAACTACGGGTATGTCGCCATGGACCCTTCAGAAGGCCATGGCCAGGCTGAATTTGCGCGTGGTGTCGATGTCGCCGAAAGGCGTGAAAGAGTAGTCCAACCTGAGAGGGCCGGCGTCCAGGCCTATGCCTCCGGACATGGCTCCCTGCGAACCGGCGGCAGAATAAGCGGCGGCGTAGCCGCCACGCAGCGAGAGGCCGCCGGGAATCGCGTATTCTGTGCCCAGCGAGAAGGAATTGCGCTTGTCGGTGGCCAGCCGGGAGAACTCGGCAGCCAGGCTCACCCCGGGCAGCACCACGAGGGCCGCGCCGGCGCTTAGCGTTAGGGGCAGCGGCTCGCGGATGTCGATGAACTTCATGCCGGCGCCCAGGTTCCTCACCGCAAGGCCCAGCGTGAGGGGTAACGAGTGGAGCTTCTGTACCGCGCCGAGGTCAAAGGCTACGGCCGAGGCGCTGTAGCCGGCTATATTGCTGGAGAGGAACTTCACCGAGGCGCCCAGGCCTAAGCCGCCGGTCCGGCCTGCCAGGCCCAGGCCGAAGGCCTTGTCAGAGGCCGAGAACCCTCCGGAACTGGTGCCGTCAGCAGCCCTGCCGTCCATCCCCCCGTGATCTAGCCTGGTGAAAGAGATCCCCGCTGTCAGCCCGGCCACGGGGAAGGCCGCGGCGGCGAAGTCGTACTGTCCGCCCAGCGCCCAGGCCGCGTGGGTGATGGCCGCGCCGCTCCTTGACATGGCGAGGCCGCCCGGGTTGTAATACATGGCCGAGGGGTCTGTCGCCAGCGCGGTGTACGCCGAACTCATCGCGGAGGCCCTTGCGCCGGCTCCTATATTAAGGAAGTCCGCGCCGCTCTCCAGCGCGTGCAGCAGACTGGAGGAAGGGGTCAGCAGGAAGACGGCCGCCAGCAGCAGGGTATAGGGCCTGGACAGCCAGTGTATAAGGCCGTTCGGCAGGTCTTTCTTCGCTTTCCCGTCCAGACACTTCATATGGTTACCTTACCACCGCGAACTTCCCCGACCTGTGTAGCTTCTGCGCGCCGTTGTCCACCTCCGCCGAGTAATAATATATCCCGCTGGTGAAGTCCCCGCCCAGGTCCAGCTCGTAGGCGGATTCGCCGTTGAAGGTCCCCGGGGCCCCGGAAACGGAGGTTTCGTGCACCAGCCTCCCGGAGGTGGAGTAGATCTTGACGGACGCTCTGTCCCCGGAGCTGACGGCTACGTGCAGTTTCGGAGGGCGGCCCGGCACGGCCGGATCGGGATAGACGTAGACTTCGCCCAGCGAGAACTGTCCCGAGGAGGGTATGGGCGTGGGGGCGGAGGCCGGAGCCGCCTCGCTGAGCACCTGGTACAGCGAGAAATGCGCCACTTGCGCGGTGACGAGACCGTCAGCCTTTGATACCGTGGAGGGCAATATCTCCCAGGCGCCGCTATCCGGGTTCCAGTAGCCTATCCTGAGCGAACTTTCGGCAGTCCCTGCCGGCAGGGCGGCGGCGGTATACGGCAGCGAGACGGTAATCGGCTTCAGGAAGACCATGCCGTGCGGGCCGAACTCGAACGGCTTAGAAACGGCCGCAAGCCCGCCGGTCTTGAGGCCGGCGGCCCGTCTTGCCTTCTCCGCCGGCGTGGAGTCTCCCTCCTCCTCGGGCTCCGCCGTCAGCAGCAGGTCCGGGTTGCCGTTGAAGGCGCCCGGCGGGATGTCCACCCTGACGCCCTCCGGGGTCCTGCGAGTCCCGGCGCGCTTCTCGGTCACCTCGGTGAAGAGCTTGTCGCTGCGCAGCCCCCGGTTCATGCTCTCTCCGGAGAAAGCGCGTCCGTCTGAAAGCGAGCCCTCCAGCTTGATCGAGAAATCCCCCGCCGGGACGATGTCCGCCACGGCCTGGCGGCTGAACTTGAGCATAACGTAACTTACCCCGTCCAGACCGGAAAAATCAGTGCTGTCCCCTGTATAGAGCTTGGCGGTCCATTTGGGGTCCGGCGCTATCGGGGCCACCGCAGCGCCGTTGATGGCCGAAATCCTGACGCTGGAAGGAGCTATGGCTGAGGCGTCGGCCTCTGGCAGGCCTATTATCACGGTCACCCACTTGCCGTTGGCCCGGGTGTTGATGGTCGCGGGCGTCAGTTCCACGAAGGCGCTGAGCTCCGTCTTGAGCCTGGAGAAATAAATGTCTGCGACCGGGTCGTCCAGGTAGGACTGGGCGCCGCCCATAGAATAGAGATATTCTCCGTCGGAGACGGCCGCCAGCGCCAGCAGCCCCTTCGGCAGGGCCTGCAGCGGCACCCAGCTGCCCAGCCCCCCGGCCGCGGTGAAAGGCGCGAAGTAGACGGCGTTGGAGGTGCCGCCGTTGAAGCCTCCGAGCAGGTATACGCTCTTGTCGCTGACCGCCATGCCGTAGAACGCCAGCCCGGTGGGCAGCGGAGGCTGCGCCTGCCAAGCCCCCAGCGTCCCGTCCGGGTTTATATCCGCAGCGTAGACCGCGCCGGAAAGCCCGGCCGCCGGCGCCCCCCCGGGGCCGTAGAGACCGCCCGGGCCGGAGAAGCCGCCCAGCACAAAAAGTTTTCCGCCGCGCGCGAAGGACCGGTGGCCGAAGAGAGGGACGGGCAGCGGCGTCTCGGCCCTCCAGGCCCCGAGGGTCCCGTCGGCGTTGACCTGGGCCGAGTACACCGCGCCGAGCGGGTCGGAGAAGCGGTCGAGTCCGCCGGTGAGATAGAACCTGCCGCCGTAGTCGGCCACCGAGTGGGCGAACATCCTGGTCGGGAGCCTGGCGGTCAGGGTCCAGGCGGAGAGGGTGCCGTCCTGGTTGACATTGGAAAAATAGATCTCGTTGCGGGCGCCGTAAATATTGGTGCCGCCCAGCACGTAGAGGCGCCCGTCATGCGCCAGCGAGGCGTGCAGGCCAAGGCCCTGGGTCTGAGGCATGGAACTGGCCGTCTGCCAGGGTCCGAGCTGTCCGTCCGGCAGTATCTGCGCGCAGTAGTAGACGTCGTTAAGGTAATTGTTCTGGTTCAGGTTCCCGACGCCGCCGGAGACGTAGATGCGCCCGTTCAGGTCCACGGCGCTGTGCGCGAGCAGCGCCTCCGGCAGGGAGGTGGTGGGCTGGAACTGCCCGTAAGCGCCGGCCGCCGTCAGCGTCACCGCCGCGGCAAGTCCGGTTATTATCGATTTCCAGTTCATAAATCAGCGCTAAAATAAAAAAGCCGAGCGACCGAAGTCCGCTGATCCCAGTGGACTTCCGTCATTCGGCAACCCGGCCGGCAATAGTTCGTCCTTCTTCGGCAGCCCGTCCGGCAATAGACGACGTCTATTTAGCCCCGCGGCTTTGCGCCCCCGGCCTTTCGCTCCGGGTTTGCTATTATCGATACTATGTTATAGCAGAGAAAAGCCCCTTTTTCAATCCCGCGGGCCTGTATACCTGTATACGCGCGGGGCGCGCCGCCCCTCCCCTGCGCTTCTTTTCCTATAATCCTGAGATGGACAATAAACCGGGGCAGGCCTACCGGAGGCTGTGGCTTTATGCCGGCATAGCCATGGCGCTGGGGGCCGTGGCCATGCCGGTGCTGAACCCGGACCTGTTCTGGCACCTTTCGGCTGCCAGATACATGGTCCATAACCTGCGCCTGCCTTCCGCCGATTTCCTCTCCTGGACCGAATACGGCGCGCCGTGGAAGGATTTTGAGTGGCTGACCCAGCTGCTCTGGTACGCGGTCTACTCCGCGGCCGGCATAAAGGGGCTCTTCGTCTTTAAGACCGCCCTGCTGGCCACCAGTTTCCCGCTGCTCTATCTGGCGCTGCCGCGGAACATCGGGAAAGAGGTAGCCTTCATCGCCCTGCCGCTATGGGGCCTTGCCCTTATGGCCAACTCGGACCTGCGCCCGGAGAACTTCAGCGTGCTCTTCTTCGCGGCGCTGCTCTGGAAGCTGGAGACGGCCCGCCGGAACGGCGGGACCTGGCCGCGCGGCCCCGCCGGCCTCGCCGGGTTGGCGCTGCTCTTCGCTCTTTGGGCCAACCTGCACGCCGGTTTCGCTTTCGGGCTGTTGCTCCTCGCCTCCTACGCCGCCGGCGGCCTGAGGCGGACCGGTCCCAAGGCTCCCCTCCTGGCCCTGGGCGCGGCCTTCGCCGGCACGCTGCTGAACCCGTGGGGGATAGGCCTTTATTCCGTGCTCTATAAACATGCCGTACAGTCGGCGGCCCTGTCCCGCTATCTCTCGGAATGGGAACCACCCTCCCTCCTCATCCCCTGGCACTGGCCCTTCACGGCGCTGCTGGCCGGCGCGGCCGCGCTGTTGCTGCTGCGCTACCGCCGCTCGCGCCGGGTTCCTCCGGAGCACCTGCTGACGCTGGCCTGGCTGGCCTTCGAGGCACTGTCGCATACCCGGCATATAGTTTTCTTCTCTATGGCGGCGGTGGTCTTCTCTTTCGACGCAGCCGCCTCTCTCTGGGAGCCGGCCAGGCTGATCCGCACGTGGCGTTGGCTGGCAGTCCTGGCCGCGGTATACCTTTCGGCCGTGGTCTGGCCGCGCTATCTGTCTTTCAGGACCAGCATAGGAGGTGAGGCCGCCGGGGCGGCGGCGTATTTGGAGGCCAACAAGGCCCTGCTGGGCGGCCGCAGGCTCTATAATCCCTGGACCTGGGGCGGATACCTGGGATGGGCGCTGGCCCCGGATTACCAGGTCTTTACCGACGGCAGGTACATCTTCCACAAGTACCTTGTGCCGGAGAGCGAAGCCATGAAGGACCAGTACGCGTGGGAGAAGTTCTCGGACCAGGAAAACTTCGGCCTGGCGCTTTTCCGGAGGGACTACCAGATGCTCCCTTACGGGCAGAGGACCGGGGGCGGGATGGCGAAAATCATGCGCCCCTCCTATCTGCTGTTCATGCCAGTCGGGAAATGGGCGCTGGTCTATTGGGACGCCTTCTCCGTACTCTTCGCGCGGCGCGGCGGCCCGCTGCCTCCGGAATTCAGGATACTCCGCCCCGACGATTTCGGGAGCGCGGAGCTCAAACTCTGCGATGGCGCCGTCGGGAAGGAGGCCGCCGAGGGGGAGTTGAAGGACTACTATAAGGCCGCGGCCGGGGCGCCTTCCACGAGGGAGGCAGATTACTTCCGGGACTGGCTGAAGGGGTTCCCCGGTTCCTGCCCGCCGCGGGTAAACCGCCCGGCTGCTCCCGACGGCCAGGCCTCACGTTGAACCGCGGCCCATAATATATTATTGTTGTAGTGTGAAAACGTTGAGCCCGGGACCCGCCGTTAAGATAGCGGTGCCTGCCGCCCTGCTGTGCGGCATGGTCTGGTCCCTGTGGTTCTGGCCCTCCCGCTTCCTCTGGGTATACCCCGCTTCCGGCACTTTCTTCCTGTGGTTCTCGTGGTACGGCGAGAAGGAGATAAAGTACCTCTTCCTCTTCCTGCTGACTGCGGCCGGCTTCGTGCTCCCCAAGCTTTCCGGCCAGGAGGAGAACGTCTACCTTTTCGCCGCGGCCGCGGCCGAGGTGCTCTGGCTCTGGCTGCTCTTCTTCGCCCTGTCCGGTTTCGAAAGCTCGCGCCGCTCCGCCAGCGAGGACCTGGCGGCCGAGGAGTCTTCGGCGGAGGAGAAGATACGGGCCCTGGAGGATGAACTCTCCCGCTACCGCATGCACCTGGACAGCACGCTGGCGCGCATAAGGGACAAGGGCGCGCTGTCCGCCGCTATGCAGGACATGGGCCTGGCCGCCACTCCTGACGAGGTGAAGGTCAGGCTGGAGGCCCTTCTTGGGAGCTATTTCCCGGGAGCCGCCGTGGAGCTGCGTTCCGGCGCCCCGCGGGATTTCGCCGACAACTGGGTGGCCGAGCGCAAGATCCCGCTGCTGGTCCGTAACTCCGACTCCGATACCAGGCTGCCAAAGGGCTTCCTGGGGCCGTCCGAGCGCTCATTCATGGCCCTGCCGTTGCACCTTTTCGGCCGGTTGGTGGGCTTTGTCCGGGTTGCCGCCCCGGAGCCGGAGCGCTTCCGGGCCGAGGACCTGCGCGGCGCGGAGCTGGCCTGCGCTCTGGCCGGCGTCAGCATGGAGAACATCTACCTGTTCGAGAAGGTCAATGAACTGGCCATCAAGGACGCGCTCACCGGCCTCTACACCCACCGGGCCTTCCAGTCCAGGCTGGAGGAGGAGGTCCTGCGCTCGGCGCGTTCCAAGGTGCCGTTCTGCGTGGTGATGGCCGACATAGACCATTTTAAGTCTTATAACGACAATTTTGGCCACCAGGCCGGCGACGCGGTGCTCAAGGCGGTGGCGGAGACCCTCTCCGCCGGCGTGCGCGATATCGACCTTGCCGCCCGCTATGGCGGAGAGGAGTTCGCGCTGGTGATAACCGGGTCCGATCGGGCGCAGGCCGCGGGCGCCGCGGAGAACGCCCGGCGGGCCCTGGAGTCCCGTTCCTTCAGCTTCGGCGGAAAGCCTTCGCGCGTGACGGCTAGTTTCGGCGTGGCCGAGTTCCCGTCCGACGCGGCCGCGGCCGGGCAGCTGGTGCGCGCCGCCGACGAAAGGCTTTACCGCGCCAAACAGGGTGGGCGTAACAGGGTGGTGGTCTCATGAGGCCAGAGCTCTGGACCGCGCTGGCCGCCGGCTCCCCGCTACTCTCATATTTCCTGGGCCGGCTCGGCCGCTGGGCCGGTTTCGCGGCCGGCGCCGGGCTCTTCGCGTTCGCGTCCTTCGAACTGAGGGGCGAGATAGTCTCCGGCGCCCCGTACGGCGCGCTGGCTTTCTGGGTGGCGGCCGCCCTGGCCCATTCGCTGCTGCTCAACGGCAGCGCGGGAGACCCGCCTGACCGCTCACGTCTCGGGAAGGCGCAGGAGCGCGCCTCCCGGCTGGAGAGCGAACTGGCGCTGGTGAGGACCGAGGCCACGGTCAACGCGGCCGGAGAGAAGAAATCCCTGGCCGTCTACTCCGCAGTGAAACTGCTTTCCGAGACCATAGATCCGCCGGCCGCGGCCAAGCAGCTGGGCAAGTACCTGGCTGACTATTTCGGTACCGCCGAGGCCGCGCTCTACCTGGCCTCGGGACAGGGCTCCGGGGCCGAGCTCTTTGCGCAGGGTGGGAAGGCCTCTTCCCTGCCGCCTTACTCCGCCATGACGGTCGGCGGTTTCCCGCAGGCGCCGGTTTCCGTTTCCGGAGTGACGCTGGCCCCGGTGGCGGCAGGCGGCGACGTGCTGGGGCTGCTGGCCGTGAGGGGCGGCCCGGAGGGCGCGGAGTCGGCGGGGCGCTTCGCGCTGGAGATAGCCTTCGCGCTAAAGCGCGTGATGCTGTTCAGACAGGTGGAGTGGCTGTCGCTTACCGACGGGCTTACCGGGCTCTGGCGGCGCGGCGCTCTGGACGAAAAGGTGCGCGAGGAGATACGCCGCGCGGCCGCGTTCAAGAGCACGATGGGCTTCATGATAGCGGATATAGACCATTTCAAGCGTCTCAACGACACCTATGGCCACCAATTCGGCGACGCCGTGCTCAGGCGCGTGGCCGAGTTGCTGCGCTCCGGCGTCTACGAGACGGACTTCGTCGGGCGCTACGGCGGCGAGGAGTTCGGCATAGTGCTTCCGCGCGCGGAGCCCGCCGGCCTGCTGCGCAAGGCCGAGAGCATCCGCGCGCGGATAGAGGCCGAGCCTTTTTCGCAGGGCCTGGAGCGCGTGCGGCTGACGGTGTCCATAGGCATAGCCCATTTCCCGCGCGACGGCCGCACCCCGGAGGAGTTGATAGGCCGGGCCGACGCCGCGCTTTATGCGGCCAAGGAAGGCGGCCGCAACCGCGTGCTGGACGCGGGCGGCCTGTAAAGTCCGGAAGTTCTCGTATCCCTAGGAGGAAAAAATGGAAGAACAGAACAACAACGCACCTCAGACCCCGCCGGCGCAGCCGCCGCTACCGGCCGCGAAGAGCCCGGCCCGGAGCGGTTCCGCGTTCTGGGTGAAGCTCCTGGCCGCGCTCTACGCGGTCTCCATACTAACGGCCTATCCGGTGATAACGCGGATGGACGCGGCGCGCACGGCGCACCCCAAGGAGAGCGAACTCACCAGGCTGGCCGGACTTTCCGAGAAAGGCAAGGACGCCGTTGGCGTGGTGCCGATATACGGCGTCATAGCGCAAGGCGACTCCTCCAGGCCGTGGGACCGCGGCAGCCAGCAGATAGCCAAGCAGATAACCAATATGGCCAAGCGCAAGGCGGTGAAGGCCATAGTCCTGGATATCAACTCGCCCGGAGGCTCGGTCGGGGCAGTGCAGGAGATCTATTCGGCCATCATGAAGGCCAAGGCGGAGACGCATAAACCGTTCATCGCCCGTTTCGGAGAGGTCTCGGCCAGCGGCGGCTACTACGTGGCTTCCGCCTGCGACCAGATCTTCGCCCTCCCCGGCACCATCACCGGCTCCATCGGCGTCATCTTCAGCGTGAACGATTTCGCCGGGCTGATGAAGAAGATAGGCATGGAGAACAACACGATCAAGTCCGGCAAGTTCAAGGACATCGGCTCGCCCACGCGCCCGATGACGCCCGAGGAACGGAAACTGCTGCAGGGGATGATAGACGACTCCTACGACCAGTTCGTCCACGCAGTGGCGCTGGGCCGCCACATGACCGTGGAACAGGTGAAGACCATCGCCGACGGCCGGGTCTTCACCGGCCGCCAGGCCAGCGGGAACGGCCTGGTGGACAAGCTGGGCGACCTGCAGGACGCCATAGACGCCGCCGGACTGGCCGCCAATATCGGCAGGAACCCGCGGGTGGTCACCCAGCCCGACCCCTTCCAGCAGTTCTTCTCCATGCTGGACAGCAGGCTCTCCTTCTCCGGCACGAAGGCCGTGACGGACGCGCTTGAGAGCGCCCCGACGCTGGAATACCGCTGGTACGGACGCTGATATGAACCTTTTCAACACTCTGGGCATCCTGATAGACAGGCCCGAGCTGCTGGGTGGGCCTGAAGCGCCGGCCGGCCTGGGAGAGGCGGGGCTGCTGGGCTACGGTGCCGGCACGCTGGGCCTTTTTCTCTTCCTGCGTATGCACGGCGCGGTGCCGCCTGGCGCTCTCTCTTTCGCGATAGTGCTGGTGCTGGTGCTGGCGCTGAACTACTTCATGGCCTCGGTCATACATCTGTTCATGGACCTGACCGGAGCCAGGGGCAGTGCGGGGAGGCTCTTCGGGGTTTTCGGCCTCAGCGATTACCTGCTCACCGCGTTGGTGCCGCTGGCCTTCCTGGCGAAGCTGGGCGTCGTCGGCTCCTTTATGTCGCTGCTGCTCTGCGCCCTCCTCGTAATCTACGCCCGCGTGCGCCTGGTGCGGCGCGTCTACCCGGTTTCCGGCAACAAGGCCGTCCTGTCGGTGCTGCTGCCGTACGCCGGGCTCATCGCGGCGGGGTTCATGGCTTCGGTGTACTTCTCCGTCTGGCTGGTCTGGCTGGCGATGGGAATGTAGCGGAGGGCGCGTGTCCAAGATACCGCAGGTAAAGGAATTCGACGGGCTGCCGGTGGTCACGGCGGAGAAGATGAAGTATCTGGACCGCAAGGCCTCCAGCGAGTACGGCGTCCCTTCCGCGGTGCTGATGGAGAACGCGGGGAAGGCCGTGGCCGAAGCCTCGCTTGAGTACGCCAGAGCCGCGCTGGGCAGGGGGGCGGCCGGCCTTAAGACCGCGGTCTGCTGCGGCCGCGGCAACAACGGCGGCGACGGCCTGGTAGCGGCCAGGTACCTGAAGCTGGCCGGCGCCGAGGCGAAGGCCTTCATCCTGCCGCCCAAGGAGACCGGTTACGGCGAACTGGTAGTGAAAAACCTGGAGGCCGCGAGAGCCGCCGGAGTGCCGGTCGCCATGACGCACAAAGAGGACCTGGACGCTCTCGCGGCAGAATTCTCCTCTTCAGACCTGCTGCTGGACGCGCTGCTCGGGGTGAGCGCCGTCGGCAAGCCTACCGGCCCGGTCCACCGCGTGATACAACTGATGAACAAGAGCGGCAGACCGATAATAGCCGTGGACATCCCTTCCGGTCTCAGCCCGGACACCGGCCATCACAGCGGCGTCTTCGTCATCGCCAGGCTCACGCTCACCCTTGGCCTGGCTAAGACCGGCCTTATGGCCCCGCATGCGCAGAAGAACACCGGTGCCATCAAGGTGCTCCCCATCGGCTACCCCCAGGAACTCATCGCCGAAGCCCGCCGGTAGGGACGCTGCTTCCTAATTTCCCGGCCCCGCCGGAGATTGATATAATCGTCTTTTAAGGAAGTCGGAGAATACATGTCAAAATACCTGATTACCAGCGCATTACCCTACGCCAACGGACCCATACATTTCGGCCATATAGCCGGCGCCTATCTGCCGGCGGACGTCTTCAGCCGTTTTCTCCGTCAGAAACGAGAGGAGGTTATCTACATCTGCGGCACCGACGAGCACGGCGTGGCCATCACGATAAACGCCGAGAAGGCGGGCGTGCCGTACAAGGAATACGTGGACGGGCATCATAAGACCATAAAGGCCTTCTTCGACAAACTCAACATCCGCTTCGACCATTTCTCCCGCACCACGATAGCCGAGCATTACCCGCTGTCGCAGGAGTTCTTCACCGAGTTGTACGGCAAGGGCCTCATCAAGCCCGCGGCCGAGCAGCAGTTCTACTGCCCGAAATGCGAGCGCTTCCTGGCCGACCGCTACGTGACCGGCTCCTGCCCCAAGTGCGGGGCGCCCGATGTGCGCGGCGACGAGTGTACTAAGTGCGGCGAGTGGCTGGAGCCGTCCAAGGTGGTCGGCCCGACGTGCAAGGTCTGCGGCACCAAGCCCGAGATCCGGGAGGTCACGCAATACTTTCTGGACCTGCCGGCCTTCGGCCCCAAGCTGAAGGCGTGGCTGGAGAGCAAGACCGACTGGAAGCCCAACGTGAAGAACAAGGCTCTCTCGCTGATAAACGAGGGCCTGGTGAAGCGCGCGATCACCCGCGAGCTGACCTGGGGCGTGCCGGTGCCGCTGCCGGAGGCCAGGGGCAAGGTCCTTTACGTCTGGTTCGACGCGCCGATAGGCTACATCTCGGCGACGATGGAATGGGCCAGGCTCAAGGGCGAGCCCGAAGCCTGGAAGGACTGGTGGTTCGGCAAGGACGTGAAGCTGGTGCACTTTATAGGCAAGGACAACATTATCTTCCACACTATAATCTGGCCGGCCATGCTGATGGGCCAGAGCAAACCGTACATCCTGCCGGACAATGTGCCCGGCAACGAGTTCTATAATCTGGAGAACCGCAAGTTCTCCAAGTCCGAGGGCTGGTACATAGATACGGACGACTTCTTCTCCAAGTACTCGGTGGACGCGCTGCGCTACGCGATAGCCTCCAACGGCCCGGAGACCGCGGACTCGCAGTTCCTGTGGGAGGACTTCGCCGCGCGCAACAACGAGCTGGCCGACACCCTGGGCAACCTGGTGAACCGCTGCTTCTCGTTCATAAAGAAGAACTTCGACGGGAAGGTCCCCGCGCAGGGGGAGCTTAAGCCCGAGGACAAGGCGCTGCTGGATCCCTTTCAGCCGGCGTTTGACGAGGTGGGCCGCAGCTACTATTCCTACAAGGTGCGCCAGGCGCTCTCGGGCGCTATGGCCCAGGCGATAGCGGCCAACAAATACGTCAACGACACCGCCCCGTGGAAGCTGCGCAAGACGGATATTGACCGCTGCGCCACCGTGCTCAACGTCGCCGCCCGCGCCATCGTAAACTGCGCGATACTGCTCTACCCGGTCATCCCCGATACTGCCCTGAAGATCCTGGCCAAGGCCGGCGTGCCGCGCGAGGGCGCCCCGGAGTTCAAGCCTTATACGGCTTCCCTGGACAACGTGGCGCTTGGGCCAGACGATACCCTGCTCTTCGCTAAGATCCCAGACGACCAGATCAAAGCCGAAATAGAGAAGCTCAAAGCCTCCTCCAACCCGGCCTAAAAAGGCTGAAAAGGGGGACAGGCCGCTTTTTTTGCTCGGCGAAAAAAGCAGCCTTTTTCCCTTAGATCAAGCTTTTTGAATGTTTTATCAAGGAACTGAGCTTGCGGGAGAGAACGGCGAGGTGGGCGCGGAGGCGGGGCTGTTTCTTCTCCAGGATGGGGAGCAGGGTCTTGCGGATCCAGTTGCGGGTGTAGTGCTCGTCCTCGTTGGTGTGGTCCTTGCGCGAGGGGAGCCCGTTGAGTTTCAGGTATTCCCCGATCTCCTTGCGGGACACGGCCAGCATGGGCCTTATGATATCTACGCGCCTCTTGCCGCGTTTGCGGAGCAGCCGTTTCTCCGGGATGCCCAGCAGGCCCTTGGGCTCGGTCCCGCGCAACAGGTTCAGCAGGATGGTCTCCGCGTGGTCGTCGGAATGGTGGGCCGTGGCCACAAGAACGCACTTGCGCTTTAAGGCCGTATCGGCCAGCAGCCGGTAGCGGGCAGTGCGGGCAGCGTGTTCCACTCCCGTGCCGGCCTTCTCGGCCAGTTTTTTTACGTCGGCGGAGAGTATCGAGACGCTTATGCCGTAAGCGCCGGCCAGCCTCTTCACGAAGGCGGCGTCGGCGTCGGCCGCCTTGCCGCGCAGGCGGTGGTTGACGTGGCAGACGTGCAGCTTCAGCCTGTGCGTTCGAGCCTGCCCCGCGAAGAAGTCCAGCATGGCCACCGAGTCCGGCCCGCCCGACACGGCCAGCAGAATGGAGTCGCCGTCGGAATAAAGCCCCCGTGCGCGGGCGTTGGCCAGCACGCGGTTCCAGAGCTTCATCGTCACCGCTTTCCTTGTCACGGTTTCCCTCTTCGACATGCTGAAATTATACCAAACCCGGCTTTACAGGGAATTTACAGCTTCCGGCCGCCCGCCGACGGGGGGACTTTGTATAATTTAGTTATGAACGAGAAGGTCATGGTGGTGGAAGACGAGCGGGATATAGCCCGCATGGTGGAGTACAACCTCAAGAAAGAGGGATACCGCCCGGTTCTCGTCCATGATGGCTTCTACGCGGCCCTCACCGCCGCCAAGGAGAAGCCGGCCCTAATCCTGCTGGACCTCATGCTGCCCGGCCTGGACGGCCTGGAGGTCTGCCGCAGGCTGAAGGCCGACCAGAAGACCGCCCATATCCCTATAATCATGCTCACCGCCAAGGGCGAGGAGTCGGACAAGGTCCTGGGGCTTGGCCTGGGCGCTGACGACTACGTTACCAAACCCTTCAGCCTGAAGGAACTGCTGGCCAGAGTGCAGGCGGTGCTGCGCCGCGCCTCCCGCGCGGAGCCTGCCCCTGAGAAGCTAATCGCCGGCGAGATAGAGCTGGACGCGGCGAAAGTAGAGGTGAAACTCAAGGGCGCGCCGCTGGAACTGACCTCCAAGGAGTTCGAGCTGCTCAAGGCGTTGATGGCCGCCGGGGACCGTGTTCTGACCCGGGAGGAGCTGCTGGAGAAGGCTTGGGAAATGGATTCTTCGCTGGAGCTGGAAACCCGCACGGTGGACGTGCACGTGGGGACGCTGCGCCGAAAACTGAAGAAGGAAGGCCGCCGCATAATCACGGTCAAGAACTACGGTTATCGCTTCGAGGCTGGCAGATGAAGGGCCTGTTTAAGACATTCCGTTCCCGACTTTTTCTGTCCTACCTGGTGCTCTCCGCCGCCGTACTCGGTTCGGCTTTCCTGCTGGTCTATCACAAGATAGAGAACGTGGAACTCTCGGCCCTCAAGGCAAAGCTCTCAGACGAGGCCGCTCTGCTCTCCGCCCGCCTTACCACGAACGACCTGGCCTCCCCGAAAATAAACGAGTTGGCCCACTCGCTGGGGGAGCGGGTGCACTGCCGCGTCACCATAATAGCCGCCGGCGGCCGCGTGCTGGCCGACTCGGAACTGGACGAGGCCGGCGTGAAGGGCATGGAGAACCACGCGCACAGGCCGGAGGTAATGGGCGCGATGGCCGGCAGGCCGGCCTACGCCATGCGCACTTCCGCCACGCTGGGCAAGGAGATGCTGTACGCGGCCTACCCGGTGCGCGTCTCCGGCGGTCGCACGGAGGCGGCAGCCCGCTTCTCCGTGCCGGCGACCGATATAGCCGCCGCGAGGGAGCCGCTCAGGCGCTCGCTGCTGGCGGCCCTGGCCATAGCGCTGCTGCTTTCGTTCCTGCTCAGCCTCCTGGTCTCCGCCGGCCTGACGCGGCCGTTCAACAAGATTATATACGCCTCCAAGAAGTTCGCCGCCGGCGACTTCGGCTACCGCATCCAGAAGGATTTCCACGGCGAGATCGGCAAGCTGGCCGAGACGCTGAACTCGATGGCGGCCTCGATAGAGGAGAATCTGCGTCGCGTGGAGCTGCAGTCCCAGCAGCTCTCCGCCGCCTTCACCGGCATGGCTGAGGGCGTGCTGATGACCGGGGCCGATTCCAGGATAATTTCGGTTAACCCGGCGCTGGAAAGGATGCTCGGCCTGCGAGCGGCCGACGCCGTTTCCAGACCGCTGCTGGAGGTCGTCCCAAGCGCGAGGCTCAGCGAGATCTGCGCCAGGGTCGTGGAGGGCGCCTCCCCTGTCTCCGGAGAGGCCGAGTTCTCGGTCCCGGTCAGGGGCGTCTTCGGCGTAAACGCCTCGCCGGTATTCACCGGCGGCCGCGTCTCCGGCTGTATGGTGCTGATGCGCGATGTGACCGAGGCGCGCCGGCTCGACGCGACGCGCCGCGACTTCGTGGCCAACGTCTCCCATGAACTCAAGACGCCGTTGACGGCCATCAAGGGCAGCGCCGAAACGCTGCTCGACGGCGCGCTGGAGGACCGCGAACACGGCCCGCAGTTCGCGCGCAGCATCTACGAACAGGCCTCAAGACTGGACAACATCGTCAGCGACCTGCTGAAACTCTCCTCGCTTGAGTCGCCGCAGGCCGCCGTCAGGAAGGAGCGAGTGGAACTTAGGATGTTCGCTGATTCGGTGATAAAATCCCTTGCGCCGGCTTTCGCGCCCAGGAAGGCCGAGGTGACGAACGAAATCCCGGCCGGCCTCTGCGCGCAGGCGGACCCGGAGAAACTCAAGCAGGTCCTGATAAACCTGCTTGACAACGCGGTGAAGTTCTGCGCGGGCGCCCCGAAGGTGTCGTTGACTGCCGAAGAACTGCCGGGTGCGGTGCGGGTGACGGTAACAGACAACGGCATAGGCATCCCCGCTTCGCACCTGCCGCGCGTCTTCGAGCGCTTCTACCGCGTGGACAAGGCCCGCTCGCGCGAGATGGGCGGCACCGGCCTGGGGCTTTCCATAGTCAGGCACGTCGTGGAACTGCACGGCGGTTCCGTAGGGGCCGAGAGCGCCGAGGGCGCAGGTTCCAGGTTCTGGTTCACGCTGCCTCCGGAGAAGATGAAATGAAGGATTTCCTGATTTCCTATATCTGCCACAAGCTGCGAGTGGACGACCCGTCCAAGATAGAGATAGAGGCAAAGAAGAAGCTCTCTCCCGGGACGGCGGAAGAGCTGAGCCGCTACTTCGCCATAAAAAAGGGCGTGCGCCACATGAAAACCACCTCCTTCATGGACCAGTTCCTGGATACCCCGGACTTCGACCTGTTCCACTCCGGCGCCAGCCTGCGTATGCGCTACAAGGGCGACGGGACCAACGTCTACCTGCAGTACAAAGGTCACGGTTTCTCACATAAGGGCGTGCTGTTCCGCTCGGAGTTCTCTTCGGGGCGCATCAAGGGACTGGTGAAGGAGGAGAGCCTTCACGACGTGATACGCTTCGCCGGGACGGGCCTGAAGGAGGTGATGGAGAAATACGTCCCTAAGGACATGCGCGCGGTCATAACGAGGCACCTCGGCCCGTCGGTGATAAGGCGGGTCCGCACGGCCCCGTTGATCTGCTTCTACCGCAAAGATAAGTACATGGTGGACATGGGCAGGGTCTCGCTGGAACCGTCGCTGGACCACATCAGCGCCTTCCACGTCAACGCCGGCAGCTTCCATTCCCTCTCCAATTTCTGGGAGTACGAAAATGAGATAAAGAGCGGGGACAACGACCTTGAGAGCAAGGTCTTCAAACTCGACGAGATGGTGTCTTTCGACGCTAGACTTTCCGACAGGTTCGCGCTGCAGCCGGAGGCGATGGACAAGTATCACCGCGCGCTGAGCTGCTTCCTCAACGTCAAGCCGGGCATGGCGGCCAGGTTCGCCGAGCCCGTGGAGGCGCTGGAGGCATGAGACGCCCGCGCTATAGCGAGGATATATGACCGCCACCGGCTACATGACCGGCCTGCTTTTTCACCGCAATCTCAGCTGGCTCAGCTTTAACGACAGGGTGCTGGGCGAGGCGGCGGACCCCTCCGTGCCGCCGCTGGAGCGCCTGCGCTTCGCCGCGATAGTCAGTTCCAACCTGAGCGAGTTTTTTATGGTGCGCGTGGCCGAGGCCGCGCGGCTGGCCCGCCGGTCTCCGGGCAAGCGCTACCCGGACGGGCTCACCGCCGCCCAGGCCGTGGTGCTGATACGCGAGGAGGTGCTGCGCCAGAAGGCGCGCCAGGCCGCCGTGCTGGAAGACATCCTGAACTCCCTGCGCCGCAACTCCGTGCTTATCCATTCCCGTTTTGACGCCTCCAACCCGATGCTGGATTCCGAGATCAGGCGGAAAATAGGCCCGCTGCGCATGGCCTTCCGCAAGGCCTCGGAACCGCTGCCGGAGCTTAAGGACGAACGCCTGCACGTTTTTGTGCGTTTTCCGGGGGAATACGCCGTGATAACTCTCGAGCGGCGCGAGCAGCGCCTGCTGCGGCTGGACGCGGCCCCCGGCAGCGCGGCCTTTGCGCTGACCGAACGGTGGATCTGCGCGCACGTGCACGAGATTTTCCGCGACAGGGAGGTCATAGAGGCCTTCCCGTTCAAGGTAATCCGCGAACACGGGCTGCGCTATACGTTTGATGACGACGAGGAGTACCTGGAAGAGTACATCGAGCAGCAGTCCGCCCGCCTCGGGAAGGCCCGCATGATACGGCTGGAGGTGGACGCGCCGTACTATTCGGAGGGCGCGATGTTCCTGGCTTCCGCGCTGCGCCTGGATTCCGCCTCGCTCTACCGTTTCGATATGCCGCTGGACCTCCGCTCGCTGTTCGCGGTCTATTCTCTGGAAGGATTCCCTCAGCTCAAGTACCCGCCGGTTTCACCCGTAACACCGGCCCCCTTCGCCGCGGGGGGCGCCGTGATGCGTGTGATGGAGGAGCGGGACGTGCTGCTGCACCACCCGTACGACTCGTTCGATATCGTGGTGAATTTTCTCAAGGCCGCGGCGCGCGACCCGGAGGTGAGGGAGATCTCCCACGTGGTCTACCGCGCCGGCCAGCGTTCCCCCGTGATGGAGGCGCTCAAGGAAGCCGCCGCCAACGGCAAGCGCGTGACCGTCTACGTGGAACTGAAGGCGCGCTTCGACGAGTTCAACAACCTGCGCTGGATGCGCGAGCTGCGCGCCGCCAAGGTGAAGGTAATCCCGCCGTTCAGCGGCTACAAGGTGCACAGCAAGGTGACGCAGCTGGTGAAGGGTATGGGCAGCGAGCTCCGCTTCTATACGCATCTCGGCACCGGCAACTACAACGCCAGCACCGCGCGCCAGTATACCGACCTGGGCCTGCTCACCTGCGACAGGGCCATCGGCCTGGAGGTCAATGCCTATTTTACGGCGCTGGCCGCCCGCCGCCGGCCGCGGCGCTTCCGCACGCTGATGACGGCTCCTGACGGCCTCTACGCGGCGGTCCTGCGCCTGATACGCGCCGAGACCGCGCTGCACAGGCAGCGGGGCGGGGGGGAGATAAAGGCCAAGATGAACTCGCTGGTAGACCCCGGCATCATCAAGGCCCTCTACGAAGCCTCTCGCGCCGGCGTGAAGGTGGACCTGCTCGTACGCGGCATCTGCTGCCTGAAGCCGGGCATCAAAGGCCTCAGCGAGAATATCCGTGTGACCAGTATCGTGGACCGTTTCCTCGAGCACTCGCGCATCTACTACTTCGGCGCGGGCGGCGGGGGCAAGCTCTATCTTTCCAGCGCCGACTGGATGCCGCGCAATTTCTACAGCCGTTTCGAGATAGCCTTCCCGGTGTTGGACCCGGTGCTGAAGAAGTACGTCAAGGAGACTATCCTTGATAAAGGCCTGGCCGACAACGTGAAGGCCAGCCGACTGCTGCCGGACGGCACCTACGTCAAGTTGCGGCCGGCCCAGGGCGAGCCGCGCGTGCGCTCCCAGGCGCATTTCGTATCGCTGGCGCAGCGTTTCTACAAGGGGACGCCGCTAGAACACAGGCTTAAACGGCCCCCGGCGCGCCACTGAACTCCGCCGCGGCAAATTGTTGCTGCAGCGCCTGGTCGGAGGCGTCCACGACCTGCGCGTCGAGCCGCGCCGCCTCCGTGCCGGCCGTAAATTTTTAAAAAAAGCGCTGGACCCGGAAAGGACCGGCCGTTTGAGAACGGAACTGGGGCGCATCGGAGCGGCGCTGGGAAAGGTGCGCGACCTCGACGTCTTACCGGCCAGACTGGGCAAGGCCCTGCGCTGCACCGCCTCAGGATATCGTCCGAAAAGCTGCGCCATACCTGCGAATTCTTCACGGACCTCTACGGCCCGCCTGCCGCCAAACTGGCGGAAAAAGCCGCCCGGCTGCAGGATCTCCTGGGAACCTGCCGCGATTCGGGGCTGGTGCTGGAGAGAGTACGCCTCTCTCCCGGCGCCGCTAAGGGCCTGCCGAATTCCGACTGAACCAGTTTTACCGCTATTTTACACGCGCTTTAACCGGGCTTGACCGGTTTTCACTACACTATGGGTGTGGTGAATTCCCAAAAGGACGGTGATGCGATGGAAAAGAGCTTTCTGTTAGGCGCCGCTCTGGCGGCGTTGGCGGCCGCTCCCGCCGCGGCCTACGACTCCGTGCCGCTGCTGGACAAACTGGTGCAGAAGAACGTGCTTACCTCGGAAGAAGCGCGGCAGTTGGAGGCGGGGGAAGGCCGGGGGACGGAGCCGCTTTCTTGGTTGGCGCGACTGAAGTTCCACGGGGACCTGCGGCTGCGTTCGGAAGGGGTGGATAACAGCGCTCAGGCGGCGCGGCAATACCGCGGGCGCATCCGCGCGCGCGCCGGAGCGGAGGCCGCCGTGACCGAAGGCTGGACAGTGGGGCTGGGGCTGGCCAGCGGTTCCAGCGCTGATTCCCGTTCCACTAACCAGACGCTTACCTCCAATTTCTCCAAGAAGAGCCTCTGGCTGGATTACGCCTACGCCGAGCGCGAGGCCGGCGGTTTCGCCTTCTACGGGGGCCGCATGCACAACCCGCTCTGGGCCTCCAGCGACATGCTCTGGGACGGGGACATAAACCCCGAGGGGGCCGCCTTCAGGCTGGCCTCGCTGGCGAAGACCGGCTTCAGGCCCTTCGCGGCGGCGGCCTGGTTCCAGCTGGACGAGAGCACCGCCAGCGTCAGGGACCCCTCCCTCGCCGCGGCGCAGGCCGGCCTGGCCTGGAGCGGAGCCGGCGGGCTGGACTTCAAGGCCGCGTTTACCTATTATTCTTTCGGCGGCCTGAAAGGCCGGGGCGAACTGGCCAACAGGCCTTCTACCGCCTGCGGCTATATAAAGGCGAATACGCTGACCGGTCAGGTTTACCGCTACAGCTACGACCCCGTGACGTTCGACCTCGAGTTGAACAAAGACTTCGCGCCGCTGCCGGTGCTGAAGGCCGACTATCTCGGCTTTTTCGGCGGAGCCGTAAAGGCTACCGATCATTCCGCCGGTTCCACAGGCTGGATAGCGGGCCTGAAATTCGGACGGCGCGAGGTGGAGGAGGCCGGCCAGTGGCAACTCAGGCTCTCGCAGCGCAGGCTTGAGGCGGACGCGTGGCTGGATACCTACCCGGACTCCGACTTCTACGGCGGCTCCACCGGCGTGGAGGGCTCGGAGGCCCTGCTGACGCTCGGAGTGGCGCATGGCATGGACGTGGAGGCGGATTACTACGCCGCCAGGCGCATTTCGGACGTCTCAAAAAAAGAGCGCCTGCTGCAGCTGGACCTGAACCTGAAGTTCTGAGAGAAAAGAAAGAAGATCCGGATGACTAAAGGAGAAAAAATGAAAAAGACTATCAAGATGACGATAGCGCCCGTCCTGGCGCTGGGCCTGGCCGTCAGCGCCGTTGCCGCGCGGACCAAGGTGGTGCTGGAGGGCTCCACCACCGTGCTGCCGATAGCGCAGCGGGCGGCCGAGGTGTTCATGGACGCGCACAAGGACGCCGACCTCTCGGTGCGCGGAGGGGGCTCAGGGGTCGGCATCGCCTCCATACTGGACGGTTCCTGCGACATAGCCGACGCCTCGCGCGCCATAGAACGGTCGGAGATAAAAGAGGGGAAAAAACACGGCAAGAATATTCTGCCCACCGTGATAGCCAGGGACGGAATAGCCGTGGTCGTGAACCCTTCCAACCCGGTCAAGGGCCTGACGAAGGAGCAGATAAGGGACATCTACACCGGCAAGTATTCCAACTGGTCCGAGGTGGGGGGGGGCGACGAGAAGATAGTGGTCGTCTCGCGTGACAGCTCCAGCGGCACCTTCGTTACGTTCACCAATGTGGTGCTGAAGAAACGGGAGGTGCGACCCGACGCCATCCTGCAGGCTTCCAACCAGGCCGTCGCCACCACCGTGGCCGGCACGCCTGGCGCCGTAGGCTACGTGGGAATGGGTTACCTGGGGCCCCGTCTGAAGACGCTCTCTGTGGACGGCGTGCTGCCCTCCAGGCAGACCGTGCACAGTCGCAAATACCCGGTCTCCCGGCCGCTCTACATGTATACCAACGGCAAGCCCGGGGGCGTGGTCAAGCAGTTCCTGGACTTCGTCAGGAGCAAGGAAGGGCAGAAAATAGTGGAGGAGGAGGGCTTTGTGCCGCTGAAATAAGAGGGCTTACGGCTCTCCGGAAGGCCGGCTATTGGCCGGCCTTCTTTTCACCCAGCCGTCCCTCTCAGACCTCGGCTCCTTCGGTCTTTCCGGAGGAGAAGCGGGCCCAGACGCCCCCGATGGAGGCTCCCATCCCGTAGACGAAGAACAGGCCGGACGCCGTTATTATAAGGAATGGCAGCAAGTGCGCGGCGGCGGCGAAGGCCAGCGCCGGCGCCTTGGCGACGCCCCAGCCGGAGAGCACCGAGCTGACGGCCAGCTCTGTGCTGCCGAAGGACCCAGGCATGCCGGGGGCGGAGGAGGCGGCCGCGCCGGCGAACGAGAGCAACACGCTTTTGGCCAGCGAGGAAGCCCCGTCCAGGTTGAAGGCCCTGGCCAGCCAGTAGTAGTTCAAGGCGTTCATGAACCACTGCAGCGCCGCCAGCAGGAACAGGACGACGGCGTTGAGAGGGGAGCGCAGGGCCTTGAGACCCAGCTTCAGGTGCGCCAGCGCCTGGCGCAGGCGCGGGTAGCGCCTGGGCAGCGAGCGCCGCATCAGCGCCAGCAGAAGGAGCGCCGCCGCGCCCAGCCCGGCCCAGGCCCTCCAGCCTCCCGGCAGACTGGCGGCGATGCCGAGCAGACTGGCGGCCGCTGCGGAAAGGGCCAGCAGGGACGTTATGTCCAGCAGCTTCTCCACCAGTATGGTGGAAAGCACGGTCAGCAGGTTGACGTCGAACATTTCCGCCCCGTAGGCGGCGCGGGCCAGTTCCCCTATGCGCAGAGGGAGCACGTTGTTGAGCGCCAGGGCCGCGGTTTCCAGGCGCGCGGCGTCCCATGTCCGCACCTTGCGCGCGGGCCTGAGCAGCAGCGCCCATTTTACCCCGCGTATGGCCAGCTCGGCCGAAACGCTCAGCAGTACCAGCGCGGCCGGTGCCGCCCTGACCCCGGCGAACACCGCCGCCATGGCGCGCCAGTCGGCGTTCCTGAACGCCAGCCACAGCAGCAGCGCGCTCACCGTCGCTCCGGCTGCTATGGGGATGATTTTCTTCATTGGGAAGCCTTTGTCGGTCCGGTCCTTAATCTGTTACAATTTGTAACGCACGGATGAAATTTTTCTCTGCGCTGGCGCGCTTTTTCGCTACTGACTTCTATCTCGGCTGCGTCCCGTCCAGGCTTTCCGGCAAGCCGCAGGCTTCTGGGGGGGGGACGCTGGGCACGCTGCTGGGGCTGGCGCTCACGCCGCTGCTGCCTGCCGGCCGCCTGCATTACGCCGTCTTTCTGCTGGCCGCCTGCGTGTTCGCGGTGGCCGCGGCCCACAGGACCTGCGCCGATTCCGGCATAGAGGACGACCAGCGGGTGGTCATAGACGAGACCGTCGGGTACTGGACCGGCGTAGCCTTTCTGCCCCGCAGCTGGCTGGTGCTGATCCTGGCCTTCGGTCTTTTCCGCGCCTTCGACGGGCTCAAGCCCTGGCCTATCCGGCAGGTGGACGACCGCGTCGGCGGCGGCCTCGGCGTGGTGCTCGACGACGTCCTCGCCGGCGTGGCCACCAACCTGCTCCTGCGCCTGGCTCTGCACTTCTTCCCCGTCCTTTCTTCCTAGCCTGGCGTACCCGGTCCGTTGTGAAAGGCAGGTAAAAATGCAACGCCCGGGGTTTTGAGGCCCGGGGCGTTCCGGGCCTTACTTGTAATATTCCACTCCCAGATGGGTAATCAGGGCCTCGCCCATCAGGTAGCGCAGGTTGTTCTCGAACTTCTCCAGCTGCACGAAAAGGTCGTTCTCGGGGTACACCTCCTTCGCGTGGATCGGGCTCTTGAAGAAGAAAGACAGCCACTCCTGTATGCCGGAGAGGCCCGCGCGCTTGGCGAGGTCCATGAACAGCACCAGGTCCAGGGCCAGCGGCGCGGCCAGGATCGAGTCGCGGCACAGAAAGTCCACCTTGATCTGCATCGGGTAGCCCAGCCAGCCGAAGATGTCGATGTTGTCCCAGCCTTCCTTGTTGTCGCCGCGCGGCGGGTAGTAGTTGATGCGCACCTTGTGGTAGAGGTCCTTGTAGAGATCGGGAAAAATCTCCGGCTTCAGGATGGTCTCCAGCACGGATAGCTTGCTGACCTCCTTGGTCTTGAACGACGCGGGGTCGTCGAGGACCTCGCCGTCGCGGTTGCCGAGGATGTTGGTGGAGAACCAGCCGCTGATGCCGAGCATGCGGGACTTGAGGCCCGGGGCGATGATGGTTTTCATCAGCGTCTGGCCGGTCTTGTAGTCGGAGCCGGCCAGCGGCAGGCCCTGCTTCTTTGCCAGCTCGACCATGGCCGGTATCGCCACTCCGAGGTTCGGGGCGCCGTTGATGAACGGCACGCCGCTCTTGAGCGCGGCCCATACGTAAAGCATGGACGGCGAGATCGCCGGGTGGCTGGCCTTCATGCCCTTCTCGAACTTGGCCAGCGAGGAGTGCACGTCCTGCTCCTTCGTGTAGACCTCGGTGGAAGCGCACCAGATCATCACCGCGCGGTCCAGCCCGTGCTCCTTCTTGAAGTTCTTGATGTCCTCGACCAGCTGCAGCGCCAGCTCGTACTTGTTCTTACCCTTCTTGACGTTGGGGCCGGAGATGTTCCTGACGAACTTGTTGCTGAAGACGGCCTTCATCGGGCGGAATTCGGAGAGCCGGTCTTTGAGCGCCTCTATCTGCATACGCTCCAGCACGCCGGCCTTCAGCGCGGCCTGGTAGAGGTTCTCGTCGAAGATGTCCCACCCGCCGAACACCAGGTCGCCGAGGTCCGCCAGCGGCACGAAATCCTTTATCAGCGGGTTGCGGTTCTCGGTGCGCTTGCCCACGCGGATGCGGCCCATCTGCGTCAGCGAGCCTATCGGCTTGGATTCCCCTGCCTTAATCGCTTCCACCCCGCCCACGAGCGTGGTGGAGATCGCGCCGCAGAAGCCCGGCAGCAGCACGCCGAGCTTGCCTTTCGCCGGCGCTATCTTCGTCTTTTTCATTTTTTATCTTCCTCCTGTGATCTCTCCGCGTTCCCGCTGCTTCAACAGGCGGCGGGTATACATTACACGCTGGAAAACGGTGTAGTGCGACAGCAGCAGCACGGCCACGATGCCCGCGGCCGGGTGGCCCGCCAGCGTGGCGGCGGCTATCAGCGCCAGGCGCGGCAGGCGGGCGCCTACGCCCACGTCGCATTTGGAGCCTATCTCGTTCTCTGCCCTGGCGCGCGCGTAAGAGACGGCTGCGGCGCCTATCAGCGCGAAGGTCGTCACGCCGGCCATCAGCGCGGCGCCGGAGACGGCGTAGTGGTAGACGAACGCCACGAAGACGGCGCCTTCGGTGTAACGGTCCATCACCGAGTCTAGGAAACCGCCGAAGCGGCTGACATGGCCGGAGTACTTGGCCATAGCCCCGTCCATCACGTCGAAGAGCCACGCGAAGATCAGAACGACCATGCCCGCCCGCAGGCGACCGGAGGCCACCACTGCGGCCCCGAAGAAGGAGAACGCCACCCCCAGCAGAGTCAGGTGGTTAGGCGTTATCCGCGCTTTCCTCAATATCGGGCCCAACGGCGCGAACGCGCGCGTTATCAGCGGGTCCAGTTTTCGTTCGTTCATTCTGTTTCCTGTTTTTCCTGGCGTCCCATTTCTCCAGCAGCACTATCAGCGACGGCTGCAGCAGCATCGCGGCGAAGAACACGCACGCGATGCCTATCGCCGCCATCACGGCTATGCTGCGCAGGCCGAAGTGGCTGGCGAAAAGCATCGAACCGAAGCCGATGAAGGTGGTCATGGCCGACATGAAAACGGCCGGGCCGGTGTGCGACATCACGAACTGGATGGAGCCGGGCCCCTCCTCCTCGTAGCGGCTATGCACGTACTCGCCGTAGTCGTCGCCCATGCCGAAGATCAGCGGCAGCATCAGCACGTTGAAGAAGTTCAGTTTTATGCCGAACATCGCCAGGATGCCGAAGATCCAGATGAAGCCCAGCGACAGCGGCCCCAGTACCAGCATGGAGTTCCTGAAATTGCGGTAGGCGAGCATTACCGGGATGGCCGTCAGCAGGAACGCCAGCGGCATGATCTTGCGGCCGTCGCGCTCCACCATGTTTATAATATCCGAAAAGATGATGGACTCGCTGACGGGGTGCAGCGTGCGGCCCGGCACTTTTAGGTCGCGGATCTCGTCCGAGGCCTTCCTGACCAGCGCGGCGTCGGAGAGATTGATCTTCGGGAAGATGAACACCGCGGAGCGCTTCGGGCTTTTACCGCGGAACATACGCAGTATCTCCGGCGGCAGCGCGCGTTCTGTTATCGGCTTGACCTCGAGCAGCTTTTTTACGTCGTTAAGGCGCTTCTTCTGTTCGCCCTTGAGCGTGTTTATGGCCGGATCGTCGAGCAGCGCGCGTATCGAGCGCAGTTCTTTTATCTTCTCGTCCTGGCGCTCAGGCAGGAACGACAGCAGCGACGCGTGGCTGTCTATCGTCGTGTCCGGGTTCTTCTCCTTCTGGTCGAGCACCCGGGAGACCGCGCGCATCTCCGGCTCGCCGTCCACCATCACCAGGTCCGGCGTCAGCGACGTGCCTATGATGCCGTTGATGTGTTCGTCGAGGATGAACGACGGGATATTGGAGCCCTGGATCTTGCTGAAGTTGTACTCGAAGCGTATGTCCCTTATCCGGTATATG
>JAJYJH010000034.1 GCA_021789695.1 bacterium | reverse complement strand
ACGTCGGCGCCGGCCTCGGTACAGTGCTCCAGTATGCTCTCCAGCGCCGGCCTCGCCACCACGGCGAAGCAGAGCGCGAGCTTCGTCCTGTATTCGGGGCTCGGGAGCTTCTCTTTTATGGTCCCGGCCACCGCCCCGGGGGAGGCCGAACTTATCGCCGCGCGCCAGCGCCCTCCCTTACCGTCGAAGATCTCTATCTCGTCTCCGGCGCGGGCCCTGGCCGCCCGGGCGATATGCGCCGACTCCTCGGGCCCGGCCGTGAACACGCCGTTCCGTATAGCTTCGGCTGGAACGAAATATTGAGACATCTCCTGAAGCCCGCCTAGCCCAGTATCTTCTTGAAGAAACCTTTTTCCTTCTCCGGCGAAGAGACTTCGTGCCCGGCTATCCGGGCCAGTTCCCCGAACAGTTCCCTCTGGCGCGGCGTGAGCTCGTGCGGGACCTCCAGCTTCACCCTGACCAGCAGGTCTCCGCGGCCCTTGCCGGCGGGGGAGGGCATACCTTTCTCGTGCACGCGGAACACCTTGCCGTGCTGCGTTCCCTCCGGGATCAATATTTTGACGCGCCCGCCCTCTATGACCGGCACTTCCGCCTCGCCGCCCAGCGCGGCCTGCCAGAGGGCCACCTGGCACTCGTAGACGAGGTCGCGGCCGTCGCGTTCGAAATGGGGATGATGCTTGAGGCGCACCTGGATGTAAAGGTCGCCGGACTCGCCGCCGCGCAGGCCGGCGTCGCCGCCGCCGGAAACGCGCAGCACGGCCCCCTCCTCCACGCCGGCGGGGATCTTTATGTTGATGGAGGCGTTCTTCTTCTGGCGGCCGGCGCCGCCGCAGGCCTTGCAGGGTGCAGAGATTACCTCTCCCTGACCGCCGCATTCCGGGCAGGCCTGGCTGAAGGCGAAGAACCCCTGCGAATACTGCACGCGGCCGGAGCCGCGGCAGGTCGGGCACTTCTTTATGCCGGTCTTGCCGCGCGCACCGGTGCCGTCGCACTCCTGGCAGACCTCGGTGCGCTCGAAATTTATCGGCAACTTGACCCCGGTAAAGGCCTCCTCCAGCGTTATCTCTGCCTCGTACTTAAGATCGGCGCCGCGCCTGGAGCGCGGCCTGCCGCGCCCGCCGCCGCCCTGCGAGAACAGGTTCTCGAAGAGATCCCCGAACATATCGCCGAGGTCCGCGCCCTGGAAGCCGCCGAAGCCGCCGTGCCCCCCGGCGCCGGCTTTCAGCCCTTCCGCTCCGAACTGGTCGTAGACCTGCCGCTTCTGGACGTCAGAAAGCACCTCGTAGGCCTCGTTGATCTCCTTGAAGGTGCTCTCCGCCTCCTTGTTGCCCTGGTTGCGGTCCGGGTGGTACTTGAGGGCGAGCTTCCTGTAGGCGGACTTTATCTCGTCGGCGCCCGCGTTTCGCGGCACGCCCAGGAGGCGGTAATAATCGTTGGAAGCCATAGCGTTTCCTGGGTCCTGTGATAACTGGGCCGCCTATATGGCGGCCGGCGGATAGCCCGGGAACGCCCGCGCTACCCGCCGACTGTCGGCCAGCGGCCCTATTTTTTGTTGTCGTCCACCACTTCGGCGTCGACGACGTCGTCCTTGCCGCCGGCCTGGGCCTTGGCGCCCTCCGGCTGCGGGCCGGCGCCGGGACCGCCCTGCGGACCGGCCTTAGCCTTTTCCTGCGCGGCCTTGTAGACGGCCTCGCCCAGCTTCTGCGAGACCTTTATCAGTTCGTCTTTGGCCTTCTTTATCTTTTCCAGGTCGTCGCCCTTCAGCGCGTCCTTCAGTTCGCCGGAGGCGCGCTCGACGGCCAGGCGCTCTTCCTGGCCGATCTTGTCGCCGTGGTCCTTGAGCGCCTTCTCGGTGGTGTAGAGCACCGTATCGGCCTCGTTCTTGGCCTCGACCTTCTCCTTGTACTTTTTGTCCGCCTCGGCGAACTGCTCGGCCTGCTTCATGAACTTGTCTATTTCTTCCTTGTTCAGTTTGTTCGGCGCGCTGATCGTGATGTGCTGGGCCTTGCCGGTGCCCAGGTCCTTGGCATGCACCTGCAGGATACCGTTGGCGTCGATGTCGAAGGTGACCTCGATCTGCGGCACGCCGCGCGGCGCCGGCGGTATGCCGTCCAAGTCGAACTTGCCGAGCGACACGTTGTCGGAGGCCATCGCGCGCTCGCCCTGCAGCACGTGGATCGTGACGGCGGGCTGGTTGTCGGCCGCGGTGGAGAACACTTGCGACTTTTTGGCCGGGATCGTGGTGTTCTTGTCTATCAGCGGGGTGCGCACGCCGCCCAGCGTCTCTATGCCGAGCGTCAGCGGCGTCACGTCGAGCAGCAGCACGTCCTTGACGTCGCCGGTCAGCACGGCGGCCTGCACGGCCGCGCCGGAGGCCACGCACTCCATCGGGTCGATGCCGCGCTCTATCTTCTTGCCGACATACTCCTCGACGAACTTCTGCACGATCGGCATGCGGGTAGGTCCCCCGACGAGAATGATTCGGCTGACGCCGGAGGTCTTAAGACCCGCGTCCGCCAGGGCCGTGTCTATGGACTTCTGGCAGCGCTTGACGATAGGGTCTACCAGCGACTCCAGGCGCGAGCGGGCGAGCTTAAGCGCCATATGCTTCGGGCCGGAGGCGTCGGCGGAAATGAACGGCAGGTTGATTTCGGTCTCCATAGTGGTGGAGAGCTCTATCTTGGCCTTCTCGGCGGCTTCCTTGATGCGCTGCATCGCGGTCGGATCCTTGGTCAGGTCGATGCCGGTGTCCTTGCGGAACTCGCCGGCGATGTACTCGATCAGCGCGTTGTCCATGTCGGTGCCGCCGAGCTGCGTGTCGCCCGAGGTGGAGATCACGTCGAACGTGCCCTCCTTGCCGAGTTCCATAATCGTCACGTCGAGCGTGCCGCCGCCGAGGTCGAAGACCATGATCTTCTGGTCGCGGCCTTCTTTGTCGATGCCGTAGGCGAGGGCCGCCGCGGTGGGCTCGTTGACGAGGCGCACCACCTCGAGGCCGGCTATCGTGCCGGCGTCCTTGGTGGCCTGGCGCTGGTTGTCGTTGAAGTAGGCCGGCACGGTGATGACGGCTTTCTCTACCTTCTCGCCGAGGAACGCCTCGGCGTCGCGCTTGACCTTCTGCAGCAGGAACGCGCTGAGCTGCTGCGGCGTAAAGTCCTTGCCGCCCACGGGGTACTTATGGTCCTGTCCCATCTTGCGCTTGAAGGCGCTGACGGTGCCCTCGGGGTTCGCCACGGCCTGCCTGCGGGCCGGTTCGCCCACCAGCATCTGGCCGTCCTTAGCGAAGGCCACGTACGACGGGAAGGCCTTGCCGCCGAGGCTCGTGCCTTCAGCCGACGGGATGATGGTTACTTTGCCGCCCTCCATCACCGCCGCGGCGGTGTTGGAAGTGCCGAGGTCTATGCCTATTATCTTTGCCATATCCGTATCCTCCAAAAACTAGACTTAAAAATCAATTTCCTTCCTCGCTGTCGGCCGGGGCCGCCGGCCGCGGAGGCTCCTGGGCGGCCGGCTTCTTCGCAATCTTAACGCGCGCCGGCCTCAGGATCTTGTCGCCGTACCAGAAGCCCTTCTGCAGTTCCTCGGTGACCAGCCCGTCGTTCTCTTCGGTACCGTCCGTCACGCCGAGTATCTCGCAGGCCATCGGATCGTATGGCTTGCCGACCGGGTCCATCGGGCGCAGGCCCTCGGCCTCGAACACCCTGGAGAATTCTTTAAAAATCATCTCCAGGCCCTTCAGCACCTCGTCCGAACTGCCGCCCCTGGCGCCGTTTATGTGGGAGTGCGCCGCGAGCAGCAGGTCATAGAGCGGCAGCAGCTTCACCAGGATCTCGGCCTTGCCGTACTTTATCAGCTCCGGCTTCTCCTTCTCTACGCGCTTGCGGTAGTTCTCGAAATCGGCCTGCAGCCGCAGCAGCTGGTCGTAGTACTCCCCGGCCCTGTCCTTCGGCGCGGAGGCCGCCTCTTCCGCTGCCGGCGCCGCCGCCGTTCCCTGTTCTGCCGGCTTGTCCGCGTGGTCCTTATTCTTCTTCTCTTCGGCCTTATGGTTTTTCATTCTGCTCTCCGGAAAACTTGCCGCCGCCACGTCACTCGCCCAGGTCGAGCTTGTCCCACTCGCCCAGCATTTCCTCCATCATGGAGCTGACGGTCTCCACCAGCGAGATCATGCGCGGGTATTCCATCCGCTTGTAACCCAGTATCCCGACCAGCCCCACGGCCTTGTCGTTCATGCAGTAGGAACTGGAGACCAGGCTGAAATTCTTGAATTCCTTGATGCTGTTCTCTGACCCTATCGTCACGTCCACGACGTGCCGCTTGCCGGGCTCGCCCAGGGCCTTGGTCTTCACGGCGCAGTCGCGCAGCCGCTCGCGCAGCAGGGAAGAGAAGCGTTCCTTCTCCTCAAGCAGCCGGACTATGCTGCGCATGTCCTCCATGCTGCCCTCCTCCAGGTTGGAGTAGATGCGGCTAAGGCCCTCCAGGTACAGAGCGTCGTCGCCTGCGGCCAGAGTTCTGAAATATTCCGTGAGCTTCTTCAGCAGTTCGGCCAGCCCCTTGTCCTTCTCCCTAGCCAGAAACTCCCTGAAGATGACCTGCGGCAGGTCGGTGAGCGGCAGGTCCTTGACGCGCCTGTTTAGACGCAGCGAAAGGGCCTTCACGGCCGCCCTATCGGCCTGGTTCTCTAGGGAGAAGGCCGCGTGCTTAATGAGGCCCGAGTGCGCGAACAGCACCGACAGCACGCTGTGCGGCCCCATGCTGATGAGGTCCAGGCGCTTGACGCCGTCGAGGTCCATGTCGGCGCTCATCACGAAGCCTGCCCACTTGGACATATTGGACAGCATGCGCGATGTGTGCTTCAGGAAGCCGTCGAGCTGCTCCACACGGCGGTCGTACTCCCGCTCCAGGTGCTCCTTCTCCATCGCCGCCAGGGCCTGCATGCGCAGGATGTTGTCCACGTAGGCGCGGTAGCCCTTGTCGGAAGGAATGCGGCCCCCGGAGGTGTGGGGCTGGTAGAGATAACCATCGGCTTCCAGTTCCTTCAATATATTCCTTATCGTGGCGCTAGAAACGCTGAACCTGCCTTCCTCCGCTATCAGTTCTGAGCTGACGGGGCGGCCCGTGCTGACATAGTTATAAACGACCCAGTTGAGGATCTTCTCCTTCCTGTCCTGCGCCACTTCCGGTTTCAGCACTCTCATATCCAGCCACGGCCCTTTAATTAGCACTCAAAACTTATGTTTGCCAAAAATATTATACACCTTGCCCCCATAATTGTCAACACTGCAGCCCGACTGCTAAAAATAGGCGCGCCGCCGCCCACGGGGGGATGGAGCGCTCAGCCTCCGGACGCTTGGATATCAAAGCCCCAAAGCCCGGCGCAACGCCCAGTCGAGAAGCCGGTCGGGCAACAGACGCTTCAGAAACACTATCGCGGAGGCGCTGAAGGGCACCGCGTAGCGGGCCGCCGGCGCGCGGGCCCCTATGGCCTTCAGTATCACGCGGGCCACGGCTTGCGGACCAGGCGCGCCGGAGCGGTAGCCAGTCCTGAACCGCTCCACGACCCGCCTTACCAGCGGCGCGTATGGCCCGGAGCCAGAGTATTTCTCCAGGTTCGCCATCGCCGTCTCGTCCCATTCCGTCCTTATCGGTCCCGGCTCTATAAGGACCACCCTGACGCCGAACTGCCCGGCTTCGAGCCGCAGCGCGTCGGAGAGGGCCTCAAGCGCGTGCTTGCTGGCGTGGTACCAGCCGCCGGTCGGCATCGTCACCTTGCCGGCTATGGAGGAGACGTTGACTATGGTCCCTCCGCCGGCCGCGCGCATGTGAGGCAGGACCAGCTGCGCCAGGCGCGCCGGGGCAAAAACGTTAACGTCGAACTGTCGCCTGGCCTCATCCGGGGGCACGTCTTCAAGCGCGCCGTGCGCGCCGTAGCCGGCGTTGTTCACCAGCGCGTCAAGACGGCCCTCGGCCCGCAGCACCAGGTCCACGGCGGCCTTCAGGGAAGCCTCGTCGGTCACGTCCAGCCTGAAGGTCCTGGCTCCCAGGTATTCCAGGCCGCGCATCTTCTCCACGCGCCGCGCCCCGGCGTACACCGAATAGCCGCGCTTGACCAGGAGTTCCGCGGCGGCGTAGCCTATGCCGGCCGAAGCTCCGGTGATCAGGACCGTTCTTTTCATGATATCGGCTCCGGGAATTTATGGTACCATAAATGCATGGAAGGCAGATACGACCCTCCGGCGGGCTCTTTCGAGGAGAAATTCGTCAGGAGCGGCGGGCACGGCGGCCAGAACGTAAACAAGGTGGCCACGACAGTGCAGCTGCGCTTCTCCCCGGCGCTGGCCGGCCTGCCGGCGCAAGCCCTGGGACGTCTGTGCGCCCTGGCCGGCTCGAGGCTCACCGCCGAGGGCGACATAGTCATCGTCGCCAGCGAGCACCGTACCCAGGAACAGAACCGCTCTGCCGCGCGGGCCAGGCTCTCGGAACTGGTGCTGCGGGCCCTGCGCCTCCCTAAAACCCGGCGCGCCACCAGACCCACCTATTCCTCCGGCCTGCGCAGGCTGGACTCTAAAAAACGCCGCTCGGACCTGAAGCACTCCCGCCGGACCGGCCTCGACTAGCGCCCGCTCAGCCGCCGCAGCCCCCGTCCCCGGCCTCGAACTCCATGGAGACGACCTTTCCGTTTTCCGCCTTTAAAGCCCCCTGCCCCCCTCCGCAGCAGCGCTCCGCCAAAGCCCCCCCGCCGGCTATTCTGAACCCCGGCAGTTCCCAGGCCACCGCGTCGTAGAGGCCGCTGTAGCCCGGAGAATAGCCGTCCCAGCCCGCCCCCAGACCAGAGGGCCAGTCCTTCTCTCCGGGCCAGATCGTGGCCACACGGACCCCGCCACGGCAAAGCTTTTCCAACAGGCCAGCCAGTTCCTCCGGACGTGGACCGGGGGGAAGCAGAACGGTCCTCACCTCCACCAGCCCGGCCAGTTCCGCCAAACCGCTGTAGTTCTTCTTCTCAAGCGAACTCAGCAGCACGCAATCCAACGAACGCCGCCCGGAGGAGAGGACTACCGCGGCCAGCGTCCGGCCTTTCAGGCCGGGGTTCACCAGGTAAAGCCCGGAGGGGGAGTTAACCAGCGCGCAGCGGGTATCGCCATCGCCGAATAGCCTGGCGCTGTACCTGTCCGCGGAACCGGGTTGAGGCAACAGCCCGAGCAGCGCCGCGCAAAGCCCCAGTCCGGCGGCCAGGTAAAAACCGCGGCTGCGGAAACCGAAAAGAGGGGCGTGCAGCAGGGAGAAGGCGAAGATCAGGAAGCCGGTCACGAAAAGCGCGGACGGCTCCGGCACGCTGACGGCCGCGTGCGGCAGCCCGGCAAAAAACCTGACGGCTTTTATGAACAGGGCCATATAGCGCTGCCCGCCCCAGGCCACGACCGCGAAGACAGGGCCGCCGGAGACGGCCAGCAGGAAGCCAAGCGCCATCGCGACCCCTGAGGCCGGCACCAGGACCATGTTGGAAAGCAGCGAGACCAGGGATACCCGGTGGAAGTAAACGGCCAGCAGCGGATAGAGGCAGAGTTGGGCGAAGAAGCTTATCGCCAGCAACTGCAGCGCCTTGCCGGCCAGGCCGCCGGCCTTCAGCCGCTCCTTCCACGCGGACATACCTGTCACCAGCCCGTAAGCCGCCAGGAAGGACATCTGGAAGCCGGCGTCGAACAGAGCGCGCGGCTGCGCCAGCAGTATAAGCAGGGCAGCCGCCGTCAGGGCCTGGAAGCCGCCGCTCTCGCGTTTGAGCTGCCAGGCCAGGAAGCCGGCCGCCAGCATCAGGTATGCGCGCACCAGCGGCGGGTCCAGCCCCGCCGACAGCACGTAGAAACCGGCCAGCAGCAGGGCCAGCAGCCCCGACTGCCGGCGGCGCAGGCCCAGCCAGCCGCAGACGAGATAGACCACTGCCGTCACGAAACCCACGTTGGAGCCGGAGGCCACCAGCAGATGCATGGCTCCGGAGTCGCGGAAGGCGTCCTGCAGGCCGGCCGGCACCGCCCGCTTTTCCCCCATGACCATGCCGGCCATGACCGCGGCCTCCTCGGAGCCGAGGCCTTTCTCGAAGGAGCGCAGGGCGTAATATCTGAAGCCTCTGGCCAGGCGCAGCAGCGGGCCGGGCGGCCCTGTTATCTCCAGGTCCATGGCGCGTGCCTGGGCCGCTATGCCGCGCTTCGAGAGATAATCGGCCCAGTCCAGGCCGCCGGGGGCTCTGGCGCCTTGCGGAGCCTCCAGGTCGGCCAGCATGGAGATTCTGTCTCCGAAAGAGACGCCTGAAGCCGCCGGGGAGTAAACCATCAGCCCCGCGCGCAGCGGCTTTCCGTATACGGAAGAGGTCGCCAGCCTGAAGCGCAGGCCGCCCTGGCCGGACGCCGGGTACTCCGCCACGCGGCCTTCCACAACGGCGCCCGCGCGGGGCAGCGGGAACGGCAGCGCCCCGGACGCCTCCAGCAGGCGCCCGCGAAAGAGAAATATGCCGGAGGCGTAAGCCGCCAGCAGCAGGAACAAAGGCCTGCGGTAATACGAAAGCCGCATCTGGGAACCCTACCCCCCACCCGCGAACAACCGAAACAAAACTAAATCTTTATCCTGCCCTTCATCGCGTAGCCAAGCGTTACCTCGTCCATGTAGTCGATGTCGCCGCCCAGCGGCACGCCGTAAGCTATGCGCGTTATCCTGTCCACGTAGGGCTTGATCAGACGCGTCAGGTACATGGCCGTCGCTTCTCCGTCCGCGTCCGGGTTGGTGGCGATGATGACCTCTTTCACCGCGCCGTCCGAGGCGCGCACGCGCTCAAGCAGCTCCTTCATCCGTATATGCTCGGGCTGCACTCCTGCCACCGGAGAGACCGCTCCGTGCAGCACGTGGTAAACTCCGGAAAAGCTTTTGGCCTTCTCTATGGCGGCCAGGTCCTGCGGGCGCTCTACCACGCAGATGACGGAGCGGTCGCGCCCGGCATCCGCGCAGACCGGGCAGAGGTCCCCCTCGGCGTAGTTGAAGCACTCCCGGCAGTACCTGACCGAGGACTTAACCTCGCGCAGGGCCTCCACCAGCGATTCTATTTCGGAAGAGGAGGCCCGCACCACGTACATGGCGAATCGCTCGGCCTGCTTGGGCCCCACTCCGGGGAAGCGGCGGAAAAGGCCTATGATCTTCTCCAGCGCTTTCATTTGACTTTCTTTATACTGGTTATGCGCCCATGGAACACCTTATTAAGGTGCCTGAGCTCCGGCTCGGTCCCTGGCGATACCTGGCCCTGTTCTCCGGTCTCCAATCCCTGGCCTGGAGGAAGCGGCATATCGCCCTCATCGATTGGCGCCCCAGGCGGCAGGTCCTCCGCTGACGGCTCCTGGACAGACGCAGGGGTTCCGGCGGGCCGTGAAGCCGCCCTGCCTTGTTCCGGGACCAAAGTCACTTTAGAGCCCATATATCCGGCGAGGGCCTCTTCCAGCTCAGGCCGGGCGTTCTCTATCATGGAGGCTTCGAAGGCGCTGGCGGCGAGCAGTTTCCAGCTGTTGTCGGAGGAAAAGACAAGTTTCACGGAAAGAAGCACGTTGTAGAGAGCCGGCTTGCGGGCATTGGTGTAGCCCAGGAGCTTTTTCCAGGCCGCGGCGCGATCCGTCTTAGGCGCGGAGGCGCCGGCGGCGGCCTGAGCGCTCTCGTGGTCAGGAGCGGCGGCGGGCTCTTCAGGCAGCACGGCGGGAGCAGGGCGGCTCACGGCCTCATTTTTTTTTTGAGGAGCCGGGGAACCGGAGGCCAGGCGGCTCTCCATCTCCTCCAGCCGCCTCACCAGGCCCTCCAGGTCCTGGGGAGTCTCTATAACGGTGAACAGCGCCACTTCGGCGGCCAGCGGCAAAGAGTCGGAGAACTTAACTTCCTCCACCACGGAATTGACCTTCCGCGACAATCTGGCCAGGGTGCCGGGCTGGACGTCCGCTGGCAGCCCCTTTACAGGTTCGCCCTCCGAAAAACCCTGTTTGGCCAGGAAGGCCTCGGCCAGGGCGTTGCGCAGTTCGCGCAGCACGGCCAGCGCGTCGTAGCCCTCGGAATTCAGCTTGTCGAAAGCCGAGTGCAGGGCCTTGGCGTCGCGCCTCACCAGCGCCAGCGCCAGGGAATTCACCAGCTCCCCGCCCGGGTAGCCCAGCAGCTCGGCCACCAGGTCCGCCCTTATCTCCCCCTGAGCAAAAGAGGCTGCGCGGTCGAGCATCGTCAGCGCGTCGCGCATGGCGCCGCCGGCGGAGCGCGCTATCAGGCGCAGGGCCTCGGGCTCGGCCTTCATCTTCTCGGCCGCCGACACGTCCTTGAGGCGCGCTATGATGTCGGCCTCGGAAATAGGACGGAAGCGGAAGCACTGGGAACGGGAAAGGATGGTGGCGGGCACCTTGTTCTGCTCGGTAGTGGCCATGATGAAAACCACGTGCGCGGGCGGCTCCTCCACGGTCTTTAACAGCGCGTTGAACGCGCCGGTGGAGAGCATATGAACCTCGTCTAGGATGTAGACCTTGTACTTGTCGCGCGAAGGCGCGAAGGCCGCCTGCTCCACTATGACGCTGCGGACCTTGTCCACCTGCGTGTTAGAGGCGGCGTCTATTTCTATCACGTCCAGCGACTTGCTCTCGGCTATCTCTACGCAGGACGGGCACTTACCGCAGGGGGCGCCGTCTTTGCCGGGCTTGTGGCAGTTCAGCGTCTTGGCCAGGATGCGGGCTATCGTGGTCTTGCCGCAGCCGCGCGGGCCGTAGAAGACGTAGGAATGGGCCACACGGCCCAGCTTGACGGCGTTCTGAAGGGTCTGCTTTATGGTTTCCTGCCCCATCACCTCGGAGAGGCTTGCGGGGCGGTACTTGGTGGCGAGATTCTCGTACATAATAGTGCGGTCGGCTTAAGGACAAAAGGGCGCGGGGACCGGCCAGATCCGCTCCCCCTCCCCGACGGGCCGGGGACGGCTCAGAACTTTATGCCAGCGCCAACCGAGACGTAGGTCGGTTTGGCGTAGCCGCTGTCAAAGATCTGATAACTGACGTTAGCTGTGATAAGGTTAAGGTCTATGTAGGCCCCGAACTGGTAATCGGAACTGTTCTTTACTCCGTTCTTGTACTTGGTGCCGGTATAGGCCACGAAAGGCGTCACCAGCGGGTAGCCGGGCAGGTCCAGACGCGCGTTGACGCTGGACTCCGGCAGGGCGGCGTAGGGGAAGCTCTCGCCGGGCACCAGATTTATGGCCAGGGCGAGGAGGTCCTTGGTGCCGTAAGAGAAGCCGGTCCAAGAGGCGGACAGATTGGCCATCAGGATCTTGGCTCCGGCGTAGAGGGAATACTCTGTCTGGTTGGTCTTAAGGTCAGAAGGACCGGAGGTGTCCTTGTGCATTATCTCCTTGAGGGAGGCGCCAACGTCTATGCGGGCGACGCCCTTGCCGCCGGAGACGTAGGTGCGCGAGCCGGGGCCCGCCAGCCTGGCGTGGCCGCCCGCGCCGGGTGTCAGGGAGAAGGTGATGTCCGCGCCGGCGTACTGGTTGGAGTAGTTGCTGGTCTTAGGCGTCATGCCGGCCTCAGCTCCAGCCGTATACCTGTCGGTCTCCTTGGCCACGCGCAGTTCGTAGGTGCGGAAGGTCTTGTCCAGCGAGTCGGAGGTGTAGGTGGCCAGGGAAGGCTCGAAGGCCAGATTGTCGTTGCCGATTACTATGTCCAGCTTGGTGCCGCGGTAACCGCCCGAACCGGTAGTGCCGGTGATGCCGCCGTTGAAATAGGCCGAAGCGTTAAGCCCCATGGCCGCGGTCATAGCGGCCGCCAAGAATATCTTCTTCATGGATCCTCCCCTTCTCTTAACCTCAGTAGCGGAAAACGTTAATATATTATACGATTTTATCCCCTGCCTATGAACAAAAGACCCCGCGGGGAACGCCCGCGGGGTCTTTCCTCCGGCCTCTGGCTCCTACCGGATATTGGCGCAGCCGGCCGCGTTGTAACCGGCACGGTTGCACTTTGACAGCACGTTACAGGCGCTCTGCACGTCCCTGTGCAGATTATCCGGGTTGCTGGCACTACTCATAAGGGCGGTCCTGATGATGTCAGACTGATTATTGCTGCAGTTGTCAGCCCCATTATCCGTACCGGTGCCGTACCTCTTGCAGTTCTGAAGGATATCGTTGTTGGCCTTCTGGTCGTCGGTCAACTGCGGCTGAGCCGGCGGCTGCTGGCCCGGGGTGGAAGGCTGCTGGCCCGGGGCGGAAGGCTGCTGGCCCGGGGCGGAAGCAGGGTTCATCTTCAGCGTGGTGCGGTAGCCGTCTATCAGGCTGGCGATAGAGTCCGCCTTGGTCTTGACCATGTCCTTTTGCGAGGAAAGGACCGCCATCTCGGAGGGCAGTTCAAACTCTCCGCGCTTTATAACGGCCACCATGTTCTCCGCCACCGGCACCTGCGCGTTGGAATAGCCGGACAGGTCGCTGCCATGATTGTCGAAATAGCGCGTGGGGCTGAACTGCTTCCAGGCGTTATCCTCTGCTTGGACTGCGGCCTTGTCGTCTATCTTGCTCTTGTCATTGGTAGCCGGGTCGGCCCCGCGCAGCAATAGGATATTCTTGACTACGGAGTCCCCATTGTCCGTCCAGATCTTCTGGAACTCCGGGTCTATCTTGGTCTTGGCGTCCGGGGAGGCCGGGTCCACTCCGTTCAGCGACGAGGAAACGCCGTAGGCCGTGTTGCCTATGGTATTGGCCTTGTTGCTTAGGATGTCGTCCACCTTGGACCCCACCTCGTTTAGCTGCCAGTTCATGACGTCCACGGTCGTCCTCTGATAGGCGACAATGACGTCCTGGCTGTCCAATTCCGCCTGTTCGGAGGTGGCCGCGGTCAGATAATCCCTGAGGGAATTGTCTATCGAGCTGTTGTCCTGCGAACGTACGGCCGTGACGCCGCTCTTTCCCAGGACGGTGTCATGATACGCTTTGCTCTGCTGGGAAGCCGGGTCAAGCAGCGTGTTGACGTCGGTGATGAACTGCTGCACCTTGGTCTTGGCGCCGTTGAGAGCGGTCTCCGAACCCAGAACTGAGCTCTGGTAGTCGGAGAGGGTCCCATTCACGTCGCTGAGTTTGGCTTTAACGCCCTTCATGATGTTGGGCAGGTCCACCGCGTCCTGGCCGAGCATGAGGTCGTTGGCCGACTTGGCGCTGCCCACGGTTCCGTCCAGATACTTTTTAGCGTTGGAGCCGTCCTTGTAACCGGCCGTCTTCTGGACGCTCTTCATCAGTTCAATAAGGGCCTGGTCAAAGTCCTTGGTAGTCGGCGCCACCACTTCTGGGTGGTTCACCCCGTTGGAGGCTGCATGGGAAGGCCCGCCGCCGGCGCCGCCGGTCCCGCCGCCGCTGCAGGCGCCGTCGGGGCCGGTGGGATTGCAGTCCCCGGTGCGCTCTATGCAGTCGTTGCACATGGAGGCAGCCTTGCCGTCCTTGTCGGTGCAGGAACTCCAGGGGAAGGCCTTCACCCAGCCGCTGCCGGACGGCTTCCAGCAGTACTGGGTAGGCTGAGGCGTGGACGGGTTCAGGATGCCGTGCACGGTGTCGCCGACGAAGCCGCCGATCTCCTTGGCCACGGCGCCTACCACGGCGTTGATTATCTGCTTGGGGATCTCGTATTTCTTGAAGAACTCCCACTGCAGGGCCTGCTCCTGGCGTTCCTCGGCGGCCTTCTCGGCCAGGCTCTGCCCCGAGCGCTGGTGCGTATACTTGTTATCGTAATCGTTCGTCTTCCCGGTCTTTTCGCCGTCGCTGAGGCCGCCGGCGCCGCCAAGACCTTTCCCCACGTCCACGGAGTCCGCGGCGGCCTTGTCCAGCGAGTTCATGGCCGAGCCGCCGGAGAACTCTCCAGCAGCCTTGTTAGCCTGCGAACGAAGGGCCTCGAACGCCCCCCGTGAGGCGCTGTTGGGCGTATTTGAAGCCACACCCTTATAGCCGGCCATAGCCACGGGCCCTACCATGGAGCGGGCGGCCGCCTTGGAAGAAGCCGACTTGGCCCTGTCCACTATGTGAGAATCGGCCGGGATGACGCCGTTGGTACGGGTGGTGGCGTCGCCGCCGAACATGAAACCGTTAAGCATAGAGCGCAGGGGCGGTATGACCGTGGGCGCCCCCGCAGACTTGGTGGCGGCGCTGAAAGCAGAGCGGCCGGATTCGGCCACGGAGTCGCGCCAGTTGGTCGGCGGCGCCGTATTAACCACTGGCGCGGCGGCCGCGGGGGCCGGCTCCGAGCCCAGGATCAGCGAAGCCGGATCGCGTGAGCTGAGAGGGGTAATGACGTCGCCGGAACCGTCGGGGGAACCGACGCTGAGGCCGTTCACGCCGGGCTCGTAGACGCCGGAGTCGCCGGGGCCGCGCTGCTGGAAAGCGCTACCGGAAAGCATCGGGGGCTGCGTGGGCTGGTTCATCATGAACTCGGCCACCGGCGCCATGACCAGCACGCTGAGGCCTATGCCGACCAGGGCCATATCCTTCTTGGAAAGGTTCTTGATCCTGTCCATGATGGTTCCCGCCGCGCGAGAGAACATCGGCGATTTGCCGAAGGCGGCCGTCTTTTTGAACGGAGAGCCGGGGAGTACAGGCCCGCCGCCATCTTTTTCATCCTTATTGAAGAAGTCCATAACCGCCTCCGGATACCTCTGATTTAAAACCTTCTCTCGTGTCGCCCGACAACCAGTCCAAAGTATTCAATTATAATACTTTTCTAACTATACTCTAGCTAAAACCGCCTCTAAAGCCAAGTGTCGATGGTCCCTGCGGCGGATGGGCCTTTTGGTCCGGCCGCGCCAAGGACGTAGAAAGCCGGTACCGGGCACGCCCGGTCCCTCCACACTCCATTTGTAGTGGGGCCGGCCGCGCGGGCCATGCCCGGCCGGCTAGAACGACCTCCAGCCTACTACCAACCCCGCCTTCCACGAGGCCCGCAAGATCCGTCCTCTCACTTGGCGCCGCCGGCCTTGCTCTTGTCGCCGCCGCTATTGGTGACATTGGTGCCGTCAGCCGCGTTGAAAGAGCCCTGGCCCTCACCGTCGGAAAGACTCTTGCTCTTCTGGTCCAGGCCCTGTATGGACCCTATATCGGAGCCGCTGTTCATCGACAACATATATATGGCCAAAGCTATCGCAATTGCCGCTATGAAGAAGGCGCCCATGAAGGCGGCCACTATGCCGATAATCATCAGCGCGAAACCTATGACCCAGGTGAGCCACTTGTTTGGCTTTGGGCAGGTCTTCATCAGCATGCCGCCGTTATCGGTGTAGTTGGTGTACTTGCTGCAGCTCATCTGGTCGTTATGGGTCTGGCATTTGCCGGAAAGAACCGTCTCGTTTGCGTTATAATCGTCGCAGAGGGCCTTCATTTGGCCGACCTTATTGTTCCACTGTCCTACCGCGCCGTGGTCGTAGCACCTCGGGGCGCTGCCCATACCGTTAGTGATGTCGTCCATCTCCTTGCCGTCCTTGGACATCTGCGTCCCGTTGGTCGACTGGGAATCGGAGCAGTCCTGGGCGGCCTGTTGCTGGCCCGCTATGCCGCTCATCGTGGCGTCGGTGAACGAGGTGTCCGGCACGTTGGGCGCCTGGGCGTCGGTCTGCAGCATATCCGCGTCGGTCTTGTTGCCGTCGAAGGTGGCCCCGGTATAGGCCGCCTGGTATTCGTAGGCGGCGTTGGGTGAGTTGTCCACCGTCCTCGCCATCGCGTATGTCTCGGCCAGCTGGAACATGGGATGCTTGTTGCCCAGCTTGTTGAAAGCGGAACTCTTGTTCCTGTTATAGCCGACGTTCCGCCAGGAAAAGCCGGAAACCCGTCCCATAATCCTGGTCCTGACCCTGGAGGGAGAAGAGGGAGCCGGCACCTGGGCAGAGGACCGCTTTATGACCCCGGAATACATAGCGGCGGCCGGATTCTCGGCGTACGGGCCGGAGCCGTTGAACGTCGAATTCCCGACGTACGGAGAGCCCCCGGAGAAATTGCCGTATAAGTTCTGGGCCATGGAATCCCCGGCCGCCCCCTGCTCTCCCTGGGCCAGAGCGCCGGGGCCGCCGGCCAGCAGGCCGCTCAGGTCCACGCCGTCCGGGACCGCGCCGGCCTTCCTTTCGTCCTCGTTCACCACGCCTTTGACCTGGTCCGGTCCGCGCCGGCCGTCCTTGGACTCGTCCACTTTAGGGAGACCGAAAAGTCCCGGCCCGCCCCCGGTTATCAGCGACAGCGACGAAGGCTGGCCGGACGCTGAGCTGCCGCCGCTCATGCGGTCCAGGAACTTCTGCCAGGCGGTCTCGCTCCTGCTGTCCGCCGCCGCCCTGACCATTACCGCGTTTACCTCGGCCGCGGAGTACCTGGGGTTTATGGAGTCGAGTATGCCGCCCATGCCCAGCGCTTTCATTACGGCGGCCACCGGGCGAAGTTCCACCATGCGGCTGAGAGTATTGCCGGAAATCACGAAGGGTGTGGAAAGAAGGGTGACCACCAGTAGTATGGTCACATACTTGGCCCTGCCCTGAAAGATAAACAACAAGGCGGCCAGCAGCGACTTGCGCTTATGCTTTTCTATGAATTTGCTGCCCATATAACCTCCATTGGCCTGCTGGCCGCCGGAATGAACCCAATACCATTATATCGCCCGCTAGCAATGCCGTCCTTGTACGCCCGATGCCGCCGGGACCGGACCCGGCGGCAGGGAGGCCTATCACCACCCGCAGAAGCACTATTTCCCGCCCAGCATGGAGCCAAGCAGGGATATTACCCCGGCTCCTGCGGCCAACCACATGATCTGCGTCGCGTTAGAATTGGCGGCGCCTTTGCTGGCGCCGGCAATCGCCATTATGGCCGATGCCAGGGCCAGAACGCCGCCTACCATGTACAACACTCCCAGGAGTTTCTGGCTCCCCATCAACTTTATAGCCATCATAATGGCCGCCGCCGCCATAGCGGCAGCTATCACAGCCAGAACTATGCCGAGCCAGTATATCCACGGCACTTTGGAAGCGCAGAGCTTGGAAGCGACGTAGGAGAGGATGCACGAGACCACTACCAGCATCATTATGGTGGTCACGGTGCTGGCCCACGGGCTGACATCGGTACTACCACTAGAATTGGGCACGCCGTCGTTGGTCCCGGACGACCCGCTACTGCCCGACAAGCCGTTGTTATTGTCCAGCGAAGGGCCGCTCACCACTCCCGCCCCGCCGTCGCTGAGGCCGGCCCCTCCGGCGGCGCTCCCGTCGGCGGTGGTGCCGGTCCAGGCCTGGTCCTGCGTGGAGCGGGCGGCGTCTATGCTGGTACCGGTGTAGGACTTCTGTATGCCGCGCAGGCCCTGCGCCTGGTTCCAGGCGCCGGCGCCGATGGATCCTTTCTTGCCTGCCCTGGCGCCGCCGAAGACGGGCCGGGCCGAGCCTCTCATGGCCAGCAGCTTCTGCTTGCGCGAGTCGAATTTAGGCATCGCCGCGAAACCGGCTCCGATGCCGGAAGTGAAGCCCATCTTCGCGCCGGTGGCGCCGTCGTTGAACTTATTGCCGAAGCCGCCGAAGTTGGAGAAGTTGTTGCTGCCGCCTCCCAACTGGCTGGTAAGGGACGCCATATTACCGCCCTGCAGTTTAGGCAGCATGGACTGCGCCATGTTCTGCTGGTCCGGCGCCGGGGCGTTCTGGTCGTTGCTCTGGTCAGGCTTGGAGGACGCGCTGGCGGCGGTATCGCCTGGCTTAGCGCTCTTGGCCGCGGGCATGTCCTGAGCCAGGGCCCCCTTATTTGTCTTCTCGAAAAGGTCCAGAGAAGAGCCCTGGTTGGCGGCCTGGCTGCGCAGTATGGCCGGCACATAATCGCTGGACGACGCCACGTTGGACTTGAATGCGTCGTTGCTGCTGGCCATGGGCGACGGGGAGTTCCTGGTGACGTAGAGTCCGCCGGCCGCGGCCATCATGGCTATAGTGGCTATTATCCCGGCCTTGCCCGCCAACAGCCCCGCGAGCCCGGAAGAGGTCCCGAACTTTGAGGCGCCGAAAGCGGCCTTGCCAAGATTAAGCCCCTGTCCGCCTTCAAGAGACGAGGCTTCGCCCATGGCGCCGCGCGAGCCAAAGCCGAGCTTGTCCCTCAGCCAGCCAAGCGCGCCGCGTTTTTTCTCTTTCTTTTCCTTAAAGTTCAACTCCGGCAGATTGTCGCTCATAACGCCTCCCCGAATCAACCCGTCTCTGCGGAACTAGAAACCAAAACCTTTAAACATATTCATCAAGCTGGCGCCCCAACTGTAATTAGGACCGCTACCAGCCGCACTTTTTATTCCGTCGGCCTTTGTCGCTCCGCCGTTAGCCGCCTCACCAAGAGCCTGGAGCGCTTTTATGACCAGCATTACTCCAGCCACCATATATATGCCTCCCATCATTTTCTGCCCATATTTTGAGAGTTCCATAAAGCCTGCATAGACGACTTTAAGGGCGAAGAATATCGCTGCGGCGGCTGTGGCCATGGCCAGATAGTACAGAGGAGGCCAGGAATGGGCTATCCTGGAAATTATCTTAGTGATAAGTATCAGACCAGCCGCCCACATCATGCTGTTCATGGCCATATCTTCGTACTTCTGCCAAGGGTTGACGTTCTTGGGCGAAGAAGGCTCCGGCGGGGTACTGTTGTTGGCGTTCAGGCTGGGATCGTTACCCTTGAGGGAGGGCCCGTTGGAAACCCCTGCGCCGCCAAGCCCCGCTCCGGTGCCGGGAGTACCCACGTCGCCGCTGCCGCCGGTCTCCCCGGAGAAGGCCTCCTGCGCCGTGGTGCGGGAACCGGCCGCGTCGGCCGAATAGGCAGCGCCCACGCCCATGTGGCCGGCGTACTTGGCCTGGCCGTAGGCGCCTTTGGCGTTAAGATTAGGGACGGCGTATTTGGGAGAACTCTTCATCCTGGCCGCCGCGGAAGCTAGCATGCCTGAAGTGCGCCCCGCGTTGGCTTCTATCGGAGACCGGTAGACGGGCTGGAACTTGGCCCCTATGCCACCGGCAAGCCCCTGGTCCATCTGCATCCTGGGGATGCTTGTGCCGCTGCTTCCGCCGGAACCGCCGTCCGAGAAGCCGGAGTGGTGCTGAAGCCTGGGGATACCGCCGCCGGCCGAGCCGCCGGAGGAAGCGGCGGCGGGCGCCGCGCCGGCTGAAGCGGCGGGCGAACCGTCCTGAGGAGCTGAAGCGTCCGCGGACCCGCCGCCGGCGCCTCCGCCCATGGAAAGACCGTCCTTCTTGGCCTGTTCCCTGAACATATCAAGGGTAGAGGGCTGCGCCGAGGCAGATTCGCGCTCCAACTGGCGCTGCTGCTGGGCCTTGGCCGCCTCTTCCTGATAATAACTGTTCTGGAAAAGATCCGGGGAGTAGACTGGCTTGGAGGAGGGGCTTATGAAATTGTAGAGGACGCCCACGCCGGCGGCTATGGTGGCGCTGCCGAGGATCAGGCCCACCAGGCCGGCCTTGGTGGCGAACAGCCCGCTCAGGCCGCCGGCAGACCCAATACCGGAGGAAGCGCCGCCCATAGCGGACGAACCGCCCCTGGCTATGCCGGAAAGCGAGGAAAGGAACCCGCCTTTCTTCTCTTTTTCATTTTTATTTTCGTCGCTCATAACCCCTCCAGTAAATTCTATATACCGTTGAACACGGCGCCTAGAGCCATTTTAAGGACCATCTGTATTACCATCATCATGATCTGCTGTTTCATCTGCTGGTCCCCGTCCGCAGCGTCCTTCGGTTTGGACGGAGGCGTGATCTTGGTCTTGTTCAAAGCGGGATCGTTCTTCTTCAGGTCCTGGGCGGTCTGCCCCATCTGCAGGCCAGAAGCTGCGGTTTGGTCTTCCAACTGGCCGTTAAGGTCCACCCCGCTGCCGTGGGCCGCGCTGCCGCCAAAAGCAGTCGAGGCGCCGTTGCTGGCCGCAGCCAGATTCCCGGAACTCGCGGCGCCGGCAGCGTCCTGGCTCTTCTGAGCGCTGCTGCCGAGCATGGCCACCAGCAGGGAAGGGTTTTTCTTGTCGTTCAGGCCCGGCTTGGGCAAGTCGCCGAACTTGTCGGCCCGGGAAAGCTCCGCCTTGTTGTTACCGGTACCGAAGAACT
>JAJYJH010000058.1 GCA_021789695.1 bacterium | reverse complement strand
AAGCTGGAGCTGTTTCGAAAGGTGCAGCCTGCGGGGTTAAACTTGTTCCAGAAAGGAGGACCGGCTACAAACACACGACGGAATAACGACGAGTGATTTCAGGCTCATTCTTGGATTAGAAAATGCTCCGGGCACTTCCTGATAAAGGGCCGGAATTTATATACTGGATGGGTATGGAGATGCTGCATTTCGCGCTGATGAGCGCAGGCTCGCTGTTCGCCATCATAAATCCACTGGGCGCGGTGCCCACTTTCTTCGCGATGACGCCGCAGAACACGGCGGAGGAGCGCGTGAGGATGGCCCGCACCGCCTGCGTCACGGCCACCGGCGTGCTGATGGTCTTCGCGGCCACCGGCAATATGCTCTTCAGGTTCTTCGGGATAACGATACCCGCCTTCCAGATGGCTGGCGGCCTGCTGCTGCTGCTGGTCTCGCTGGACAGCCTGCGCGCCAGGCGCTCGGAAGTGCACGAGACCGAGGAGGAAAAGGCGGAGGGCGTCGCTAAGACGGACGTCTCCATCACGCCGCTGGCTATACCAATGCTCTCGGGCCCCGGCGCTATCACCACGGCCATCCTGCTGGAGTCCAAGGCGAAAAATCTGGTCTACGATGGAGTACTGTTCGCGCTCTTCGTTCTGGTGGGAATGGTTTCCTACTACATCTTCCGCGTGGCCATAAAGAAGGCCCCAAAGATAAACCCGATTGCGATGAGCATCACCACCCGCCTGATGGGTCTGATCCTGGCGGCCATAGCCGTGCAATTCATAATAGACGGGATCAAGAAAGCTTTCTTGCCATAAAAAACCGGGGGGGGAGCCCCGGCCGCAAACTCCGCGGCAAGCCGCTACGCTATTTCGTCCAGCGCGCGGCGAAACTCCTCCGCGCTGCGGAACCGGCTCTCAGGGTCCGGAGCCAGACAGCGCTCTATCACGGAGTCCACGGCCTTGGGAAGGTCCGGGAGGACCTCCGAAACGCGCTGGAAGGTCATGCGGTTCTTCTGCTGGTGGAAATCTGGACCGGGGAAAGGCAGCACTCCGGTCAGAGATTCGTAGAGGCAGACCCCGAGCGAGTAGAGGTCGGACTGCTCGGAGGCCGAACCCAGCTCCTGCTCCGGGGCCATGTAGGCCGGAGAGCCCACCACCTCCCGGTTGGTCAGGCGGGCCATGGACTCCCTCATACGGCTGGCCAGGCCGAAATCCATCATCTTCACGGCCCCTTCGGAGGAGATCATGATGTTGGAAAGTTTCAGGTCCCTGTGAACGACGTTCTTGGAATGGGCGTAGGCCAGCGCGTCGGCGACCTCCCGGAACATAGCAAAGGCCTTGTCCGGGGATACGCGCGCCTCCTTGTCCAGCAACTTATCCAGCGTCATGCCGTCCACGTGCTCAAAAACGAGATAGATATCGCCTTCTTCTTCGAAAATAGTGTAGATCTCCACTATGCCGGCGTGATGCAGCAGCGCCACCGTGCGGGCCTCTTCCAGGAAGCGCTGCTTCTCCCGCTCATTGACCTTTATCTCATCGCCCATCTTCTTGATGGCCACCTTGCGGCCCAGCGACTGGTCGGTGGCCTCGTAGACCACGCCCATGGCCCCCTCTCCGAGTTTGCGTTCTATCCTGTATTTACCGGTGGCCACGCCCTCGTAGAAGACGGACGGCGACAACACATCGGGGTGCGTAGAGCGCGGCGCGGCGCTACCGGCCTGCGCCGGACGGACCGCCATGATATGCAGCAGGCCGGCCGCCACCAGGCCGCCGCCGGTGAGAGTGAAGAACAGCAGCACCAGGAAACGCCGCAACGGACTACCCCCCTGCCCGGGATGCGCGCCGGCGGCTTTCCCGCCGGTCGCCCCGCGCGCGGCCGCGGCCGCGAAGGCAGGCACGAGCGGCCCGTACTGGGCCACCGCGTCCTGATAGCGGCTGGAATAGGACCCCGACAGCGAGGCGGCCTGCTTAAAATCCTCTAACATACGCTTGTAATCGCCCTGCTTCTGGTAGGCCAGCGCCCTGTTAAACCATGCGTCCGCGTAGCCCGGGTTCAGGTCTATGGCCCTGCTGGCGTCGCTCACGGCAGGGCCGGCCTGACCCTTGCGGTTAAGCGCCCAGGCGCGCATATTGTAGGCCTGTATGTTGTCAGGCTGCTTGGCTATCACCAAGCTGGCGTCGCGCACCGCATCATCATAGCGGCCCATGAGATTATAGGCGTTGGCCCGCTCCAGATAGGCCTCGTAGTCGGAAGGATCCGCCTGGATGGCCATCGTGGCGTAGCGCTCAGCGTTCTTGTAATCCCCCAAATTATTCTTGACAGCGGCCGTCTTCAGATAGGCCCGCGAGGCGGCGAAATCCGGTACCGGCGGAACGGCTTCTCCGCCAGCCGGCTGGCCTTGGGACGAGGCGGTGGCGCCGGAAATGGAGCCGAACTCTGCGCCCCCGGCGGCGACGGCGGCACCGTCCCCCTCCTCACCGCCCAGGGCTTTCTTTATTTCCTCGACCGAAGAGATGGACTTAAGGGTCGGCACCGACTTTTTGCTTTCCAGCAGCGCGTCCAGCACCCGGGCCGACTCGTCCTGCGGGTCTATGGACATCGCTTCCTTTATGTCCGCTATAGCGCCCTTGCGGTCGTCAAGAGAGGCGCGGGCCAGCGCGCGCGCCTTGTAGGCGTCCGGGGCCTTGTCGTCCAGACGTATAGCCTCGGAGGCGCTCTTTTCCGCCTTGGGGAAATCCTTGTTGCTGTTGTAGTAGTCAGCGGCCGCGGTACGCACTGCGGGATTGTCAGGGTAGGTCTGCACTGCCGCGGTCAGGGCCAGTTCGGCCTTCTTCTTGTCCCCGGACTCCTCGGCCATCCCTACGTCCACCAGCGCGTCGACCTCGTTGGGCTTGAAATGATGCGATTCGTTCGCCCCGGGGGAGGGCCCGGACGCGGCCGCGATGCGGCCCGGGCCGTGGGCCATGGACATCCTGAGCACAGGGCCGGCCGCGCGCCACTCCGGAGTGCGGATATCGTATCCGGCCAGGGCGGACGTCACCTGCCGCAGGTCCCCGCTGTCCACCTTCCCCTCCTTTCCTTCCTTATCAAGGCGGACCATCAACTCGGCTATCTTGTGGCAGTTGTGGCGCCGGAAATCCGCAGCCTCCTCCGGGGTCTTGCCTTCTAGCAGGCGCAACAGGGCCCGGGCCGAGTCTATAGGGTGGTCTACGGTGTTCAGGCGAAAAATATCATTGTCGCTCTTGCCCTGCACGCCGGCCACCAGAGGAGCGCCCTCCGGGACCTGCACTGGTGCCGGGCCGGGAACGGAAAAAACAGGCGCCTGGGCGCCGCCCTCCGCGGCGGGAGATACCGCCGGCAGTAGCGCCAGGGAACAGAATGCGATTACAGAAAGTATCTTCCTCATATCAATACGCAAGGATACACTTGTCTGCGACACCAAATAGGATAAACGCCGGGGGTTGTTTTGTCAAGGGCCTACCGGCCCGCGGCCCCGCAGGCTGCCCGGAAGGCCTATGGCGCTTCTGGGTCCTTCCCCCCTTGCGGCGTCAAGATGCGTAAACTAGACTATAGGCAGCAGGAGGAACCATGAAGACCATAAGAACCGCCATCGCTCTCGCCTCAATCGTTTCATTGCTCTCCCCTTTCCTGAGCGCGCAGACCGCCCGCTCCGACAAGGCCTATTTCACCGTCGCGAGTGAGGCGTCATCCCTGACCGCTTCCGCCCCCGGCGAAGAGGCCGTACCCCCAGCCCTGCCGGTCGCCAATACAGCCGCGGAGCGCGGAGTGCCTGGCGGCCTGGTCAACGCGGGCATGGCCGCGTGGAGCGTCATCAACAGCGGCGCCCCCAGCGGCTCATACACCTCCGCCTACGCCAGCGCAATCCCGGGTTTCTCCTTCAATTGGGGCAACATCTCCGGCTGGAAAGGCCCCAAGGAGATGATCTACCGCTACACCGTTACCAATCTGATGGGCGTCAACGTCATAAACGTCAAGTACAAAATCTCCTTCTACTACGGCGGCACCGAGGATTACGGCGACACTGGCGGCAAGGCGATGTCCGGCTACGTGGCGCAGGCTACCGGAGGGACGGCCGCGCGCGGGGACCAGAAAGTGCGCGGGCACTACATCACCAACTTCACGGTGCAGCCGGTCAGCGTAAACATAAAGTGGGGCTGGCATTTTGACCTGGCCGTCAGGATGTCAGACCCGATGAACATCGGCACCAAGCTGGCCCCAATCGCGGCTCTGCAGGCTTCGCTCAACTGGATACGCTCCACCCCCTTCTCCACCGACGGAGGCACGCTTACCTACAACGTGGACGGGCTCGGGAATTTCACCGACCTGAC
>JAJYJH010000033.1 GCA_021789695.1 bacterium | reverse complement strand
TGCGCAGGTCGTCTATCAGACCGAGCCCGAACATCACCGTGCCGCCGGCCAGGATGATGCGCAGGTCGCGCAGCGTGCCCGTCGGGAACGACGTGTAGAAGCGCATGAAGACCAGCGAGGCCACGAATGACAGGTACACGGCCGTCCCGCCGAAGAGCGGGGTGGGATGCTTGTGCGTCTTGATTTCGGTGGGCCTGTCCAGATGGCCGAACCAGAGGGCCAGCGCGCGCAGCAGCGGCGTCAGCGACAGCGACATTACCAGCGGAATGACGAAGGCTATGATGTAAAGGCGAGAGTTCTCGAAAAGGTCAGTCATACTGTTTCAGCATCGCAGCTATTTTGCCCAGGCTTTGCTCAGCCGGGGGGAGGCGTCGGCCGAGGACCGAGGCCAGTTTATCGGTCTTCAGACCAGCCTCCAGCGGCCGCGGCGCCAGTTGCCCCAGTTCCGAGGTTTGTTTAGGTTCCAGGAACTCGGGGTCGAATCCGAATGCCGCGCAGGCCTTCAGAGCGAACTCGTAGCGGCTGAGACGGTCAGGCCCGACCACGTTGAACACTCCGGATGCTCCCTTCTCTACCAGGTCCAGCACAGCGGCCGCCAGCTCGGGGGCGTACGTTGGATTGGAATACTGGTCGGAAGGCACGCGCATCCTGGCCCCGGCGCGGCGGCTGCTTATCAACTGCATTACGAAATTCCTGGATGCCGGATCGTGGCTATAAACCACTGTCGTGCGCACCGAAAGCGCGCCGGGTATCTCCAGGCAGGCCCGCTCCCCCTCGAGCTTGGTGCGGCCGTAGACGCTCAACGGGCTCACCGGGTCGCCCTCTCCGTACGGCCCCGCCTTGCCGTCGAAAATGTATTCCGTAGAAAAATAGACTAGCTTCGCCCCGGTCTTGCGGCATTCCTCAGCCGTCAAGGCCGCCCCGCCGGCGTTCACCCGGCGCGCCAGTTCAGGGTCGCGTTCACAGCCATCCACGTTGGTGAAGGCCGAGGTCAGCAGCACCAGGTCGGGGCGAGCTTTCACGAACGCGGCCCGGATGGTGTCCGGCGCAGTCAGGTCGGCGTAAAGGAACCCCTTCCCATCAGGAGCCGCTCCGTAGACCTCTATCCGGCGGCGCACACACAGCGAGGAAAGCGCGCCGCCCACCTGCCCGGACGCCCCGATTATCAGCGCCCTCATCGAAGATCCCCCTCCCTGAGCGTGAACCGCAGTCCCAGTATCTTCAGCACTCCCTTTACGGCGTCCTTGTGGTTTATCTTCTTCCCTTCAAGCCTGGAACGGGAGATATAGCCGATAGGCAGTTCCATGAAGCGCAGTCCCATGAAGGCGGTCTTGCACGCCAGTTCCGCCTCAATCTCAAAGCCGCTGGAAACGAGCCGCATCTTTCTAAGCAGCGACATACGGAACGCCTTGTAGCAGGTATAAGAATCGGTCATCCTGACCCCGAAAAGCAGCGAGATAAGGAAGGATAGGAATTTGTTGCCGGCCAGATAGAGCAGGCTGTAGGTCTGCGCCTTGTCCATGAGCATCCTGGAACCAAAGACGGCATCGGCCCGGCCGTCCTCTATGGGCTTAACCAGCGCCGGGATCTGGGAGGGATCGTACTCGAGGTCGGCGTCCTGCACTATGGCTATGTCCCCGGAAGCGGCGCCGAAACCTGTAATCAGAGCGCCGCCTTTGCCCCTGTTGCTTTCGTGCTTTACAAGCCTGAGCTCGTACGAGAACTCGCGCGCTGCTATCGCTCTCTCCAGCCATTCACGGGTGCCGTCGGTAGACCCGTCGTCGACCACTATCACTTCTTTGTCCAGCGGCACACGACCGACGGCTTCTAGCACCGAAGGGAGGGTCCTCATCTCGTTGTAAGACGGGATGACTATGGTGGTCTTCATCAGAGTCTAGATTATAACAAAATAGGGCTTTATCGCCGCCCGGCGGCGGCGCGAGCGAGCGTGGCCAGCGGCGAACGCAATTTAATATAATAGTTGACGTAACTCGGCATTCGGTAATGGAGGTTCCCTCATGAAAGTACCCATGGTAGATATGCTGGCCGGCTATCCCCCTATTAAGGACGAAGTGGAGGCCGCCGTCAAGCGCGTTTTCGATAAGGCCCATTTCATACTCGGCGAGGACGTGACCAAGTTCGAGGCCGAGTTCGCCGCCCATAACGGCGCCAAGTACTGCGTCGGCGTGGCCAACGGCACCGACGCGCTGCGCATGGCCTACATCGCCAGCGGCATCAGGAAGGGCGACGAGGTCATCACCTCCCCGTTCACCTTCATCGCCACCTCCGAGACCATCTCCCAGATCGGCGCGATTCCGGTGTTCGCCGACATCGACCCGGTCACCTACAACCTCGACCCGAAGTCGGTCGAGAAGAAGATCACCCCCAAGACCCGCGCGATAGTGCCGGTGCACCTCTACGGCATGCCGTGCGACATGGACGCCCTCTTAGCGATCGCCAAGAAGCACAATCTGATCGTAGTAGAGGACACCGCGCAGGCCTTCACCGGCAAGTACAAACCGGCCGGCGGCGACTGGAAGTACCTAGGCACGATGGGCCACTGCGGCACGTTCAGTTTTTTTCCGGCCAAGAACCTTGGCGCGTTCGGCGACGGCGGCGCGGTGCTGACCAACGACGAGAAGATCTACGAGACCTTGAAGCAGCTCAGGAACCACGGCAGCAAGGTGCGCTACCACCACGAGATGGAGGGCTTCAACAGCCGGCTCGACACGGTGCAGGCCGCGATCCTGTCCATCCGCCTCAGACACGTCGAAAAGTGGACCGAGATGCGCAGCAAGGTGGCGGCCAAGTACGCCGAGCAGCTCAAGGGCGTTTGCGCTACACCGGTGGTGCCGGCCAACGCCCGCCACTCGTTCAACTACTACACGATCCGCTTCGACAGCAAAGCCAAGCGCGACAACGCGCAAAAGCACCTGACCGAGCTCGGCATCGCCAACCAGATTTACTATCCGATCGCGCTGCACCTGCAGGAGGCCTACGCGCATCTCGGCGGCAAAAAGGGCGACCTGCCCAACTGCGACCGGGTACAGGACACGGTCTTCTCGCTGCCGATGTTCCCCGAGTTGACCGACGAACAGATCAGGGCCGTGACTGACGCGGTCAAGGCCTCGCTCAGCGTCGCCGCGAAGTAACGGATGCAGGGGCTGACGGGAAAAGGACCTGCCGTCACCCGGAGCGCGGGGTTCCGCTGGCCGCGCGCGGTCGTTGGATTGCGCGCGGCCACGGCGGACGGGGCCCGATGACGAAAGCCGATAAGATAAGATTCTTCGACGGGGAAGCCCCGTCGCGCGATGCCCGGCGCGCCAGGAACAGGCATTACTACCGGGAGCTGCTGGATTTTTTCCGCTTCGTGATACCGAAGGACGCCTCCGTACTGGAGCTTGGTTCCGGGACCGGCGCCATGCTGGCCGAGCTTGCCCCTCCGAAGGCTCTCGGCATAGACTTCAGCCCGGCTATGACGGCTGCGGCCAAGACGGCCCACCCGGCCCTGGACTTCAGGACCGGCGACGCTGAAGCCCTGGACCTGGACGAAAAATTCGACTGCGTGGTGATGCAGGATCTGCTGGGCCACCTGGACGATATCTGGCTGGCCTTCCGCAATCTTCACAAAGTGACCAAGCCCGAGACCCGCGTGGTGATAACGGCCTATAACCCGCTCTGGGAACCCCTGGTCATGCTGGCCGAGACCGTCGGGCTTAAGGCCAGGAACCCTCGGCAGAACTGGCTGGCGCTCGCGGACATAGAGAACCTTCTCTACCTGAACGGCTACGAGACGATAAAGAGGGGCTATCGTTTCCTGATGCCTTTCTATATACCGCTGCTCTCGGCGTTCTTCAACCGTTTCCTCGCGAAGATGCCGCTCTTCAAGGAGTTGGGACTGATACAGTTCGTCGTTGCGCGCGAGACGCCGTCCCGCCCCAAAGCGCACGACTACTCGGTTTCGGTCATGGTCCCCTGCCGCGACGAGGCTGGCAACATCGGGCGGCTATTCGGCGAACTGCCTAGGCTCGGCCGCAGCACGGAGCTGGTCTTCGTGGACGGCAGTTCCTCGGACGGCACCGTGGAGAAGATACGGGAGGAAGCAGCCCGGCACCCGGAGATCCCGGTCAAGGTCCTGCTGCAGGGTGGCGCTTTCGGCAAGGCGGACGCCGTGCGCAAGGGTTTCGACGCCTGCGCCGGGGACGTGCTGATGATATTGGACGCCGACCTGACCGTGGTCCCTGCGGACCTTAAGAAATTCTACCTGGCTATCGCCGAAGGCAAAGGCGAGTTCATAAACGGGTCGCGCCTGGTCTACCCTATGGAGAGGGGAGCGATGCGCTTTCTGAACATGCTCGGCAACAAGACCTTCTCGCTGATTTTCACCTGGACGCTGGGCCAGCGCATAAAGGACACGCTCTGCGGCACGAAGGTGCTGCTGAAATCCAACTACGAGAAGATAAAGGCCGGCCGCTCATACTTCGGCGACTTCGACCCGTTCGGCGACTTCGACCTGCTCTTTGGCGCCAGCAAACTGAACCTCAAGATAACCGAGCTGCCGGTTAGTTACAAGGAGCGCAAGTACGGAGCCACCAAGATCAGCCGCTTCAGGCACGGCCTGCTGCTCTTCCGCATGGCCTTCATAGCCTTCGTAAAGTTGAAACTTCACTGATGGACAGGATTTCTAACGAGCTGGCCCACGGCCGCAGGATCTCCGGCAAACCCGAGTTCTACTGGGGCTGGTCCGGTGTCGCCGGACGCCTCCGTGCCGGGCGCAGGGCCGGGATGTTCGTCGCTGCCGGCGGTCTGGTCCCCGGGAAAAAGGCGCTGGAGATAGGCTGCGGGACCGGCATTTTCACGCATCTTACTGCGGAAAGCGGCGCGGACATAACGGCCATAGACCTCTCGCCGGAACTGGTAGAGCTGGCCCGCGGCCGGGGCATGGTCCCGAACGCGAAGTTCCTTGTGATGAACGTGGAGAAGCTGGATTTCCCGGACGCTTTCTTCGATTGCGTCTACGGCAGCTCCGTACTCCACCACCTGGACCTGCCCAAGGCGCTGCCGGAAATGCTGCGCGTCCTTAGACCGGGCGGGACCTTGGTCTTTACCGAGCCTAATATGCTCAACCCGCAGATCATGGTCCAGAAGAACGTTCCCTTCGTCAAAAAGGCGCTGGGGGATTCCCCGGACGAGACGGCTTTTTTCCGCTGGAGACTGGCAGGACAACTGGGGAAATACGGCTTGAAGGATATCCATATAGCGCCTTTCGATTTTCTGCATCCATGGATACCGGGCCCGCTGACCGGCGCCGTACGGAGCATAGGCACCGTGCTGGAAAGACTCCCGCTGTTCAGGGAGATCGCCGGGTCCCTGCTCATAACGGCGGAGAAATGAGGATTCGTCTGGGCTGGGTGCTATTCCTTCTCACGGCCGCGTCCTACGTCTTCTACCCGGTCTGGCGCCTGCCGCTGCCCTGGCCGGCGCAATGGGCGCTGCTCAACGTCTTCGTAATCCTGGCGGCGGCGATACTATACAGCCCACTAAAGGACGTATCGCTGAGAGCGGAACTGCCAGAACTCAGGGAACTCTGGCCCGCCGTCCTGGCCGCAGCGCTGGTCTACCTGCCTTTCTGGTTCACCCCCATAGCCGCGGCCTACGACGAACAGTCGCACGCCGGCCCGGCCGCATGGCTGCTCGGGCGTACCGCTTCGGCAATCGGCCTGGACATACGGTTCCTGCCGCTCCTTGGCGTATCCGCGGCGCTGCTGCTGGCCTACGCCGTCTGGCGCCTGTCGAGGGCAGGGTACAAGCCCCCGTCCCCGGCGGTTGCGACGCTAGCATTGGCCGCCGCCGGCAACCTGTATTTTTTGGCCGACAGGCGCTTCGGCATGGCCGGCGCTATAGGCCAATACGCGACCGTACTGCGCTACCCTCCATTGAGCAAATTCCTTTATCTGGCGGCCTACACGCTCATGGGGATCACCGAGGCGGCGCCGCGTTTCGTGCAGTTCGCCTTCATCGCACTGACGGCCGTGATAATGCTGCGCCTTATGAAGGCGATGAAGACGGCCCGGCCGGGCCGGCTGGCTTTCCTGCTGATTGTCATTTTCCCGACATTTTTCGCTCTGGGGATAACGGCTGAGCTGGAGGCGGGAACGGTCTTCTTCTTCACGGCCGCGACCTACCATTTCATCATGGGCGTCGAAGGCGAAGACCGCGCTCAATTCCTGAAGTGCGCTTTCTGGTGCGCGGCAGGGATTTTCTACAAGCAGCTCCTGCTCGGGCTCATCTTTTCCCTGGTCCCGCCTCTGCTGATTCTGGCGCTGCTGCGCGAAGAGAGAAGGGAGCATTATCTGTTCGGGCTGAAGGCCCTGGCCCTGCCGCTGCTCATCGGGCTCCCGTTCATCACGCTGAGCGATATAATGCATGTGCGGGACACGGCGCTGGCTCTGCAGAACGTACTGAAGCCTCAGCTGATGACCCTCGATTTGAAGGTGCTATACATGACCTGCGGCGCGCCGCTGACGGCGTTGCTGGCGGTCTCGGCCGTCTACTCCCTGTTCAGGTACCGGGGCCTGCCGCTCTGGACGCTTCTTTATGTCAGCGCCGCGTACTACTTAATGATCAGCGCTACGCTGGCCGTAGGCTACGTGCGCCACGCGCAACCGTTCTACATCGCCCTCGTCTTCATGACGGCGCTGGCAGTGTCAGACCTCGCCGCCAGGCTCCGCGGACTGCCGGGCAAGGCGCTGTCCGCGGCCGTCCTGGGGCTTTTCCTTTATCAATCTGTCCTGGCTAAGGCGCCGTACCAGCGCAAGACGGCCTTCAACTATTACTCGGAGGTGTTCCCTTATTGGCTGGCCGACGCGGCGCTCAAACCTGGCCAGAAGGTCTATGCACCCATGGAGATAGAGCCCAGCCATTTCTACCTGGCTAAAGCGGGACTGGCGGGGAAAGTGGCCTGGGACAGGGTCTTGCCAGAAGGTTTTGACGCAGCCAGGGCGGAAGCTGCGGCCAAGGCGGACGGAGCGGATTTCGTGCTGCTTCCATACAGCCCCTTCCCCAGCCTGAAAGTGGATTTTGTACGTATAGCCGACGCCCTGACGGCCTCGGGGAGGTTCCGGACAGAAAGGGTCTTCGACTACCACGGCAACAAAATGATACTTCTGAAGACGACTTTTTAGTAAAATTTCATCTATAGCGATTGTTAAGAAGACACCGGGGATGAGCGTAAAAATACTCGGAATTTCCGCTTTCTATCACGACTCGGCGGCGGCTGTCACCGAGGACGGCCGCATAATAGCCGCCGCCCAGGAGGAGCGTTTCACCCGCAAGAAACACGACCCGGGCTTCCCCTCGAGGGCCGCGGCGTTCTGCCTCAAGCGGGCAGGTTTTGCCACCGGCGACCTGGACGCCATTGTGTTCTACGACAAACCGCTGCTGAAATTCGAGCGGCTTCTGGAAACCTATTACGCCTTCGCCCCGCGCGGCTTCGCCTCCTTCGCTTCTGCGGCCCCGGTGTGGCTTAAAGAAAAGCTTTTCCTGCGCAGCCTCATCGGCGAAAAACTGACGCAAGCCTGCGGCGGCCCAATGCCTAAGCTCCTCTTCGCCAGCCACCATCTTTCCCACGCGGCCAGCGCCTTCTTTCCGTCACCTTTCCGGAAGGCGGCCATCCTCACCGTAGACGGCGTCGGGGAATGGGCTACGGCCGCCGTCTCCTTCGGAGACGGCGCCTCCATAAAGATGCTGAAAGAACTAAAGTTCCCCCACTCCGTCGGCCTGCTCTATTCCGCCTTCACCTACTATCTCGGCTTCAAGGTCAACTCCGGCGAATACAAGTTGATGGGTCTCGCCCCATACGGCTCGCCAGGCTCTAAGCGCGTCGGGGAGTACGAGCGCCTGATAAAAGAGAACATCGTCTCCATAAAGGCAGACGGCTCCGTTTTCCTGAACCAGGGGTACTTCGACTACGCCACCGGGCTAAAGATGACAGATGACGCCGCCTGGGAAAAGCTGTTCGGTTTCCCGGCGCGCGGCGCCGACGACGAGCTGGAGCAGCGCCACTGCGACCTTGCGATGGCCATACAGAACGTCACGGAAGAGATTGTCCTTAAGATGGCCGCCGAGGCGAAACGCCTGACCGGCGCTGAGAACCTGTGCCTGGCCGGAGGCGTGGCGCTGAACTGCGTGGCCAACGGCAAGTTGCTTCGCTCGGGGATATTCAAGGAACTCTGGCTGCAGCCGGCCGCGGGCGACGCCGGCGGAGCGCTAGGGGCGGCTCTGGTCGCCGCGCACGCCTATTTCGGGACAAAGCGCGATCCGGCGCCTGGCGACGCCATGTCAGGCTCTTATCTCGGGCCGGAGTTCTCCGACTTGGACATCCAGAACGCCGCGGCCAGATACGGGGCCGTTTACAAGCGCTATGGCGACTTCGGTGCGCTCTGCTCCGACACGGCCAAACTGCTGGCCGCCGGCAAGGTCGTGGGCTGGTTCCAGGGCCGCATGGAATGGGGGCCTCGCGCCCTCGGCAACAGGACCATCCTGGGGGACTCGCGCGACCGCGATATGCAGAAGCGGCTCAACCTGAAGATAAAGTACCGCGAAGGTTTCAGGCCTTTTGCCCCGTCGGTGCTCTGGGAGCGGATGAAGGATTACTTCGAGCTCGAAGTCCCCTCGCCGTACATGATGCTGATAGCCGATGTCGCCGCGAAACGCCGCAACCCGCTGCCGGACGGCTACCATGCCCTACCACTCAAGGAGAAGCTTTACTTCGTCCGCTCCGACATTCCTTCCGTCACCCACCTGGACTATTCGGCCAGGCTGCAGACGGTGCACAAGGAGACCAACCCGAGGTACTGGGAGTTGATCGAGGCCTTCAGGAAGGAGACGGGCTACGGCCTGCTGGTAAACACCAGTTTCAACGTGCGCGGGGAACCGATAGTCTGCACTCCGGACGACGCCTACCGCTGTTTCATGCGCACCGAGATGGACTATCTCGTGATGGGGGATTTCCTTTTCGAGAAGACCGCGCAGCCATCCCGCGACGACGCGGCCAAGTGGAAAGAGGACTACGACCTTGATTAAGAACTTTCTCAAGAATGCCGGACTGCTGGCTCTGGGCTGCCTGGCGGCACTGCTGCTATTGGAGATCTTCCTGGCCTTCTACCCCCCGCTGGCCGGGCGCGTACGTGGCAAGAAAATCATTCTTTTCCCATACAAGCATTACGTGATAGAGAACACCCGTTTTCCAAAGATAGAGCGGCATATCGTGCGCTCCAACAATTCCCTCGGCTTCAGGGGCCCCGAGCCGCTACCGCCGGGAAAGAAGGCGCTGACCATCATCGCGGTCGGCGGCAGCACTACGGAGTGTTTCTACCTCTCCGACGGCAAATCCTGGCCGGAACAGCTGGGCAAAGAGCTCGCCGGCTCTTTCCACCCGGTCTGGGTCAACAACGCCGGGATGGACGGCCAGTCCACCTTCGCGCACCAGATACTGATGTCGGACTATATCGTCAAACTCAAGCCCCGCGTAGTACTCTTCCTAACAGGACTCAACGACATGGGGCTGACGTCGGCGAACCGTTTCGACTCGCTGCTGACCGACAACATCGGCCGCCCGCTGCCAGCAAAACTGCTGGTATGGGCGGCCTCGAAGAGCCGCGTCTTCGCGCTGCTGCAAAACTTCCTGCTCTACGAAAAGGCCATAAAGGCCGGCCTGGTGCACGCCCAGCTGGACCTGAAGACCATGAAGACGGCACACGTCTCAAAAGAGAGGCTGGCCGCACTCCTTAAGGAACATTCCGCAGGGGCCAAGGCCTACGCCAAACGGCTGGAGGGCCTGATCTCCCTCTCGCGCGCTAACGGCATCGAACCCATACTTATAACGCAGCCTCTGCTCTGCGGCAAAGGCCGTGACCCGTCCACCGGCGCGAACCTGGAGCTGCTGGAGGCGGGACCCGAGTTCGGCAACTGCGCCGCAGAGTGGGACGTCCTGCAGCTCTACAACGACCAGACCAGGGAACTCGGCGCCAGGCTGCATGTGACAGTAGTTGACCTGGCCGACCAGATGCCGAAGGATTCCCGCTATTATTACGACACAGCGCACTACACCGCCGAGGGAGCCAAAAAGGTCGCGGACATAGTCTACCGCGATATCTGCCGCCCGCTGGCGGCCATCAGTCCGGCGACCTACACCGGGACCTGCCCGGGAAAAGGGAGACCATGACATTTCTTAAAGACCTGTTCGGCCTGCTCAAGGAGCGCAAGAAATGGTGGCTGCTGCCCATTATACTGGTGCTGCTGCTGATAGGGGTCCTTGTGGTGCTCACTAGCACCACGGCGATCGCGCCGTTTATCTACACCCTCTTCTAACCATGGACAGGCTCAAGACCGTCAACACACTCAACATCCTTTCACTGGCGATGCTGTTCCTGGCTTTCCTGCTCAGGGCGCCATGGCCGGCCTGGCTGGCCGCGCTCTTACTGGCCGTCGGGCTGTGGGACAACCCTGCCGGCAGGGCCATCGCAGCAGGCTGGATGAAATTCTCGCAGACGCTTGGCATGTTCAACACCCGCCTGCTGCTGGGTCTGATCTTCTACCTGGTTCTCACCCCTCTGGCGGCGCTTTACAGGCTGTCCGGAGGGAAAACGGCCTCCCACTTCAGGAAGGACGCCGGCGCCTCGCTTTTCACCGACGTGGAAGGCGATCCCTGCGCGAAGGGAAGCTTTGAGAAGCCGTGGTAGCCGGAGCGTGGCGGCGCGGCCGGAGGAAACGACAATGAAAGTGCTCATCACCGGTTCCAGCGGACTTATCGGCGGGGAGGTAGCGGATTACTTCGCCTCTAAAGGGGACAACGTCTACGGCGTAGACAACAACATGCGGGCGGATTTCTTCGGCCCCGGAGGCGATACTTCGTGGCGTCGCGACCAGCTTAAGTCAAAATATCCAAACTTTCGCCACCACGGCACCGACCTGCGCGACCGCGCCTCCGTACTGAAGTTGCTGGAGAACCTCCGCCCCGACGCCATCGTTCACGCCGCGGCCCAGCCCAGCCACGACCTGGCGGCCTCGCGCCCGTTTGACGACTTCGACGTAAACGCCGCCGGCACGCTGAATATGCTGGAAGCGGCCCGCCGCTACGCGCCTGAAGCGCCTTTCGTACATATGTCCACGAACAAGGTCTACGGCGACGCGCCGAACCGCATTAGACTCAAGGAACTCGATACCCGCTGGGACTACGACGACCCGGCCTACTCCGATGGTATAGCCGAGGACTTCACGATAGACCAGTCCAAGCACTCCATCTTCGGCGCTTCCAAGGTGGCCGGAGACGTTATGGCGCAGGAGTACGGCCGCTACTTCGGCATGAAAACCTGCTGTCTGCGCGGCGGCTGCCTGACCGGGCCCAACCATTCCGGAGTGGAACTGCACGGCTTCCTGAGCTACCTGGTGAAGGCCAACCACGAGGGCAAGCTCTACAAGGTGTTCGGCTACAAGGGCAAGCAGGTGCGCGACAATATCCACGCGCTGGACGTAGCCAGGTTCATAGAGCGGTTCTTCGAGGCGCCTCGCAGCGGGGAAGTGTACAACCTCGGCGGCGGGCGCGGCAACTCCTGCTCGGTGCTGGAGGCCTTCAAGCTGGCCGAGAAGTACACCGGCAAAAAGATGAACTATGAATACGTGGACAAGAACCGCGAGGGTGACCACATCTGCTACATCTCCGACCTGCGCAAGATGAAGGCCCATTACCCAGGCTGGGACATCACGATACCGCTGGAGCAGATCTTCCGGGAGATAGCCGAGGCCTGGGCCAGGAGGGCCAAGTGAAAGTACTCATAACCGGCGTCTGCGGCTACGTCGGCAGCCGTATAGCGGCCCGCCTGGCCGCCTCCTCCCGCGGCCTCCGGGTCTTCGGCGTGGACAACCTCTCCCGGCGCGGCTCCGAGACGAACCTGCCTTTCCTCGACGAGCGCGGCGTGCGCTTCTTCCACGGCGACGTGCGCCTGGCCGAGGACCTCGACGCGCTGCCGCAGGCGGACTGGGTGGTGGACTGCGCGGCCAACCCGTCCGTGATGGCCGGCGTGGCGCCCGGCACCGCCACGCCCCAGCAGCTGACCGCGATAAACCTCGGCGGCACGCTGAACCTGCTGGAATACTGCCGCCGGCGCGGCAGCGGTCTGGTGCTGCTCAGCACCAGCCGGGTCTACTCCGGCTCCGCGCTGAACGCCGTCCCTTTCAGGAAGACCGCCACGCGCTTCACGCCCGCCGGGCGCGGCCTGCCGCAGGGCTTCACTCCCCGCGGCGTTTCGGAGCGGTTCTCCACCGCGGCCCCGCTGTCGCTCTACGGCGCCACCAAGCTTGCCTCCGAGGTAATGGCCGAGGAGTACGCCTGCAATTTCAACTTTCCGCTGCGCATAAACCGGTCCGGCGTGATAGGCGGGCCGGGGCAGTTCGGCAAGGCCGACCAGGGGATCTTCTCCTACTGGGCCTGCGCCTACGCACTGGGCCGCCGGCCGAAGTTCATAGGCTACGGCGGCCGCGGCCTGCAGGTGCGCGACTGGGTCTCCGCCGAGGAAGTGGCGGAGCTCGTCCTGAAACAGCTCAGGAACCCCGGTTCAAAGGCCCCGCGCACCGTGAACATCGGCGGCGGCCTGGAGAACTCTATGTCCCTCCGGGAGCTGGACGATTTCTGCCGCGATTTCTTCCGCGCCGCCGGCAAGACCGAAGGCATCGCGGCCACCCGGCCCAACGACGTGCCCTACTACGTCACCGACTCCGCCCTCGCCGAAAAGCACTGGGGCTGGCGGCTGGAGGAGCCCAACGAGGCGCGCCTGGAGCGCACCTGCCGCTGGGCTCAGGAGAACCGGGACTTCATAGCCCGCTGGTGGGGGCGCTGAGCCGCCCGGCCTCTTAATGGACGACGCTTCCTTCTTCAACGCCAAGGCCGCCGGTTCCGGCGCCTACAAGGTATACCCCGACCGGGAATACCGCCGCATAATCGAGGCCTGCGGGATAGCGCGGCTGCCTAGGGGGGCCCGGGTGCTGGACGCCGGCTGCGGCTCGGGGGCGTTCTCGCAATACCTGCTGGAGTTGGGCCTCGAAGTGACGGGCGTGGACATTTCGGACGGCCTGATACGGCTAGCGCGGGAGAATCTGCAGGCCGGCAAATTTTTGGCCGGGGACATTTTCCGGACCGGCCTGCCCGCCGGGTCCTGCGACGCCGTTTTCTGCGGGGCCGTGCTGCATCATTTCCCCGCCCGCCTGCGGGAGGCTTTCGCCGAGTTCTCCCGCCTGCTCGTCCCCGGCGGGAAGGTCTACTTTTTCGAGCCTTACGCCCATTCCGTGAATTCCTTCCTCTGGTACAAGGTCCTCTCCATAGACCGCACCCCCGGGGAGGCCGCGCTGGCCCCGGCCGCGGTGGAGCTGGACTTCGGGGCCGCGGGCTTCGGTAATTTTTCATTCGTGCGGGTGGACGCCGTGGAGAACGTCCAGCCGGTTGCCGCTTCCGCGCTCGGGGGAGCGCTCAACGCAGCCAGGCGGTTCGTCAGCAGGAACCTGCTCCCGAACGCTTACTTCGCCGGCAGCGCGACAAAACTATGAAGTTTTTCTTCTTAAATCCGCTCTACTCCTCCCCGCTCGGGGAGAAGCATGAAAAATATTTCATCCGGTCCGGCTCCCGCTGGCCGCACTCCGGCATCAAGCGCCGCGGGCGGCTGCCGCATTACCTGCCTTTCCCTTTCTTCCTCGCTTACGCGGCGGCCTGGCTCAGGCGCGACGGCTTCGCCGTGGCCTGCTGCGACTGCGTGGCGCTGGACCTGCCCCTCCCCGGCCTGCTGGAGAAACTGGCGGAGCATAAGCCGGACGCCGTTTTCTTCGAGACCGCCACCGCCACCATCGGCCAGGATCTCGCGCTCGCCGCAGAGATAAAGAAGCTGCTCCCCGCGGCGAAAATCATCCTCGGCGGGCCGCACAGCACCGTTTTCCCCGCGCAGACCCTCGCCGACCACCCGGCGGTGGACTTCATCCTCACCGGAGAATACGAGGAGGCCCTGGCCGAACTGGCCGCGGCCCTCCGCGATTCCTCCCCCCTGGGCGCAATTAAGGGCCTGGCCTTCCGCGGCCCCTCGGGCCCGGCGGACAACGGCCGGCGCGGCCTCATAGAGCCGCTCGACAAACTGCCCGGGCCGGCCTACGAACAGTTCCCCGCCTCGTGGCGGCCGGACCCGGCCGTCTACTGGGACGGCTTCTGCCAGCACCGGCCCGCCATCCAGATGCACGCCTCCCGCGGCTGCCCGTACCGCTGCGATTTCTGCCTGTGGAACCAGGTGATGTACTCCAACGGCCGCTACCGCACCTTCAGCCCCGCCCGCGTGGCGGCGGAGATGCAGGCGCTCCAGGAGCGTTATGGGGCAAAAGAGATCTATTTCGACGACGACGACTTCACCATAATCGCCGGCCACGTGGACGCGCTGTGCGGCGAGATAAAGCGGCGCGGGCTGGCCGTGAAATGGTCCTGTATGGGCGACGCGATAAACCTCACCGAAGAGCTGGTGGGGAAGATGGCCGAAGCCGGCTGCGTCGGCATCAAGTTCGGCGTGGAGACCGGCAGCCCGCGGCTGCTCAAGACGCTCGGCAAGCCGGTGGATCTCGCGAAAGTGCGGCAGGTGACGCGCTGGTGCGCGGCCCGCGGCATAAAGACCCACGCCACCTTCTCGCTCGGCCTGTTCGACGACGACCTGGCCAGCGTGAACGAGACCCTCGCTTTCATGGAGTCGCTGGATTCCGACACCATACAGGTCAGCGTCTGTACGCCCTTCCCCGGAACCCGCTTCTTCGACAAGGCCGACAAGGCCGGCCTGCTGATCACCCGCGACTGGGAGAAGTACGACGGCAAAGCCTCCGGCGTCGCGAAACACCCCTCGCTCGACCTGGACCAGGTGGAGAAGCTGCGCTCCCGCGCGCTCAGGCGCTGGCTGTTGCGCCGGCTGGCCTCGCCCGGCTGGGTTTTCCGCCAGGCGCGCTATTTTTTCAGGGTGCTGCGCGGGCTCGGCCCGGCCTTCATGGCCGCGCAGCTGAGGGACATCTTCGAGGAGGAGCGCCTGCTGGGCGGCTGAGCGAACGGACCATGACCAAGAAGGTTCCACTTATCAGCCCGAGGGTGGACTACCGGCCGCAGCCCCCGCTCGGCCTGGCCTATATAGCCGCCCGCGAGCGGGCGGGGTACGCGGTGCGGGTATACGATCCGACCCGCGGCCGCGACGACGCGGCCTTCGAGGCCCTCTTCCGGGAGTTCGCCCCCGACGCGGTCGGGATCGCCTGCCTTACGCCCCAGGAGGAGCTTCAATTCCATCTGGAAGAGCTACCTGCTGGACCCGCGCTTCCTGCTCGACGTGCTGAAGTTCACGCTGGGGCGTCCCTCGGTCATCCCCGGCTACGCCAGGGTGCTCTGGAAGGAAAGAAGCGTGGCGGAGCTGGGCAGGCACATCAACACGGAGATGAGCAAGGGCTGAGGATTAGAAGATGCGGGTCATAGTCTCCACACACGATTCACTGGCGCCCGTCAAGGGCGGCGGCGCTCTGCGCACCATAAAATGCGCCGCGGAGTTCAAGAAGCGAGGGCACGACGTCATCATCATAGCCCCTACGGACGGCATCGGCGAGGTGGAAGGGATCAAGACGCACTGGCTGCACGCGCCGCGCAAGCAGCGTTCGCAGCTCCTTTCGTCGCTCAAGTTCAACGTGCGCCTGCTGCGCAAGTTCCTGCAGTTCGCGCGGCAGACCGACCTCTTCTTCGTGCACAACACGATAGCTGCCGCCACGCTGCCGTTTTTGCGCCGGTTCTTCAGGTTCCGCTTCGCGCTGGACATCACAGACATCCACGCGGAATACCTGGCGGCCGCGGACCGCAATCTTTTCGAGCGGCTCATGACTCCGCTCATGCTGCGGACAGAATATTGGATCATCAACAGCGCCGACGCGGTGGTGGTGGTCACGGAAGCGATGCGGGCCCTGCTTGTCTCGAAAGGCATCCCGGCCGAAAAGATATCCGTCGTCTACGACGCGGCCGAGATAGACCAGATCTCCCCGGAAAAGGACCCCGGGGCTGAAAAGGCGGTCATTCACCTGGGGACCGTGGATCGCCAGCACGGCGTGGACATTTTCATCAAGGCTATCCCCGGCGTGGCGCGGAGACACCCGGAAGCGCGCTTCCTGGTGGTAGGCGGAGGCCGGGAACTGCCCGGCGTCGTGGCCCTGGCGCGCAAGCTCGGAGTGGAGGACCGGTGCCATTTCACGGACTATCTGCCGTGCGACAAGGCGCGCCGCTACATGCGCGCGGCCGCCATAGGCGTCATCCCGCGCCTGGACACGCTTCCGAACCGCATAGTCACAACGCTGAAGATTTACGAGTATTGGGCGGGAGGCCTGGCTACTGTTTCCTCGCGGATGGCCGGCATAGCCGAGATAGCCGAGGACGGGCGTAACATACTGTTCTTCCCCTCCGGGGACACGCGCGCGATGGAGGACGCCGTCTGCCGCCTGCTGGAGGACGGAGCGCTGCGGACCAGAATAGCAGCCGGCGGCCTCGAGACAGTAAGAAAGTACACCTGGGCCGGGGCCGCCCCCAGGATCGTGGATATCGCGCTCAAACAATGACCCGCCTCAAAAGGTATTTCGTCCCGGCAGCGCTTGCAGCCTCCTTACTCGTAAGGGCGGCTTACGCCGCACACTCCGGCCGGGCCCTTATTTACCCGGACGAACTGGCCTACGACGGAGCCGCCGCCAAGATGCTGGCGGCGGGCTCGTGGAGCGGGTTGTTCCACAACAGGGAGCCGCTCTATTCGCTTCTCCTCTGGCTGATCTACCTGCCGGCCGGCCCCGCCCATATCGCGGTCAAGTTGTTCCAGGCCGCCCTGTCCACGTTCTCCGCGTATCTGCTTTATCGTGCGGCCTCGGGGCTTTTTGGGCGGGGCCCCGGCAGGATTGTCCTTCTCCTCTTCGCCTTCTACCCGTTTTCCATCTTTTACGACGCGCGCCTCCTTCGGGAAAGTCTGCTGGTGTTCCTGACCGTCGCTTCGCTTTATTTCGCACTCAAGCCTCCCAGTACCGCCACGACCGCGGCAGCCTCGGTGGCGGCAGGCATAGCGGCCATGGCCAAGGTCGTCTTCGTCTATTACTGGGCGTTCTTCATGCTGGCCGGCCTGCTGCTGCGGCGCATAAGGCCGGCCGCGGCGCTCGCCGGAACGGCGGCCCTGCTGGCGGCCGTTTCGCCGCTCCTCGTACACAACTACCGGGGCACTGGCTCGTTCTTCCTGACCAGGGGACAGATGTTCAACCTTTACTCCCCGCTGGTGGCGCCGCGCAGGCTGCTCGGCACCCCAGAAGAGAACGCCTACATGGCCGCCGACCGCGTCTTCGCAGCGGGCATGGCGCTGCCGGAAGCCGAACGCGACGCCTATTTCAAGGCGAAGGTACTGGAGCAGGCCAGGACCCGCCCGTGGAACTTCGCGAAGCGGACGGCTTGGCGTTTTTTCAAGCTTTGGCGCCTCTACCCGCACCGGGGCATAGATTACGCCGCAGGCAGTTGGGCGCTGCTGACCGCGATCAGCCTGCTCAGCGACGGCTGGCTGATACCGCTCGGCTTCTGGGGAGTCTTCGCCCTGCGACGCCGCCTGCGCGAGCTCTATCCGGCGTACGCCTATCTGGCGTCCATGACCGCCATCTACTCTCTCTCCTGGAGCCAGATACGCTATCGCCTGACCATGATGCCGGTGCTGATGCTGTTCGCCGCGCCGCTGCTGGCGAAAGCCGCGGCGCGGGCGGGGCTGGACTTCTTCGCGGAAGGTTCCAAGAACACCTAGGTCCGGCTCTCTGGCCGGGCCATTTATCTTCAGATCCAACGGCCAGGCAATCCCGGAACGGCTCCTTCAAAGAGCGAGGGCACAGATAATATGACTAGACCTTATCAGTCCCTAATTCATAGAATTTCCTGAACCGGGCGCGCGCTGGCGACGGCCGCAGGACGGAAGATATCGTCTAGGATACCTCATGAAGAACAAAGTGCTGGTTACCGGAGGAGCCGGGTTCATCGGCTCGCACGTGGCCGACGAGCTCGTCGCCGCCGGGCGCGACGTGATAGTGCTCGACGACCTCAGCGGAGGCTTCAGGGAGAACGTGAACCCGAAGGCGCTCTTCGTCAAGGGCAGCGTCACCGACGCGAAACTGATAAACGCCATCTTTAAGCGCAACAAGATAGAGCACGTCTATCACCTGGCCGCCTACGCGGCCGAGGGCCTGAGCCATTTCATCCGCAGGTTCAACTACGAAAACAACCTCATAGGCAGCGTCAACCTGATAAACGCCTCCGTCAACCACGGAGTGAAGTGCTTTGTCTTCACCTCCTCTATAGCGGTCTACGGCAGAAACCAGCTGCCGATGCGCGAGGGCCTGACCCCCTGTCCCGAGGACCCGTACGGCATTGCCAAGCTGGCCGTCGAGCAGGACCTGGAGGCCGCGCACCGCATGTTCGGGCTCGACTACGTCATCTTCCGCCCGCACAACGTCTACGGCGAGCGCCAGAACATAGGAGACCGCTACCGTAACGTGCTCGGCATCTTCATGAACGAGATCATGCAGGGCCGCAAGCTCACTATCTTCGGCGACGGCCGCCAGACCAGGTCGTTCAGTTACATTAAGGACGTGGCCCCGCTCATAGCTAAGGCGCCGGCGGTAAAGAAGGCCTACAACCAGGTCTTCAACGTCGGCGCGGACAAGCCCTACACTGTCAACGCGCTGGCGAAGGTAATCTGCAAGGAGATGGGCGCGAAACCGGAGCTGGAACACCTGCCGGCCAGGAACGAGGTGGTGCACGCCTACGCCGACCACTCCAAGGTGGAGAGGACCTTCCGGTACAAGGCCCGCTACGACCTGCCGGAAGGAGTGGCCAGGATGGCCGCCTGGGCCAGGATGGCCGGCAGCCGCAGGAGCGGGGCCTTCTCCGGCATAGAGGTGCGCAGGAATATGCCCCCCAGCTGGGCGGCGGTAGCGCGCTGAGAGGGGCCGGATGCTCAAGACCGACGTCCTGATAATCGGCGGCGGCCTGGCCGGGCTTTCGGCAGGCTTGGCGCTGGAAGGGAAAAGGGACTACCTAATAGCCGAGCGGGAGAACCGCCCGGGCGGGCTGGCTGCCACGATTAAAAAAGGCGGCTACCATTTCGACTACTCCGGCCACCTGCTGCACCTGCGCTGGCCGGAAACGACTAAGCTTATCCTGGACGCTCTGAAAGGCAACGTCCGCCGCATAAAACGCGACGCGCGCGTCTACGCCCATGGGCGCTGGACCCAATACCCTTTCCAGGCGAACCTGGTCGGCATGCCGGACAAAGTGAAGGCTGAATGCGTCAGCGGCTTCCTGAAGGCCTGGCGCCTCGAAGGCACCGCAGCCGAGAACGGCGGCGAAGTCTTCACCCGCTGGACCCGCCGCGTCTTCGGGGACGGCATCTCGCGCCATTTCATGCTGCCGTATAACGCCAAACTCTGGCAGTACCCGCTGTCCCGCCTCACCACCGAGTGGTGCGCCCCTTTCGTACCGGTGCCAAAGCCGGAGGACGTGATCGCCGGGGCCTACGGGACGGGGCAGACGGCCCTTGGCTACAACGCCGTCTTCCACTACCCGCGCGAAGGGGGCATAGGGGCGCTGCCCAACGCTTTCGCGCGCCGCCTGCGGGGCCTGCGGCTCGGGCTGGAGGTGGAGAGCGTCGACCTGGGGAACGGCGTGGCCATGGTGCGGCATTTCGGCCCGGTCCACTTCAAGCGCCTTATAAACACCTCCCCTCTGCCGTCCCTCGTCGCGATGTCCGAAGACGCCCCCGCGGAGGTGAGGCGGGCAGCCGCGCGCCTGCGCCACAACTCTGTCTACGTGCTGAACCTCGGCGTCTCCCGCGCCGCTACCCCGATGCACTGGGGATACTTCCCGGGCAAGGAGTTCCCGTTCTACCGAGCCGGCATAGCCACGAACTTCTCACCGGCCTTGGCCCCACGCGGACGGAGCGCCTTCTATATCGAGACGGCCGTCTCCGGCGGAGCCCTGGACCTGGCTTCGGCGCAAGCCGGGATACTGCGCGGGCTCACTGCCTGCGGCCTGATACGTTCCGTCCGGCAGGCGGAAGAAAGCCTCTGGATGAAGATCCCCTGCGCCTACGTCGTATACAACAGGGAAAGGGCCGAGGCCCTCCCCAGGATCTTCTCCTGGCTGAAGGCGCGCAAGGCCTTCTCGATAGGCCGCTACGGCTCGTGGAAGTACTCCTTCATGGAGGAAAGCGTCAAGGAAGGCCTTAGCGCCGCGGGCGACATACTGCGCGGCCGTTGACCGGCCTCCGCTTACCCCATGTCCCACAAGCACCAGAGCCTCCTCAGCTGGCGCCCGCTGGCCGGCAGGGAGCTGCCATTGCTGGCCGCCCTGTTCCTCTCTCTGGCGCTCGTCACGGCCGGCTACGTGCTTTGGCTGCCGGACGTCTCAGCTCTCAAAACGAAGAACCCTAAGGTTACGTCTTATATGCTGCTCAGCGAACTGCGCGACAGGGCCAAGGGCAGGAAGTCACGGCGCCTGATGCTCTGGCGGAGCCTCGACCGCATCTCGCCCAATCTGCGCAACGCCGTGGTGGCTTCCGAGGACGACAATTTCTACCAGCACTCCGGCATAGACTGGGACAGCACGCTTGAGGCCCTGCGCACGGATTGGGAGGAGAAAAGGCTGGCCAGAGGCGGCAGCACCATAACGCAGCAGCTGGCCCGCAACCTCTATCTTTCCCCCTCCAAGAACCCTTTTCGCAAGCTCAAGGAGATGCTGATAGCCAAGCGCCTGGAAAAGGAGCTGGGAAAACGCCGCATACTGGAGCTTTACCTAAATGTGGTGGAATGGGGCCGGGGGATCTACGGGGCCGAGGCCGCGGCCAGGACCTATTTCGGCAAGCCAGCCTCCGACCTCACTCCGGAAGAGGCGGCCGCTCTGGCTGCCGTCCTGCCCAGTCCCAGGCGCTACAACCCGGTGGGCGGGACTCGTTTCATGGAGCGGCAAAAACGGCGTATAATAGCGCGCATGAGTGCGGACGGGTACCTGCCGGAAGGCTACGGGGAGGAGGACGGCGAAGCGCCGGAGGCTTCGACAGCGACGGCCGCCGGGGTCCCGTCGACGGTCTCCACCAGCCCCGCAGCTGGCGCGGCGGAAGGCTTCAGTTCGCCGCGCTGAGCCCCGCCGCAGCCAACGCCTTCCTGACCGTCTCGCGGTTCTTCTCCGAAAGGGGTGTTAGCGGCAGACGCGGCTCGGGGCGGCACAGGCCCAGCAGCGATACAGCGTACTTGACCGGTATAGGGTTGGTTTCACAGAAGAGGGCTTTTACCAGAGGGAACAGTCCGTGGTGCAGCTCGGCAGCCCCGCCGACGTCGCCTTGTAAAAAGAGCTCGCACATCCGCGCCGTCTCCGCAGGCGCCACGTTAGAGACCACCGAAATCACGCCGCGCGCCCCCACCGACATCATCGGCAGGGTCAACGAATCGTCGCCGCTCATCACCGCGAAATCGGGATCGGCACCGTTGATCAGCTCGCTGACCTGGTCCAGGCTGCCGGAAGCCTCCTTGATACCCACGATGTGAGAGAACCTCCGGCGCAGGCCAAGGACAGTGGCCGACAGCATGTTGACGCCGGTGCGGCCCGGGATATTGTAGAGGACCACCGGCAGCCGGGTGGCCTTGGCCAGCTCGGAGAAATGCGCGGTCAGGCCGTCCTGCGTGGGCTTGTTATAATACGGCACTACCATCAGCAGTCCGTCCACCCCGAGCGCCGAGACCTTTTTCACCATCTCTACCGACCTGGCCGTGGAATTAGTGCCCACTCCGGGCACCACCGGCACCCTGCCCCTGGCGGCCTTCACGGCCGTCCTTATGACTGCCAGGTATTCTTCCTGCGAGAGCGTGGCGGCCTCTCCGGTAGAGCCGCACGGCACTATGCCGGATACGCCGTTCCCCGCCTGGAACTCCACTATTTTCCTGAAAGCCTCCAGGTCCGGCTTCCCGT
>JAJYJH010000057.1 GCA_021789695.1 bacterium | reverse complement strand
TTCGTTTCTTTCGTTTCCTTATTGGCCATTTCCGGCTCCGCTTTCGCGCAGACCGGCCCCGTTTTCGACTCGCTGGATAACGCCGCCGGCCAGACGTCCAGGCCGCAGGCGCCCGCGGTCCCGCCCCCGTCAGTCTATGTCCCGGCGGCCGGCCAGGTCGCGTTGCAGGACATAACCGCAAGCTGCACCCGCGACGGGGACGTGGTCTCCGCCTATCCAGGCGTCTACAAGCTGGTGCACAACGAAGAGAACTCCAGGGTAATAAAGGTCTTCCGCTTCACCGACGCTTCCGGCACCGAGCGCCGCGTGGAGGTGTACTACACCGGCGGCGACTGGATGCAGTACGGCTTCAGTTACGTCGCGACGAACGCGGGCGCCCCGGTCGGCCAGGTCAGGATCTATTTCGTAGCCGCCCTCTCCACCCAGGATCGCGAGGAGGGCGCCGTCCCCCCGCAGGTGGACCCCTTCGACAACGCCGCCCTGCAGGGCTTCCTCTCCTCCCGTTTCCTCGACGCCGGCGGCGCGGTGAGGGCCTCCTTCCCCGCAGAAGCCTCCCTGGCCCGCTGACGCCCCGCACGGCTTGAAAAAAAAGACCGCCGCCTAGAGCGCCGGTCTTTTTTTCCGCCGCGGCGGCAGGCCTCAGCTCTTCCTGACCCTCAACTCCTCCGGGTGGTGCCTCACCACCACGGCTGAAACCATATAGATAATGTCTTCCGCCATGCCCACGGCATGATCGCAGACGCGCTCCAGGTGCCTGGCCGCCAGCAGCAGCGGCACGGCCCGGTCGGACGTAGCCCCATCCTTCATCATGTAGTCGTAGATCAGTTCCTTCTCCACCGCCCGCTTCAGCTCGTCGGCCTCGGGGTCGGTGAGCACCACGCCGCGCGCCAGTTCGGTATCGCCCCTGACAAAGGCCTCTATGGCGTCCCCGGTCATGCGCTTGGCCAGCCCGGCCAGCCTGGGGATATCCACCAGCGGCTTCAGCAGCGGCTTGCCGGCCAGGTCCAGCGCGCGTTGAGCCACGTCCACGGCGAGGTCGCCTATGCGCTCCAGTTCGGCGTTCAGTTTTATCGCGGTGGTAATGAAGCGCAGGTCGCCGGCCATGGGCTGATGCAGGGCTATCAGGTTGAGGCACTTGTTGTCTATCGCCAGCTCCAGCTCGTCCATCTCCCTGTCCGCGGCTATGACCTTGCGCGCGGCGGCTTCGTCTCCCGCCTTCAGCGCCTCTACTGAGTCGGTTATAGCTTCGCGGGCCATCGCTCCCATACGGAGAATATCGTTTTTCAGCCCGCCCAGCTCCTCGTCGAAATGTCTCTGCATATTCCCTCCCGGCGGCTACCCGAACCGCCCGGTAATATAGTCCTCGGTACGTCCGTCGCGCGGCGCCTTAAAGATCCGCTCGGTGTCCCCCTCTTCCACCAGCTCTCCCATCAGGAAAAAGGCCGTCCGGTCGGAGACGCGCGCGGCCTGCTGCATATTGTGGGTGACTATCACGATAGTATAGTCTTTTTTCAGCTCAAGGATGAGCTCCTCCACCTTGCCGGTGGAGATCGGGTCGAGGCTGGCGCACGGCTCGTCGAAAAGTATTACCTCCGGCTCCACGGCCAGGCAGCGGGCTATACAGAGACGCTGCTGCTGGCCGCCGGAAAGCCCCAGTGCGCTGTCCTTCAGGCGGTCCTTCACCTCGCCCCATAGCGCGGCCTTCTTCAGAGAGTCCACAACCTTTTCCTCGATCAGGTTGCGGCCTTTCACGCCGTTGACCTCCGGTCCGTAGGCGACGTTCTCGTAGATGGTCTTGGGGAACGGGTTGGGTTTCTGGAAAACCATGCCGACGCGTTTGCGGAGCTCCGACGGGTCGCAGGCGGAAGACATGATATCCAGGCCGTCGAGCAGAATCTCGCCTTCCATGCGCGTCTCGGGGACCAGTTCCTGCATACGGTTGAGCAGGCGGATGAACGTGGACTTCCCGCACCCCGACGGACCGATGATCGCAGTGACGCGGCGCGGGCTGAAGCCGATGTTTACGCCGCGGAGCGCCTGCTTGGAGCCGTAGTAGAAGTTGACGCCGCGCGCGGTCAACTTGGGCTCCGGGGCGGGAGAGCGGCCTTCGCCCGCGGGATCCGCGGCCGCCCCGACCGGGCCCCGGACCAGGGAGGGATGGAAGTTTTCCATACCCATCTGCCTCTCGTAGTCGATAACGGCGTCATGCTGCATGGCAGGCCTTCCTTTGCCTCTGGCGTATAAGTATGGCTATCAGCGATACGGACAGCACCAGCGCAAGCAGCAGCAGGCTGCAGCCGTAGGCAATGCGCGTCTGTATCTCCGGGTGAGTACCTTCGGTCATGAGTGCGTAAATATGGTAAGGGAGCGCCATCACTTCCGACATGGGGGACTGCGGGAAGCCGCGCACGTAGAAAGCCGCCGCGGTGAAGAGGATCGGCGCGGTCTCGCCGGCCACGCGCCCGACGCTCAAAATCACCCCGGTCAGGATGCCCGGCAGCGCCGCCGGCAGCACCACCCTGCGGATGGTCTCCCACTGCGTGGCCCCCAGGGCCAGCGAAGCCTCGCGCACGGACTGCGGCACCGCCGTCAGCGCCTCCTGTGAGGCGGAGATGATGACCGGCAGGGCCAGGATGCCCAACGTCAGCGAGCCGGACACGATGGAGACCCCGAAACCGAAGTACTTAACGAAGACGGTCAGCCCGAAAAGGCCGAACACCACCGACGGGACGCCGGCCAGATTGTTGACGCCGACGCGCAGCAGGGCGGCGCTCCAGCCCTTGGGCGAATACTCGGTGAGATAGACCGCGCAGGCCACCCCGAGCGGCAGCGCGAAGAGCACGGCGCCGAGCGTCAGGTAAAGCGTGCCCACTATGGCCGGGGCCACTCCGCCGGCGGTCATTGAGTCGCGGGGGACCTGCGTCAGGAACGCCCAGTTTATCGCCCCCAGGCCGCGCGAGGCGATGAAGAAGAGGATGGCGCCGAGAAAGAAGACGTTGGCCGCCATGCAGGCGCCCAGCGCCGCGAAGCCCAGCTTCTGCGCCAAGGAGCGCCTTTTCGAGCGCCCCCGCGCACGGACAGGCAGGCCGGCTCCGGCCGCGCCAGCCGCCGTCATCTCGACAGCCCCAGTTTCACCCTGTAGCGGCGGCTTATCAGCTCGGCCGCGATGTTGAACAGGAAGGTCACAAGGAAGAGCAGCAGCGCTATGGCGAACAGCGCGTGGTAATGCGGGCTGCCGACAGCCGCCTCGCCCATCTCCGCGGCTATTGCGGCGGTCATCGGGCGCACCGGGTCGAAGAAGGAATGCGGGATCATCGCCGAACCGCCGGCCACCATCAACACCGTCATCGTCTCGCCTATCGCCCGGCTCATGCCGAGTATCACGGCGGTGGAGATGCCGGAACCGGCAGCCGGCATTATCACGCGCGTCAACGTCTGCCAACGGTCGGCGCCGACGGCTAAAGAGGCTTCGCGGAACGAGCGCGGCACGTAGCTGAGGGCGTCCTCGGCTATGCTGGCGACCGTCGGGGAAGCCATCACGCCGAGGATGACGCTGGCCGTCAGCGAGCAGAGGCCTATGGGCAGGGAAAACACGTTCTGCAGGAAGGGAGCCAGTATGACCATACCGAAGAAGCCGTAGACGATGGAGGGTACCGAGGCCAGGATCTCCAGCGCCGGTTTCAGCACGGCGCGCTGGCGCGGTCCGGCCAACTCGTGCAGGTACAGCGCGCTGCCTACGCCGAGCGGCACGCAGATGAGTAGCGCCCCGGCCGTGACCCACAGGGAGCCCAGCAACAGCGGCAGCACGCCGAACTCCGGCGGCACGGAAGTCGGATACCACCTCCTGCCGGTCAGGAAGGCCCAGGGGCCGACCGTCCTGAAAACGGGCAGGCCTTCCATGAAAAGCACCAGCACTATCCCAGCCAGGAACACCAGCGAAGAAAAGGCCAGCGCGGCGAAAGCGTATTTTATCGAGCGTTCTTTGCGGTTTTTCATCGCCACCTCCATAAGTTTACACGCGGCGGGTCAAAGAGGGATAAAGGCCGTGTAAAATCCGTGTAAACGCCGGTGGGCCGGCCATGAAACCAAAACGCGCTCCGCGGCATCATATTAGTATTCCCGCCCTTGCCGTTTTTCTGCGATATGGTTTTGAGGTCGCGAAAATAATGAATAAAATGTAAATGGCGGGCCGGTTTCAGCGATATATAAGGAACAAAGAACAGCCCATGGGTAAAAAGGACATGAATTTCGCGGCTGCGCTGGCGCTGCCTCTGCTTTTGGCCGCGGGAGCGGCAGCGCAGGGACAGCCCGCCGCGCCTGCCGCACCGCCCGCTCCGGCGGTCTCCTCCGCGCCGGTCTCTTCCGCAGTCGCGGTTTCCTCGGAAGCCCCCGCCGGAGCCCCTACCCTGGCGGTAGAGAACCTGGTCTCGCTGGCCAGGCAGTACTCGGACGAGAACGAGAAAGGCATAACCCCGGAGGAAAA
>JAJYJH010000032.1 GCA_021789695.1 bacterium | reverse complement strand
TTCCTGGCGCGAAAAAGGCGCCGGCTCGGCCGGCGCCTTCCCGTTCCGCTGGACGGAGCCTACTTGCCCGCCAGCAGCAGCGTGGTGACGGCGAACACCTTGGCGTCGCCCATCATGTGGTCTATCACGCAGTACTCGTTGGGCTGGTGCGCGGTCTCGTCCAGGCGGGCGTACACCACCACCGGCAGGTTCAGCCTTCGGAAGAACGCCGCCACCGTGCCGCCGCCTATGCCGTAGGCCCTGCCCTTCACGCCGAGCACTTCCTTTATGGCCTTCTTCAACGCCAGTACCAGGGGCGCCTTCGGGTCCGTCGGAGGCGCGGCCTGGGCCTCCTGCTGCGGCTCGAAAGAGACCGTCACGCCGTACTTCTGCTGCACCTCGTCGGCCATGCGGCGCATTTCGTCCTTCACTTCTTTAAGCCGGTAGCCCGGCAGCACGCGGCAGTCCATGTAGAACACGTCCTCTCCGGGCAGCGTGTTCACGTTCGGCACGTTGGCCTCCTTCTTGGTGGGCTCGAAAGTGCTGATGGGCGGCTCGTAAAGGCGGTCCTTCTTCGGGAACTTCTTGTATAGTTTCTGGAACTTGGTCACCAGTTCGCTGGCCGCCTTGAAGGCGTTTATGCCGAGCGACGGGCGGCTGGCGTGGCACTGCTTTCCCTTGGTCGTCACCTTCATCCAAAGAATGGATTTCTCCGCCACCTCTATGGCCGTGCCGTCCTCGGAGCCGGAATCCGGCACGAAGAACACGTCGTCCTTGCCGAAGAGTTCCGGGTGCTTCTCGGCTATGAAGTCCGCGCCGTATCCGGAACCGGTCTCCTCGTCGGCGCAAAACAGCAGCGCCACGTCGCAGTCGGGGCGGTAGCCCAGCTCCATCATGGCCTTGGCAAAGAGGATGCTGGAGACGATGGCCTGCTGGTTATCCTCCACGCCGCGGCCTATCAGCTTGCGGCCCTCCATAACCAGTTTGTACGGGTCGCTCTTCCAGAGCTTCAGCTCTCCGGGCGGCACCACGTCCATGTGCGCCATGAACCAGACGGTCCTGGCGGAACTCTTTCCCTTGTAACGCGCCACTATATTGGGGCGCGCGCCGCCCTTGGCTTTCTCCTGGGGCGCGTTGTACCACTCAATCGAGTCGAACTTCAGCTTCTTCAACTCGCCCTCGAGCCACTTGGCTTTGTCGTACTCGCCCTCGCCGCCAGAAGACGGGTCGAGCGCCGGTATGGCCGTCAGGCCGCGCTGCAGCTCCACGGCGTACTGCTCGTAGGAATCTATCTTCTTGAGGATCTGGTCTTTCATTGTGACTCCTTTTTTGCGACAAATTAAAGTATACCTAAATATCCGCGACGCCGGGAAACCGCCGCCCGTTAAGGTATAATTTGACCATGGGCACCGCTTCGCCGCGCGGCAAACTGATATCGGACATCGGCCTTTTTTACTGCGCCGCCATCTGGGGTTCCACTTTCATCGTTACTAAGGGGGCCCTTTCCGCAGTGGACCCGGTCGTGATGGTGGGGATCCGTTTCCTGATCTCGGCCGCGCTGCTGCTGCCGTGGGTGCTGAAGCGCCGCGCCCGCTCTCGGCACATACGCGAGGGGTTCTTTCTTTCCATCTTCCTGTCTTCGCTGTATTTGACCCAGACCATCGGCCTGCTCTACACCTCGGCCTCCAACTCGGGTTTCATCACCGGCCTTTTCATCATCTTCATCCCGGTCTTCATGTTCCTGTTCAGGCGCGAGAGGCCCACCGGCCTGCAGGGGCTTTCCGCCGCGCTGGCCCTGGCCGGCCTGTGGCTGCTGACCGGAGGAGCGCGCGGCTTCAATTTGGGGGACGCGCTGACGCTGGCGGCCGCGGCCTCCTATTCTGTGCACCTGATAATCACTGATAAGTACGTAAAGGCCGACGCGGACCCCGTGCTGCTGGCCTTCCACCAGTTCTGGATGGTGGCCGCCATCGCGTTCGGGTTCGCGCTGCTGCGCGGCTCCCCGCTGGCCGTGGCCGGGCTCGAAGGCTGGGGCGTCATTGTTTTCCTTGCCGTGTTCCCAACTCTCACCGCCTTCTTCATCCAAATGCTCGCGCAGCGGCATTCGGAACCCTTCAAGGTTGGTATAATCTTTACTCTGGAACCCGTCTTTGCCGCGTTATTCGCGTGGACTCTCGGCGGGGAGAGCTTCGCGGCCGTCAAGGCCGCCGGCGGGCTGCTAATCGTCTCCGGCATGCTGATCGGCGAACTCGCCAAGTTCGATTTCGGCAGGGCGGTCAAGAAGGAAGTACTGCCGGTGTGAAAGTGGGAGGACTGTAAAATGCTGAAGGTACTTATTGGACTTATCTTGGCCGCCGCGGCTCTGCCGCTGAGGGCGGCCGAGCTGCGCTTCGTGGAGAGCGTGCCAGAGGAAACGGTCTACGGCTCCACGCTGGCCGCGCGCCCGCAGCCGGTGTGGCTGGAGATGATCGGCTCGGCCGGAAAGACGCTGGACCTGGACCAGTTCTATATCTCCGACGAGAAGGGTAAGGCCATGGAGCCGGTGCTGGACGCCCTGAAGGCCGCCGCCAAGCGCGGAGTGAAAGTGCGCCTGGTCCTGGAGAAGGCGATGATGCGGGAGAGCGCCGCCTCCGTGCCCGGCCTGAAGGAGGCCGGCGTCAGGGTGCGCGTGATAAACTTCAAGAAGCTTAAGGGCGGGGTACAGCATTCCAAGTTCTTCATCGTGGACGGGGCCGAGGCCTACGTCGGCAGCCAGAATTTTGACTGGCGTTCGCTGACGCAGATACACGAACTGGGCGTCGTGATAAAGAGCACGGCCGCCGCGGCGGACTTGACCACGGTCTTTGACGGCGACTGGGCCGCGGCCGGAGGGACGCCGCTCAGGAAGGCCTTCGGCCGCAGGAGGGTGCGCCTTAACGCCGCGCATCCCGAGGAAGCCTTCGTCAACGGCGGCGAGGTGCTTTACAGCCTGGCCTTCAGCCCTGTCGGCTTCCTGCCTAAGGGGGCCGAAAGCGAGGTTGACGCCATGGTCCGGCTGCTGGACAGGGCGAAGCACGTCATCCATGGCCAGGTGATGACCTATGCGCTTTCGGAGTACGGCTCCAAGCGCTGGGCGGAGCTGGACACGGCACTGCGCAAGGCCGCCGCCCGCGGGGTCAAGGTGGAACTCGTCATCTCGGACTGGGGCATGGGCGGCAAGGCCGACCGCGACATAAAGGCGCTGGCCAAAACCGACAACATCAGCATAAAGATCTCGTCGCTGCCTCAGCTCAGCGGCGGCTTCATCCCTTACGCGCGCGTGGAGCACCTTAAATACATGGTGGTGGACGGGCGCTACGGCTACGTCACCACCTCCAACTGGGGGCCGGGCTATTTCCTCACCTCCCGCGGCGCCGCGGTGGTAACCGACGGCGCCCCGGCCGCTGAGGTGCTGGAGGACGTTTTTAGCAAGGCCTGGAACGGCCCTTACGTGCAGCCGGTCGATCCGCTCAAGGAGTACGGCCGGGTCAGGACGCATTAGCGCCGGACAAGCAGCGGAAAGGCCCCGGCCTCCCGCGGGAGGACCGGGGCCTTTCCTGTTCCTGCGGCCTAAGCCTTCAGCGGCAGCTCGAAGAGCTTTATCTCCTTGTTGGTATCCGCGAAGTACTTGAGCGCCCACGGCGTCGGGAAGAAAATCACGGGGTTCTCCGCGGAGTCCTCCCCCAGCCGCACGTTCTCGCCCAGGTGCACCGCGCCTGAACCCAGCCGCGCCGAGCCTTCCTGGTCCAGCCAGCGTACGAACTGCCATGGCGCCGGTTCCAGCGCCGACTTCACGCCGTACTCCTCCTCCAACCGGTACTGTGTCACCTCGAACTGCAACGGGCCCACCGCCGCGAGCAACGGGCTGGAACTAGATGCGTCCTTGATGTGGAACTGCTGCACCACGCCCTCCAGCATCAGCTGCTCGAGGCCGGTCTTGAAAGGCTTGAACTTGGACGGCACCGGGTTCACGAGGTAAGTGAAGCATTCCGGCGGGAAGCGCGGGATCTCATCGTAGACTATCGCCGGGTCCTCGGTCAGCGTGTCGCCGATCTTGAAGTCCTGGTGGCCCACTATGCCCACGATGTCTCCAGGCCAGGCCTCGTCCACGGTCTCCCGGTCCTGGCCGAAGAGCTTGTTGGAATTTGACAGGCGCACCTTCCTGCCGTCGCCTATGTGCGTGACGGTCATGTCGCGCGTGAACTTGCCGGAGCAGACCCGGATGAAGGCCACCTTGTCGCGGTGGCGCGGGTTCATGTTGCCCTGGATCTTGAAGATGAAACCGCTGAAGGCCGGCGTCTCCGGGTCCACGGAGCCCACGGAGGCGTCGCGCGGGCCGGGAGGGGCCGCGTGCTCTACGAAGCCGTCGAGCATCAGCTGGATGCCGAAATTGTTGACCGCGCTGCCGAAGTAGACCGGCGTGGTCTCGCCGGCGAGCACGGCCTCCTGGTCGTAGGCCGTCCCGGCCAGCTCGAGCATCCCCACTTCCTCTATGAAATTCCTGTAAGAGACCGAGTCGAGTTTCTCCTTTATCATCGGGTCCTCGAGGCTGGCGGTCTCCACGCCGGCCTTGTACGCGCCGCCCGGAGTGCGCTCGAACAAATGCGCCTGCCGTGTCATGCGGTCGTATACGCCGCGGAAGTCCGTGCCGTTGCCCATGGGCCAGTTCACCGGGAACGGCTTGAGGCCGAGAACCTTCTCGAGTTCGTCTATGAGCTCCAACGGCTCGCGGGACGGGCGGTCCATCTTGTTCATGAACGTGAAGATCGGGATGTGGCGCCGGCGGCAGACCTCGAAGAGTTTGAGCGTCTGCGCCTCTATGCCTTTGCCGGAGTCAATCACCATCACGGCCGCGTCCACTGCGGTCAGCACGCGGTAGGTGTCCTCGGAGAAGTCGCGGTGGCCGGGGGTGTCGAGCAGGTTAATTTTGTAGCCTGCGTAGTCGAACTGCAGTACCGTCGAGCTGATTGAGATGCCGCGCTTCTTCTCGAGTTCCATCCAGTCGGAGGCTGTGGCGCGCTGGTTCTTGCGGGCGGTCACGGTGCCGGCCAGGTGCAGCGCGCCGCCGTAGAGCAGCATCTTCTCCGTCAGCGTGGTCTTGCCCGCGTCAGGATGAGAAATTATCGCGAAGGTGCGGCGTCTTTTGATCTCGTCCATGGGAGGTATAGGATATATCTTTTGCGGCTCCCAGCGAAAGACCCCGCGGTCCCACGGCCGGGCGGCCGGCCGGCGCGGTGGAAGACAAATCAAAATCCGGCGTATTTTCGCACGCTGACGAGACGCGAGAAGTAGTAGGGGTTGGCGATAGAGTCGATGTGTACTCCGTTGGAGAGCGAGGCGTGCACGAAGAAGCCCCTGCCGACGTATACGCCGACGTGGTCCACGAGAGCGGTGCCGGGGTGCTTCATCGCAAAAAAAATAAGGTCGCCCGGCAGCACTTTGTCCGGGCGGAGATACAAGGTGGCCGAGTACTGGTCCCTCGAGACGCGCGGCAGGACTAGGCCCGCCCCTGAATAGACCAGCTTAACGAAGGCCGAGCAGTCCATGCCAGTGTCTTTGTCCATGCCGCCCCACAGGTACGGCGTGTTCAGGTAGGCCATCGTTCCGCGCACCACCTCGCCGCGGGCCTCGGCTATGGTCCTGGCCCGCGCCGGGGATAGCGGAGCCAGCAGGAACAGCAGGAGGAGAAATAGTTTTTTCGGCGCCATCGTTTTGTGTATTATATAACAAGTCGATACGGCTATGAGGAAACTGCTGCTAGCCTGCCTCCTGCTCTGCCGGCCCGCGGCGGACCTGCGCGCGGCCGCCCTCCCCGACCTGCACAGCCAGGCCGCATGGGGGCCTGTGGAAAAGAAGGAGTTCCTGCAATTCCTGGATTCCGGGCGGGGCCTGCCGGCCGGGAACGTGCGGAGTGTGTCCTATTCGGCGCCGGCTTCGCCTGCCCGCAAGGCCCGCTACGCGGCGCTGGACGCCTTCTGGGAGGAGGTGACGGCCGACGCCGGCGCCGGCAAGACCCGCGCCGAGCCCTCCTCTCCGGGCGCCGAGCTGCTGCTGGGGGCACACCTGTTCTCCTGGGTGCGCTATTACGCGGGGCTCAAGTACAGCACCGTAGGTCAGCGCGAACTGGACGGTTCCACGGCGCGGCTCGCGCACCTGGAGGCGCCCCTGGGTATAGAGCTGGCGCTGATCCCGCTGGGCACGCCGCACACGCGCTACGTGCTGCTGCGCGGCGGCCTTTCCGGGCACTATTTCACCGGGCCGGTCAGGAAGTCGGATTTTGCGGCCCCGCTGCTGGGCTGGCACCCGTCCTGGGACCTGGGCGCCGGCTACGAGTGGCAGTTCTACGATTCGCGCTGGCGCTTCCACGCGCTGGCGGAGTACTACAGCTCCTTCGGAGGGGACGGCGCCCAGTTCCACGGCGCCGGGCTTTCGGCCGGTTTCGCGTATACCTATTAAGGAGGGAACATGAAGAAACTGATGATACTTTCGGCGGCGCTCGTTTTCGGGGCCTGCGCCCAGCCCGCGGAGAAGTCCTCGATGGCCAACGTCGGCCAGCCGGCGCCGCAGATAAGCCTGCCAGAGATAGTCAGCGGCGGGGTTAAGGCCGTTAACGGCTGGGGGGATTTTAAGGGTAAAGCCGTGGTGCTGGAGTTCTGGAGCCCGGACTGCCCGCCCTGCGTTGAGAACATGCCCCACCTGGTCAAGCTTGCGGCGGAGTTCAAGGGCAAGCCGGTCGTGTTCCTGTCCGCGGCCCTGGCACCCAAGGCCGAAGTGGAGGATTTCCTAAAGACCAATAAACTGCCCGGCATAGTGGCCGCCGACACGCCCGTGCCGCTGCTGTCCACTTTCAGGGGCAACGGCATCCCGCACACCGTTTTGGTGGACGCCAACGGCGTGGTGGCGGCCATCACCTACCCGTCCTACGTCACCGAGAAGACGATAGACGACCTGCTGGCGGGCAAGAAACTGGAGATACCAGGGGATATGTGAGCCGCTCTTTTTTAGTGCACGCCGTGCATCCACTTGCGGATCTTCGGGGTCATCAGTAGTAGCAACGAGGCCGAGAACAGCCCGGTGGCCGTAGGAATCAGGAAGAACGTCGTGTGACTCATCGTGTCGTAGTTGCCGGCGAAAAGGCCGCCGAAGAAGCCGGCCGCGGAACTGGAGAGGAACCACGTGCCCATCAGCAGCGAGCCGAACTGCGCCGGCGCCAGTTTCGTCACCAGCGACAGGCCGACCGGCGACAGACACAGCTCGCCCAGCGTGTGGAACAGGTAGACCGCGGCCAGCCACACCATGCTGACCGGGCCGTATTTCTGGTAGGACGCCGCGGCCGCCACCATTACGACGAAGCCCACCGCCAGCAGGCCCAGGCCCATCGCGAATTTTATCGGGCTGGAGGGCTCCCTGTTCTTTTCTCCCAGGTCCATCCACATCCTTGAAAAGAGCGGCGCCAGCACCACTATATAGAACGGGTTCAGCGACTGGAACCAGCCGGCCGGCACCAGGAAATGCCGGCCGAAGAGGAACAGGTTCCTGTTGGTCGCGCCGTCGGCGAACAGCGTCAGTGAGCTGCCCGCCTGCTCGAAGGCGGTCCAGAAGAACGTGGAGAAGAAGAGCATAATGAAAATCACAGCTATGCGCTGCTTTTCCACTCGCGTCAGGCCGGATTTCTCCGGGTGCCCGGCGTAGGCGTAGGCCGCGCCGGTCAGTACGAGCACGCCGAGCAGGGCGTAGGCCCATCCGGGCAGCAGGCCGAAGACGGTGAAGCCGTTGAACTCCAACGAATTGGCTGTAAGCAGCAGCGCCATCAGCGCGGTCAGCGAGACCGGCACCCAGTAGCTGCCCTGCGGTTTGGCCGGCTTTAGCCCGTGCTCCCCCAGCAGCGCCTTCTGTCCCCACAGATACATCGCCAGGCCCAGCACCATGCCGACTCCTGCCGCGCCGAAGCCCCAGTGCCAGCCCACCATCTCCCCCAGCGTGCTGCAGACGAAGGGGGAGAACATCGCGCCGAGGTTGATGCCCATGTAGAAGATCGTGAAGCCGGCGTCGCGGCGGGGGTCATTTTCTTCGTAGAGTTTGCCGACTATCGTGGAGATGTTCGGCTTGAAGAAGCCGTTCCCCATGATCAGCAGCATCATCGCCCCGAAGAAGAACGGCAGGCTGGGTAGCGCCATCGCGAAATGCCCCAGCGCCATCAGCGTACCCCCCAGCAGGATGGAGGCCCGCTGCCCGAGGTAGCGGTCCGCTATATAGCCGCCCAACAGCGGCGTAAGATAGACCATGCCGGTGTACCAGCCGTAGATGTGCACGGCCTTCTCGTGGGTGAACATCAGAAAGTGCACCATGTACAGCACCAGCAGTGCTCTCATGCCGTAGTATGAGAAGCGCTCCCACATCTCCACAAAAAAAAGGAGAAAAAGTCCTTTTGGGTGGTTCTTGTGTATCATCATGTCCGCTCCGTACGGGGAAAAAATTAGCCCTAATTATATGAATTGCGCCGCGTCATTGAAAGCGCGCGAATAAAAGATTTAATCTTTACGCAACAGTATTTTGCACCCCGCGCTGTATTATATCCTTAAAAAAGCGGTAACCAGCGCAGGAAAGAACCATGGAAAAAGAGAATAACGAGCCATCGGCGCGGGGCGGCACCCCGCCCCCGCTGTTGCCCCCGCCGCTGGCGGCGGACGCCGCCCTGCGCGGCAGGCTGGAGCGCGTCGAGGCGCAGTTGGAGGAGCTGCGGGGCTGCCTGCATTCCGCCGCCGTATCCCCCGGGGACGGCCTGAGGGACGTGGCCCAGCGGCTGAGCGGCCTGGAGGCTTTGGTCGATGGGCTTAAAAGGACCTTCGCCAGCGAGGGGGAGCTCGCGGCGCGTCTTGCGCAGGCCGAGGGCGCGCTGGCCTCGCTTAGGACTGCTTTCGAGGGGCAGAACCGCAGGACCGGTCTGGAGCTGGACGCCAGGGCCGGCCGGGACGCGGTCGACGGGATGCGCGTTGACCTGACGGTGGCGCTGTCCTCTATCGACGAAATGAAACTTTCCCTCGCGCAGAGCACCGACGAACTTTCCGCGCTCGGCAGCGAGTGCCGCAGGGCCCTCGGCGAGGCCAAGGGGATGCTGAAGGCCGCGGAACAGAACCGCGGGGCGGCGCTGTTCGACGAGCATCTCAGGGAGGTGGTGGCGCGGCTTGGCGCCAGGCTCTCTGAGACGGAAACGGCGATGCACGCGGGGCTTGCGGAACTCTCCGGCAGGTTGAAGGCCAATGAAGTGCTTTATAAGAAGATGTTCAGCGACGCCGAAGAACGTCTGGCCAAAAGCGTGGAGCCCCAGCTCAAGGGGATAGAAGGACAGTTGCGCTGGTTGCGCGAGAACCTGATCCGCCTTTCCGATGACTACGCGGTTGTCACGGAAAGGAAGATACGGGCGCTGGAGGCCAAGTATTCCGCCTTCGAGGCCATCTCCAGGCGCATGGACGCCATAGACGCCGCCCTTAAAAAGAGCGGCAGGCTGGGGCTGCCCTGATGCAACTATAGAGGAATACGGCGCCGGCGCGCGGCGTCGCCTCCGCCGGAGGAACGGCCACGGGGAATTCCGCTGAAAATCCGTTGACAGGTTTTTTGTTTTGTAGTATACTAATCCCGTTGTCACAAAGCGCTCCCCGGTAAAGAGCGGCGGAACTGAGGCAGCTACCCTGATCTTTTAAAACTTGCAACGATAGTGAAAACCGCGGAGAAAGACGTTCTCTCCGACGTGAAAAAAAGTAGTTGACAAGATTCGCAGTTTTGTGATAACATTTAAACACGGTCGCGAACAACAGCCGCGAACGTAAACGAAACCCTCACCCGCGAAGTGGTGACACGGACCGGGGATAGGGGATTCGCTCTCTAAAAAAATCGCGGAAACAAGTTTTGAGAACGCAAATTCTCGACGTAAAAAAAGTAGTTGACAAACTTCCGCGAGTTTTGATACGATTTAAACACGGTCGCGAACACAAGCCGCGAACGTGACAAAAGACCTTCAAACCTGTGGAGTGGTATCCACGAAACGGGAATAAGGTTTGCTCTCTAAAAAATTATGTATGAATGGGCACCCTGAGCGTGCGAAGCAGGGGAAGCTGAAAGAGGCCGGGCCTTAAAATCCGTCTGAACTTTCGCGAAACCTGCGGAACATGTTGATGGTGTAACGAAACGCAATTACCTTAAGGTGTGATAACCAAGTTGGTTATGAACATAGTAATAGAGCTAATTAGAACGCTCCGTAAATGCTAACTGCCGACGGCGAAGTTTGCTGTTAACGGTTACGGATTTTTGGAGAGTTTGATCCTGGCTCAGAGTTAACGCTGGCGGCGTGCCTAACACATGCAAGTCGAGCGAAGAGTGGCAGAGTATCGCGCTCTTAGCGGCAGACGGGTGAGCAACACGTAGACAATCTGCCCTCGAATGGGAGACAACCAGGCGAAAGTTTGGCTAATACCCCATACAATCCTCTTGAAGCATTTTGAGGGGATGAAAGCCGAAAGGCGTTCGAGGAGGAGTCTGCGGCCTATCAGCTAGTTGGTGGTGTAACGGACCACCAAGGCTATGACGGGTAGCCGATCTAAAAGGATGACCGGCCACAAGGGCACTGAGACACGGGCCCTACTCCTACGGGAGGCAGCAGTGGGGAATTTTGGACAATGGACGAAAGTCTGATCCAGCGACGCCGCGTGAAGGACGAAGGTTTTCGGATCGTAAACTTCTTTTGCAGGGGACGAAAGAGCGCAAGCTTTTGACGGTACTCTGCGAATAAGCCACGGCTAACTACGTGCCAGCAGCCGCGGTAATACGTAGGTGGCGAGCGTTACTCGGAATTACTAGGCGTAAAGCGCGTGTAGGCGGGAGGTTAAGTCTGCTGTTAAATCTCACAGCCCAACTGTGAACAGCCGGCGGATACTGGCCTTCTTGAATTCGGTAGAGGTAACTGGAATTCCGTGTGTAGCGGTGAAATGCGTAGAGATACGGAAGAACGCCAAAGGCGAAGGCAGGTTACTGGGCCGCAATTGACGCTGAGACGCGAAAGCTAGGGGAGCAAACAGGATTAGATACCCTGGTAGTCCTAGCCGTAAACGATGTAGACCAGGTGTGGGAGGTATCGACCCCTTCCGTGCCGACGCTAACGCATTAAGTCTACCGCCTGGGGAGTACGGCCGCAAGGTTAAAACTCAAAGGAATTGACGGGGGCCCGCACAAGCGGTGGATCATGTGGTTTAATTCGACGCTACGCGAAGAACCTTACCTGGGCTCGAACGACTAGTTTGTACCCTTTATGAAAGTAGAGGGGACCCGCAAGGGCGCTAGCCGAGGTGCTGCATGGCTGTCGTCAGCTCGTGTCGTGAGATGTTGGGTTAAGTCCCGCAACGAGCGCAACCCTTGTCCTGTGTTGCTACTCCGCAAGGAGAGGACTCTCAGGAGACTGCCGTGGATAACACGGAGGAAGGTGGGGACGACGTCAAGTCATCATGGCCTTTATGTCCAGGGCTACACACGTGATACAATGGTGCAGACAGAGGGTCGCAAGACCGTAAGGTGGAGCCAATCCCTAAACTGCACCCTAGTTCAGATCGTGGGCTGCAATTCGCCCACGTGAAGCTGGAATCGCTAGTAATCGCAGATCAGCAGGCTGCGGTGAATACGTTCCCGGGCCTTGTACACACCGCCCGTCACACCACGAAAGTCAGCTGCAACAGAAGTACCGGAGATACTTCCGGTCCCAAGTTGTGCCTGGTGATTGGGGTGAAGTCGTAACAAGGTAGCCGTACGAGAACGTGCGGCTGGATCACCTCCTTTATTACTTTCTTTCACGAGAGAGTAAAGGTCGGTACCATCGACCAGTTGGTTCAGGGTGGCCATTCATACATAAGTTTTGGGCTCATAGCTCAGCTGGTTAGAGCGCACGCTTGATAAGCGTGAGGTCGATGGTTCAATTCCATCTGGGCCCATATTTCGGGGCAGTAGCTCAACTGGGAGAGCGCCTGCTTTGCAAGCAGGAGGTCGCCGGTTCGACCCCGGTCTGCTCCAAAGATTCGCAGACTGAGCCCCAAAATTCAAAAATTTCGGCTCTTTGACAATTCAAGCGCAACGTTTCTGAGGCTAAGCCTTAATTCTCCGTATGGAGTCGGCGCGGCCGGACAGAAATGAGCAAAGGCGTCTTAATGAGAATTAAGACAAATGATCACACCTTAGTATACAAAGTGATTAATTATGAGAACGAACAAGGTAGAAGTTATTACCTGAACAGCTAGGATTAAAAAATAAGGCCAAGCTACAAGGGTATATGGTGGATGCCTTGGCACTAGAAGTCTATGAAGGACGCGATAAGCTGCGATAAGCCCGGAGGAGGAGCAAATATCTTTTGATTCCGGGATTTCCGAATCGGGAAACCGTTCAGGGCTAACCCCTGAAATCTTTGCGTGAAGTCGAGGCCGTCAGGCCTTGAGATAGCGCACTGAAGACAACCCTGGGAAGTGAAACATCATAGTACCAGGAGGAGAAGAAATCAACGAGATTCCCCTAGTAGTGGCGAGCGAACAGGGAACAGCCTAAACCGCGTGGATTTATTCACGCGGGGTTGCAGGGCCCGTCCGGTGTAGAACCGGGAAGTTACCAACCGTCAGATAGCCGAACTCTCTGGAAAGTGAGACCATAGCGGGTGATAGTCCCGTAGGCGAAATCGAAGCGGCTTCCGATGGGTCCCTAAGTACCACTGGTCACGTGCAATCCGGTGGGAATCTGGGGAGACCACTCTCCAAGGCTAAATACTCTCTAGTGACCGATAGTGAACTAGTACCGCGAGGGAAAGGCGAAAAGAACCCGTGACCGGGAGTGAAATAGAACCTGAAACCGTATATCTACAAACTGTCGAAGCGCTATGCCCCGACCGCAAGGAAAGGGAATGCGCGACGGCGTGCCTGTTGAAGAATGATCCAGCGAGTTACGTAGTGCGAGCAAGGTTAAGTGGGCTGTAAACCACGGAGCCGTAGCGAAAGCAAGTCTGAATAGGGCGATTAGTTCGCATTAGTAGACTCGAAGCCAAGTGATCTTACCCTGGGCAGGATGAAGTCACCTTAACCGGTGATGGAGGTCCGAAGTGTTAAACGTTGAAAAGTTTCTACATGACCTGGGGTAAGGGGTGAAAGGCCAATCGAACTTGGTGATAGCTAGTTCTCCCCGAAATAGCTATAGGGCTAGCGTCGTGTTTTAACCCGCGGGGGTAGAGCACTGAATGATGTAGGCTGAGCGACCCTCGGTCCGAACTCAATCAAACTCCGAATACCGCGGCGAACAACACGGCAGTCAGTTCATGAGGGAAAAGCTTCATGTGCAAGAGAGAAACAGCTCAGACCGCCGATCTAGGTCCCTAAGTGCATGCTAAGTGGCAAAGGATGTGGGTTTACACAAACAGCTAGGAGGTTGGCTTAGAAGCAGCCACCCTTTGAAGAGTGCGTAACAGCTCACTAGTCGAGCGAACCCGCGCCGAAAATGACACGGGGCTAAGCATGTCACCGCAATCGCGGATGGTCGAGAACGCGAGTTCTTGATCGTGGTAGGGGAGCGTTCTTAACGCAGCGAAGGCGTACCGGAAGGAGCGCTGGAGCGTTAAGAAGCGAGGATGCTGGAATAAGTAGCGATAAACGAGGTGAGAATCCTCGTCGCCGAAAGCCTAAGGGTTCCTTGAGCAACGTTCGTCGGCTCAGGGTCAGTCGGGCCTAAGTCGAGGCCGAAAGGCGTAGACGATGGACATCCGGTTAATATTCCGGAACTACAGTGGACGCGTCATCACCTAAGGAGGGACGCAGAAGGGTAAGCCTACCGGGTAAAGGTTGTCCCGGGGAAAGGTGGAAGGCACGGTCAGGCAGGAAAATCCGTCTGACTATAAAGCTGGAAACCGAGACCAGGGCGGGTAACCGCTCGAAGTGGCCCAACCACGCTGCCTAGAAAAACTTCGTAGGGAGTTTCCATTGTAACCGTACCGTAATCCGACACAGGTGGGCGAGTTGAGTATACTAAGGCGCGCGAGATAACCTACGTTAAGGAACTAGGCAAACTGGCTCCGTAACTTCGGAATAAGGAGCGCCCTTGTAGCGGTGTGGGATTAAAAGACCACGACGTGAACGGGCCGCAGTGAAATGGGGATCGTGACTGTTTAACAAAAACTTAGGGCTCTGCTGAAATCGCAAGATGACGTATAGGGCCTGATGCCTGCCCGGTGCTGGAAGGTCAAGGGGAGGGGTTAGCCGCAAGGCGAAGCTTCGAACTTAAGCCCCAGTAAACGGCGGCGGTAACTATAACCGTCCTAAGGTAGCGAAATTCCTTGTCGGGTAAGTTCCGACCTGCACGAATGGCATAACAAAGATCCCGCTGTCTCAACGTAGGGCTCGGCGAAATTGTGGTGCAAGTGAAGACGCTTGCTGCGCGTATCTAGACGAAAAGACCTCGTGGAGCTTTACTGTAACTTGTCATTGAATTACGGTTTTAGATGCGTAGGATAGGTGGGAGCCGGTGATCCCAGGGTTTTGGCCCTGGGGGAGGCAACGGTGAAATACCACCCTTTTGAAATTGTGATTCTAACTTCGCAGCCGTAATCCGGCCGAAGGACATTGGCAGGCGGGCAGTTTGACTGGGGCGGTCGCCTCCCAAAGAGTAACGGAGGCGTACCAAGGTTCCCTCAGGGCGAATAGAAATCGCCTGTCGAGCGCAATGGTAGAAGGGAGCTTGACTGTGAGGCCGACGGGCCGAACAGGGACGAAAGTCGGTCATAGTGATCCGGTGGTACCTCGTGGGAGGGCCATCGCTCAACGGATAAAAGCTACCCCGGGGATAACAGGCTGATCTGGTCCAAGAGTCCACATCGACGACCAGGTTTGGCACCTCGATGTCGGCTCATCGCATCCTCCCGCTGAAGCAGGTGGGAAGGGTTGGGCTGTTCGCCCATTAAAGCGGTACGTGAGCTGGGTTCAGTACGTCGTGAGACAGTACGGTCTCTATCTGATATGCGCGCAGGATACTTGAGGGGAGCTGCCTACAGTACGAGAGGACCTAGGTGGACGAACCGCCCGTATACCAGTTGTCGTGCCAACGGCATAAGCTGGGTAGCGGTGTTCGGTAGGGATAAACGCTGAAAGCATCTAAGCGTGAAACCCGCCCCAAGATAAGGTATCCCTGGACGTTAAGTCCCGGAAGACCCCCAGAAGACTACTGGGTTGATAGGCCAGATGTGTAAGCATGGTAACATGTTCAGCTAACTGGTACTAATCGGTCGAGAGGCTTGGCCTTATTTTCTAATCCTGGAAAACCTAAGGTGTGATACGCAACCTTTGCTCAGTCGCTTCCCGCGATTTATAAGACCGGTGCTTATTCCGGAGACGCAACACCCGTTCCCATTCCGAACACGGCAGTTAAGGGCTCCAGGGCCGATGGTACTGACACCCAACCCGGTGTCGGCAGAGTAGGTCGGTGCCGGTCTTATAAATCGCAGGAGGCTACGCGAGGCGCTTGAATTGTCAAATAGCCGAAGGATTTTTAAATGAAAATCACGAAGACCGACAAGAAAGAACTGGCTAAGGAGCTTGGCAAGGAGTTCGCCGCCAAGGACACGTTCTTTGCCACGTTCAGCGGTATGAAGTTCAAGGACGCCAATGGTCTTCGCGATACCCTGCGCCCCAACAGGGCCAGGTTCCAGGTCGTGCGCAACACCCTAGTGGCGCACGCCTTGGAGAACGCCTCTTTGAAGCCCGCCGACGACACCGTCGCCACCGGGCCCACCGCCGTCGTCACGATGGATGACGCCAACGAAGTTACCCGCGTCGCCAAGGCGCTGGTGGCCTTCGCCAAGGCGAACCCCGGCGTAAAATGGAAGGGCGGATTTTACGAGAAGAACTGGCTTTCTCCCGCCGACATGGAGAAGCTCTCCAAGATAGGCTCCAAGCCGGAGTTGCTCGGCCAGCTGGCCGGTACCCTCTTCACCGCGATTGCCCAGATCCGTTACGTGCTGGATGCCGTGAAAGAGCAGAAAGAGAAGGCTGCCGGAGCCCCGGCTGCCCCCGCTCCCCAGGCCTGAACGTTTTTTCCGTAGACAGTCGAGTCCGTTGCGGTTGATACCCTGCGCCTCCTCTTCTGCGTTTTTGCTGTTTCCGGCTAAAAATGATACAATTTAGAAGTAAATCCTGGTAGTCCCGCCAGTAAAATGGGATAAATCGCGCGTTCACAAGCGCGCGAGCTACTAAAAACGCCGCCTCCCGGCGGCAAAAGGAGCCCTAAGATGGCAGAGAAGCTGACGAAAGTCCAAATAATAGATGCTATTTCCAATTACACCGTGATGGAACTGGCCGACCTCGTGAAAGGCATAGAGGAGAAGTTCGGTGTGAAGGCCGCCCCCGTGGCCGTCGCCGCTGCTCCCGGTGCCGCCGCTGGCGCCGCTGGCGCCGCCGAGGAGAAGGACGAGTTCACCGTTGTCCTTAAGGCCGTCGCCGACGCCGCCAAGAAGATAAGCGTTATCAAGGTCGTCCGCGAGATTACCGGCCTGGGCCTGAAAGAGTCCAAGGATCTTGTCGAGGGCGCCCCGAAGAACGTGAAAGAAGGCGTTGACAAGAAGACCGCTGACGAGCTGAACAAGAAGCTCACCGAGGCGGGCGCTACCGTAGAACTTAAGTAGGTGCCGTCGTAAGACCCCCGCGCGAGAACCGCGCGGGGGTCATCGTTACAGCCGGCAAGCCGGCCGCCGAATCCGTACCCGGTATTTTGTGCAAAATAAGGCTTACACGCGGTAGATAAGCGGCGTAAATTTATTCCTTCCCCCTTACGGGGGAGGGATAGGTTGTTTATTCGGTTTAACCGGAGCATCGTGTATATTTGAGTATGGCTGAACTGACATGGTCATTGTACTTATGCGCGGGGCCTGTCGCTTTTTCTTCCATTGCCCGTGCGACCTTTAGGGATACGTGGCCGTATAAGCTCTATAATCCCACGTCCGACTAGATTGGCACGGCGATGCTGTTTTAAGGAAATAGATAGTGAAAAGCGGTCTACAAGATCTGTGAAATTGTGCGCGAGGTGAACTGATGAAACTTCTTAACTTCTCGAAGATAGGGCAGATCCTCAAGGTCCCGGACCTCCTCGACATGCAGAAGCAGTCCTTCGACTGGTTCCTGCAGCTAGAAGCGAAGCCGGAGGACCGCAAGATACAGGGTTTGCAGGCCTCCTTCGTCGACGTTTTCCCGATAGAGTCCGCGGACGGCACGATGGTGATGGACTTTCTGAAGTACGAGCTCAGCGCGCCCAAGTACACCGGCCCCGAGGAAGCGCTGCAGCGCGGCGGCACCTACTCGGCCCCGTTGAAGGCCTATATGTCGCTGAGCTCCCGCAGCGAGTCGGGCAAGCTCAAGCATATGATCGACCAGGACGTCACGCTCTGCGAGTTGCCGTTGATGACCGACACCGGCTCGTTCATCTTCAACGGCGCCGAGCGCATCGTAGTCAGCCAGCTGCACCGCTCCCCCGGCATCATCTTCGAGGACGACGAGGAGAAGAAGCAGTCGGTCCTCGGCAAGCCGCTGTTCTTCGCCCGCGTGATCCCGTACCGCGGCGCGTGGGTCGAGTTCGAGTTCGACACCGATAACGTGCTGTGGGTTCGCCTGGACCGCAAGAAGAAAATCCTCGCCACCACCTTCGTTAAGGCCGCCGGCCTCGAGACCAACGCCGAGATCCTGCAGGCCTTCTACGCGTCCGTAGAGGTTGAGGTGAACCAGGACAACGCCGTCAACATCATAGGCAAGTACGCCATCGAGGACATCGTGGATAAGTCCTCCGGAGAGGTGCTGTGGAATCTGGAGGAGCGCGCCGCGCAGCCGATAGACGAGAAGTGCTTTAAGGCGATGCTCGACCGCAGGGTCAAGAGCGTTAGCCTGATCAAGGGCAATCCGAAAGAGGAGAACCCCGGCGTGATTCTGGCCCTCGAGGCCAAGAACCAGCCCAAGACCGCCTCCGACGCCCGCTACGAGATCTACAAGAAGATGCGCGGCCAGGACTTCATCGTGAAGGAGCAGGCCGAGGAATACCTCGACAACATCATGTTCAAGAGCCTGCGCCGCTACGACTTCTCCATAGTCGGCCGCTACAAGGCCATGCGCAAGCTCCGCCCGCTCTACGAGGAGCTGGCTAAGTCCAACAAGCGCTTCAAGGTGCCCGGCGAGAAGATGCGCAACATCTGCCTCGAGGACATCATCGTCACCATCAAGTACCTGATGGCGCTGAACTCCGGAGCGCCGGCTCTCGACTACGGAGACCAGAAGTTAGTCTACAAGGTGGACGACATCGACCACCTCGGCAACCGCCGCGTGCGCTCAATCGGCGAACTGCTCGAGAACCAGATCCGCGTGGCCCTCGTGCAGATAGCGCGCAACGTGCGCGACCGCATGAGCAAGGAGGACAAGACCGTCACGCCCCGCACGCTGGTGAACGCCGCCCCGGTCGTGGCGATCATGCGAAAGTTCTTCGGCACGTCGCAACTGTCGCAGTTCATGGACCAGATCAACCCGCTGGCCGAGCTGACGCACAAGCGCCGCTTGTCGGCCCTCGGTCCCGGCGGCCTCAACCGCAAGCGCGCCGGCTTCGAGGTGCGCGACGTACATTACACGCATTACGGCCGCGTCTGCCCGATCGAGACTCCCGAAGGTCCGAACATCGGTCTGATCGTTTCGCTCGCGAGCTACGCCAAGGTCAATCAGTACGGTCTGATAGAGACCCCGTACCGCAAGGTCTCCAACAAGAAGGTCACCGACGAGACGGAATACGTCACCGCCTATAACGAGGACGACATCTTCGTCGGCCAGGCAAACACTCCGCTCGACGGCGGCCGCCTCGCTACCGACCAGGTCTACGGCCGCCTGAAGGACGATTACCTGTTCATGGACGCCGACGAGGTCACGTTCATGGACGTGTCGCCGCTGCAGGTCATGTCGATCTCGGCCGCGCTGATCCCGTTCCTCGAGCACGACGACGCCAACCGCGCGCTGATGGGCTGCAACATGCAGCGCCAGGCCGTGCCGTTGCTCGTCACCGAGAGACCGCTTGTCGGAACAGGCATGGAGGACGCGATCGCCCGCGACTCCCGCGCCTGCGTGGCTGCCCGCACCTCGGGCAAGGTCATTTACGCTTCGGCCGACATGATAGCCATAAAGCCGGAGCACTCCAAGGAGCCGGACATCTACCACCTCACGAAGTACCGCCGTTCCAACCAGGACACCTGCGTCAACCAGGTGCCGGTGGTGGAGAGCGGTATGGAGGTCAGGAAAGGGGACATCATAGCCGACGGCCCCGCCACTTCCAACGGCCAGCTGGCTCTCGGCAAGAACCTGCTGGTGGCCTTCATGTGCTGGGAGGGCTTCAACTACGAGGACGCCATCCTGGTCTCCGAGAAGGTGGTCGAGAACGACGACCTGACCTCCATCTTCATCGAGGAATTCGAGGTGGAGGCCCGCGACACAAAGCTGGGCCCGGAGGAAATAACCCGCGACATCCCCAACGTAGGTTCCGACGCGCTGGAGCATATAGACTCCGACGGCGTCGTGATCCCATCCACGATGGTGCGTCCCGGCGACATCCTCGTCTGCAAGGTGTCCCCGAAGGGAGAGCAGCAGCTTTCCCCAGAGGAGCGCCTGCTGAAGGTCATCTTCGGCAAGAAGGCCGAGGACGTGACCGACACCTCGATGCGCGTGCCGCCCGGAGTTTCCGGCAAGATCATCGGCACCCGCGTCTTCGTGCGCCGCGAGAAGCTCTCCAAAGTTGAGGAGGACCGCCGCAAGAAGGAAATAGACGCCGAGATGAACTACAACCTCGACGCGCTTAAGGAGTTCAGCAAGGAGACCTCCAAGAAGGGCAGCGAGACCTATGAGTTCTGTAAGCTGATGGAGAAGCGTATCAAGGAAAAATACGCCCGCGAGAAGGAGATGCTCAAGAGCTCCGGCGAGCTGCCCGTCACCGTCAATAAAGTGGTGAAGGTGCACATAGCGCTCAAGCGCCGCCTGCAGGTGGGCGACAAGCTCTCCGGCCGTCACGGCAACAAGGGCGTCGTCGCCCGCATCCTGCCGCGCGAGGACATGCCCTATATGCCCGACGGCACGCCGGTGGACATAGTGCTGTCCCCGCTGGGCGTCCCTTCCCGCATGAACATCGGCCAGATCCTCGAGACCATGCTCGGCTGGGCCGGCAAGCAGCTCGACACGCAGATGTACTGCCCCGTGTTCGACAGCGCAGCCGAGGATAACAAGGATTACTGGAAATATTGGGAGAAGAAGGGCAGGAAACGCCCGGACATCACTATAGACGACGTGCTCGCCGACATGGAGAAGCATCCCGGAGGCGAGAGGCCTGGCGTCATCCAGATGGTGCAGCTCGCCAAGGACCAACTGCGCAACCAGGGCGTTCCCGAGGAGTACCTCCCGGACGACTACTGCCGCATCACGCTGTACGACGGCCGCACCGGCGAAGCCTTCCACGAGAAGGTGACGATCGGCCATATGTATATACTGAAACTGATCCACCTGGTAGAGGACAAGGTGCACGCCCGCAGCACGGGTCCCTACAGCCTCATCACCAGGCAGCCCCTGGGCGGAAAGGCCCTGTTCGGCGGCCAGCGCTTCGGCGAAATGGAAGTGTGGGCGCTCGAAGGTTACGGCGCCGCGTACACGCTGCAGGAGATGCTGACCGTGAAGTCAGACGACTTCACCGGCCGCACCAAGATGTACGAGGCCATCATCAAGGGCGACTTCCCGCCGCAGCCCGGAGTTCCGGAGTCGTTCAAGGTGCTCGTGAAGGAACTGCAGGCGCTGGCGCTCGAAGTGGACCTGCTGAACACCGCTCCCGCCGCCGAGGCCGCTCCGGCCGAGGAGGCAGCGGAGGAGAAGAAGGCCCCGGCCAAGAAGGCGGCTTCCAAGGCGTAGCGCGGCGGCGGCGAACAGCGGCCCGGCCGGTCTTCCGGCCGGGGCCGCGAGCGGAGAGAGACTTAACCGGAGAACACAATGGCTAACGACATATTTTCCGACGCACTCAGCAGGCTGGGCAAGACCAAGAAGAAGGCCAAGGAGCTCAACTACGGCAGCTTCAACGGCATCAAGATAGGGCTCGCCAGCCCACAGAAGATACACAACTGGTCTTTCGGCGAGGTCAAGAAACCCGAGACCATCAATTACCGCACGCTCAAGCCCGAACGCGACGGTCTGCTGTGCGAGAGGATCTTCGGGCCCTCCAAGGACTACGAGTGCGCCTGCGGCAAGTACCGCTGGGTCAAGTTCAAGGGCGTGGTCTGTGACCGCTGCGGCGTCGAGGTGACCGAGTCCAAGGTGCGCCGTGAGCGCATGGGCCACATAGAGCTGGCCTGCCCCGTCGCGCACATCTGGTTCCTGCGGAAGTCCCCTTCCCGCATCGGCATAATCCTGGATATGCGCCCGACAGACCTGGAGAAGGTGGTCTACTACGCGGCCTACGTTGTCCTCGAGGACACCAAGGACCCGGTGACCGGCCGCGTCGAGTATCACCGCGGAGAGGTGTTCACCGAGACCCAGCTCAACGAGGTAAAAAAGAAGTACTCCAAGATCAAGGTCGGCATCGGCGCGGGCGCGATCCAGCACCTGCTGGAGAACATCGACCTGAAGGCCGAGATAGATTCCATACAGAAGGGCCTCGACGCCATCAAGAACGACGCCGACCGCTCCAAAGCCATCAAGCGCCTGAAGATCCTCGAGGGTTTCATGGCCAGCAACAACCGACCGGAGTGGATGATCATGACGGTGCTGCCGGTGCTGCCTCCGGACCTGCGCCCGCTGGTGCCGCTCGAAGGCGGCCGCTTCGCCACGTCCGACCTGAACGACCTGTACCGCCGCATCATCAACCGTAACAACCGCCTCAAGCACATCGAGGCGCTGCGCGCCCCGCAGGTGATGATCTACAACGAGAAGCGCCTGCTGCAGGAAGCGGTGGACGCCCTGATAGAGAACGGCGCCCGCGGTAAAGTCGTCCTCGGCGCCGCCAACCGCCCGCTGAAGTCCATTTCGGACATATTAAAAGGTAAGCAGGGCCGCTTCCGCCAGAACCTGCTGGGTAAGCGCGTGGACTATTCCGGCCGCTCGGTCATCGTCGTCGGCCCGAACCTGAAGCTCAACCAGTGCGGCCTCCCCAAGGAGATGGCGCTAGAGCTGTTCAAGCCCTTCGTGCTCGCCGAGCTGATCAAGAAAGAGAATATCACTCTCAAGGTCGCCAAAAAGAAGATGGAGCACGCCGACAACGAGATCTGGGACATCCTGGAGCGCGTTACCAAGAAGCACCCGGTCATGCTCAACCGCGCCCCCACGCTGCACCGCCTCGGCATCCAGGCTTTCGAGCCCGTCCTCATCGAGGGTCTAGCCATCCAGCTGCACCCGCTCACCTGCGCGGCGTTCAACGCCGACTTCGACGGCGACCAGATGGCCGTGCACGTGCCGATCAGCCAGGAAGCGCAGATGGAAGCGCGCATGCTGATGATGGCCACCAACAACATCCTGTCGCCGGCCAGCGGCCGCCCGA
>JAJYJH010000056.1 GCA_021789695.1 bacterium | reverse complement strand
GCGCGCTGACGCAGATAAATCTCTACAAGCCCGACCATCCGCAGGTCAGGCAGGCCCTGGACGAAGGCCAGGCCCTGCTGGGCCGGATTTGCGACGTATCGGACGGGGCGGACTTCTCCGTGACGCTGGACAACGACAAGCTGCTGATCAACGGCGCCCCGCTGTTGACGGCGGATAAGCTGCCGAACTCTCTCAGAAACCTCTACACCCGGTTCCGCATACAGACCATCACCTTCTCCAGAGGCGTCACCGGCGACGAACTGCTGGCGCTCTGCCAGGTGCAGGCCTATAAAGGCGAGGCCAGGGATTTCCTTAAAGAGAAGGGCGTGGAGCGCATAAAGCTCAACGAGGCGGTCTACGCCAAGGTGGAGGCGGGCGCGCAGCCGCAGCCCGTACTGGCCCCCGGCCAGGCCGGCGCGGTCCAGGCGGCCGCGGTCACCGCGGCCGGAGAGACGAAAGTGGCGGAGGCGCTGGCCGGCCAGGACCTGCAGAGCGCTCTTTCTATCCTGGCGGGCCGGGCCACCGCGAACCAGGAGGAGCAGCGCAGGATAATAGAGCTGCTCACCGTCAAGTTCAAGCAGACGCTGGAGGCGGCCGTAGGCAGCGCTCTAACGGAGGTCCGCCGGGAAAAGAAGAAGATAGAGGGCGACATGGTGCGGACCGAGTCCGTGATGACGAGCATGGCGGGCGGCGTAGTGGTGGTGGACAAGGAAGGAAAGATCCTGATGATGAACCCGGAGGCCGAGGCCATCTCCGGCAAGCCTCTGGCCGAGCTCTCCGGCAAGAAGATCATGGACCTCTCCCAGCTGGAAAACCAGGTGGTCTCGCTGGCCAAGGAGATAAGGCCGGAGAGCGCGGCCGACATCCTTAAGGACGTGGAGCGCGCAGGCAGGGCCGGCCTGGCCGAGACGGTCAAGAGGTCCACGGCCATAATCCAGAACGAGGAAGGCAAGATAGTCGGCGCCGTCTCAGTCCCGACCGACGCCGCCAAGTTAAAGGAATTCGAACAGCTGCAGCAGGACTTCATCGCCAACATGACCCACGAGCTGCGCTCGCCGCTGACCTCCATAAAAGCGGCCCTGGAGATGCTGGGGAGGGAATCTTCCCCGGCGGCCCCCTCCCGCGGCATACTGAACACCGCCATACGCAACACCGAGCGGCTGAACGGCATAATAACCGACATCCTGGATTTCTCGAAGCTGCAGTCCGGCAAGCTGGTCTTCCATCCGGAGGACGTACCGCCGGAGGAGGTGGCCAAGGAGGCCGTGGAAGCCATGCGGGCCTGGGCCAGTTCCAAGGGCCTGGACCTCGGCGTTTCCTCGGAACCGGGCCTGCAGAGGATCTACGCCGACAGGCGCCGCACGGTGCAGGTGCTCATCAACCTGATCTCCAACTCGATAAAGTTCACGCCGCAGGGCGGCTCCATAAAAGTCTCCGCCGACGCGGGCAGGGACGCGATGGCCGGCTACGTTTTCTTCTCGGTGACCGACACCGGCTGCGGCATAAAGAAAGAGGATCAGGAAAAGATCTTCGAGAAGTTCGTGCAGGTGGCGGCCGGGGAGAAGGCCGGAGGCACCGGTCTGGGCCTGGCCATCACGAAGGCGATGATAGTGCTTCAGGGCGGCAAGCTCTCGCTGGAGAGCGAGGCGGGCCGAGGCGCCACTTTCCGCGTAGCGATGCCGGTGTTCAAAGGCCAGGGCGACCAACCCGTCTTCGAGCAGATACCGGAGATGAAGCCCGGGAACAAGTCCTGGTGGCAGAAGCTGCTGGGAATGTAACTCCGGCGGCTATTGTTAACAACCGCGGAAAATAATAAAATATCCGTCTGTCAGCTCTTTGAGCGCTCGTATCTCAACGGATAGAGTCCCGCCCTGCGAAGGCGGTTATACAGGTTCGATTCCTGTCGAGCGCACCAGATTTACCTTTATGCAGGAAAATAAAGCGACTAAGAAGACCGACAACAAGACCGGCAGATACGTCTACGACGCCAAGCTGGGCAAGGTGGTCAAGGTCTCCGACGACATCCCGGGCCTGAAGAAAGGGACTCCAGCGGCGGACGGCGGCTGCTGCGGCACAGATTCCGGCGGCTGCTGCGGCGGGAGCTGCGGCTGCGGCGGCTGAGCCGGCTCTCCCGGAGAACGGGCCTGAAAGCGGGAGTTCCCGGCTTTCGGGCCTTTTTTATTCCCTGTACTTAAGGAGGTCAGTATGCAGCACAAGTTCGAGGAGCTGAAGAAGCGCATAGCGGAGGTCTCGGCGATAAACTCCGCCGCGGCGGTGCTGGGCTGGGACCAGCAGGTCAATATGCCGCCTGGCGGCGCGCAGGCCAGGGCCGCCTCGCTCTCTGCGCTGGAGGAACTCTCCCACTCCAAGTTCACGGCCCCGGAAACGGGAAGACTGATAGACTCGCTCTACGGCTGGGCCCAGGGCCTGGGCGAGGACTCCTTCGAGGCCGGTTACCTGCGCGCCGTCAGACGCGACTACGAGAAGGCCGTCAAGCTGCCGCCAGAATTCGTAGGGGAGTTCTCCCGCGCCACCTCCGAGGCCATAAACGCCTGGACGAAGGCAAGAGGCGATTCCGACTTCGAGGCCTTCGCCCCGCATCTGCAGAAAATACTGGACCTGAACCTGCGCAAGGCCGGCATACTGGGCTACAAAGCCTCCCCTTACGACGCTCTGCTGGACCTCTACGAGCCGGGGGCGACGAAGGCCCAGCTGGAGCCGGTCTTCAGGGAGCTGGCCGCCGGTCTGGCCCCGCTGATAAAAGAGATAGCGGCCCGGGCAGGCTCGGTCTCCAGCGACCTGGTCCGGGGCGGCTTCGACGAGGCCGCTCAGTTTGAACTTGTCAACGAGATAGTGGAAGCCCTGGGCTACGATTTCGGCCGCGGCCGCCAGGACCGCTCGGCCCATCCGTTCACCACCGATTTCTCGGTAGGCGACGTGCGCATCACCACCCGCGCCGAGCGCGACTGGCTGCCGGCGGCCCTCTACGGCTCGGTGCACGAGTGCGGCCACGCCCTCTACGGCCAGGGCACGCCGAAGGAGTTCGACTTCACGCCCCTGGCGGGAGGGGCCTCGCTGGGAGTGCACGAGTCGCAGTCCCGCTTCTGGGAGAACATAGTGGGCCGCTCGCTGCCCTTCTGCGCCTGGCTGCTGCCGCTGCTCAGCAAGCGCTTCCCCGGCAGGTTCGACAAGGCCGCGCCGGAGCAGCTCTACGCGGCCGTCAACCGCTCGGTTCCGTCCATGATACGCGTGGAGGCCGACGAGGTGACTTATAATCTGCACATCCTGCTGCGCTACGAGGCGGAGACCTCGCTGCTGGAGGGCCGCCTGAAGGTGGCCGACGCCCCGGAATTCTGGAACGCCAGGATGAAGGAGCTGTTCGGCATAGTCCCAGCCAGGGACTCGGAGGGCATACTACAGGACATACACTGGTCCCTGGGCGCCATAGGCTATTTCCCGACCTATACGCTGGGCAACCTGATCTCCGCGCAGCTGGCCGAAAAGATGGACAGGGACCTGCCGGGCTGGCGCGAGTTGCCAGCGCGCGGCGAATTCGCCCCGATACTGGGCTGGCTGCGCGAACACGTGCACGCCCACGGCAGGAAGTACCTGCCGGACCAGCTGCTCAGGAAGGAACTCGGCTCCGGCGCGCGCGTAGAACCGTTCCTGGAATACGTAAAGACCAAATACTCCAGGCTCTACGGTTTCTGAGCCATGAAGGACCTGGAAAAGGCCGTTTTTTCCCGGCACGACCCGGAAGTACTGGCCGCGCTCCGGGCCTCCTCGGTGGGAGTGGCCGGCTGCGGCGGCCTGGGCTCCAACGCCGCCCTCTCGCTGGCCCGCGCCGGGGTAGGCAGGCTGATACTGGCCGACTTCGACCGGGTGGAGCCCTCCAACCTTAACCGCCAGCAGTACACCGTCGCCCAGATAGGCTCCAGGAAGGCGGAGGCCCTCTCCGTGAACCTGCGCGCCGCGGCCCCCTTCACCAGCGTGACCGCCTGGGACGTCAAAGTTGCGCCCTCCAACGTAGAGAAACTATTCGGCGAGGCAGACCTGCTGATAGAGGCCTTCGACAGGGCGGAGGAGAAGGGAAGACTTATAAACGCCTGGCTGCGCCTGCACCCTGACAGGTACGTGATAGCAGGTTCCGGGCTTTCCGGCTACGGCGCCAACGCCAGCCTGAAGACCAGGCGCATCGGCCGTCTCTATGTCTGCGGCGACGGCGTAAGCGAGCCGCCGCCCGGCATAAGCCCGATGGCGCCGCGCGTGGCGCTGGTGGCCAATATGCAGGCCAACCTGGCCGTGGAACTGCTGGTCAGGCTCTTCCGGACAAGGGAAAAGGAACGCTGAAAGCCGCCCGGCCCCGTCAGGGCGGTCTCCTATCTATCCTTCTTCTTACCACCCAGCAGGCGGGTGAGCCAGTTTCCATCGCGTTTTTGCTGCTGGCGGCGCGGGCCGGAGTGGTCGAAATCGTGGCGCCGCGGCTCGTCGAAATAAGGCGAGACGCTGACGATGGAGCTTCTCTTCGAGGTGTCAACGCCGTAGCGGTTGATGTTCCCTCCGCCCTCGCGTCCCTCCCGGCGCCCTTCCCCCCCGCGG
>JAJYJH010000031.1 GCA_021789695.1 bacterium | reverse complement strand
AAGAGAACCCGGTAGCGAAGACGCCTTGAACGGAGGGATGACGTAGAGGATTTTTAAACAAAAAGAACCACACAACTGTGGGAGGGAGCCTTTTTTTTCTTGAAAAAGGACCTTTAATGAGCGACACGCCTTTGTCGGGTTGGTCTGCTATGCTATTTCCGCGGGCAGGGGGATTTATGTCTAAAGAAATAGTTCCGCAGGAAATCCTGGAATCAAAGATAATGATTGTGCGTGGCCATAAGGTGATGCTGGATCGGGACTTAGCTGTGCTCTATGGGGTATCAACCGGTGCCCTGAACCAGGCTGTGACGCGAAATCTGAGCAATTTCCCTTCGGATTTCATGTTCCAGCTAACTCAGGCAGAGGTTAAAAATTGGATATCACAAATTGTGATATCCAATTCCCATAAGATGGGATTACGCAAGCGGCCTCGCGCTTTTACTGAAAATGGTGTTGCCATGCTTTCAAGTGTGTTAAGAAGCCGTCGCGCGATAGAGGTCAACATTCAGATAATGCGCACTTTTACGAAGCTCCGGGAACTGCTTAACACTCACGCCGACCTGCGGCGCAAACTGGAAGAGATGGAAAAGAAATACGACCACCAGTTCAGAGTGGTTTTCGACGCTATCAAAAGCATGATCTCGACACCTGATGAGCCGGTAAGGAAAATAGGGTTCACGGCTAAATCTTGAGGTTCCAAATTGGAGCCTCAAACCAGCGTGCAAGGCACCGAGCGCTACGGCATAGTGGTGTCTTCCCAGGCCTAGCGGTTTAAGCCCTACCATGTGCAGGCCTGAAAACTTCTGACGAAGTTTTCCGCCCGCATAGCGGGCGCCCTTCATTCAGACTGGTATGAATTCAAGGTGAGTTCAACAGCCTGAACGTCAGACGCATCATGCTATACTGTAAGTATGACGCCAGAGGAGATCTTAAAGAAGCGCTGGGGCTACGGCGCTTTCAAGCCGCTGCAGAGGGAGGCCATAGAGGCCGCCTTCGCGGGGCGCGACTGCCTGGTGGTGCTGCCCACCGGCGGCGGCAAAAGCCTCTGCTACCAGCTGCCGGCCGCCGCGGGCCGCGGCCTGGTGCTGGTGGTGTCCCCGCTGATAGCCCTGATGGACGACCAGGTGGCCGCCGCGCGCGAGGCCGGGCTGGCCGCTGACGCGCTGCACTCCAATTTAAAGGCCGCGCCCAAGCGCGAGGTCTATAAGAATCTTTCCGAAGGACGCACCGAGCTGCTCTACGTAAGCCCGGAGCGCCTGCTGGCCGGGGACATTTACGGCTACCTCGGCGACCGACTGGTGCTGGCCGCCGTGGACGAGGCGCACTGCGTGTCGCACTGGGGCCACGAGTTCCGCCCCGAATACCGCCGCCTCACCGAGGCGCTGGACCTGTTCCCCAAAGCCGCGCGCATGGCGCTTACGGCCACCGCCACGCCCGCCGTGCGCGAGGATATACTGGGCAGGCTCGGCCTGCGCTCTCCGGATATACTGATAGGTCACCCGGACCGCCCCAACCTCGTCTACCGCGCCTTCCCGCGGCGCGACCAGGTGAAGCAGATACTGGAAGTGGTTCGCCGCCACCCCGGCGAGGGCGGCATTGTGTACGCCCAAACCCGCAAAGACGTGGAGCGCATAGCGGCTAAATTGAAGGAAGAAAGTGTGTCGTGCGCGCCTTACCACGCCGGCTTGAACGCCGAGGAACGCAGGAAAGCGCAGGACGATTTCGTCAACGAGCGGCTCGACGTGATAGTGGCCACCATAGCCTTCGGCATGGGCATAGACCGCTCCAACGTGCGCTACGTGGTTCACGCCAACACGCCGCGCTCCGTGGAACATTACCAGCAGGAGAGCGGCCGCGCCGGCCGCGACGGCGAGCCGGCCGAGTGCGCGCTGCTGTTCTCGGCCTCGGACCTGGCCACGCACAAGTGGCTGGCGAAAAAGGACCTGCACCTTTCCGCTGAGCGCCAGCGCGCTCTCGACAAACAGTTGAAGGATATAGGCCGCTACGCCGTGTCGCCGGTGTGCCGGCACGCGCTCCTGGCCGCGCATTTCGGCGAGCCCTACCCGGCCGGCGGCGGAACCACTGGCGAGGAAGGCTGCGGCGCCTGCGACGTCTGCCTGGGCGAGACCAAGGGACTGGACGAGGCTGAGGCCCGCCTGACCGCCAAAAAGATTCTGAGCGCCGCCTGGCGCTGCGAGGGCCGTTACGGCACCGGCTACGTGGTCAATTTGCTGCTGGGCCGCCCGGGCGAGCGCATTGCCGCCAACGGCCACGACCAGCTTAAAGTTTTCGGCCTGCTCAGGGAGGCCGGCGAGCCAGCCGTGCGCTCGTGGATAGACCAACTGATAGTGCAGGACTACCTGGAAATCACCGAGGAAGCCGAATACCCGCTGCTGCGCATCACCGCCGCCGGCCGCGCGCTGTGCCAGGACAAGGGCGAGGTGCGCCTCGGTCTGCCGGTGAAGCCGGCCAGGGACAAGAAGAAGTCCAAGGCCCTGCGCGCCGTGGGCGCGGGCTTCAGCGAGGCCGACGCGGCACTGTTCGACCGCCTGCGCGTCGTGCGCCGCGCCCTCGCGGACAAGGCCGGCGTGCCGCCCTATGTAATCTGCCAGGACGCCACTCTCCTCGAGATGGCCGCGCTCAAGCCCGCCACCCCTGAGGCCCTGCTGGACATTAAAGGCATGGGCGAGAAGCGCGTCAAGAAGTTCGGCGCCCATTTCCTCGCCGCCCTCTCCGGCCGCCAGGACCTGCCGGAGTAAAAAAAGAAAAAGGGGACAGGCTACCTTATTATCCGCTTAATCCATGGAACTATATCCGTGATACAAAGTTTTTTTGAGGCAAAAAACGTAGACTGTCGCCTTTTTTGTAAGATTACAGGCTGTCTGGCGAGGATAGAGTGGACGGAGGGACGATGAGGGGCGGCTATAAGAGCGTGGCGGAAGGGATAATATTCACGCTTGTAACCTGCGGAATATACAATCTTTTCTGGAACTGGCACCAGATGGAGGCCTGCAACGAGCTGACAGGCAGGGAGCAGTTTTCCCCTTCGCGCGTGTTCCTGCTGTCGCTGGTGACCTGCGGAGTATATTTCATCTATTATCAGTACACCATGGGGGGGGTCATACTGGAGATACAGCGAAAGCGCTCCATGCCGCCTTCGGAGAACCTGCCGATTCTTAGCCTTGTTCTGTCCATTATCGGCATGAGCATAATAGTGGACTCCATACATCAGCATGAACTTAATAAGTTCTACCCGCGTCAGCCTGGCAGCTAGGCAGGACCCGCTGCGCGCGGCCTCCTGGGCGATACTGGCCGTCTCCGCGCTCAGCGGCCTGGCTCGGTTGGCCGGCTACAGCATGGCCTCTGCGCTGCCGAAGGTGACGCTCTGCCCGTTCAAGGCGCTCACCGGCCTTCCCTGTCCTGGCTGCGGCATGACCCACGCTTTCCTGGCCCTTGGCCGGCTGGATTTGGCCGGCGCCTGCGCGGACAATCCGCTGGTCTTCCCGCTGGCGGTACTGGTGGCCCTGTGCGCTATAGGCAGGATTCCGCGTTCCCTGCGCTCTCCTAAGGTGACAGTTCCGGCCTTGGCCGGCGTCCTCATCTTCTGGGCCTTCCGCCTGTCGCACTGTCTATGAGAACGCAGGCGCTTTTAGGAACGGAGATTTGTTAATATTGTTAGGACTTTTTATGGCAGACACTATTTTTATTTATAGCGACGGCGCCTGCTCCGGCAACCCCGGACCTGGCGGTTGGGCCGCGGTCATTATTTACCCGGATGGCCGCGTGCTGGAACTGGGCGGGGGCGAGCGTTTTACCACCAACAACCGCATGGAAATGGCGGCCGCCATAGCAGCGCTATCCGCCGTGGCAGACCGGCCCGAGCCGGTGAAGGTTTATACGGATTCCGGCCTGCTGATAAATGGCGCGAAGGGCTGGCTATACGGCTGGAAGCGCAAGGGCTGGTTGACGGCGGCCGGCCATCCGGTGGTGAACCGCGATCTCTGGGAGCGCCTAGACGCCTTTGCGCAGGCCAGAAAGGGCCGCCTCTCCTGGGGCCACATGAAAGGCCACGCCGGCCACGAGGTCAACGAGCGCTGCGACGCCATAGCGGTGGCTTTCTCCAAGGGCCAGCGTCAGAAGTTGTACGACGGCCCTGCCGTCGGGTGCGGTTATTCGCTGCTGGAGCCTGGGGAGGCCCATCTTCACAAGCAGGCCCGGAAGGCCGCGACGCAGGTCACGAGGCCCAAAGGCCCTGCCGTCTACCTGAGCCTGGTGGGCGGACGGCTGGAACGTCACTCCGCTTGGGACCAGTGCAAGTCCCGCGTGCACGGCGTCCCTAACGCAAAATTTAAAAAGGTGTCCTCTCCGGAAGAGGAGGCGCGGACTCTGGCGGATTGGGGGCTTCAGCGGGTCCGCTGAAGTATCCGCGCTCTAATCGTAAAAGGTTAGCCCAAAATACAAAAATCCGGCCGTTGAAGACCTGGCTTGGATTGAAGTATAGTTTTTTTAGGCTACGGGACAGGGGCCGTGGCCGGTTAAAGCCAAGCAGCAGGGGGGGGGATATGAAAGAACTGGGAATACTGGTGATGTTAACCGCCTTGGGGGGAGGTGTGGCGCTCGCGCAAAAACCGCCGCAGCCGGCGCCGAAGTCCGAGATGAAGACGGAGAGCGGGCCGCCTATGAAGAAGGAGCGTAAGGCCAGGCTGCGAAAGTTCCTGGCCGAGGTGACGGCTGTGGACGCGGCCGCTGGCAAACTGACCGTCAAGGAGCGCAAGGGCAAGCCGGTGACGCTGTCCGTGGGCGCTGACGTCAGGATAGCGCTGGGCGGCAAGCTGTCCGTCTTGTCGGACATCGAGGCGGGGGACAAGGTACAGGTGACGTACGAGGGGAGGAAGGACGCCCCGGCGATAAAGAAGATACTGGCGATAAAAAAGAGAACAATGGCCAAAAGGGAGGAGAGGCCTAAGGGTGCGCACAAGCCCTGAGGCCGGTTACATTAAGAGACCCGATATCCTGGACAAGGCGGCAGCGGACAAGTCCGCAGCCGCCGGTTTTTTTACCGAGCCATAAACTGCTAAACAGGGGCGGTCAGTATTTGTTAGTATTGTTCTAGAGTCGCGCGCCGTGCTTTCCGGCCAGGCGGAGGCTCCTATGATGAAACACCGTGCTATGCGTTACGCCTGCCTTGCAGTCGCCCTGATTGCTCTGCCCGTATTTTCGGCGGGGGCCGGCTTAACATCCTCTCCGTCTGCCCCGCCTCCGGGGGACTATGTCAACGATTACGCCGGGGTCATGGACCCCGGCACCGTAGTTAAACTGAACTCAGTCCTGGCCGAACTGGACGCCAAGGCGCATGCCCAGGTGGCGGTTCTGACGGTCAAGAGTCTGGGAAGCAGCGACATAGATACCTATGCGGTTGACACCTTCCAGAAATGGGGCGTAGGGAACAAGAAGACCGACCGGGGCGTGCTGCTGCTGGTGGCCACTCGGGACCATAAGTCCCGCATAGAGGTGGGCTACGGACTGGAGCCGGTCCTTACGGACGGCCTTACGGGAGAGATACAGGATAAGTATATGCTCCCGTATTTCAAAAAAGGCGACTATTCTGACGGGGTCTATTACGGGGCGCTGGCCGTGGCCTCGGTGATTGCGGAAGACAGCAAGGTGCAGCTGACCGGCGGGTTGACAGGCGACGAGGGGCAGACTGACGGGGGGCCGCCGCTGACCACAGGCCAGAAAGTGCTGGGGATTATTTTCCTTATCCTGGCCATCTACTTCATCCTCCGCCATCCTTTCCTGGCGTATATGCTTTTCAGCAGCATGATGTCCGGCGGCGGGGGGGGCGGTTTTGGCGGCGGCGGAAGCTTCGGCGGCTTCGGCGGAGGACTGTCCGGCGGCGGGGGCAGTTCCAGGAGCTGGTAGGAGAGAATATGGGCAAGATGACACCTGAATCACTGACCGAGGAGATAAGGAAGGTCTGCGGCGAGAGGCTCCGCTCCGTGGTGCTGTACGGTTCGGCCGCGGCCGGCGACAGCCTGAAGACCTCGGACTATAACGTGCTGTTGGTGCTGGACGCCGTGAAGGCGGACGACCTGATGGCCCTGGCCCCGGTCTGCTCGCGCTGGGGGAGGGAAGGGAACCACGCCCCGCTGATGTTCGCCAGGGAGCGCCTGCTGCGCGCGGCCGACGTCTTCCCGGTGGAGTTCTCTGATATAAAGCAGACGCACCGCATACTTTACGGCGAGGACCCGTTCGCCGTTATGGAGATAGATTCGGCCATGCTGCGCCTTGGGCTGGAGCGGGAGCTCAGGAGCAAGCTGCTACTGCTGCATGAGAACTTCCTCGCGTCCGGCGGTGGGCGCAGGGAGACGGAGCGCCTGATGGCCTCCTCCATTTCGGCTTTCCTGACGCTGCTGAAGGCCGCGCTGCGGCTTTACGGCGAGGTGCCGCCGGCGAAAAAACTCGACTCGCTGCCCGCGCTGGGCAGGCATATGAAACTGGACGAAGAAGCCTTCCGCATGGTCTGGGCGCTGAAAGAGGGCCGCGGCTCCGGAGTGGACCCGGTGGACCTCTTCAGGCGCTACCTGGCTGCCGTGCAGGCCGTTACGGATGTCGTTGACCGTTGGGAACAGGGCGCTAAAGAGAAGATCTCGGGTTGATCTAAGGAGAGGAACATGAAAAAAGGACTATTAATAGGGATTGGCGCGGTACTGGCCTTTGTATTGGTGGTGGGCCTGTGGGTCGGCTCCGTTTATAACCGGCTGGTGGCCACTTCGGAGGCCATACCGGCCCAGTGGAGCCAGGTGGAGACGGTGTTGCAGCGCCGCTACGACCTTATCCCCAACCTGGTCAACACCGTGAAAGGTTACGCCAAGCACGAGAAGGACATCCTGGAGGAGGTCACCCGCCTGCGCAGCCAGTGGGGCGCTGCCAAGAGTCAGCCGGAGAAGGTGCAGGCCGCCAACCAGATGGAGTCCGCTCTTTCCCGCCTGATGGTGGTGGTGGAGAACTATCCGCAGCTCAAGGCCAACGAGAACTTCATCCGCCTGCAGGACGAGCTGGCCGGCACCGAGAACCGCATCTCGGTGGAGCGTATGCGCTACAACGCCGTGGTCAACGCCTATAACGTGACCGTGCGCAGCTTCCCGGGCAACATCATCGCCGGAATGTTCGGTTTCCAGAAGTCCGACGCCTACTTCAAGAGCCAGGAGCAGGCCGCCCAGGCGCCGAAAGTGCAGTTCTGACCAGCAGCCCGGGTGCCGGCCCAGCGCCGCGCGCCCGGGTGATATACGTTCCGCTTGAACATCGTAATAACAGATCCTAAATCCAGCCTGGTGGAAAAGGCCGGGGAGCTGCTGCTTTCTGGAAGAAAGCCGGAGAGCTCCGTAGTCGTCTTCCCGGGCAAGCGGCCGGGGCATTTCCTGCGGCGCTATCTGGCGGAGAAAACGGGCTCCGCGCTGAGGGCGCCTGCCATACTCTCCATGGACGGCTTCATCGACCTGGCCGCGGACGAACTGGGCGTGAAAGGCCGCGAGGCCTCGCGGCTGGACCTGGCCTGGCTGCTCTATGACAGGCTGAAGGGCGAGCTTTGCCGCGTAATCGGCCGCGGGCCTGGGGAACTTTCGCTGGAGGCCCTGTTGCCCTGGGCGCTCAAACTGATAGGCGACTTCGAGGAGCTCAGAATAGAGCTGAAGACGCCGAAGGACCTCTCCGCCTACGATTCCATCCTGCCGCGGGACCTCAAGACGGAATCCTTCATGAAAAAACTGGAGAGCTTCAGCCGGCTTTACGGCGACTTCTATGACGCCGCCGGAAAAGAGGGACTGCTGACCCGGTCCATGAAGTACGCCTCGGTCGCGGCTGGCATAGGGGGATTCGACTCCGGGAAATACGAGAACATCATCTTTGCCGGGCTATTCGCGCTGACCAACTCCGAAAAAGCTGTCCTTAAGCACCTGGCTTCGCGGGGGGCGCGGATAGTGCTGGAGCCCGGGCCCGGCCTCGCCGGACAGTTCGCCTTCCTGGAAGGCAGCGCCCGGGCGCTGGCCGCCGAACGCCAGGTTTCTCCGAAAAAAATTTTTTTCTACCGCGCTCCGGACGCGCACGGCGAGGTCTTCAGCCTGGCGCGGGCGCTCAAGAATCCGGCAGCCGGCGACGTGATAGTGCTGCCCGAGTCCCGCACGCTGTTCCCGCTTCTGGAGAACGCGCTGCCGGCGGCCTGCGACTACAACGTCTCCATGGGCTACCCTATCACCGCCACTCCAGTCTACGGCCTGCTGGACGCGCTGGGCGACCTGCTGGACAGGAAAGGCGAGGCGGGGTATTTCGCGCCGAACTATCTCAAGTTCGTCTTCCATCCTTACGTGAAGAACATCTGCCTGGACGGCTCGGCCGAGACCAGCCGCGTCATCTTCCAGACCGCAGAGGAGCGGCTCTCGGAGCGCTTCGATAAGTATGTGACGTTGCGCGAGATGGAGAACGACGAGGGGCTGCTGAAGGACGCAGCGGCCAAGCTGAAAGACTACGGGCAGAAGCCGGGCCCCGCGGAAATAAAGGCGCACCTGGCCGCCGTGCACCGCGCGTTGATAGAGCCTTTCGAGAGGCTGAACGATATAGCGGATTTTGCGCAGAAGCTGCTGGGCTTCATCTCGTTCATCTCGCAGAACAGCACCGCGCCCCTTCACCCCTACTGGGCGCCCTTCGTGGAGAAGGTCCTGGAGCATATCTTGGAACTGAAAAATTCCAGCCTGGCGGCCGAGCGCTTTGACGGGGCGGCGGGCTACTTCAAGCTGCTCAAAACCTTCCTGCAGGAAGCGGCCTACCCTTTCCCCGGTACGCCGCTCAAAGGTCTGCAGGTGCTGGGCCTGCTGGAGACGCGCGGCCTCAGGTTCAGGCGCGTGTTCTTCCTGGACGCCAACGCCGACGTGCTGCCCGCCGCGCAGAAGGAGGATACCATACTCTCGCACTTCGTGCGCGAAAGCCTTGGCCTGTCCACCTACAAGACGCGCGAGCGTCTGGCGCGCTACTATTTCGGCGCGCTGCTCTCCGGCGCCGACGAGGCGCATCTCTTCTACAAGGACTCCGCCGACCAGGAGCGCAGTCCGTTCGTGGAAAAACTTGCCTGGGACCTGGAGAAGAAGGGCGGGAAGCCGGACGAGAGAGAGGTGCACCTGCGCATAAACTTCTCGCAGGCGGAACCCGGCCCGGTGAAGAAGACAACCGAGCTGGTGGAGGCTCTCAAGAACCGAGAGTTTTCGCCGTCGGCCCTGGACACTTACCTCAACTGCGGTTTAAAGTTCTACTACCAGTACGGCTTGGGCCTGCGCGAGAAAGAGGAGGTCTCCGGGGAGATAGAGCAGCGCGAGATCGGAGTCGTCGTGCACGACGCGCTGGAGGCCTTCTTCAGGGGCAAGACGGGCGCTCCGCTGAACATCACCGAGGCCGACTACGGGAGGATCCTGAAGGCGGCCGGCGGGGTCTTCGACGAGAAGCTCAAGGACCGCGGTTCCGGCTTCGAGTACCTGATAAGGAAGCAGGTGGAGCGCAGGCTCGCGGATATACTGGATTATCACCGCGGGAAACTTTCCGGCGTGACGGTGCTGGCCTGCGAGACTGAACTGGAGACGGAGCTGGTCACCAGGCACGGGGCGATAAAACTGAAGGGCCGCGCTGACCGCGTGGACCTGCGCGGCGGCACCGTGTGCGTGGTGGACTACAAGACGGGCTCCGCGGCGGCTGTGCCCAGTTGGGAAAGGTTCAATCCGGCCGCGCGCGGGGACTGGCCGAAAACGCTGAAGTCCGTGCAACTCCCCTTTTATGTGCTGGCCTATATGGCGGAGAACGGGATAAGGGACGCCTCGGCCATGGACGCAAGCCTGATGCTGCTTGGCGCCGAGAACATCACCGAGGAGGCGCTCTATAAGCCGGGCCGCTCCAAAGCGCCGGACAAGGCCGAGGTCCTGGAGAAGTACAGGCTGGCCATCACTTCCCTTATAGAGGAGATCCTCGACGCCGGCCGGCCCTTTGCGCCGCCCCACGACGAGTCCCCCTGCGAAGGCTGCCGTTTCCGCCCCCTCTGCGGCCGCCAATGGGTGGAGTAGGGACGCTGCTTCCTAACTTCCCAACTTAAAACTGGCGGTGCAACGTCGCCTATGCTTACGCTTTCTCATTCCGAGGCTGATTTGAATCCGCTGAGTCGCCCGCTGCAAGCCGCCTACTTCCGGAGAGTTCCTGCGGACATCGCTGCGGTGGATGGTATTAGCTGGGCAGATATTGTAGACTTGTTTATGGATATGAGGGGGACGGCGGTAATCCTGATTTGTTCTCTTTTTTGCGCCTGTGCTCCGGCTAGGCGTACCGCTCCGGTCAAGAACGCGGAACACCCCAGGCTTTCCCCGGAGCAGGTCAGGGAAGTGGACCGGCTTTACTACGAAGCTGTCGGCGCCTACAGCACGAACGAATTGGATTCCTCCCTCGCTTATTTGAAGAAAATATTCCGCATCGACCCGGATTATAGACCGGCCCGGGAACTTCTCGAGAAGATAAGGCTGGCCTCTGGAAGTTGAGAGCCGACTATATGCAGTTGGCTAAAATCAGGGAAACAACGGCATGGCTGCTAATGGGTGTGGCCGTGGTCCTGTTGCTGTGGATAGCCGCTGCCTCCGGCACTCTGATGGAGTCGGAAAAAATTTCCGAACTTTCCGCCGCCAAGGTGCGCGCGGATATCTTCGCCAAGAACGTTGCGGCGGCGATGTTCCCGCGCAGGGACCTCTTCGAGATACATTTTCTCGTCAATGTTCTGAAACTGGACAGGACGCTCAGCTACGCCGCCGTGCTGGCCCAGAACGGGCTTATAATTTCCCACTCCGACCCCGGGATGATAGGCGTTAAGGATACAAGCAGACGCTCCGAGTCCGCCCGTAGGTCCGGTATTCCGATGATGCAGCCCTACAAAGGGGAGGATGGGGAAAATTATTACTATTTTTCTAACCCGGTGGTGATAGGGAAGAAAAGGCTGGGCACGGCGGTGATGGCCGTAAGCGACAGTACGCTGCAGCCGGAGCTGGAGCCGCTTAGACAGAAGCTGCGTCTGATCTCCTTCGCCTCGCTGGCGGCCCTGCCGTTGCTGTGGCAGCTGCTGGTGCTGATGCGTAAGGAGCGGCGCGCTGCTGAGCTGAGATCCTCGATGATACATACCGTCAGCCACGAGTTCAACAACAGCATCACCGTGATAAGCGCTTCCCTTTTCCTTCTTAGGGAGACTGAACCGGATATTAACGACGAGCGCAGGCGCGCCATCTACGCTACGCTGCAGTTCGAGATGCGCTCTCTGGGGCGCTACGTAGCCAACATCCTGAATGAGGCCCGCATGGATGCGGGCCGCTTCAAGCTGCAGAAGCAGGGCATAATCCTGCGCACACTTATCTATTCGATCGTAACCTCCATGGATGCCCTGCTGCGCCAGAAGCGCATTTCCATGTCAATGGATATCCCGGACGCTCCGGCGGAGGTTGAGGCGGACCGGGAGGCGATGTCTCTGGTCGTCTCGAACCTGGTAGGGAACGCCATAAAATACACTCCCGAAGAGGGGACCATCTTGGTGCGGCTCAGGGTGGATGACGCCCGAGGCAGCCTGGTCTTTTCGATAGAGAATAGCGGTAATGGCCTGAGGCCGGAGGAAATACACAAACTCAAGCAGGAATTCTACAGGACCGAGGACGGGAAAGCCGCGGCCTCCGGCTTCGGTCTCGGCCTGCGCATCACGAACGAGCTTCTCCGGCTTCACGGCAGCGAACTGGAAATACGCGGCGAGCCCGGCCGCAGCGCCTGTTTCCTTTTCTCTCTTTCAATAACTAAAGCCAAGGGGCAGCATCGGGGGGGCGGGAACGGACACTGACGCGTCCGGCCCTGCCAAGACTTTACACCCCGGCTGTTAGCGCTCCGCGGCGCGTCCCGGAAGCTGTCGCCTGGACTGGTGGTAAAACGTCAGTAAAAAAACGGAAACAGACAATGGTGTGTTTTTCGTGACGGGGCTCGGGCCCGCTTTTCCTCTGTGCGCCGCGGGCTTAAGGAGATAGGGGCATTATGAGACCGGCAGCATTTATAGGGAACCTGTGGATTCTCCTTTTCTGCGTACTGTCCCCCTCCCTGGCCGGGGCGGAAGACTGGAAATTAAGTTCCTCTGCCGATTTTGATACGGGGAACTACGGCACGGGCCAGCGCACTAGCACCGTGTACGTCCCTTTCACTCTCAAGCGCTATTACACCTATTCGACGCTGTCCGTTACCCTGCCCTATATCCGCCAGAGCAGCCGCGGGCTGGTGACCTGGGTAGGCGGCCGCCCGGCGCGCATCTCCGGCGCCAGCGTAAAGACAGCTAAAGGCTCTTACGCTTCGGGAATAGGGGATATTCTGGCAAAAGGGACCTATGCTCTTGAGACGGAAGGCCAGGATTCGTTCTATCTCGCCCTGGCCGGCACTTTGAAGCTGCCCACCGCTGACAAAACCATGGGGCTGGGCACCGGCGAGATGGACGAGGGAGCCGGGGTGGAATTCTCCAAGGATATGCGCCGGGGTTGGACGCTTCTGGCGGACTGGAGTTTGACGATAATAGGGTCTCCGCCTGGTCAGAGCTATAGCAACCAGGTGGCTTTTGACTTCGGTTTTTCCAGGAAAGCGGGCAGGGACTTGTGGTTCACCATGCTGTACGAGACCAGCAGCGCGCTCGTCAGAGGGAACCCTGACCCGCGCGATATAAGCGGTATGCTGGACTACGCTTCTGTCGCCGGCAATCATTATTTCGGGAGGTTTCTGTTGGGGCTGTCAGACGGCAGCCCGGATTTAGGCATCAGCGTCGGGGTCAGCCGGAGATTGTAACGGCAGGGTGGAAGGAGGACGTACTAAGATCAAAGGTATGCGGTTGCCGTTCGCGGGACTGCTGCTTGGCGCGGCAATACCGGCGCTGGCGCAGGGAATGCGCGGAGGCATCACCGACGTCAACGTGCAGCAGATAATGGCCTTGCGCAAGGGCCCGCCAGTCATGGGTCGGGGATAAATAGCCAACAAGTTGGGAGAAAAGCTGGGCCCGGTGATCAGCAGGATAAAAAAGTGTCCGCCGCCGCGCGCAGGGAGGCCGCGGAGAGGGTGCGGCTGATGAAGAGGGAGCGGACAGGGAAAGTGGGGGACGACTAGACAGGAGAAACGTCATGAAATGATGGGGCGGATACAGACGCCTGAGCGCTCCGAAAATCCCGGCCGGCGGTAAAAGCCCGTAATAAGGTAGGGACAGACACCTGTTTTCAGACTGTTTGGGCTAGCCTGCGGCAACGACTTTTTAAAATAGGTGTCTGTCCCTGTTTTCTTGTATACTTTAGAAATGAAAATATTGCTTGTTTCGGGGAGTCCGCGGGGGGAGCGGAGCGTTACTTTCACCTTTGCCAAAGAAATATTGAGAGGCGCCCGGGACGCCGGGGCCGAGGTGGAGACGGAGCACCTCTCCGGCCGCAAGGTGGGCTTCTGCCACGCCTGCGAGTCGTGCCATAAAGCCGCGATGACTTGCCACATCAAGGACGAGGCTCACATCGTCATACTGAAGATGCTCAACGCCGACGGCGTCGTCTTCGCCACGCCCAACTACGTAAACCAGGTCACGGGCCAGATGAAAGCGCTCTTCGACCGCACCTCCAACCTGATACATTGCCAGCGACTGCTGGGCAAGTACACGGCCGCGGCGGTCTCCTCTGGCAGTGGCAACAACCAGCCTGTCGCCGATTATATCGGCTCCTACAGCCGCCTGTGCGGCGCCCAGTTCTCGGGTTCGGTTTCCTGCGGCCACGCGCCCTCGGCTGAGGACCTCAAGGCCGCAAATGCGCTGGGGGCTAAGCTGGCCGGCGACATAAGAGCGAAGACCGTTTACGAAGAGCAGATGAAGGAAATAGAGACCCGCCGCCGCTATTTCGCCGAGCTCATCAGCCGCCGTAAGACCGACTGGGACGGGGAGTACAGGTACTACACCGAGAAAGTCTGGCTCTGAGCCGGCCCCGGGAGAGGGCGCAACCCCGCGGGTTCCCCGCGCGTATTAACATCGATGGACGGGATGGAGGCAGAGTTGCTGGGCCGCTGCGCGGCCGGTGAGACCGGCGCGTTCTCGGGTATTGTCGAAACTTACCAGGACCGCGTCTACAGCTTCGCCCTGCGCTTGCTGAAAGACCCGGCGGCCGCCGAGGAGGCCGCTCAGGAGACCTTCGTAAAGGCGTTCCGGGCCATCGCCACGTACGACAGCGCCTATTCCTTCTCTCCTTGGCTTTTCCGCATAGCGCACAACGCCTGTATGGACGCCCTGCGCGCCGCCGGCCGCAATTCTTCCATAGACGAGAAGGATTTTCCCGACATAGCCGACCCTGCCCCCGGGGTGGAGGAGACCGTGGCCGACAGTATGGACTCCGAGCGCATAGGGGCCATGCTGGCCGCGCTCCCTCCTATATACAGCGAGGTGCTACTGTTGCAGTACCGCGAGGAGATGGGCCCGGCCGAGATAGGCCGCGTGATAGGTGCCCCGGAGGGCACAGTCAAGGCCCGGTTGTTCAGAGGCAGGGAGATCCTGAAAAAAATGCTGAGAGACGCAACCGTTCAGGCCGCAAAATCGTAATACCAGGGAGGAGCATATGGAAGCCAGGAAAACGGACAGCATAGCCAAGGCCATAGGGGCCCTGCCCTACCGCAAGGCCCCCGCCGGCTTCGGTGCCAGGGTGATGGCCAGCATAGCCGCCGCCCCGGCCGCGATATCCTGGCAGGAGCGCCTGCTGGAACAGGCCGGCCTGCTGGTGGCGGGCTGGAGCGGGCTCTTGGTTTCGGGGACGGCCTGGCTGGCCTGGAAGTACTGGGCCAGGGTGGTAGTGGCGCTGCTGGAGCCTGGCAGCCTTACGCACCTGGCCGGGCTGGCCGTCGCGCACGCGGCGCTGGCGGCAGACAAGCTGGCGGAGTGGGTCTCTTTCGCGGCCCGCCTGTTGCCGGGCCTGCCGCCCTGGTACGATACGACTATAGCCACGCTGGCCTGTTCCTTTATAATAGCCGCGCTGCGCTCCGGAGAAGGGGCGCGCCCCGAGGCGGCCGCGCCGAGGTAAGAGGCAAAAGGTGAAAAACATGAAAAGACTGAATACGTGCATGATGGCGGCCGCCGCTGCGCTCCTGGTGGCGCCGGCGGCTCAGGCCAGGCGAGGCGATATCGGTCATGAGCCTTTCTTCGTGGGCGAAGGGCAGACCTATAGCGGCGACGTGTCCACCGACAGATCCGTGACCGTGGACGGCACTCTGGACGGCAACGCCGTTGCTGTCAACGGCTCCTCGCTGACCATAAACGGCGACGTCACCGGCGACGTTATAGGCATAGGCGGACCGGCCCGCATAGCCGGTACCGTCCGCGGCGACGTCACTGAAGTGGGCGGCGTGGTAGAAGTGGCCGGCAGGGTGAACGGCGACGTGAACGGTGTCGGCTGCGTAGTGAAGCTGCTGGACAACGCGGAGGTCGACGGCGACGTCTCCGTGCTGGGGGGGACCGTGCAGAAATCGCCCGGAGCGAAGCTATCCGGGAACATAAACTCGTTCGACCTCGGCCTGCTGCGCACCGCTCTGCCGCGCGTGATGCGGTACGGGGATTCCTACAGCTACCACAGCCGCAGAGAGCACCTGGAATACTGGCATAACCCCTGGTTGGCGGGCGGACTGGTGGGCGTGGGACTGATGATTTTATTCTCTATGCTGGCCACAGGCATAATACTGCTCCTGATCCCGGGTGTGTTCTTCCCGTCCAACGTGGAGCGCGGCGCGGCCCTCATCCGGGCCGATATCTGGAAGGCCTGCGGCGTGGGTGCGCTCATAGTGGTCGGTTTCTTCCCTGGCCTGCTCATGCTGACGGTCTCCGTGCTGGGCATCCCGTTGATACCCTTCGCCCTGCTGATCTACGGCGCGGCGGCCGTGTTGGGCCTGAGCTCCTTCAGCGTGGTGCTGCAGCAGCGCTTCTTTGAAGGGATAAAGCGCCCCGGACCCAAAGGCCTGGCCGGACAGGTGGCCGCCGGCTACGCGCTGATGGCCGGGCTGATGTTCTTCGGCAAGATCATCCCTCTGGTGGGCGGGATACTGTCACTAATCGGCTTCCTGCTGATAGCGTTCGGCACTATGCTGGGGCTTGGAGCGGCCTGGCTGACGCGCATGGGGAGCAGAATGCCACAGCCGTTCCCGGCAGTTCCACCGGCCGGCCCGGTGTCTCCGGCACCGGTGGTGCCTGGGCAGCCGGTCCAGCAGCAGCCGCCGGCCGCGAAGTAAACTCCCGCCCTGCGGGAAGGTCTCCGGTTCCGGAGGCCTTCCTCATTTGAGGCTGTACTGGGGGCGGTCAAAATCCTTCGGAGTTGTTGTGGGAGTGGATGAACCTGACCTTCTCCTCCAGGAGCGTCAGGCGCATAGTGTCCGAAGGATAGTATCGTAGCGCCAGGGCGCATATTCTCGCGCCGGAGGGGCTGGAGCCGCGGCAGCAGCCGGAAAGAAATTTTAGATGCAAAGCCCAGAGGAGCAGGAATACGGTGGGGACTAACGACAACACCAGGTTGATGCGCTTTTCGGGGGCCTCATGCGGTATTATTATGGCGATAGGAAGGCGTCTGGCGCACACAACGACGCGGCCGCCTCCAGAGCCACTCCCTCTGGACTTTTATCTGCTAATTGGATAATATTGATAACAATCAACAGTCACAGGGAGGCGAAATGTCAGTAAAACTTTTAGCCGGTATTTTCGCTGCGGCCCTTTTTTGCGGTAACGCCGCGGCAAGGGACGTCAGCTTCGACGGGGGTTCAATCTCCGATCTAATCACCTATACACAGGAACAGGCCAACGGTATGCCAGTGCCTGGTACGGTGCTGCGCGTCAAGGACGGGCACATCATACACGCCAAGGGTTTCATCCACAAAGACCTGCCCAACGCCAAGTGGCGCTCCTTCAAGGACCTTAAGGTCAGCATCCCCAACAAGCTGGACCTGCGCCCCGAGCTGACCCCGATAGAGGACCAGGGTTGGTGCGGCAGCTGCTGGGCCTTCAGCCTTACGGCCACGCACCGCGACGGCCACGCTCTGGGTGACGGAGACCCTGGCCGTCTGTCGCAGGAGTGGCTGATAGACAATTCAACCTGGGCGGCCGGCTGCCAGGGCGGTTACTTCGACTCCGCCGAGATGTTCGTTGAGCACGGCCAGGCCCTTTGGAAGGACTGTCCCTACAAGCAGGGCAGCGGCAAGTGTTCCATGAATATGCCGATGGCCGCGCATATAAAGGCCTGGTATATGTTGGGAGAGAACGGTAAGTCCCCGACCGTCCGCGATATAGAGGCCTACATGACCACCGCCCACAAGCCGGTCTCCATTGGCGTGGCGGCTTCGGCCGGCAGCTGGGAGAACTATACCGGCGGCGTCTACACCGCCTGCGCCTCCGGCCAGTTGGACCACATGATTAACATAGTGGGCTGGGACAACGAGGGCGCCAAGTTCGACAAGGACGGTAATCTGCCTCCTGGCAAGGGCATCTGGATACTGCGCAACAGCTGGGGCACCAGCTGGGGCGAGAACGGTTATATGCTCAGCAAGATGACCGACGCCGGCGGCCAGCGCTGCAACAACGTAGCCGAAGAGGGCGCGTACTTCGTGTACTGAGGTCTTCCACGAAGGGGAAAAGGCCTGGGTCTAAAGTCCCAGGCCTTTTTTTCCTTTAAGACCCATGCTGGCCGGCGGTTTTATAAGTTAAATTATTAGTTACGCGGAGGCGTCGTTCCCGCGTCCAAACTGCTCGATAAGGCGGCTATAGATGAAAAAATATAACCTGTTCACCGCGCTGCTCATAACTGTAGTGATGTCTCCTGGCGCCTACGCCCTGGACCTCCGCAACCCACTTCCCAACTGGGTGGACCATTCCCGCGAAAAAGCGGACGGCAGACCGCCGGTGATGGCCCCCGTACGCGCCGCGCCTCCGGCCGGCTTTCATATCCCGGCCGAGTACGAACCGGTAGCCGCCGTGGTGGTGGGCTGGGCCGGCTATACCAATATGCTTTCCGGCATAGGCCGCGCCGTGGCCGGCCCAGGCCACGCCAGGTTCTGGGCGGTGGGCGGCCCCGCCTCCATCGACGGCGTGCCGGCCTACGACTATACAAGTATAGACCTGCCGCTGGACACCGTCTGGATGCGCGACTACGGCCCGTTCGGTATAGAGAGCGGCAAGACCCCCGGCATAGTTGACACCATCTATCGCCACTACCAGTACCGCCGCGAGGACGACGCAATACCCACCGAGTTGGCAAAGGCCGAGGGGATAGAGGCCTTTTCGATGCCGATGATACTGGACGGCGGCAACCTGATGGTGGACTCGCGCAACGACCTGTTCATGACCAAGCGCGTATACATATGGAACTCCGACAAGAGCCAGAGCCAGGTGGATTCGCTGCTGAAGTCCTATTTCGGCGTGAAGAACATCTACACCTTCGAGTACGCTGGCTACCCCAACGACCCGGCGGACGGTACCGGCCACATCGATATGTTCATGAAGCTCTTGAACGACCATACCGTGCTGGTAGCCACCTCCGACGAGGAGCCATACAAGACCAACGGCGAGAAGGCGCAGGCCTTCTTCAAGGGCCGCACGGCGCCGGACGGGCAGCCGTACAAGGTCATCACGGTGAAGGGCTGGACTGAGGATAACGCGTGGTTCACCTACACCAACTCGCTGATTGTCAACGGCGTGGCGATAATCCCGTCTTATACCGGCCACGACCAGCAGAACGCGGACGCCAAAGCCGCCTACGAACAGGCCGGCCTGAAGGTGGTGGAGGTGAACTCCGACGACAGCATCCGCGCCGGAGGTTCCATACACTGCACCACGCAGAACATCCCCGTGCTGCCGGACGGACGCGTGCTGTCGCCAAGACAGGTTTTCACCAGGGCGCCGCAGTTCCGCGGCGTTAACGTGACCGCCCCGGTGCCGCCACTAAAAAGCTCGGACGGTTCCACTGCGGTCGGCCAGCTGCTAAACGGCCTGTAAGCCCTGTCCGTATAAAAAGGCCGCCGGATAGTTCCCGGTGGCCTTTTCTATGCCATGCGGCGCGATACGCGGGCGGGGTTTTTCCCTTTTCGCGAACCCGACAGACCCTTGTCGGGTTGGTGTGCTATGCTATCTGCATGAGGAAGTGGGAGAAGATATTAATCGCTGTTCGGGCCTTCAGATCCGGCGTCTGGGGTGTTATCCACGGCGGGGCGGGAGGAGAGTCCCGGAAGAAGGGCCTTGTAGGAAACCGGCTGTATGCCGGAGCCGTTGTCTGTTATCTCCTGCGTGCCGTCCTGGTCAGTGCGGAAAACCTGTGCGCCAACGGACTGAAGGTTGCTTATGGCCTGCTGGGAGGGGTGGCCGTAATTGTTCTGTCCCACCTCTATGTAGGCCCGTTGAGGGCTCACGTCCTGCAGAAAGGGAACGGTGGAGGAGTAATGGCTCCCGTGGTGGCCGACCTTCAGAACGTCCGCCTTGAGCTCGGAGCCGTACTTCTGCATGATGGCGTTCTCAACGTCGCTCTGGGCGTCGCCCATGAAGAGGATGGAGGCTCCGTCGTAGGAGAGTTTAAAGACGATGGAGCAGTTGTTGAGGACGGCCCCGTCTCCGGAGGAGATGGGGGCGGAGCAGGCGTTGAAGACCTGTATGTTCACTCCGGGGACGCCCCAGTCCATTGTGCCGCCGGCCACGGGATAACGGGTGTTCACGCCCTGGGCGCTCACCTCGGAGCGCAGTTTGTCGTCCATGGTGCTGCCGGTGTTGTCGGCGCGTGTGTCGTAGAAATTGTCCACCTTTATGCCGTGCGAGAACACGTAGAGAAGCCCGCTGAAATGATCGGCGTGCGGGTGCGTGAGCACCACATCGTCAATATGCGTAATATTCTTCTCCTTAAGGAACTGGGCTAGGCCGCTGGAGGCAGAGGAGGAGGGGCCGCCGTCTATCAGGGCATTCTTTCCGTCCGGCAGTTCGATATACTCGGAGTCTCCCTGGCCGACGTTGACGAAGTAGACGTTGAGGCCGGGGGCGGCGTGGTATTCGGTGGCGTTTCGCGGCGGAGGGGCGAGGGGGACTTCAACCTGAGGGACGGCGGCCTTGAGCTGGTCAAAAGCGATACCGGCCAAGGCATTTGGGGAAAACTGGATTATGGTTGAGAACAGGAACGCCGCGATGAGTGCGGCTTTTAAGACTGCGGGTGCTGGAGAGTTCTTGGTCGCGCGATGCATAGCCACCTCCCACTGCCTGCTGCCTGGACGGCGCTAAACAAAAAAGCGCCGGACTTACCTGGCCCAGTGGTGAATCCGGATTATGGTCCGGAGGTGGATGCTCCCCAGCCTATCCCGGGGATTACACGAAGCCTATGACTAGATAATATAGACCGGGTTGACTATTCTCAAGGGTCAAAGGTCCTATGCATATATAGGACCAAAGGCCTATTCGCGGCTTTTGGGGGACTGAAAGACGGTGTTTTGCGACTCGCCGGCAACTTAGCCGGGCTGCAGGTGGCCGGTCGGAACGAAATGGTAGAATCACAGGTGGGATCATGCAGGAAATAGAATTCAACGATCAGTTCTCTAAGGCCCTCCACCTGTTGCAGCACGGAGGCAGGAACGTGTTCGTCACCGGCAAGGCCGGGACGGGCAAGAGCACGCTGCTGCGCTATTTTAGGGCTCATACCTCGAAAAAAATAGTGGTTTTGGCCCCTACCGGAGTGGCGGCCCTCAATGTTCAGGGTGAGACCATACACTCCTTTTTCCGCTTCAAGCCGGGTACTACCCCCGACCAAGTAAAGAAGGCCAGCAGGAAAGACGCGGAACTCTATAAAGCGCTGGACGCCATAGTCATAGATGAGGCTTCCATGCTGCGGGCCGACCTGCTGGATTGCGTGGAAGCCTTCATGCGTCTCAACGGGCGCGAGCCTGGCCGCCCGTTCGGCGGCGCGCAGTTGATACTGTTCGGCGACCTGTACCAGCTGCCACCGGTGGTGACCGGGGCGGAGCGGGAGTTGTTCTCCTCGTATTATTCGGGCCCGTACTTTTTCAACTCCAAGGCTTTCGACTCCGCGGCCATAGAGTATCTCGAGCTGGAGAAGATATACCGCCAGAAGGACCAGGGCTTCATAGATATACTTAACGCCATCCGCAACAATCGCGTCAGCCCCGAGCAGTTGAGACTCCTGAACCGCCGCGTGGGAGCGGACGTGGAGACTGGCGCACGCGGGCTGACGGTGCGCCTGCTGACCACCAACGCCGACGCCGCCGCCGTTAATAACGAACGCCTGCGGGGCATAGACGGCCGCGCGAACATCTATAAAGCGGAAGTGAGCGGGGATTTCTCCCGCGACTCGTACCCCGCCGACGAGGAACTGCATCTCAAGTCGGGAGCCCAGGTGATGCTGCTGAACAACGACGCGCGCGGCCGCTGGGTCAACGGCACAATGGCCGCCGTGCATGACATCATGAAGGGGCCTCCAGGGGAGGAGGACGTGGTGCGCGTGCAACTGGCCGACGGTTCGATAGAGCCGGTGGAGCCGCATGCCTGGGAATTATTCCATTTCAGCTACGACAATCAGGCCGGAAAGATAAAGGCCGAGACCGCCGGCGCTTTCAGACAGTACCCGCTGAAACTTGCCTGGGGTATAACGATACATAAGAGCCAGGGCAAGACCTTCGAGCGGGCCGTAATAGACCTGGGCCGCAGCGTCTTCGCCGCCGGGCAGACCTACGTGGCGCTGTCGCGCTGCACCGGACTTGAGGGGTTATCCCTGGCCAGGCCGGTAAGGCCGTCAGACGTGCGCACCGACTGGCGCATAGTGCGTTACGTCACCGGGCACCAGTACGGCGTCAGCGAACAGCTGCTGCCGCTGGCTGAAAAGGTGAAGCTGATAGAGAAAGCTATCGCCGAAGGAACCTGCCTGGAGATAACCTACCTGAAGGCCACCGACGAAAAAAGCCGCCGCGTGGTGCGCCCGCTGTCGGTGGGGGAATGCCGTTACAAGGAGGCTTCCTTCACGGGACTTAAGGCCGACTGCCTCCGGCGCGGCGAGCCGCGCACCTTCCGGGTGGACCGTATACTCGAGCTGAAGCCCCTGAGGGAGGGGACGGCCGCCTGAAGCCGGCGGCTCAGCCCTGCGGGGATGGCCCTGCCGCGCCCTCAGGCTTCTGCCGGCTTTCCGACGCCTGTGCGGCCTTGGCGTAGATGGCCCTTACGCAGCCTGTATAGGGTTTGCGTTTCTCGGGAGTAAAATCCCTGTACACCAGTTCCACGGCCCGGCCAGCCCCGAACATCGCGTGGTCTATGGGGAAAAGGTCTTCGTATTCCGGCGGAAGGAATTCCTTTTTTATCTCCATCCTCAGGCCCCAGCCGGCCAGCAGGGCCAGGCAGTACACCCATTTCTGTGTGGTCTTGTTGTAGAGCTTTAGCACGGGCCCCGGGTTCTTGGCCGTGTTGGGCTTCATCTCCCAGGTCTCTCCGGGCGCGTCGCCGGCCGCGGCCGTCAACTCCCCCCAGAATTCCCTGAAGGCTTCGGCCGACTTCGGGTAGCGGGCGGCTATATGCTTTACGAATTTCTCGAATTCCTCACGGATAAGCGCGGGGTCGGCCTTTACGTTCTTAGCCTTCCCGCGGCTCTCCTCTTCGGCCCTGAGGCGGGCTATCAGGTCCTTGAGGGCGGGGTTATCCGCTTCGGCGGCCGGCGCCAGGTATTGCGCCTTGAACGTGAGCCTTTCCCCGGAAAGCGGCTGTACTGTTATATTGTCCCCGGTCACCTTCACTACGACCCCGAGCGCCTTGTTTATGGTGTTGCGCACGGTGGCGTAGATCTCGAAATTGTTGTTCTCCATAAGGTCTCCAGAACTACAATTGTACAACACGGGCGGGAGTTTTTACAGGTCCTGTCCCGCGCTTTTCCCATCCCGATAATCATATAAAGGTCCCCTCCCCAGGTTGTGTAAGATTGCTTTGTCTAGGAGCAATACTACAAACCCAAGGAGGGGACACATATGAGATTATACGCGGCAATCGACCTTCATTCCAACA
>JAJYJH010000030.1 GCA_021789695.1 bacterium | reverse complement strand
ATAGAAAGTCTCGCGTCCGGGATAAGCCGTAGCTGCGCTGCTAAACTGCGGCACTATGGGATAAAAGTGAACCAGAAAGAACTGGAGGTATTGACACCTCACATAATAGACTCTGCCCGCGCTCGCCAGTGGCTGCTGCCACTCGCGGCGCGGGCCTGTTCCTGATTTCTATCTTAACTGAGCCGGTGGCCGCAGTAATTATAAAACACCGCCCCGGCGTCCGCTGCTGCGGCCGCCGCGGCGGTCTTTTCTGTTAAGTATAGCCGCCACCGGCGGGGAGACCGTCGGGGACCATAAGGTGGGGCCAGGCCGGTCGCGTCTGGCTACCTGGTGGCCGCCGCACCCGGCCTGGCCCGCCTGAACTGTCCCCGCCCATTCATGATACGGCGTAATGACCCGCCCGGGATACAGCAGAAAAAGAGAAAAATAGGCTTTCTCAACGCGACAGACGGTTGTCGGGTTGGTCTGCTATATTATTTTAAAGCCTGGAGGCGTTATGTATAGATTCGAAAAAGGAATTTGCGCGTGTATCAAGGAGAAGGTTGTGCAGGAGGGCCTATTTCAAATTAGTTATAATATGAACATGCCGACAACGATTGCAAAAGTGAAGAATGTAAGTCCTTCAATCGTTTTCCCATCCCCAATTCGGTTCCCAGCTCCGTCAAAAAATAAGGCTTCTGATTCTATTCTTCTGGTTCATAAGAGCCCGCTAGGTAAGCTTTTCACGGGGGATTCTTTAGTTTGGTTGAAAAATTTAGAAACGGCATCTGTTGATCTTGTTTTTGCTGACCCCCCGTATAATATAAAAAAAGCTGAATGGGACAAGTTTGACAGCAATGACCATTATGTCGAGTGGTCAACCGAATGGATTAAAGAAGCCTCTAGAGTGCTAAAGCCTAATGGCACAATGTATGTCTGTGGCTTTACGGAAATTCTGGCAGATATTAAAGTCGCAGCAATGCCTTTTTTTGAGGGTTGTCGCTGGATAATCTGGCACTATAAAAACAAAGCGAATCTGGGAAATGACTGGGGACGTTCCCATGAAAGCATAGTCCATTTTAGAAAAGGGAAAAATTTCACTTTCAATATTGATGACGTTAGAATCCCTTACGGTGCGCACACTTTAAAGTATCCCAGCCATCCACAGGCGGAAACAAGTCAATATGGAAAGGGCGTGGATAACAAGAATCGCGAGAATTGGATGCCCAATCCGAAAGGGGCAAAGCCAAAAGATGTAATGGATATCCCCACAACTTGCAATGGGATGGGTGAAAAAACTCCGCATCCGACACAAAAGCCGGAAGAACTTCTCCGGAAATTGGTTTTGGCGTCTTCTAATCGAGGAGACTTGATAGTTGATCCTTTTTCTGGCTCCGGGACCACCGCGGTTGTTGCAGAGCAGCTTGGGCGTCAATGGGCCGCCTGCGATAGTAATGCTGAGTATAATCAATTCGCGATTAGGCGGTTGTCCACTATAACGAAACGACCAGTAAAAGAGTGGATAAAATTTGATGCCGAAACGGCGAAGAGAAGAGAGAGCATCCGATGACTTTGGAACAGTTGCTTAAAATTGCTTCTGAGAAGGAAAACTTTAAGGATTTAAAGGACTACACTGAGTTTTGCTCTGCTTTCCTTGATTTTGTCGGTACGCCGGCAAATATACAGGCGGAAATCGTTTCCAGGAATGAAAGTCACTATCGGTTTCTTCAGTTTAAAAATGACACCTTTAGTATAACGCGACCGCTAAACTCAAACCTCTTATATACGTCCAAAACAGTTAAGCAACCGTTACGGCAATTCAGTAAGATCCTCTCTGGGGTGAAAGAGATGGATACCCCTGAGAATCGGGAAATCGTTAACCGGACTGTCTATACTATTCAGCAGTCAATCGGGGCCTCTTTGGACGCCCTTCCGGCTGGGGCTTCAAACACTGCCAGAAAAATTAATGGGGATTTGTTTGAGCGCCTCATTCGTCTAATCCTGGTTAAGGTTGGGATTGATTGTACGTCAGGCGTGGTTAATGTCCCAATTGAAACCGACGAACCAGGTGAAGGCTTTTCGATGAGCTACCAGCATGACTTGATAATCAAGTCAGGGAACCTCGTTAAAATTATTGGTTCGGTTAAAACAAGCAGCAAGGATAGGCTGGATAAAATATTTGTGGACAAGTTCTTGTTGGGGAGACTCACTGGAAAAGATGTCCCACATATCGCAATATTTCTGAATGACGTTCAGAGGAAGGGGAAAAATCCTCGAGAATATGGTGTCAATGCGACATTCCTTCCAGGGCATTTCAAGGGATACACGATTAAATTGAACCCGTTGGATGGGGTTTATTACTTTGACATTCGCCCCAATATGCGTACCGAGAAAATTTTAAAAGATCACATCCAGACATTTGATAACTTCTTATTCAAAGACCTCTGGGCCTTTCTTAAAAGAGCTGCCGTTGTGGCGCAAATTAAGCCACAAGACAAAGCCACAACCCCTTAGAGTACCTAGTAATAAATATAAGTCTTTGTTGCGCACGACGTTTTTTTGTCGGGCGGAAAGATTATGTTCTTACGGTTGGGATACGATTAGTGGTGGAGGTCTTGTTTATGGAACAGTCATCTGACGGAATAGAGCTTAACGTAACAGACACTTCCCAGAACTTTTCCTATTGGTTGGGGCGTCCCTATGTTAGTCCCGCTCTTAAACAAGATTTGGAAAAGGCGAATCTGCTGATAGTCCCGACCGAGAACTTCCGGGAAAAAGAAGGGCCATTCTTCCCTAATGGGACAGAGGACTTCCTCGATTTCCTCCGCGCTAATTCCAGAGATGGCCTTAAGCCGGATATATGCATTGATGACGATAAATTCCAAATTATTGCTTTGCATAATGCCTTGATCGTTATTGGCGGAGTAGTTGTATCGGTACTTCTGGCGCCTGTGGTAGTTGATCTAGTAGCGGAATACATTAAGCGTAAGATTTGGACAGAAAAGCAACCTGAGACATCAGTTAAATTCAGCATGACGGTAGTCGATGAGGATGGTACAGCAAAAACGATTTCATATGAAGGCCCTGCTGCTACTTTTCAGAAGACAATCGGCTCCAGGCTGAAAGCACCGTCAGTGCGCAAAAATCCAGGCTTGGAGAAGCAATGACGCTGGCTGAAATACAAGAGCAATTGCGTTCTGTCCGCGCAAATTATAATAGTCGCAAGGCTGCGGATATTTCTGCTGAACTAGCTTCACTAAAGAAGGCGGCGGTTGCTGCCGGGCATGAAGAAGAGGCGAAAGATTTGTGCTGTCTTGAACAGACTCTATCTATTCAAGAGGCGTATTTGAAGGCTTTCGCTCAAATGAAGGCGGGGCATTATTACGAGGGGTGGTGCACATTGGAAGTTGTAGAAAATGCAATTACCTGGCTTTTACCCCATTACTCACCATTTTTTGAGCAATATGATCTTAAATTCATTCAATCCGCAGTGCAGCGCTTTCAAACATTATTTCCGTACAAGCAATTCATAAGCCCCGAGTTTCTGATTCGCAGTAAGAAGTGCTCAATATGTGGAAAGGAAATTTCTATTCGGAAGCCATGTGGGCATAGCGTCGGTGAGATTTATAAAGGTGAAATATGCTGTCACTTGGTGTCTGATATCGAGGTCATAGGGACTGCAATAGTAACTAACCCATCGCAAAAATACTCGGTGGTGTTCCTTTCTGATCCAGTTACTAAAGAGAAAAAAGACCAATACAACTATGCGGTTATCCGCTATTTAGCTTCCAGACTTAAAGAACCATTTGACGGGTGGAGTCATATCGTTACAAAACGGCGACATCCGCACTCGCGCTATGCATTTGTTGGTCGCAATGAAAAATGCCCGTGTGAGTCGGGTAAAAAATACAAGAAATGTTGTCTTCCGACGGAAGGTGTGTTGCGTCCGCATATCCAATTTTCCTTTGCGAAGCCTCCTCCTTCTGGGATGCCGGAACTGGAGTATTCTGTTTAAGCGAAAGTAAAATGTCTGAAAATATAAGCCCAATACATGCGGCAATGGGAGTCGTGCGCGATTATATTAATGATCCTCGCCGAAAATACGCACTCCTGAAGAATTATAAATTCTGGAATCAATTATGCGCATCGATGGACGCGATCGAGTATTCAGATCATGCTGTTGAGGCCTACATGTCTGGCGATTTCCCGGAAGGTCGCGGGGAACAGTATCTCAGAGTCTTTGGGTTGTTGCAGTCTTTAATTGTTCAGCAAGACGCTGTCAGGAATCTATACGAAGCCTTGTCATATAAAAATCCTCTTGAGGCATTTGAGAAACTAAAGGAAATCCGTGAAATTCGAAATGATTGCTCCGGGCACCCGACTATGCGAAAGAATGGAAGTTCCCATTTTGCTTTTGAAATGCAAAAAAACAGGCTTAGCGTTATTTCTTATCCATCGGCCGGTCAGACATACTCCAGGGAAATTGCAACCCTAAGTCTTGCACAGGAGCAACAGAAGATTGTCGCCGGGATATTGGGCGATTTGAATAATGTGCTGGGCGCGGAAGAGAAAAAACATAGGGAGCTGTATAAAATGATTAAGCTTGTGGATGCGTTAGGGGTAAGATATCCAGTGGAAAAAGTATCCGAAGCTGTTCATCGTCCCGCTGATTATCCTTTAGGTCTTATCAACGTTGCAGAGATAAAACGGAACATGGGTAAATTTAGAACGGCCTTGGCAGACAGGGAGATTGAACTTGATACCTATGACTCTATCAAGTATGTCTACGAAGGGATGGATTACGTAGTTGGAGAATTTGAGAAGTATTTCCAGTCTTTAAAGGCAGGCGCCACGCCGCGGCTGTCGCAACAGGACGCGGAAGTGTTTTGGATAGCATTAGAAAAGCATCATGCGGAATTGTTGGAGATGGCAGCAGAAATTGATGCGGAATACAGTAAAGAGAGTTGAGGTCTAGAAAAAGTCCGTAAGTCCCTTTTTATAGACTTTTAGTAGCTGTTTTAACTCCACAACATCGATACGCCGCTCGCCGCGCTCTATTTTAGAGACGTAGGACTGCGGCTTTTTTAATTTAAGGGCTACTTCGGTCTGGGTGAGGCCGGAGGCCAGCCGGGCAGCCTTGAGTTTCTGGATGATCTCGCGGTATTCCTTTGAGTGTATGGACTCTCCCATGGGGATAGTATATAACCTATTTAAGGATAACCCAAAATAGGTTATAATAATAGGGGAAAGCGGTAGGGGGAAACTTAAACGGCGGGGATTTATGGGCGCGGGAAATAATTTTCTGCGTTGTACGGACGCCTGCGGCGAACGGTATGGCCGGGTAAGCCCTGTTTGTAGCCGGCCGGCCGCGCATAGGAGGTTGTTAATAAGTGCGGGCCTCCTTGGGAGCAGGTGCGACGGCGCGTAGTGCCGGAGCCCTGCGAACCGCCTTCTCGCGGCAAGCATGGGCGGCCGCGCTGCGTGGCCGACCGTGCGGCATCTCGCGGATAAGATCGGCCTTCCTTTTCGAGGGGAAAAGCGGAACTTATAAAGTTACCTCGGGATGTTGCGCAAAGTAGTTTCGAACGATGTCCAAAAAACGGCGCCAAGCTTTACAGGGTCCATGCCGGACACATCGGTAGTATATTATACCGGATACCAGGTAACACTTTGAGCCCAAAGGGATTCCCGATGGGCTCAAATCTTTTTCCCTCGAAGTCAAAGTACCCGAGGTCGTAGTCCCTGTTTTTTTCCTGGTAATACCCGGTGCCCGCGCTCACCAGCAGGATCTGCCCGCCGGAATGCCTGTGCCAGCTGTTCCTGGCCCCGGGCGCGAACGTGACGTTGCCGATCGGGCAATTGTAGGTCTTGTCGTCCGGCACCAGCATCTTAAGCCAGGCCCCGCCGTTAAAATGGTCTTTCGGCAGTTTGTCCCCCAGCGGAAAAATGATATTTTTTTCAGGTTTCATAACCTCCTCCTTCGGCATAATGCGGATCTTTTTTTGAGTGGACTTTACCTGGACGCCTTTATCCTGCGCAGCCACTCGGACACGCCATCCCCGGCCGATCTTACGACGGAGCCGCGGACCGCGAGCCCTTCCGCGATCGTGGCCTTGGGGCAGCGCCGGGAAATGTCGCTCACGCTGTTGCCCAGGCCGCTGCCTTCGTGCGTAATGAAAGGCGCTACGGTCTTACCGGCCAGGTCGTAGTCGGCCAGGAAGGTCCTGACCGGCCCGGCGATTGTGCCCCACCAGTTGGGGGAACCGACGAAGATCAGGTCGTAAGCCGCCAGGCTGCCCGGCTTCGCCTTCAGCTTCGGTTTATAGTCCGCCGACAACTCTTCCTTGGCCTTCTGCACCGCGGCGTTGTACTCGGGCGGGTACGGGTCCGCCGGCTGCAGCTCGAAGATGTCCCCGCCGGCCAGCTCGTGCATCCGGTTGGCGATCGCGCGCGTGTTTCCGGAATGCGAGAAGTAAACAACAAGTGTTTTTTTATCCGTACTCATAACCTTACCGTCCTTTTTATTTTTAACCGCCGACTGCGCCTGCAGGCCGGCGATGGCCAGCAGCGCCGCGTCCAGAATTGCCGCCCGGTATATTGCAGCCGCCTCCCGGCCTAGCGCCCGGTCAGTTTCTGCAGCGCCGCGGGGTAGCGCTCGCCCTGCACCTTTATCTTGGCGGCGGCGCTCTCTATTTCGCGCAGGTCGGCGGCGCTCAGCTCCACGTCGGCCGCGCCGAGGTTCTCCTCAAGGCGGGCCAGCTTGGTGGTGCCGGGAATCGGCACTATCCAGGGCTTCTGCGCCAGCAGCCAGGCCAGCGCTATCTGCGCCGGCGTGGCGTTCTTCTTTTTACCCATGGCCGCGAGCAGGTCCACCAGAGTCTGGTTGTTCTTCATGGCTTCCGGAGTAAAGCGCGGCAGGCCTTTGCGGAAGTCGTTGCCGGCAAAGGTCGTCTTGTCGTTCATCGCACCGGTGAGGAAGCCTTTGCCGAGCGGGCTATACGGCACCAGGCCTATGCCGAGTTCCTCTATGGTGCCCAGAACCTCGGCCTCTATGCCGCGCGTCCAGAGCGAATACTCGCTCTGCAGGGCCGCCACCGGCTGCACGGCGTGCGCGCGGCGGATAGTCTTTGCCCCGGCCTCGGACAGGCCAAAGTATTTTACCTTGCCGGCGCGGATCAGGTCCTTGACCGCGCCTGCCACGTCCTCTATCGCCACCTCGGTGTCCACGCGGTGCTGGTAGAGCAGGTCTATATAGTCGGTCTTCAGCCTCTTGAGGGAACCTTCCACCGCTTCCTTAATACGCTCCGGCCGGCTGTTGAGCCCGGTCCAGGCCGACTTGCCCGTGGGGTCCAGGTTAAAGCCAAACTTGGTGGCTATCACCAGCTTGCTCCTCACCGGGGCCAGGGCCTCGCCCAGCAGTTCCTCGTTGGTGAACGGGCCGTAGACCTCAGCCGTGTCGAAGAAAGTTACGCCGCGGTCTGCCGCCGCGCGCAGCAATTTTACCATCTCGCCCTTGTCCGGCGGGGTGCCGTAGGAAAAACTCATGCCCATACAGCCCAGACCCAGGGTCGACACTTCCAGACCGCTCTTTCCTAATTTGCGCTTTTTCATACAGGCCTCCTTAAAGTGAAATTTAAACTTCCAGCTTCCTGCCGCACAGCCACTTCACCATCTCCGGGTCGCGGTGGTCGAAGAAACTGCTTACCTTCTTGTCCAGCGCGGCTATGGCCGCCAGTTCATCCGCGCCAAGCTCGAAGCCAAAAATGTCGAAATTCTCGGCAATCCTTTCCTTATGCACGGACTTAGGGATAGCCACCACGCCGAGCTGGGTAAGCCAGCGCAGCACCACCTGCGCCACGCTGCGCCCGTGTTTTTTGGCTATGCCGGTCAGCACCTCGTTGGTGAACAGGTCGTTCTTCCCCTCGGCGAACGGGCCCCAGCTTTCTATCTGTACCTTGTTTTCGCGCAGGAACTTTCGGGCCTCGGCCTGCTGGCAGAAAGGATGCGTCTCCACCTGGTTCACGGCGGGCACCACCTTGTTGTTCATGATCAGGTCCATCACGCGGTCCGGCTGGAAATTGCTGATGCCGATGGCCCGGATCTTCCCTTCCTTATATAGCTCCTCCATGGCCCGCCAGGCGCCGTACACGTCGCCGTAGGGCTGGTGAATAAGGTACAGGTCCAGGTAGTCCAACCCCAGCCGGTCCAGCGAGCGCTGGAAAGCCGCTTTGGTCTTTTCGTAGCCGGCGCTGCCCAGCCAGAGCTTTGTGGTGACAAAGAGTTCCTTGCGCGGCAAGCCGCTTCGCTTGAGAGCCCGGCCCACGGCCTCCTCGTTCTGGTAGGAAGCGGCGGTGTCGATCAGGCGGTAACCGACTTTAAGGGCCTCCGCCACCGCGTCCTCGCAGACCTTCAGGTCCGTCACCTGGAAGACGCCGAAGCCGAGTATCGGCATCTTTATTCCGTTATTAAGCGTGACCGTTCTCATATCCCCTCCCATGCTTACTTTCCCGTCCCACACGCCTGCATATAGCGGCGCGCCACCTGGCATCGCCCATACTCCGAACGCCGGCGCAGCATTTTTTTATCCCGCAGGAAAACCTTGTCGGCCTGGTGGCAGGACTCCTTCGCGGACGGCATGAACCGTGCGCTAAGCAAACCCGGGTTTCCCCTTTTCTCCGGGCTTCCGGATAACACTAGCACTTTTTCAACCATATGGCATCCTCTGGTTCCTGCTGCACCTATATCATAGCTCCGGCTATGTCCGGAAGGGTATAGCGTTCCTGCCTATTTTTTGCCTAATCCTGCCGATGTGGGCAGGAACGTATTGCCAAACACGGCCGCGGGTGTTACGATATTATCGAGGAGACACTTTATGCCTAAGAATGCGAACAAGCGGGTTTTCGCCGAGGCGGACATGGAAGCCGCGAGAAGCGCCCTCGGCAGGGATATTGCCCTATTATCCGGACAGCAGGAGCATATCGCCACCGCCGTACCCGGCCTGAGCCTGTACCGCCGCACCGCGGTGACCGAGCCCTACAGCGGAATGTACGAGCCCTGCGTCTGCGTGGTGGCCCAGGGCGCCAAGCAGGCCGTCTCCGGCGGCAGGGCTTATACCTACGACGCGCGCCACTTCCTTATAACGGCCATCGATATGCCGACCATGGTCAAGATAGCCGAGGCCAGCCCCCAAAAGCCCTACCTGGGCCTTGTATTAAAACTTGATCTGCGCGAAGTATCCCGACTGATGGTGGACAGCAAACTGCCGCCGCCCCGCGAGCAGTCCGGCCGGGGTATAGCCACCGGCGAGATCACGCTGCCGCTGCTTACGGCGTTCCAGCGTCTGCTGGACCTGACCAGGGAGCCTAAAGACATTCCGGTCCTCGCCCCGCTGCTCAGGCGCGAGATCCTCTACCGCCTGCTGACCGGCGACCAGGGCGCGCGCCTGCGCCAGATAGCCAGCGCCGGCAGCCAGGGCAACCAGGTGGCCCAGGCCATAGACTGGCTGAAGGGCAACTACAACAAGCCGCTGCGCATAGAGAACCTGGCGGCGCAGGTCTATATGAGCCCGTCCACCTTCCACCACCATTTCCGCGCTCTTACCGCCATGAGTCCGCTGCGCTACCAGAAGTGGCTGCGCCTAAACGAGGCCCGCCGCCTGATGCTGACGGAAAAATTGGACGCGGCCACCGCGGCGATGGAAGTTGGCTACGAGAGTCCGTCGCAGTTCAGCCGCGAGTACAGCCGCCAGTTCGGCGCGCCGCCCCTGCGCGACATCAAGGATCTGCGCCGGCAGCCGGCAGGCGTTTTGCAATAGATTTACGGTGGGGACGCCGTAAAACACGGAGTTTGTATCCCGCTGTCCAGACATCGACGGGATTCGAAATGATTGAAGCTTAACGCGCGTCAGGCGTGGCACCAAAATAATTTTCTTTGGCCAAAACATCATTAATCAGCCCATAGCCTGGAAAAGACGGTCGAAACCCGCGGCAGGCAGGAGGGCGGGAAGAACGGCTAGACCTCGCAAACGGCTATCTTGAGCGGCGGGTTGCCGTCGAAGGAAGGGAAGTCCGGGTCGGGCAGCAGGCGCGTCACGCTCCTGAGCGGGCGTCCGGCCTTGGCCGCACAGCGCCTCAGGACCGCCTCCCACTCGGCGTAACCGACCGAGCCCACATTATTGGCTGCTATCACCCGGCCGCCGGGCCTGGCGGCGAGGACGGCCGGCTTAAAGAGGCCGGGGTAGTCGCGCACCAGATCGACGGAGGCCAGCGGGCCCTTGGCCCAGGCCGGCGGGTCGAGGAAGACCAGGTCGAACTGGCGCGGCTCGAGTCTGGTGTAGCGCAGTTTCTGCCCATGGCGTCCGCCGACGGGCAGGCCGGCAAGCTGCCGCGCCGCGATCAGGCAGTCCTCGTTAAGGGTCTTGAACTTGTCCGCCGGGACGCCGTTGAGCCGCGCGTTCCTGGTGCCGACCTCCAGGCTGGACGAGGCGAAGTCCACGTTCCAGACCTCGGAGGCCCCGCCGGCCGCTGCGCAGACGCCCACGCCGCAGGTGTAGGCGAAGAGGTTCAGCACGCAGAGCCCTTTCGAATCGGCGCGGACGAAGCGGCGCGCCGCGCGCAGGTCAAGGAAAAGCCAGGGGTCGATGCCGCGGTGGCGAGCCCGCACCAAGTACTTTAGCCCGCCCTCGGAGCAGACGAACTCCTCCAGCGCTTCCGGGGCGGGCCTGTGCCATTTTTCGAATGGCTCGCCCGGCTTCTTGCCGCGGTGGTTCCAGGCGAAGGCGAAAGTCTGAGGCAGCGCCTCGCGCAGCGTTGCCTCAAGGACAGGGAGTTCCTCCGGGGCCAACGGCTCGCGGAAGGTCTGGGCCAGCACCAGCCCGCCATAGCGGTCTATCGTGAGGCCTGGCAGGCCTTCGGCCGTGCCGTGGTAGAGGCGGAAGCAGTCGGTCCCTTCCGCCCTCAACGCCTCGAAAAGCGGCTTGCGCCTCTCCAAGGCCTGCGACAGCGATTGCTTGAACGAAGGTGTAAGCATAGGCGGGGCGCTTGCGGTCGGCCGGGCCGGCCCCGCTAGATTCTAGCAAACCTGCGTGCGGCCTAGATCCTGAGCGCCAGCCCGGCTACGACGCCCAGCGCCGGCGCCGGCGCCGTGAGTCCCAGCTGGACCCCGGCGTATGCGTCCAGCGTCCCGTACGGGGTCCAGACGGCCCCGAACGTGGAGACCACAGGCCAGACGTAGACGCTCTTGTCGGTGTCCGTGCCGCCGGAGAGTGAGACGGTGGCCGCCAGTTCCGGCAGCACGCGCAGCTCTGCCGCGCCGGAGAGCTTGAGGAGGTGGAGGCGCTCGTCGAGGGTATTGCGGTTGAACATATATCCCCCGTTCAGGATGAAGAGCCAGGGCCCTGAGCCGCGGCTGGCTATCCCGTAAAGCCAGAGGCCGCCTTTGCCGGCCCCCAGGCTCCTGGCTTCGTCGCCGGCCGGCAGCGAGAAGCCGGGTTTCAGCGCCAGGTCCCAGCCGCGGCGGCAGTCACAACCGAACTTGGCCTCCAGCCGCACGTCGCCCAGGCCGCTTTCCGAGATGCCGCCGGCGTTCCAGCCATGCCAGGGAACAGTGACCTGGAGGTTCAGCCTCCCGAAAAGGCCGTAGGTCAGCTCGGCGTAGGCGTCGGTGGCGTAGCGGTCCGGGCCCTTCCGCGAAGTGGTATAGTCGAGCCAGCCCTGCATCTGCCTGCCGTCCTTGCCAAGCAAACGCGCGTCCTCCCCGGTAAGAGGATTATACGCGCCGGCGGTGCCCGACAGGGCCAGCACGGCCGCGGCAGTCAAAAGGAATAGCCTCATACCCCCCCCATAGCGTATTATACTCCGGATGGCGGAAGAAGGGAAGCGGTGGATGGGTCAGCCGCGGCGGGAGGCGACGGAAAGCGGGACTTCCAAATTGCTGCGCCCGAGCAGGGCGGCGTCGCGGAAGATATCAGAGGCGGGGCCATCGCCGGTGACGCGACCCTTGTGGATGACTATGGCGCGGGAGCAGACCTCTGATGCGAAGTCCAGGTCGTGCGTGGCGATGATCTTGGCATGCGGGAAAGTGCCGAGCAGGCCGATGAGGCGGCGGCGCGAAAGCGGGTCCAGGCCGGAGGTGGGCTCGTCCATCACCAGCACTTCTGGCTCCAGGGCCAGCACGCCGGCTATGGCTGCGGCGCGTTTCTCGCCCTGCGACAGGCGGTAAGGCGGGCGCGAACGCAGATGTGCGGCCCCCACCGTCTCCAGCGCGCGCATGACGCGCGGCTCCAGGCCGCTCTCGGGCACGCCGGCGTTCAGCAGGCCAAAGGCGACGTCCTCGAAGACCGTGGGCATGAAGAGCTGGTCGTCCGGGTTCTGGAAGAGCATACCGACGGCGCGCCGGACGGCCGGCAGGTTCCTCTTCTCCACGCTCAGGCCGGCCACGCGCAGCGCCCCTGAAGAGGGTAACAGGCAGCCCGTCAGGTGCTGCAGCAGCGTGGACTTGCCGGCGCCGTTCTCGCCCGCCAGCGCCACGGATTCGCCGGCGGCCACGGAGAAAGAGACCTTCTCCAGCGCGCGGTGCCCGTCTGGGTACGAATAACTCAGTTCCTTGGCCTCTACAATATTCTCGGTCATAGATGTCCCGTCAGCAGGCGGCCCAGCAATAGCGGCACGTTTACCAGCCTGAAAAAAACGAAAAACGCGGTCCAGCCGGCGACGAAGACTAACTCTTCCCGCCCGGCGCCGGGGAAACGCGCCGCGCGCACTCTCCCGTCAAAGCCGCGGCACACCATAGCGCGGTAAACGCGTTCGGCCCTGTCCAGCGTGCGCAGCAGCAGGTGCCCTGCTATCTGCGCGAAGACGGCGGGGCGCAGCCTGGCGCCTGCGCCGCGCAGCGCGCGCGCCCGCGACATGGAGGCCGCTTCGGCGGAGAGGGTCAACAGGTAGCGGTTGAGGAAGAGCAACTGCACTACGAAGGGCCTGGGCAGCCCGAGACGCGAGAGGCTCTCGCAGACGCCGTTCATTCCGGTCAGGGCCAGCAGGGCCAGGGCCGCCAGCACGGTGAGCAGGAAGCGCAGGATTATGGAAGCGAAGGAAACCCAGCCGCCAGAAACGGCCAGCGGTCCCAGCCGCAGCATGACGTGGGAGTCCAGAAGAGGGTTCAGCGCGCCCAGCAGCACGGCAAAGGGAGAGACCAGCAGGGCCTTGCGCAGCAGGTAGCCAGGCGGCAGGCCGCCGGCCGCAATCAGGAATACCGGGTAAAGTGAGAACGGGATCAGCGCCGAGATCTGGTAGCGGTCGAACGAGACTACGGCGGCGAGGAAGGCCAGCGTGGCCAGCAGTTTGGCGCGCGGGTCGAGGCGGTGCAGCGCGCTGCCGCCCGCGGCCAGCGAGTCCATGTAGCCGATGTCGGCGCAGCCGGCGGGCGCGGCCGGCATGTTCACGCCCCGGGCGCGCGCTGGCGGCGGCGCAGCGCAAGGCCGGCCAGCCCGGCCAGGAGCAGCGTTAAAAGCCCGCCGACCAGCCCCGAGAGGGTGGTGGCGCCCTCCACCGACGGCCACCGGGAGCCCTCAACTACAGGCGCGGCCTCGGCGGGTTTGCGGAAGCCGTAATCGGGCAGGAAGGAGGTCCTCTCCTGCAAGCCGGCGAGAAAGGCCCTGAGCGAGCCGGGCCGCGCGGCTGAGAAAGGCCGCATGGCCGGCATGGCGCTGTCCATGCGCTCCGGGGCCCGCGAGGCGAACCAGCTCAACGCTCCGCCGGTGACGGCGGCGGCCGCGGCGAAGACCAGCAGCAGCCGGCGCAGGCTCATGGCGGCCGGCGCGGGATTTGCCTGCCTCAGCAGTTCCGGGCGCGCCTTCACCACGAAAGAAACCACGCCCGCGGTTATTACGCCCTCCGCCAAGCCTATTATAAGGTGTATGGGGACCATCAGCAGTGCGAAGGTGCCCAGCGGCAGCTCCGAGACACCGGAAAGCACCGTATCCGCCACTACGCCGGATGCGCCCAGCGCCATTGAGAAGGCAGCGGCGGCGGTGGCCGCCGCCAGGATCCGGCCCTTCCGGGAGTCGTCCCCGGCCAGCCACCTGTAGAGCGGGTAGGCCGCGAAACAGGTAAAAAAACCCATGTTCACGATGTTGCAGCCCAGCGCCAGCAAGCCGCCGTCGGCGAAGAACAGCGCCTGCACGGTGAGCACAGAAGCCAGCACCAGGAAACCGGCGTAAGGACCCAGCAGGATGGCCAGCAGCAGCCCTCCCACCATGTGGCCGCTGGAACCGGTGCCCGGAATCGTGAAGTTCATCATCTGAGCGGCGAAGACGAAAGCGCCCAGCACGCCCATCAGGGGCACCTTACGCTCGTCGGCTTCATCGCCCACTTTCCCGGCGCTGTAGGCGATGAGGGCGCCCGCGGCGGCCCACATCGTACCGCCGACCGCCGGGGATATCAAAGCGTCAGCCATGTGCATATCATCCCTCCGCGCACGCCACGTTTTGGCACATTTTTATATTTCGTGCTACCATAGCGCAAAAAAAATCTACCTGCCGGTGCAGGTCACGCTAAGCGTGGAGTGCTTGACGCCCTTCACGGACTTCAGCACGTCGGCCAGCGCCTTCACCCTGGCGCCGGGTCCCTTGACCGCTATAATCTCCAGACAGTTGTCATGGTCCAGGTGCACATGCTGGGCGGAGATGATGATGCCGCCGTGGTCATGCTGGATGCCCAGCAGCCGGTTGACGACCTCGCGCCGGTGGTGATCGTAGACGATAGTGACAGCACCGGCCACCGGGCCGCCCTTGGAGAAGGAATCTGCCACGAACTCCTTGCGGATGAGGTCGGCGATGGCCTTGGAGCGATTGCCGTAGCCCTCGCCGCCTATGTGGGCGTCGAAACGGCGGAGGAGTTCCCCCTCCAGTGAGACTCCGAACCTGACGAGCCTGTCTTTCATGTGTTACCTTTATCTGAATAGTAACACTTTGCCGACCGACGCGTCAAACCCGCGGGGCTAGAGCAGGCGCATCGTCACCCCGGCAGACCAGGTGCGGCCCGGCTGCGGGAACCAGCCGTTGAAAACGTCGGCGGTTTCCGCGTAGTGCCTGTTAAAAATATTGTCCACCCCGGCCCAGAACTCCGCGGGCCCAGCCTTCCGCGAGAGCCTGGCGCCGAACACCCAGTACTCCGGCAGGCGCAGGCCGCCGTGGCCGAGCCCCGTGTACTGTTCCGAGACCCCGCGCCCGCCGGCGGAGGCGCGCCAGGCTCCAAAGGACGCCGCGGCCGAGACGCTGGACCTGTCCCGCGGACTGAAGTTGAGGAGCGCGTACGGCCCGCCGCCGTTCCTGGCCATGCTGACGGCGCGCTCGTAGGCGGCAGAGGCCTGCAGCGGGCCGGAGGCCCAGCCGAAGCGCGCCTCAAGCCCGTAGTTGTACGCCGAGGACAGGTTCTCCGCGCCCCAGGTGACCGGGTCCAGCGTTATGCGGTCCCTCACGCGGCAATAGTAGCCGCTCAGCCCCGCGCGCCAGCCGGCCGGGGAGCCGTAATCCAGCCCGACCGAGTAGTTCATGCTGGTCTCCGGCTTTAGCCCGGGCGCCGGCGCGGCCCACGGGTTGTAGAGGTCGGCGAAGGTGGGCGGCTGGAAGCCTGCGCCGGCCGAGACCGAGAATTTCCATTTTTCGTCGGGGACGTATACGACAGAAAGCTTAGGGCTGAGGCGGGCGGCGTAGACGCCGCTCCTGTCCAGACGCGCAGAGGGCGTGACCTGGAGACCGCGCGCAGGCTCCAACGCGGTCTGCGCGAAGAACCCGAAAGAGCTTATCCCATGGTCCCCGTAAGTGCCGGAACCCAGGCTCGAGAGCCCGCTTTCCGCTCCGATGACAGAAGAACCGTAGAGCGTGGCCCTGGCCGAAAGGCCCCTGTCGGTGACAGTAGCCCCGTCCAAAGCACCGTACTGGAACGCGTTTATCCTGTTGGAGGACAAGGAGGCGTCAGCTCTCAGCTTCAGGTTCCCGGAGCCGCCGTTCCAGGAGGCGGCCAGGAAACCACGGCTGGAGGTCTGCCAGTCGGTAAGGGAATTGGCGCGCCTTTCCGCCGAGCCATTCCACTCCGAGACCGGCACCGGCGTGCCGGAAGGCAGCCCCGTGTGCAGCCGCGAGAAGAGGGCCGTGACCTCCAGCGTGCCGGCCCCGCCCAGGCCCAGGGTGGCCCTGCCGGAGGCCGAGTTCTTGGCGACGGCGGAGTTCTGCTGGAAGCCGGCGGTGTACCCCGAGGTTCCCGCTACGAAAATATCGCCAGCGCGGCCAGAAGCCCCGGCCTTCACAAACTCGTCGCGCGTTCCGTAAGAACCGGCGTCGGCGCCGGCCTCGGCCAGCCTGGCCCCGGGGGAAAGGCGCCGGGTGAAGAGCTGCACCACGCCCCCTTCGGCGTCGGGCCCGTACAGCGAGGAGGCGGCGCCTGGCAATATCTCAGCCCGTCCGAGGCCCGCGGCGGGCAGCACCGACAGGTCCACGGTACCGGTTATGTCCGGTGGCAGGCGCACGTCGTCGAGAAACACGGCGGTCTGCTTGGCCTGGAAGCCCCGCAGCGAGACTGTGGCCAGGCCCGAGGGTCCGTTGAGCCTGCGTACGTAGGGAAGCGCGCCCTGGTCCAGCAGGTCGGCCGCGGAGCCGGCCCCGGCCTCCTCCACCGCGGGCAAGTCCAGCGTCTGGGCGTCGGCCGGAGACAGGCAGCGACAGCCCGGCGCGCGGGAAACCGAGAAGAAGACATCGGCGCCGTTGTTTTCCAGGGAATGAAGTTCCGAAGCAGAAAGGAACAGCAGGCAAGACAGGAACAGAGTTCTCATTTTTCCTCCCGCGAAGAGGCCGCTCCGCGAAGGAAGGGCCATCCTCTTGCAGGAGGCGGTTTTCCGGCCCTCGCGGTTGCGGCATCCTGGCGGTAGACCGGGCTAGTTCCGCTTTTCAGCGGACTTCACCGTTGCGGGGCAGCTCCGGATTCCTACCGGATTCCTCCGCCGGGACATTTGGATTATAGCAGTTTAGCCCAGGCCGGGACTGGCGGCCGCATCGTGACCGGAGTGGATTTGCCTGTAGCCCTTCAGCGCGTACCAGGCCTGGCCCAGGGCTATTCCCCCATCGTTGGCAGGGACCTTGCTGTTGGAAAGGACCCTGAAACCGCGCCTGGAAAGACCGGCAGATACGGCCTCAAGCAGGACGCGGTTCTGGAACACCCCGCCGGAGAGACAGATCACGGAGATGCCGCGGGACGAGGCCAGCGCTGAGGCCGCAGAGACGGCCGCTGCCGCGAGCCCCGCGTGGAAACGCGCGGAGATATAGGTCGGCGTCCTGCCGGCCAGCCTGTCCGCCACTGCGGCCCTTACGGCGGGGCGGGAATCTATCACGGCAGGGGCCTGGCCGGAGAGGACGAAAGGGTAACCGCGGCCAGAAACCCGTCCCGGCAGCAGGCTCTCCATTTCCATGGGGCCCTGGGCCTCGTAGGTGGCCTTAGAGCGGACGCCGGCTATGAAACTGAAAGCGTCAAAAAGCCGCCCCATGCTGGAAGTGAGCTGGCAGTTAAGGCCGGAGACGAGCATTCTCTCCACGGTGTCAAGCCGGGACTTACCGACGCAGGAGAAGAGGCGGCCGGCCTCCTTGCGCCAGGAGGGACCGAACGCGGACCTGACCAGCGAGAGGGCCGGGCGCCAGAGCTCCAGGGCGGCGGCGTCGCCGCCCGGCAGCGCGAAATAGGCGAAGTGCGCGGCGCGGCGCCAGGTGCGGCCGGAAAATTCCAGGAACTCGGAGCCCCAGATGCGGCCGTCCGCGCCGTAGCCTGTCCCGTCGAACGCGACGCCGAGGAACGGGCCGGCCACGCCGTGCTCGGCGGCCACGCTGAGGGCGTGAGCCGCGTGGTGCTGCACGGCCAGCTTGCGGCCGGGGAGGGAGCGCGCTATGGCGGTGGAGGCGTAATCCGGGTGCAGATCGTGCGCTATCGCCGCCGGGGAAACCCTCAGCAGACGCTTCATGTTGACCAGGGTAGCGTGGAAAAAATCCTGGTTCAGCCGCTCCGAAAGGTCGCCGATGTGCTGGGACAGGAAGGCCTCGGCGCCGCGGGTCAGGCAGAAGGCGTTCTTCAGGTCCGCGCCGCAGGCCAGCACCGGCGTCTTGCCGGACGGCAGCTTTACGGCGCCCGGCACGAAGCCGCGGGCTCGGCGCGCCAGCCGCAGTTCGCCGGCCGCGCGGAAGACCACGCTATCGTCCAGGCGGTTGTGTATGGGCCTGTCGTGGTGCAGCACGAAGGAGGCCACTCCGGAGAGACGGGCCTCCACCTCGGCCCGGTCCCTGCAGATGGGCTCGTCGCGGAAGTTGCCGGAGGTCATTACCAGCGGGCCGCTGAAGCCCCGGCGTGCCAGCAGGGAGAAAAGGGCCGTGTGCAGCGGCGTGTAGGGCAGCATGACGCCCAGGCTGGAGAGCCCCGGCGCGGCGTGGGCGTAGCGAGGGGAGCGGCGGAGCAGCATCACTACCGGGGCCTCCGGAGAGGCCAAAGCGGCCTTCTCGGCGCGCGAAACGAAGCAGACCCCTGCGGCGGCCGCCGCCGAAGGGAACATCAGCGCGAAAGGCTTGTGAGGGCGCATCTTGGCAACGCGCAGGCGCGCCATGGAGGCCGGCCTGTCGGCCCGGCAGGCCAGGTGGAAGCCGCCGAGGCTCTGCAGGGCGCCGACCCGCCCCGAGAGCAGCAGCCCGGCGGCGCGTTCCAGCGCCGGCAGGCCCCGCAGGGTCTTTTCCCCGTACAGCAGTTCCACCGACGGGCCGCAAACCGGGCAGGCGTTGGGCTGGGCATGGAAGCGCCGGTCCAGCGGGTCCGCGTACTCCCGCCGGCAGGCGGGACACATCTTGAACGGGGCCATCGTGGTGGCCGGCCTGTCGTAGGGGACATCCTTCACGATGGTATAGCGCGGCCCGCAATTGGTGCAGTTGGTGAAAGGGTAGAGGTAACGGCGGTCGGAAGCGTCCAGCAGTTCCCTGCGGCAGTCCCCGCAGAGAGCCAGGTCCGCCGGGATGATGGCCGCGGCCGGGACCTTGCCGCCGCTTTTGACTATAGAGAAGCCCGCGCCGCCAGAGGGCGTGACGACCGAGGCAGAAACCGAGTCCACGCGGGAGGCTGGCGGGCGCCGCAGGGAGAGGTCCTTCGTGAAGGCCTCCACGTCTGGCGCTGGGCCTTCCGCCTCTATCGTGACTCCGGAGGCGTCGTTGCGCACCCAGCCGGAAAGCGAATACTCGGCCGCCAGCTTGTAGACGTGCGGGCGGAAGCCGACGCCCTGCACGACGCCTTTGACCAGTATTTTTTTCCTTACCAAGGGAGACATTGTCATACCGTGCGGGTACGCCGCCTGGAGCCGTCCCGCGGCGGCGGGAGAGAGCGAAACGTACTCAGCAGATGCGCGGCAGTTGCTCGCCTTCCAGCATCAGCATCACGCGCGCGCCGCCGATGGAGGTGTTCAGGCGCACCTGCGGCTTTTTTTCCTTCAACATGCGCCCCACTATGGCGGCGGCGCTCCCGTAGCGATGCGCGCGCATCGCCTTCAACGCGCGCGGCGCGGCTTCCGGAGAGACGAAGACGGCGAGCTTGCCCTCGTTGGCCACGTACAGCGGGTCGAGTCCCAGCAGGGCGCAGGCGTTCCTGGCGGGAACGGAAACGGGCACGGAGTCCTCGTCCACCTCGGCGGTGAGGCCGCAGGCGGCGGAGACCTCGTTGAGCACGGTGGCCAGGCCGCCGCGTGTGATGTCGCGCATAGCGCGGACTCCGGGGACCTTCAGCGCGGCCTCGGCGAGGCCGTTGAGCGGAGCGGCGTCGCTCTTTATGGAGCTTTCCAGCCCCAGCCGGTCGCGGGCGTTCATGACCGCCACGCCGTGGTCGGCCAGGCTGCCGCTGACGATGACGACGTCGCCGGGGCGCACCGCGGCGGACGAAAGCCTGCGGCCTTTGGGAATTAGCCCCACGCCGGCAGTATTTATGAAGACGCCGTCGGCCTTTCCCCTCTCCACCACCTTGGTGTCCCCGGTCACGATCTTGACTCCGGCCTCGTCGGCCGCGCGGCGCATGGAAGAAACTATCCGGGCCAGCATCTTTCCGGAAAAGCCCTCCTCCAGGATGAAGCCCGCGGAAAGGGCCAACGGACGGGCGCCCTTGACGGACAGGTCATTGACGGTGCCGCAGACGGCGACGCGGCCGATATCCGCCCCCGGGAACTCCACAGGCGTGACCACGTAGGAGTCGGTAGTAAAGGCCAGGGTGGCGCCGGGAATGCGGACCTCGGCGGAATCCTCCAGCGGGGCCAGGGCCGGGTTGGAAAAAGCCTTCAAGAAAACGCTCTCCACCAGCTCGCGGCTGAGCCTGCCGCCGCTCCCGTGGGCCAGAACGATTTTTCCCGGGACCGGCTTCATGGTTTTCCCCCGGTCCTTTTAATATTTTCGAAGATCGACATGAATCTGCGCGCCGAGAGAGAGAGTTTCTGCGAGCGGCGATAGACCAGGTAGATAGGACGCAGGAACTCGGCGTCGGAAATCTTCAGCGCGTGCAGGCTGATACCGTTCTCGTCGTCGCGAATCGCCGTGCGCGGCAGCAGCGAGACGCCGGCGCCGGATGCCACCGCCGTCTTTATGGTCTCGATATTGTCGAGCTCCATTTTTACGCGCGGCCTGACGCCGTAGCGGCGCAGGAAGGAGTCGATATAGCGCCTGGACGGGAAAGCCTTGTCGAAGAAGATGAAGTCCATGTCCTCCAGGTCGCGCACGCTGACGGACTTACGCCCCGCCAGCGGCGAGGAGGAGCCGGCAATCAACGCCATCTCGTCGTGGGCGACAGGGAGCATGGCCAGGCCGGCGGACCTTTTGTAGGGGCAGGCCAGGAAACCGAAGTCCGCCTTGCCGGATACCACGTCGGAATAAATCTGCGAGAACTGCCGGTAGGCCACGCTCACCTTGGAGCCGGGGTTCTGTGAAAGGAACTGTTTGATGTAGTTCTGGATGATGTAGAGGCCGGCGCTGTAGATGGTGGAGATCTTTATCTCGTCCGAGCGCCCAGGCGCGGAAAGTTCGCGGATGCTCTTTAGCGCCCCGTCGTATACGGTCGAAACCTTCCTGGCGGCGTCGTAGAATTTCTCTCCGCACGGGGTGAGAGTAATCTTGCCGGCCTGACGGTGATAGAGCCGGCACCTGAGCACCAGTTCCAGTTTCTTTATCTGCTGGCTGACAGCGGATTGCGAGATGTAGTTCATCTCGGCCGTCTTGGAGAAACTGCCGGTATCCGTGAGGTCGCGGAAGACCTTTAGTGTCTCTATGTTCATATCAGCCTCCGTACTTGAACCACGCCGCGCAGGCCCCCTCAGAGGAAACCATGCAAGGGCCCACTGCCGAAGACGGCGTACAGGCCTTGCCGAAGAGAGGGCAGTCCGGCGGGAGAGCCTTGCCGAGGAGGATCTTGCCGCAGAGGCAGCCCCTGGGCTCGGTGGCTTCGGAATAGGGGATTTTGAAACGTTTCACAGCGTCGAAATACTCGTAGGCCCTGGAGAAGCCCAAGCCGGTATCCTTGACCGTGCCGATGGCCCGCCAGGAGGCCGGGACGACGGTAAAGACCTCCTCCATCAGCCCGCGGGCGGCAGGGTTCCCCTCCGGGGGCACAGCGCGAAAATATTCGTCCTCCACTGCGGGCTTCCCGGCTACGATCTGCCGGAGCAGCATGTTGATACCGGAGAGGATGTCCAGCGGCTCGAAACCCGTGACCACGCAGGGGACGCGGTATTTCTCCGCCACGAAACGGTACGGCTCCAGGCCTATGATGGCGCTGACGTGCCCAGGCAACATGAAGCCGTGTATCCTGTTCTCCGGGTCGCGGAGCAGCAGCTCCAGCGCCGGCGGGACCAGCTTGAAGAAGGCCGTGGAGGAAAAGTTCTTAAGTCCTGATTTTTTAACGCGCTTGACGGTCCCGGCGATCACGGGAGCGGTGGTCTCGAAACCTACGCCGAGGAAGACCACCTGGCGGGAGGGCTCGGCCTCGGCCAGCGCCACCGCGTCCAGCGGTGAGTACACCACGCGCACGTCCGAGCCGAGCGCGCGCATGGCGTGCAGGTCAAGCCCCCCGGAGCCTTTCACCTTTAGCATATCCCCGAAGGTGGTTATTATCACCCCGGGGACGGAGGCCAGGGCCAGCACGCGGTCGATATCCCCCTGCGAGGTGACGCAGACCGGGCAGCCCGGGCCGGAGAGCATGCGCAGTTCCCCGGGGAAGAGGCGGCGCATGCCGCTGGCCGCTATGGCCATGGTGTGCGTACCGCAGACCTCCATGAAGTTCACTTGGCCGCCGGTCTTAGAGGCGGCCTCGGCGGCGAGCCTGCGCATTTCGGAGACGGCCGAGGCGGCCAGTTCGGGATTGCGCCAGAGCGAAGACGAGAAGCCGTCGGAGGAGCGCGCTTTCATGGCCTGTTGTGCCCCAGCGGGCCTGAGGCGTCGGTATGGTCCTTGCCGTAAATCTCCCCGAAGATTTTCAGGGTTTCCTCGGCCTCGCGAGGCTCCAGCACTTGGATGGCAAAACCGGCGTGCACCAGCACGTAGTCGTTCTTCCCGGCCTCCGGCACCAAGTCCAGCGAGACCCGGCGCTTCACGCCGTTGAAATCCACTTCGGCGCTCAGACCCTGCAGGGACGTTATCTTACCCGGGACGGCGAGGCACATGGTTTTCCTTTAATCTCCGGGGCGAAGGCCGGCCCGGCAGCCAAGTATTAGAATTATTAATATCTCCATTATACTATTTTTCCGGCGCGGCGGGGAGCTGACTGCCTGGCCCCGCGCGCGTAAAAAAAGGCCGCAGCGTTAAGCTGCGGCCTAAATTAATGCGCGGGAAGGGAGTTGAACCCATAAGGCCTTTCGGCCACACGGTCCTGAGCCGTGCGCGTCTGCCAGTTCCGCCACCCGCGCATTTAAATCGGGTTGAAGTATGGTTGGGATAGGATTCGAACCTATGTAGGGCGTAGCCCGACGGTTTTACAGACCGTTGCTTTTGACCGCTCAGCCACCCAACCAATGACAAAGAGCCTCTACTTCGGAGAAATAGTATAGCAAAAAAATTATCTTTGCCAAAATTAAGCCGTGAAAACCGGCGCGCTCAGAAGGGTAACTGGATAAAGAAGGCTTCCGGACGCACCAGATGGTACAGGTTGACCAGCGCCCCGAGGGCGAGGAAAGGACCGAACGGCATCTGGGACACCCGCCCCGCCCGCTTGAGCAGCAGCAGGGAAAGGCCGTAGACAGAACCAAAGAACGAGGCCATGATTAATGCAGTCATCACTCCCTGCCAGCCGCAGAGCGCCCCTATCCCCCCCATCAGAAAGATATCGCCCTCGCCCACGGCGTCCCTTTTATAGAGGAACTTGCCCAGCAGGGCCAGCACCCAGATAAAGCCGGCGCCCGCCGCGGCGCCGCCGGCCGCCGCGCCCAGACGCGCGGCCCAGCCGCCGGCGAAGAACGGGTTGACCAGGCTGCCGGCAAGGCCGAGGATGAAAAGCGCCAGCGAGAAAGCGTCGGAAATCAGCATAGTCTCGAAATCTATCACGCTGACTACTATCAGGACGTAGGCGGAAAGAAGGCTCACCGCCAGCCAGGCCGGGCTGCCCAGCCACTTATGCACAAAAAGCGCGGTGACGGCACCGGTCAGCAGCTCTATGAAGGGATATTTAGGGGAGATAGGGCGGCCGCAGGCGCGGCAGCGCCCCCTTAGGGCCAGGTAGCTTATCACCGGGATGTTGTCATAGAACTTTATAGGCGTGCCGCACTTGGGACAGCGGGAAGGCGGGAAAACTATGGATTCGTCCTTTGGAAGGCGGGCGATGCAGACGTTCAGGAAGCTGCCGAAGATTAGCCCGAACAGGAAAGAGAGGAATACCGTCATTGGTTATATTTTAACAATTGCCCGGCGATAAAAAAACCCCGCGCCGTGAAGCGCGGGGTTTTGCCGGGCGGCCTTTTGTTAGAAGGTCGACCAGGGGGTGTCGATAGTCGTGCTGTCCCTGCCCTTTATGTCCTCGTGCGTGCAGCTGACCACGAAGTTGCCCCAGTTGGAGGCCACGGTCGGGTCGTTGTAGTACGCCCAGCCG
>JAJYJH010000029.1 GCA_021789695.1 bacterium | reverse complement strand
GAGCCGGGAAAGCTCGCCGGCTGGCAGCCCATGTCGCCGGCGCCCTGCACGTTGTTCTGCCCGCGCATCGGCATCACGCCGCCGATCTCCCTCCCCACGTTCCCGGTGAGCAGGGCGAGGTTGGCAACGGCCAGCACGTTGTCGACGCCGTGGGTGTGCTCCGTGATGCCCAGCGAGTACACGATGGTCGCCGGCTTGACCGTGGCAATCAACCGCGCCGCGCGCGCTATCAACTCCTTCGGGACCGTCGTCAGCCTTTCGACCGTATCCAGGTCGAAAGCCGCCAGCGCCCGCCTGAATTCCGCGAAGCCTTCCGTGCGCGACTCCACGAACGAGGCGTCGTGGAGGTTCTCCTCCAGGATCACGCGGCACATCCCCATCAGCAGGGCCACGTCCGTTCCCGACTTGACCGGCAGCCAGAGGTCGGCCCTTTTCGCCAGCGGGATCCGCCTCGGGTCTATCACGATGAGTTTTCCCTTTTTCGCCGCCTGCCTGATGCGCCCTCCGGCCACGGTATGGGCCGCCGTCGTGTTGGAACCGACGACCAGGATGCAGCGCGAGGAATCCAGGTCGGAGAGCGGCGCGGTGCCGCCGGCCGTCCCGAAGGACCGCGTCAGCCCGGCCATCGTCGGGGCGTGGCACAGCCGGGCGCAATTGTCCACGTTGTTAGTGCCCATAGCGGCCCTGGCGAATTTCTGCATCACGTAGATCTCTTCGTTCACGGCCCGCGACGAGCCGATGGCGGCGAACGCATCCCCTTTGGCCTGCGAGAACTTTTCTGCGACCAGCGCGAGGACCTCGTCCCAGCCGGCTTTCACGAATTCGCCGTTCTTCCTGATGAGCGGCGAGGTCAGGCGCTCGGGGCTGTTCACGAAAGCGTTGCCATAACGCCCTTTGACGCAGAGCTTTCCGCCGTTAACGGAACTCTCCCGGTCGGCCCTGGCAGAGATCACTTCCCCGCCGACGACCCCCAGGTACAGGGAACAGCCGACGCCGCAGAACGCGCAGACGGTCTTCACTTCTTTCCGTGGCTGCCGGGTTTCCCTGTCCTTCAAGGCCCCCGCCGGGCAGCGCGAGACGCATTCCCCGCAGGATTCGCAGTTAGACTCCAGGAAGGGCCGCTCGCCGGTCGGAGCGATGCAGATGTCCTGCCCCCGCCCGATGAATTCGAGCGCGTGCGCGCCGACCAGTTCGTCGCAGGTGCGCACGCAGACGCCGCACAGGACGCATTTGTCGCGGTCCAGCATAAAAAAAGGGTTGCTCTCGTCTGTCCCGCGGCCCATTGAAACTGCGCCGGCGGCGGGGAGCGCGGAAAGGTCCAGCCCGACCGCGGCGGCGGCTTTTTTCAGGGCCGGGCTCAGGTCCCGCCGGTCGTGCACGGAGAGCGTCAGTTCGAGGGCCGTCTTACGGGCCGCCCGGACCCTGGGCGTATCGGTGCGGACCTTCAGGCCCTCGCTCACGGGTAGCTGGCAGGAGGCCTGTACGCCTTTTCCCTCGCACTCCACCACGCACAGGCGGCAGTGGCCGGCCGGGCTGAGGTCCGGGTGGTGGCAAAGATGCGGGATATAAACTCCGGCCTCCAGGGCCGCCGCGAGGACCGTCGCCCCGGCCCTGGCCTCTATCGTCCTGCCGTCGAGGATGAATTTCTTCATTTGCCGCCCCCCAGCCGGCAGAAGCCGCAGGAACATTTTTTGGCCAGGACATGTTCTTCGAATTCACCGGGATAATGCCGCAGCGCCGACAGCAGGATATTCGGCGCCGCCTGGCCGAAAGCGCAGAAGGAGGCCGCGGCCATAGCTTCCGCCACCGCGCGCAGGCGCCCGAGGTGGGCCGCCCGGCCCCGGCCCTCGCAGATATCCCGCAGGATGGCCTGGATCTCCTCCGTCCCGAGCCGGCACGGCGCGCACCAGCCGCAGGATTCTTCCCGGTTGAAATCCATGAAGCTGCGCGTCGCGGCTACCATGCAGGTGGTCTCGTCCATCACGATCAGGCCGCCGGAGCCCAGAGGCGAGCCCGCCGCCGCGAAATCCTCGAACGTAACGGGGATATCGATGTCTTTCGCGGGGATAAACCCGCCCAGGGGGCCGCCAGTCTGAACGGCTTTCAACTTTTTTCCGCCCGCCACGCCCCCGCCTATCTTCAGCACTACATCCGCCAGGCTGGTGCCCATCGGGACCTCCGCTACCCCGACGTTAGCCGCATGCCCCGTAAACGACAGGATTGCGCTGCCCCTGCTCCGCCCTGTCCCGGCCGCCAGGAAAGGTTCTACCCCTTCCCGCAGAATAAGGGCCACCTGCGCCAGCGTCTTCACGTTGCTGACTACGGTCGGTTTTCCCCACAGGCCGCTTTCCGCGGGGAAGGGCGGCTTATTGCGCGGCCGGCCAGTCCGGCCCTCCATCGAATTGATCAGCGCGGTCTCTTCCCCGCAGACGTACATGCCCGCGGCGAAGAACACTTCTACGTCGAACTCCGGCGTCAGCACGCCCAGCGCCCGCGCCTCCCCCAACGCGGCCTCGACGGCCGGAATAAGTCCGCCGTACTCGGCCCTGAGATAAATATAGCCGCGGCTGGCGCCTATGGCCCGTGCCAAGATCGCCATGCCTTCGATCACCGAATGGACGTCGCCTTCGAGGAGCGCCCTGTCCATGAAGGCCCCGATATCCCCCTCCGCCGCGTTGCAGACCACGTAGCGCTGGTCCGCCAGCGCGTTCCGCGCCGTCTCCCACTTTACGGCAGCCGGGAAGCCCGCGCCTCCCCTTCCGCGGAGCCCGGAACGCTTCACCAGATCGATAATCTCCTCGGGCGTTATCGACAAAGCCTTTTTGTAGCCCTCGTAGTCCTTGAGCTTTCGCCCGCACCGCTCCAGTATCCTTCCCTTAGCCGGCAATATCGCTATCTCCCCCGCGGACTGCGCGAGCGAAAGCGCCAGCGCACGCGGGACCCTCCCGGACGCCGCCTGGCCGGGGGAAAAGACGGGATAATAGCTCGCGACGGCGTAAACCTGCTCTTCGTCGAGCTTCAGCTCCCGCGCCAATCCGGCTATAGCGCCGCCCGGAACTTTCCCGAGCTCTTCCTGTATCTTCCTTAATCTCTGGAGAAGCTCAGAGGCCCCCTGATGCTGTTGCGTAGCCATATCGGTTATGATATCAAAAACCGCGCCTAAAACCGGCCCTCAGCGCCGGGCCAGTCCTTCGAAGTCTTCAGGAAAATTGAGATTGCCGAAGGCGCGCCGGACCTGCGCGCCGCCTCCAAGGTCTATTACGCGGACAGGCACCGTCCTCAGGAAGGCGCGCACCGACAGGTCGCGATTCTTCAACAGGAAACCTCCGAGCGCCCCGGCCAGTTCGGTTCCGTAGACCGCGCAGAGCGGCTCCAGCAGCCCCCCGGCCTTCGGCACGATGGCGCCGCCGCCGGCGGACAGCCAGTCCCGGGCCAGGCGCCGCACCAGCGCTCCGTCCAGGAACGGCATATCGCAGGCAGCGGCGAACACCGCCCGGCCGCCGCCGGCGGACAGCGCCGCGTGCAGGCCGCCAAGCGGGCCTTTGTCCTTTATCACGTCTGGGATTACGCGCGCGCCAAAGGAGGCGTACGCGGCCGGCTCGTTCGAGATTATCACCGTCTCCGGAAAAACGCCGCGCAGCACGCCGAGCGGCCTGGCTATCAGCGGCGCGCCCAAGAACGGCAGCAGGGCCTTGTTGCGCCCGCCCATCCTCGCGTTGCGCCCGCCGCTCAGCACGGCCCCGGTTACGCCGTTCACCGGCCTGCCCGCATCAGACACCGCAGGGGACATAAGCAGTTCTATCTCGTAACACGCGGCGATTCATTGTCTTCCGGCATCGCGGACGCCGGAAAGCGCGAACCGGGCTGATTTCAGTCGGCAAAAGGCTGAAGAAAGAACCGGTCGCCCGGGCCATTCGTCCACCCCCTCCCGGCTCAGAACAACCCGGTGATATTGCCCTCGGCATCTATGTCTATCTTCTCCGACGCCGGATGCTCCGGCAGGCCGGGCATGCGCATGATGTCCCCGGTTATAGGCACCACGAAGCCCGCGCCTGAGGAGATCTCTATCTCGCGCACAGTCACGACGAAGTCCTTCGGCCGGCCTATCAGGTCCGGGTTGTCGGAAAGCGACTTCTGCGTCTTGGCTATGCAGACGGGCAGCTTGTCCAGGCCCAGGCCATTTATCTTCTCCAGGTCTTTCTTCGCGCGCGAAGTATAGTCTATGTGCGCGGCGCCGTACATCTTGGAGGCGATGGCCTCTATCTTCTTCTCTACGGGCCACTCCCACTCGTAGACCGGCTTAAAACCGCAGGTCCCGCGGGCTTCCACCGCTTTCGAGACCAGCTCCGCCAGCTCCCTGGCGCCCTCGCCGCCCTTGCCCCAAACGTCGGCCACGGCCGCCGGCACGCCAAGCTCGGCGCAGCGCGCCTTGACCACGGAGATCTCCTCGTCGGTGTCGGAGGAGAACCTGTTAACGGCGACCACCGGGGAAAGCTCGAACTGTTTCATGTTCTCCACGTGCTTCTCCAGGTTCTCTAGGCCCTTCCTGACGGCGGCCGGGTTGGGCTTGTTGAGTTCCTTCAGGCCCACGCCGCCGTGGTACTTGAGCGCGCGCACGGTAGCCACCAGCACGGCCGCGCTGGGGCACAGCCCGGCATAACGGCACTTGATGTCCAGAAACTTCTCGGCGCCCAGCTCGAAGGCGAAGCCGGCCTCGGTCACGACGTAGTCCGACAGCGAAAGGCCCATGCGCGTGGCGATAATGGAGTTGCAGCCGTGCGCGATATTGGCGAACGGGCCGCCGTGGATGATGGCGGGCGTGCCTTCGCTGGTCTGCACGAGGTTCGGCTTTATGGCGTCCTTGAGCAGCGCGGCCATCGCGCCGTTGGCCTTGAGGTCGCGCGCGTAGACCGGCTTCTTGCCGTAGGTATAGCCTATGAAGATGTTGCCCAGCTTCTCCTTGAGGTGGTTAAGGTCGTTGGACAGGCAGAAGATGGCCATGACCTCGGAGGCGGCGGCGATGTCGAAGCCGGTTTCGCGCGGCACGCCGCTCATCGTGCCGCCCAGGCCGACGATGATCTTCCGGAGCGAGCGGTCGTTCATGTCCATCACGCGCTTCCACGTAACGGTGCGCGGATCTATACCCAGGTTGTCCTTCTTGTTCTGGATGTTGTTATCTATCATCGCCGAGAGCAGGTTGTGGGCCTTCTCTATGGCGGCAAAATCGCCGGTGAAGTGCAGGTTAATGTCCTCCATAGGCAGGACCTGGGAGTAACCGCCGCCGGTGGCGCCGCCTTTGATGCCGAACACCGGCCCGAGCGACGGCTCGCGCAGTACGACGGTCGTCTTCTTACCGATCTTATTGAGACCCAGCGTCAGGCCTATAGAAACGGTGGTCTTGCCCTCTCCGGCCGGAGTTGGCGAGATGGCCGAAACCAGTATCAGCCTGCTCTTCTTGGCCTTCCCGAGGTCTATCAGCTTGAGCGGCAGCTTGGCCTTGTACTTACCGTAATGCTCCAGGTCGTCCTCACTAACGCCGAGCTTAGCCGCGATCTCGTTGATATGCCTGAGCTTTACGGTCCTGGCGATCTCTATATCCGTGGGCATGGTTCACCTTCCGTGGTCATGATAATCGGGATAATCATACAAAAGAAGTCCGGTTTACGCCACCGGTCCCGAAAAAAGCCGTTCCGCGGCCGGTTCAGGCCTGGGCGCCGGCGGAGGGCTGGGTGCGGTCCACGAACACGCGGGCGGACAATTCCTTGTCCAGCATGAACAACCCGTCCCTGGAGGCGCCGATCAGCTTAAGCTTTTCGGCGATCTCGGAGGCGTTAGCCTCCTCCTCCACCTGTTCGTCGACGAACCAGTTCAGCATGCTGGCGGTGGCGTGGTCGCGCTCGGCCAGCGCGATGTCGGCTATGCCGTTTATCATGGCGGTGACCTTCTGCTCGTGCTCGTAGGCCGCCTGGAACATCTCCAGCGGGTCCTTCCAGTCGGTGCGCACGCCCTCCACGGCAGGCATCACGGGGCGGCCGCCGCGGTCCAGCAGAAAGCGGTAGAACTTTACGGCGTGGGTCATCTCCTCCTGCGACTGCACGTAGAACCAGTGCGCTATCCCCTTCAGGTTGGTCTCTGTGCAGCGCGAGGCCATGCCCAGGTAGAGATAGGCGGAATAGAACTCGGCGTTGATCTGTCTGTTGACGGCCTCTTCGAGTTTGCTGCTTATCTTCATGACGCTCCTCCCTTGGCGGAGCCGGCGCGGCCTCCGCAGTGTTATAATACAAAATCTCCGCCCCCCCCCCGCTCCTTGCGGAGGCGGGCGGAGATTTAGAATAATCTAGTTATGCGCGCCCTCTTCAAGGCCGAGAACCTGCTGGTGTACGCCGAAAAAGCGGTCGTCATCCTGCTGATCTTCGCTATGGTGGCGCTCTCCTTCCTGCAGGTGCTGCTGCGCATCGCCCTCAATTCCGGCATAGTCTGGCTGGACCCGCTGCTGAGGTACATGGTGCTGTGGGCCGGCCTGCTCGGCGCGGTGCTGGCCGCCAGATATTCGCAGCATTTCGCCCTGGAGGCGGTGTTCCACTTTATTCCGAAAAAGCTTCATCGCCCGCTGCAGGTCTTCGCGGCGCTCTTCACAGTCCTAGCTTCAGGCCTGCTTTTCAACGCCTCGTACAAGGTGGTCCGCGTCGATCTTTCCTACGCTTCGGCCGCTTTCTACATCGGCAACACGGCCATGTCCAGCGGCTGGCTTGAGTTGATTATCCCAGCCGCGTTCGCCCTTATAGCCCTGCACGTGTTTATAGGCGTCTTCCGTCCGGCCGACGGCGGGGAGGCGAAGGTCTGATGGGCTACGCCGCGGGCCTGCTGATCGTGCTGCTTGCCTTCCTGGGCGCGCCCGTATTCACGCTGATAGGAACGGGCTCCATTTTTTTGTTCGTCCACTCCGGCGGGGATTCCTCCTCCGTGATCTCCGAGATGCTGCGCCTGGCCTCGCTGCCGGCGCTGATAGCCATACCGCTCTTTACGTTCGCGGGCTACGTGCTGGCCGAGAGCAAGGCCCCGCAGCGGCTGCTGGCGCTGGCGGAGGCCCTGTTCGGCGCGCTGCCAGGAGGGCTGGCGATAGTGGCGCTCTGCACCACGGCGCTGTTCACGGCCTTCACCGGGGCTTCCGGCGTGACCATCATAGCGCTGGGCGGACTGCTTTATCCGATGCTGACCAAGCAGGGCTACCCGGAGAAGTTCACGCTGGGCCTGCTTACCACCACGGGCAGTCTGGGCCTGCTGTTCCCTCCCAGCCTGCCGATAATCCTGTACGCGCTGGTGGCCAAGATAAACATAGACAAACTGTTCATGGCCGGCCTGCTGCCGGGCCTGCTGCTGATCCTGGCTCTCTCGCTCTACGCCTTCTACACCGCGCGCCGGGAGAAGATAAGGACTATACCTTTCTCCCTCGCCGCGCTGAAGAAGGCGGCCCGCGCCGCCGCGTGGGAGATACCGCTGCCCTTCCTTATCGTAGGCGGCATCTACAAGGGCCTTTTCACCGCCGGCGAGGCCGCCAGCGTGATGGCTTTCTACGTGGTGATTACCGAGGTCTTCGTCTACAGGGACATAAAACTCTTCAGCGACGTGCCGCGCGTGGCGGTCAAGAGCATGCTGCTGGTCGGCGCTATCTTTCTGGTGCTGGGCACCGCTCTCGGCTTCACGAACTACCTTATAGACGCGCAGATCCCGTCCAGGATCTTCGCGTGGCTGCACGCCTACGTGGACAGCAGGGTTATGTTCCTGGTGCTGTTGAACGCCTTCCTGCTGGTGATCAACATGATAGAGATCTTCTCGGCGATCATCATCGTCGTGCCGATCATCGTGCCGGTGGCCGCGCAGTACGGCATAGACCCGGTGCACCTGGGCATCATCTTCCTGCTTAACCTGGAGATAGGCTATATGCTGCCGCCGCTGGGGCTCAACCTCTTCCTCGCCAGCTCGCGCTTCGGCCGCAAGCTGCCGACGCTCTACAGGTCCATAGGGGCCTTCCTGCTCATCATGCTGGCGATGCTGGCGCTGGTAACCTACCTGCCCGGCATCAGCCTGATAGGCGCGAAATAGCCCGCCGGGAGGCGGGCTATCCTCAAAAAACCTTACTGATATATCGCGGAGCTCTCAGGCCTTGAAGAGGCTGTAGAGCAGGATGGTGAGCACTATCAGCGTCACTACGACGTAGAGCCGGTCCTTTTCCTTCAGGAAGCCGAAGACCGAGAACACGACGCGCGCTATGGGCGTGGCTATCAGCAGCAGCAGGCCGAGCTGTATCAGCCCGCGTCCGTGGCCGCCGAAGGCGTTGCGTATTATGGCCGGCACGCCGGAAAGTTCGGCCGGCTGGTGGTGAAAGACCGTGTAGTCCGCTACGGAGAAGGCGTGGTGGGCGAGGTAGACCACCGCCCCGGCCGCCACCACCGACGCCGCGGTCATCACGCCTACGCGCAGCAACTGGCCTATAGTTACCTCTATCTCCTGGTCCATCAGACGGCGGGCCATCTGTTTCATATGAGCCCCTTAGCGCCGGTGTAGATCATTTCCAGCGCCAGCACGAAGATCACGAGCGCGAAGATCTTGCGCAGTTTCTTGGTATCGGCCGAGAACAGATGCCGCGCGCCCAGCATGGAGCCGCCCAGCACGCCCAGCATCACCGGCATCGTCAACCCCGGGTCTATGTAGCCCTGCCGCAGATAGATGCCGGCGGAGGCCGCGGCCGTCACGCCGATCATGAAATTGCTGGTGGCCGTGGAAACCTTGAACGGCAGCTTCATCGCCTGGTCCATCGCCAGCACCTTCACCGCGCCGGAGCCTATGCCCAGCAGTCCCGACAGCGTGCCGGCCACGAACATCAGACTGAAGCCCTGCGGCACGCGGGTCACGTTGTAACTGGTCAGGCCCTGGCGGGAGGGGTACGTGCCGTTCATGCGCAGGCGGGTGGCCAGCCGGTCCTGTTTGACGGAGGCGGAGCTCTCGTCGCGCGGGCGGCTGGAAACCCAGGCGGAATGTATCAGCACCAGACCGAAGATGAGGGCGATGGCGGCCGTGGGCAGGTGCAGCGCGAGGAAAGCCCCCAGCAGCGCGCCCAGGGTGGTGGCCACCTCGAGGAACATACCGACGCGGATGTTGCTGAAGCCCTCCCGCACGTAGGCCGCGGCCGCGCCCGAGGAGGTGGCGATTACCGACACCAGCGACGCGCCTATGGCGTAGCGGATGTCCACGTGGAAGACGATGGTAAGGAGAGGTATTATGACTACGCCGCCGCCCAGGCCGGTCAGCGAGCCGAGGAAACCGGCTACCAGGGAACCCAAGAAGACTATCGCGGTGAAGAGAAGTATGGACATGTTGTCTCGCCTCCGGCGTCCTTACTCCATTCTAGCAAATTGCGGCCGGGCCGCGCATGACGCGCTCCGGGCGGGGCCGTTATTTCTTCCCGGTCTCGAAGAGGTCGTAGCGGGCCAATCCGGCCTGGTGCAGCTTGAACCTGGCTATTGTGCCCAGTATTTTTAGGCCGTAGCGCACGGCCTTGCCGAACGGCATCTGCGAGTTCTCGTCGCGATAGCGAGTCTGGTGCGCCACCTCGGCTATGCGAAACCTGCGCATGGCCGCCTGCAGTATTATGTCCGTGTCGAAGTCGAACTTATCGGAGAAGCGTTCGAAAGGCACAGCCTCCAGCACCTTGCGCGAATACGACCTGAAGCCGTTGTGGTAGTCGGTCAGCCTCGTGCCGAAAGAGACGTTCTCAAGCCAGGTCAGGAAGCGGTTGGGCACGTACTTCCAGAGCGGCATACCGCCCTCGAGCGCCCCACCCTCCAGAATTCGGGAGCCTGTCACAAGGTCCGCCTTTCCGGAAGCTATCGGTTCTATGAACTTCGGCGTCAGCGTAGGGTCGTACTGGTGGTCGGAATGGACCATGACCACGATGTCGGCGCCCCTCTTGAGAGCCTCGCGATAGCCGGTCTTCTGCGCGGCGCCGTAACCGCGGTTCTTTTCGTGGGAAACCACGGTTATGCCGAGCTTGCGCGCGGCCGCCGCCGTGCCGTCGGAACTGCCGTCGTCGATAAGGATCAGCTCGCTTATGCCGGCCTTGGGGATGTCCGCGTAGGTCTTAGCCAGCACGTGAGCCGTGTTGTAGGCGGGCATTATGATTACTACTTTCTGGTTATCGCTCATTTTTTAAGGCTCCTGAGATACAGGTCGTCAAGGTAATTATGCGGCGCCGGGCCGGGGACAGGCTTGTCGGAGACGCTGTAGACGAAAAGCAGGCGGTAGTAATCCGGGCCACGGGACGTGTCGCTCCAGAGCGGCCTGACGTAGGCGTTCCACCAGCCGTCAAAGACCTTTAGGGACCTCTCGTCCCAGCCGAAAAGCCTGTAGGTCTGGTCCACCCGCATGGCCTCGCCCAGATTGAGGAAGAGGTCCGTGATGCCGGCGGCTTTGACCTTGGCCTCAAGTTCCTCGGGCGTGGCAGACTCGCGTGCCAAGCGCACCAGCGGGCTCTCGTCGTAGACCGAGGAGGTTATGAACCTGCGGCCGCAGTAAAAGCCTCGCGACTCACCCAGGAAGAGCACGCGGCTGTCCTTGGGCAGCGAGGAGTTGATGTATTCCATCGCCGGATAATAAGGGGTGGGATAGCTCTGGTGCTGGACGCTCAGGTAATGGGCACGGCTCTCGTAGCCAAAGACCACGCGCCAGCCGCCCTGCGAGGCGGCGGTCCTGTCCACCCACTGCGCACCATAGAAACAGACGATGGCCAGCAGCCCCTGGAAAGTCCATCTGAAGAGGGAGGACGGGGCCCCGGTTATTATCGCGGCGAAGATCACGCTGAAGAGCGCCAGGTCGGTCAGCAGGTAACGCGGCATCGTGGTGGAGACCGCCCACATCGCCCACATTGCCACGGCCAGAAAGGCCAGGTGCCGCAGCGCCGGCCTGGCGCGGAAAGCGGCAAAGGTCAGCGGCGCGCAGACCAGGATGGCCGGTCCGACGAAGTCGGCGTTGCCCGCGCCAGACATCGTCAGGTACCAGGGATGGAACAGGAACTGGAAGAAGCCCGAGAAGCTCGAAAAGGTCGCGCGCAGGTCCCTGGCATAGCAGTCGGAGTTCAGCAGGGCCCATTTGTAGGGGTCCACCCTGTGCCCGCCGAAAAGGCCGCCGAAGTACGGGTAGAGCGGGTTGCCGTGGAACAGCAGGTCCTTGAGCATCCACGGGGAAAAGACCAGCCCGGCCGCCGCGCCGAAGAAGAGCGCCTGCTTAAGCGAAAACGCCGCCCTCCCCGAGGAAGGGCCGGCCGGGCGGCGCAGGAACATCAGCCCCATGCCGGCCACTACGGCGAACAGGGCGGTGTACTTGGTCCCGGAGGCCAGGCCGGCCAGTATCCCGGCCAGCAGCAGCGTGCGGTCAAAGAGGAGCGGCGCGCCCTCTTCCCTGGCGGAGAAAAGCACCAGCGCGTAGGCCGCCAGCAGCGTGAACCAGGAGGAGCCCACTTCCACTCCGGTGGTCCCCAGGTTCATGCCCGCCATCGGCATACCGGCGTAGATAACGCAGGCCAGCAGGCCGGCCGTGGGCGAGGCGTAGCGGCGGCCCATAGCGAACATCGTAACGCAGAGCCAGAAGCCCATTGCGAAGTGCAACAGCTTGGCCAGCGTGTCCCCGGAGAGCAGCAGCCCGGCGGCATAAAGCATCTGCAGCAGCAACGGCGAAGCCGAATGCAGGTTATCCGGAGAGGCCAGCACGCGGCCCTCGTTGATGTAATAGGCCGGGACCCCGAGGTGGTAGACCAGCGAATCGAAGAAGATCTCCGGCGAGAGCGTGAGCATCAGCACCGCCGCGCCCGCCAAGAGCAGAATCAGGAGCAGGACCTTGTCGAAAGAGGAGAAGCGCAGACCCTTAATTTCCGCGTCCAGCCCCCTAAGGCGGGGCAGGATATCCGCCCGGAACCTGAACACTCCCGCCGCGAAGCCGAAGCCCAGCAGGACCAGAAGGGCCGTCCTGTTCAGCTGGCTGGCCGCGCCCAGGCCCAGCGTAAGCAGGGAGAGCGCGCCGAACCCCAGCCCCATGGAGAAGACCAGCCAGTCCAGCGCCGAGAAGTCCCGGTTCTCCTCGCCGGCCACGACCTTCAGAAGGAGGGCCCCGGCGGAGAAGGCGAAGAGTGAAAGTACGCCCAGCAGCGCTAACTGCGGGACGTATTTCAACAGCTCCGAAGCCCGGCCGAGGTTTGCCAGCCAGAGCGGAGCGAAGAACGGGTCCAGCCTGAAGAAATAGTTATGCCTGAAGTAGAAGAACAGCACTATCGCCGCCCAGGCTGTCATGGCGGGGTAGGCCAGCCTCCTGAAGAGAGGAACTGCCGGCCGCCCCTGCGGCGCCCGGCCAACGGACCGCTCTCTGGCTTCGCGTCTTTTGTTCTTCGCCATAGCTACGGGGAGATAGTTTACTAAAAATCATGCCCCCGTTGCCCCGCGCCGCGCGCTTGCCTGGCAGCCCCGATACGGCTATACTTAGAATTACCATGAAGATAGAACTGAGCGAGAAACTAAGGTCGTTCAAACCTTTCCTTTTCGAGGAGCTGTACCGCAGGGAGCGCGCGGAGCGCGCCAAGGGCAGGGACATCATAAGTCTGGCCGTCGGCGATCCGGATATCCCTACCGACAGGCGCATAGTGGCCGACGCGCTCAAGGAGATAAAGATAGGGCGCAACCACCGCTACCCCAACACCAAGGGGAACGCAAGCCTGCGCCGCGAGATTTCGGCCTGGCACAGGCGCAGGCATGGGCTGGACTTCCATCCCGACGACGAGGTCTCAATCCTGATAGGTTCCAAAGAAGGCATAGCCCACCTGCCTTTCGTCGTGATGAACGTGGGCGATTACTGCCTGATCCCCGACCCGACGTACCCGACGTACCGCACCGGCGTGGTCCTCTCGGGCGGACGCATACACGACGTGCCGCTGGAGGAGAGCAACGGCTTCCTGCCGGATCTCGGCAAGATTCCGCGGAAGGTGGTCGACCGCACGAAGCTATTTTTTCTCAACTATCCGAACAACCCTACTGGCGCCTGCGCTACGATGGATTTCTACAAGGACCTGGTGAAATGGGCGAGAAAGCATTCCATCGTCGTCGCGCAGGACGCCGCCTACTGCGACCTCTATTTCGGCGAGCCTCCGGGCAGCGTTCTGCAGGTGCCCGGCGCGCGCGACGTGGCCGTAGAATTCTACTCGGCGTCCAAGACCTACTGCATGGCCGGCTGGCGCATAGGCTGGGTGGTGGGGAACTCCAGGCTGGTCTGCGCGCTGAACCAGCTTAAGGAGAACATCGATTCCGGCCCTTTCAACGCCATCCAGAACGCCGTAGCCTACGGCCTGAAGCATCACGAGAAGATAGTGCCGCCGATAAGGGAGCATTTCAAGCGTCGGGCGGACCGCTTCTGCGCGGCGCTGGAGGGGACCGGCTGGCGCTTCAAGCGCCCCGGCGGCAGCTGCTTCGTCTGGGCCAAGCCCCCGGCCGACCGAGATTCCCTGGACGCGGTGCTTTTCATGCTGGAAAAGGCGCACATACTCACGGCGCCGGGCTCGGGCTTCGGAAAATACGGCTCGGGCTTCGTGCGTTTCTCGCTGACCGAGCCGGACGCGCGCCTGGACGAGGCGCTGCGCCGCCTAAAGTCCCTGGACTGGGGAAGACTGAAGAAATAAGCCCCCCCGATGCCGGGGCGACGGTCCGGCGCGGCCGCGCGCCGGCACAAAACAAGCGCCCGGCTGTTATTCGGCGCCGGCGTTGCGGTCCAGCCTCACCTCGGAGTTCTCGCCGACGTTCAGTTTGTCCCTGCGGCCGGTCACCACGGCGCTGGGCCCCACCAGAGAGCCGCCCAGGTTCATGTCGGAGATCGAGGCGTTCTCGTTGACTATAGAATCCGTTACGATGGACGAAGTTATGCGCGCTCCGGCCCCGACGGAAACATAAGGCCCGATTATAGAGTTCTCCACGCGCGCCGACGGGCTTATGTAGACAGGCGGGACTATCAGCGAACCCGGGGCCTTGCTGCGCGGCCTTTTCCTGTCCAGTATGTGGCGGTTGGTCTCCAGCAAAGTTTCGGGCTTGCCGCAGTCGAACCACCCCTCTATCGGCACCGGCTTTATCCTGTGGCCGTCGGCCAGCAGCAGCGACAGCGCGTCGGTGAACTGTATTTCGCCGCGGGTGGTGCGCCCCGAGGCCAGCAGGCGCTCGAGGCTGTTGTAGAGCAGCTGCGAGTTCCTGAAGGAGTAGATGCCGACTATGGCCAGGTTGGTCCGAGGCTTCTCCGGCTTCTCGACCATGGCCGAGATGTAGCCGCGACTGGTCTCCACCACTCCGAAGCGGCGCGGATCGGCGACCTCCTTCACGGCTATCCTGTCGTCGCCGGGGCCGAGGAACTTGGTCAAGTCGGCGTCCAGTATCGTGTCTCCGAGCATGACCAGTACCGGGCCGGTCACGGCGCTCCGTGTGAGCCAAATCGCGTGGCCCAGGCCCTTCGGCTCCGGCTGCTCCGCATAGGTCACGTGCAGCCCCGGGTAGTTGGCAGATACGTACTCCTTTATCTTGTCGCCCAGATAGCCTATGACCAGGCAGACCTTCCTGATTCCCGCCTTACGCAGATCGTCAAGGATATGGCCTATTATGGGTTTGTCCCCGACGGTGAGCAGCACCTTCGGATAGGTGTAGGTGTGCGGCCTCAGGCGCGTACCAGCCCCTGCCACCGGAACCACCGCTGTGAAGTCGGTCCTTTTCATGCTTCTCCTCCCGCCTGCGGATTATCCCCAGGATATAGAATATGCTGCCGCCAGGCAACCCCGCCGCGTCAGTCGTCAGAGGTCAACTGGCCATAGACCATGTCGTAGTCAGGCGCATTTCTGAGACCGTCCCTGGCGTACTTCCTTGAATCCCAGAAGTTAGGCCGCTCCAGGACGGTCCGGTAGTCCGGCAGTGCGTCCGCGCGCCGCCCCAGCAGGTCCAGGGCCTGCGCGCGGCGCAGGTAGCAATAGGTCACCCAGCCCTTGTCCGGAAATGCGGTCTTCTCTATTCCCGTGGTGAACCAGCCGACCGCCTCCTCGTAACGCTTCAGCGCCATCAGGGCGTCTCCTCCGGAAAGGTAGATCATGGCCAACTGCTGGGTCAGACCTTCCTGCGGCTTTACGTTCCAGGCCCCCAGGAAAGCCTCGCTCTCCCCCAACACGCCGTTCCAGTCCTGAGCCTCCATGTGCGTCATTATTTCACCCATCCGGTACAGCATATTCGTCGGGTCCATGGCCCGCAGTTCGGCCGTCTCCGCGTAGGCGGCCTTGAAGTCGTGCTCGTGCACGGCGTAGATCTCTATCAGGAAAAGGCGCGCCTCCACCTTGAAGAAGCGCCCATGCTCCTTGGCAAGTTTGACGTACTCTATTCCCCTCTGCTTGTTGCCGCCGACGAAAAGTTTGGCCACCAGTCCCAGCGTACCGGGCAGCGTGGCGGTGTAGTAGTCGAAGATGCCAAGGCCAAGATAGGCGTCGTAGACGGCCGGGTTGATCTCGACGCATTTCTTCAGGTATTTGCGCCCCTTACGGCCGTGGGTATAAGCCTTCCACCAGCTCTTCTGCACGGCATACCAGCGTCCCTCCAGGCCGTAGGCACTGCCCATGAAGAAGTACGCCTGGTCCAGGCCGCGCCCTTCCTTGATCATCTTCTCCGACAGTTCTATCGCCTTGTCCGCGTTGGACATGAAGTCCTTCTGCACGGCCTTGAAGCTGCCCTGCACGTCGAAATTCTGGGAATAGCGCCACCACGACAGCGCCGCCAGCGCGAAGTAGCCGGCAGGGCTGCAGGAATCTATACGCACGATGTCCTCGAACTCCTGCTGGGCCTTGTCGAACTCCAGGCGGTACATATGGGCTATGCCGAGGTCGTAGCGCTCGTCGGCCCCGGGACTCAGCGTGAACGGGCGAGTAGAGGCGCTCAGGTCCACCAGCGCCGGCCCCAGGTCGTCGTCGACGGTCCCCGAGGCGCGCGAAAGCCCCGGGGAGAGCAGCGCAAGCGCGATTAACAGCAGCCCCCGTTTCCACATCCTGCCGCCGAATACGTATCTTTTCATCGTTCCCCTCCCTGCTCCGCGCGGCGCAGGAAATTACCGGCCTCCGCCTCGCCGATATCGTAGGCCCTGGCGCATTTCTCCCCGTCGAACTCCAACAGGTCCAGCCCCAGGTCGGTCGGGGGCTTTATCAGGTGCACGTCCGGTTCCGACTTTATGAAAACGCGCGACTCGTATATCTTCTGGGTATGTATGGCGAGCATCCTCCGCGCCTTGTGCTCGAAGTAGCCGAACGGACCCTCGCGGGGGAAGTCCACGTCCTCCGGGCGCGAGTTGGAGATCATGATGACGGTGCGGCAGCCCTCGAAAAGGCTCAGGTTTATCGTGGCTATGCCTATCACGCCGCCGTCCACCAGGTGGTAGCGGCGGCCGTGCTCCTCCACCGGCACCGGCGGGAAGATGGTCGGGATCGCGCTGCTGGCCACCAACGCGTCCGTGAAAGAGAGGCTGTGGCCCTGAGTGGAGCCGTCAAAACGGACGATGTAGGGAAGTTTAGTCTCCACGGCGTGGCTGATGACGTAGAACTTGATGTTGCGCGGGAACTGGGGACCGCTCCTGGCCAGCCAGTCGTTAAGGAAATCATACACCGGTCTGTCAGAGAACAGCGTCAGCTTGGCAAGCTGGTTCTGGACGAAAAAACCGAACTTCGTTGCCAGGCTGCCGCCGTCCTGCTGATAGAGTTCCAGAGGTATGTTATAGTAGCGCGGTCTGAACCTGAGTATACGCTCAGGCTTTAGACCGCTCCAGACCTGGCGCAGGTCCCCGGTCTTGTCGTAGCAGTAGGCGGCGCCGTTCAGCGAGCCTATGCTGAAGCCTGCCACCGCGTCGAAGTGAAGGCCCTGCCTAACCAGGCCAGCCAGCACGCCGGATTGCCAGGCGCCCAGCGCGCCGCCGCCGCAGAGAAAAAGTCCAACAGGCCTCCTGAATTTGAACATACCCTTTTTATGTCCCGGTTAAAATAATAGAATATTATTTTAGCACAATCGGACGCGCGCTCCTTTCAAGGGCGCGCCGGGCCTGGCGGAGCGTGACGATGTCGGATTACCTGATACTGGCCGGACTAGCCCTGATAATGGGGATAACCCTTGCCCTGCCGTTCTTCATGAAACGCGTGGAGGAGGACCTGGAGGCTTTCCTCTTCGTGATGGGGATATCGGCGGTCAGCATTTCCGGCCTTTGGAGCCGGGGTCTCCTAAAGGAAGCCTTTAAAGAGCCGCTGCCGATAACCATTACCGTGGCCGCGGCAGGCCTGCTTTTGCGCAAGGTGCGGTCCCGCCTGAGCAGCCTGGTGCACGCACTGACGCGCAGAATAGGGGTGAGCGCGACCATCTTCGTCATAGTCGCGGCGCTGGGCCTGGGTTCCAGCGTACTGACGGCCATCGTTTCAGCCATAATCCTTTCCGAGATAATCTCCATACTCAAGTTCAACCGTTCCTACGAGATAAAGTTAACGGTGCTGGCCTGCTACGCCATCGGGCTGGGCGCGGCGCTCACGCCGCTGGGCGAGCCTCTCTCCACGATAGTCGTGGCCAAGCTTAAGGCCCCGCCGCACAACGCCGGCTTTCTTTACCTGCTCAGGTTGGTCGGCGAGTGGATAATCCCCGGAGTGCTGCTATGCGCGGCGCTGGCCGCGCGCGGAGCCAGGAGCGCCTTCTCCAAGAGCGGAGGCCTGCGCGAGGACGCGCACGACTCGGTTAAGGTGGCGCTGATGCGCGCGGGCAAGGTCTATTTTTTCGTGATGGCGCTGATCTTGCTCGGGGCCGGGCTGACGCCGCTGGCGGACCGCTTCGTGGCGCAGATGCATACGCACACGTTGTTCTGGCTCAATTCCGTCTCGGCGATACTCGACAACGCCACGCTCGCCGCCGCTGAAATCTCCCCCGTCATGAGCGGCAAGCAGCTAACCTTCATCCTTATGGGCCTGCTGATCTCTGGCGGCATACTGATACCGGGGAACATCCCGAACATCATCAGTTCGGCCAAGCTGGGCATAAAGTCAAAGGAGTGGGCCAGGACCGCCCTGCCTTTTGGCGCCGCGCTGATGACCGGCTATTTCGTATTGATGATACTGCTGGTAACGTGAATTAAGGAGCCACCACATATGGACAGTAGATGGAAGACGATTATAGAGCCTTTCAAGATAAAGAGCGTAGAGCCGCTCGGCATCACCACGCGCGAGGAGCGTGTGGCCGCGCTGGAACAGGCGCACTACAATCTCTTCAATATCAAGGCCGACAGGGTGCTGATAGATATGCTGACCGACAGCGGCACCGGCGCGATGAGCGCCGCGCAGTGGGGCGGCATCATGAACGGAGACGAGTCCTACGCCGGGGCCCGCAGTTACTACAATTTTGAACGCGAGATCCGCTCGCTGACCGCCTTCACGGAGATTATCCCGGTGCACCAGGGACGCGCCGCCGAGAAGATACTTTTCACCGTGATAGGCGGCAAGGGCAGGTTCATCGTCTCCAATTCTCATTTTGACACAACCCGCGCCAACGTGGAGTTCTCCGGGGCAGAGGCGATGGACTTCCCTGTCAAGGCGGCGCTAGACTTCGGGAGGCCCGCCCCGTTCAAGGGCAACGCCGACGTGGCCGCGATGGAGAGGTTCATAAAAGAGAAGGGTGCGAAGAACATCCCGCTGTGCGTGATGACCGTCACGAACAATTCGCTCGGCGGCCAGCCGGTCTCGATGGAGAACCTGAAGGCCGTGCGCGCCATCTGCGACAAGCACGGCATCCCGATGTTCCTCGACTGCGCCCGCTTCGCCGAGAACGCCTATTTCATAAAGCAGCGGGAGAAGGGCTACGCGCAGCGCCCGGTGAAGGAGATAGCCAAGGAGATGTTTGAGCTGGCCGACGGAGCGTGGATGAGTTCAAAGAAGGACGCGCTGGTCAACATAGGCGGGTTCCTCGCGATGAACAACCGCGACTGGTCGGCGAAGGCGCGCCAGCTGCTGATCCTGACCGAGGGGTTCAATACCTATGGCGGCCTGGCCGGACGCGACCTGGAGGCCATAGCGATAGGCCTGCGCGAGGTGCTCGATGAGAACTACCTGCAGTACCGCATCCGCTCGGCCGCCTACCTGGGCGAGGGACTGCTTAAGGCCGGCGTGCCGATTATCAACCCGCCCGGCGGCCACGGCGTCTACGTGAACGCCAAGGAGTTCCTGCCTCACATCAAGCCGCAGCAGTTCCCAGCCCAGGCGCTTGCCTGCGCGTTGTACCTGGAGGGCGGCATCCGCGGAGTGGAAATAGGCACCCTGATGTTTGGCAAGCGCGACAGGAACGGCCAGTATCTGCCGGCCCCGATGGAGCTGGTGCGCCTGGCCATGCCGCGCCGAGTATACACGCAGAGCCATATCGACTACGTTATAGAGGTGTTCGCCTGGCTGGCCAGGCACAAGAAGCAGATAAGAGGCCTGGAGGTGGTGGAAGCCCCGCCGATACTGCCCCACTTCACGGCCAAGCTCCGGCCCGCCGGAAAGCCGCAGCCGGCGAAGGCGTAGAAGCGCGAGGGAGAGGCACTCGGGAACGGCGACCGCCCCCCGCCGGCCAGCCAAGCAGGCAGACCTGGTACATCCTATGTTCAAGAAAGACCGCATCAGCGCCGTACGCCGCGAACTAGAGACAATCGTCGGCAGACAGAACGTGCGGACCGACGAGGCCGAGATCCTGATGTACTCCTACGACGCGGGCATGGCGCGCGGCCGGCCCGAGGTCGTGATTAACTTCTCTTCTACCGCTCAGGTGGCGCCGGTAATCAGGGTCCTGCACAAGGCGGGGCTCCCCTTCCTGCCGCGCATAGCCGGGACAAACCTTTCCGGCGGAACCATCCCGCTGAAAGGCGGGGCCGTCCTTAACCTGGCCGCCCTGAAGAAGATACGCTCGATAGACACGGCGGCCGGGCTGGCCCTGGTCGAGCCCGGGGTTGTGAACCTGGAGTTGCAAAAGGCACTGGAGCCGTTCGGCTATTTCTACGCCCCTGACCCGGCCAGCCAGAAGGTTTCCACGATTGGAGGCAACGTAGGAGAGAACGCGGGCGGACCGCTCTGTCTAAAATACGGGGTCACGGCCGACAATGTAGAAAAACTGGAAGTCGTCACTCCGGAAGGGGAAGTGAGGACCTGGTCCTGCCGGGACAAAGGGCCGGACCTGATGGGCCTGATGATAGGCTCCGAGGGGACGCTCGGCATAGTCACGGCGGCCTGGTTGAAAATCCTGCCTATTCCGCCGCACATCAAGACCGCTTCGGCCTCCTTCGCCTCTCTCGACGACGCCATGCGGGCGGTGACTCGCGTCATCAGCGCCGGCATCCTGCCGCGCGCGCTCGAGGCGATGGACAAGGTCTCCATCGAAACCGCGCTGGCCGGCAGGCCCGGACATTTCCCGCCCGGCACGGAGGCGGTACTGATAATCGAGCTGGACGGACACGATGCGGTTAAGGTCAAGAGCGACCTGGAGGCCGTGCACAGGATCTGCCGCGACAACGCCTGCGCGCTGTTCAGGATCGCCGGGGACGAGGCCGAGCGCGAGCTGCTCTGGCAGGCGCGCAAGGGTTCCTACCCGGCGCTGGCGCGCCTGGCACCCGACGTGCTGGTGGAGGACGGAGTGGTACCGCGCCCGCAACTGCCCGAAGCGCTGCGCCGCACGCGCGATATACTGTCGCGGTACAAACTGACCGCCGGCCTGCTATTCCACGCCGGGGATGGCAATCTGCACCCGAACATCGTCTTCGACCGCCGAGACGCCGACGAAGTGAGGCGGGTCAAAAAGGCGGGCTACGAGATTTTGAAGGAATGCATAAACCTCGGCGGCACCATATCCGGAGAGCACGGCATAGGGGTGGAGAAGCGCGTAGCGATGAACTGGCTCCACGGAAAGGCCGAACTGGACTTTTTCCACTCCATAAAGAGGGCCCTGGACCCGGCCGGCCTGGCCAACCCGGACAAGATACTTCCCGTAGCTGCGGAAAAGCCGTCGCCAGCGGACGCCTTTTCCTCGCAGGACAGGTACGGCCTCAGCCCGGCCGCCAGGGACGTAGTGGACGAACTGCGCCTGCGCGCCTCGGCCGGGACCCGCACGGCTGTGACCGGCCTTGGGACAAGGCTGAAGCCGGGGCGCATCATGGAGGGCGCGAAACCGCTGGCCCTCTCCAAGCTTTCCGGTCTGGTCGAGCTGGACGGGGAGAACCTAACCGCCAAGGCGGAGGCCGGCCTCTCGATGGCAGACTTCCGCGCGGCACTGAAGAGGGCCGGTTTCAGCCTGGACCTCCCCCAGCTCTCTGGCAGCGTCGGGGGGCTGATAGCCTCCAAGGTCTGCCCGGAGATACGCTCACTGCTGCTCGGCCTGGACGTGGTCACCGCGGAGGGCACGCTGCTGCAACTGGGCGGCAAGACGATGAAGAACGTGGCCGGCTACGACGCCGTACGGCTTTTCTGCGGTTCGTTCGGAGCCTACGGAGTGCTACTTTCCGCCACCTTCGCCCTTTCCGCCGGGGAGGACGCGCCGGCACGGGATTTCCGCGAACCAGCCGGCTGGGATCTGTTCGAGCCGGAGGAAGCGCACCGCAGGCTTAAGAGGGAATTGGACCCGCGCAACCTCCTCAACCCCTGGGTTTACGGCGATTAAGATCTGAATATGAACCACAACGACCATTCCGCGGACGAGAACCGCCCGCCGCACGCCGGCGGACAGCACGTGCCTATACCCGTGCATTTTCACAGCGAGATAAACGAGCTCTACCAGCCGGAGCAGGCGGAACTGCACCTGGCCTCGCTGCTGACGGACCTTGGGGAACGGAACCTTTACGACGCGGCGGCCCAGTGCAGCCGCTGCGGCTACTGCGAGACCGTCTGCCCCACCTATATGCTGACTGCCAGAGAGACGCTGTCCGCGCGCGGTCGGAACCAGTTCGTGCGCATGCTGGTGGAGGGGCGGGCGACCCGGGTTTCTGACGCCGCGGAGGCCCTCTCCACCTGCCTGCTCTGCGGCGCGTGCTCCAGCGCCTGTTTCGCAAGGGTCCCGACGCCCGACATTGTGCTGGAGGGCAGGCGCTCCATGACCGGCCATGGCAACGGCTTCTTCGCCAGAGCGGCCATTCGCGCGCTGCTCGACGCCCCGAAGCTCTTCGCGTTCTGGCTGAAACTGGCCTACCTGGCCAAGAGGACCGGCCTGCCGCGCCTGGCCGCCAAGATGGGTCTGTACGATTTCATCGGTATGCCGGCCCTATCCGGGGCGGAAGCCGCGGTGACGAACGCGCCTTTGCGCTTCGCTTCGGAGCTGCTGCGCAGGGACCCGGAACTCTCTGCGGAGGCCGGCCGGCGCGCGGACTGGGTTTACTTCGCGCCATGCGGCCCCAACTACATCTTCACCGAGGTGGCGCTGGCCACCGTGCGGGTGCTGAAGAGGCATTCGGGACAGGGCATCTTCTTCGACAACCAGTGCTGCGGCCTTATGGCCCATAACTACGGCCGCCTCGAGGAGGCCCGGGAATTTGCCCGTCGCAACATCCTCCGCTACGAGGAACTGCGGGAGCGCTTCGGAGACTTCAAGGTTATAGCCGACTGCTCTTCCTGCGCCGCCTTCATGAAGTCCTACGAGCAGCTCTTCACGGCGGACAGTGAATGGCGACCGAGGGCCCGGGCCTTCGCGGCGGCGGTTAGGGACATACTTGAGTTCATCCCGCCGGAGAAGGCTTGCCGCGCCGGCGGCTCCGCACGGGAAAGCGGCGCCGTCACCTACCACGACTCCTGCCGCGCCTGTCACGGCCAGGGCATACGCCGCGAGCCGCGCGAAGTGCTGCGCAAACTGGCCGGGGACCGCTACCGCGAGCTGCCGGAGAGCGACTGGTGCTGCGGCGGAGCGGGCGCCTACGCTTTTACCAGGCCGGAACTCTCCTCCCGCATACTGGACCGCAAACTGCGCAATATCGCCTCCGTGCAGGCCTCCACGGTCGTCGTCGGGGCGACCTCCTGCCTGGCCCAGATAGGCGGCGGCCTGCGCAGGGCCTATCCTTCCGCCAAAGCCGTGCACTACAGCGTCTTCCTGGACGCGGCCGGCGCGGAACATGAAAAAAACGTTGCCGGATAATGCTAAAATAACCAAATGACCCGTGCCGAGGAATTAGAGAACCGGCTCAAGCTCCTTGTGAACTTCGGCGGCGCAGTCTCCAAGGAAACCAACCTCAACAAGCTGCTCGAGCTGATAGCCCACCAGGTCAAGGAGATCCTGGGCTGCGACCGCTGCAGCGTCTTCATCCTGGACAGGCAGACCAACGCGCTCTGGTCCAAACTGCTGCTTGGCTCCCAGAACACCGAGATCCGCGTCCCCTTCGGCAAGGGCATAGCCGGGCACGTAGCCGCCTCCGGCATGATCCTGAACATCCCGGACGCCTATTCCGACGCCCGCTTCAACCGGGACCCTGACCGGCTGACCGGTTACCGCACCAACAGCATCCTGGCCGTACCGCTCAAGAACGTCGGCGGCCACATCATAGGCGTCTTTGAGGCAGTCAACAAGATAGTCGGTCCGTTCAACCAGGACGACGAAGGCATCTTGCAACTTATCAGCTCGCTGGCGGCCTCTGGCATAGAGAACGCCCAGCTTTACGAGAGCCTTTCAAAGTCCCAGCTGGAGACCATCTATCGCCTGGCCGTCACGGCAGAATATCGCGACCAACAGGACACGGCTATTCACCTGCGCCATATCAGCGAGTACTCCGCCCTGATCGCGCTGGGCCTCGGCCTGCCCGAGATAGAGGCCGAGAACCTGCGCTACGCCAGCCCGCTGCACGACATCGGCAAGGTCGGCATCGCCGACGCCATACTCCTCAAACCCGGAAAACTTACTCCGGAGGAATTCGAGGAGATGAAGAAGCACACGGTATACGGCGCGAAGATCCTTTCCAACGCCGAGAGCCACCTGCTGCAGATAGCCTGCAAGGTTGCGGCCTCGCACCACGAGAAATTCGACGGCGCCGGTTATCCGGCCAGGCTCAAGGGCGAACAGATCCCTATCTACGCGCGCGTGGTTTCCGTGGCGGACGTCTTCGACGCGCTGTGCGCCCAGCGCGTCTACAAGCCCAAGTGGGACCCGCAGAAGGCCCGCGAGTACATCCTGGAGGAGCGGGGAAAGGCGTTCGACCCGAACGTGGTGGACGCCTTCGACAAAGTCTTCGTCGAGATACTCAAGATGCACGCGCTGGGCGACGGAAAGACTACGATTATTCCCGGCATCACCAAGGAGATGCACCGTCACGACTTCTGAGACTGCCGTGCTGCGGGGACTGGGCCTGAAACCTTCAGGCCTTTTTTACATCCAAAGATAGCGGGGCCCAAGTTCCGGAACCCCGCCCAAGGAGAGAACAATGAGCGAAATGGAAATAACCTTCCCCGGTGGCAAGAAAGTGAACGCCCTCTGGCACGGCATGGAAATACCCACCGACCAGCCGGCGATGGGAGGCGGCGAAGGTTCCGCCCCTGCCCCCTTCGACCTGTTCCTGGCGTCGCTGGGGACCTGCGCCGGCATCTACGTACTGGGCTTTATCCAGAGCCGCGGGCTGAGCACCGAGGGACTAAAAATAATCCAGGAGATGGACTGGGACCCGGCGGCACACCTGATGAAAAGAATATCTTTCCGGATAGTCCTGCCTAAGGATTTTCCGGAAAAATACAAGGACGCAGTAATCAAATCCGCCGAGCAGTGCCTCGTCAAGCGCACGCTCCACACCCCCCCGGAATTCTCCATCGCCACCGAGTAGGGACGCTGTTTTCTAATCTCCCCAGCTTCAGGAAACGGCGGGAAGCGAAAACGGAAAACGGGGACAGGCTACTTTTTAGCCTTCAAAAAAGCCATACGTCGTAATCAAAATTTTGAAGGCTGAGGCGTCAAAAAAGTAGCCTGTCCCCCTTTTTTTCCTTTTTTGTCAGATCTTGATTTTGGCGATGGCGAGGCCGACCAGAACGGATTCGATTATCAGGAAGAGAATGATGACGATCCCCCAGGCCAACGGCACAACTGTCAGCAGCCATGAAAAAATGGACAGGCCTAGCGTGGCCAGCGAGGCCAGACGCACCACTCCGTGGCGGGAAAACCCTATCTTCTCAAGCCTCAGCGCGAAGTGGTCGTGGCTGCCCAGAAAGGGGGAGTGCCCGCGCCGCAGCCTCATCACGGAGACGAACAGCGTGTCGTAGATCGGCACGGCCAGAATGAACAGCGGCGCGTAGACCCCGAGCGGGTTCACGTCCGAGTAGCGCGTTCCCATGGCCACCAGCGCAAGCACGAAGCCGCACAACAAGCTCCCCGAATCCCCCATAAAAATCTTCAGCCTCCCGGAGAAGTTGTAGGGCAGAAAGCCCAGCGCCGCGCCTGCCAGCGCGGCAGACGCGAAGTTCACATAGATGGCCTCGGAAGGGAAAGAGATTAAAAGGAAACCGAAGGCCGCCAGCGCCGCCTGTCCGGCCGACAACCCGTCCATGATGTCAATGATGTTGAAGGCGTTGGAGACCCCGACTATCCAGAGCACGCTGATGATGAACCCGATGTGCTCCGGCTGAAGAAAGTGTATGCGTATCCCATAGAAGGCCGTGAAGATGGCCACCGCGAACTGCACCACGAACTTGGTCCTGAAGCCCAGCCCGTGCGGCTTGCGCAGGTCGTCTATCAGACCGAGCCCGAACATCACCGTGCCGCCGGCCAGGATGATGCGCAGGTCGCGCAGCGTGCCCGTCGGGAACGACGTGTAGAAGCGCATGAAGACCAGCGAGGCCACGAA
>JAJYJH010000028.1 GCA_021789695.1 bacterium | reverse complement strand
TCCGCAGCGTTGTAGGCATCGGTCCGTCTCATGATTCCTCCTTTTAGTGGGTCCTCGGATGTAGTTTACAACTATCATCCGAGGGGAGGCTCGACACTGACCTTTACCTCAACATATCATTCTGTATGAGCGCGCCGGTGGAGTCGTAGCCGCGGTATTCCAGCATCCGCAGCAAGCGGGACGCCTCCGCCCCCAGGTCTTTCCTGTCCTCGGCGCAAGTCAAACCTATCACTCCGCACATAGAGCACCTCTCCAGCTAATCATAGCAAGAATGAACGCGCCTTTTCCCGCAGCCCGCCAAGGTCCTGTCATCCGTTGGATATAAAAAAAAGGCTCCGGCGACAAAAAAAACCGCGCCACCCGGCGCGGTCCTCCTTTGCGGACGCCGTGGCTCAGGGCAGTCCCTTAAAGCTTTCGGTCACTTTCAGGAAGGCGCGGTAGAAGGCGTTGTAGTCGGCCTTGGGGGCGCTGTAGCGCAGCACGTAGAAGCCCTCTCTGGCGGGCAAGACGTAAATCCGCTCCTTTACCAGCGCGCTCTCGTCGGACTTGGTCTCTGGATGCAGGTAGACCAGCCTCTCGCTGCCCAACATGAACCCCTCCCTCCCGTTTAACTTTATTTTCCTTACCGGCGCGTACTTTTCGCGGGCGTTCCTGGTTTCGTCCAGCGCGTTTTTGGAGTTGCTGTTTATGAAATCCTTGTAATCGTTGAAATCCTGGTTGTCCTTGGCATAAAAAGAGACCTTAATGGAAATCGGGGTTTTCGCCGATCGCGGCGCGATAAGCTGTATCTCGTATATCTTGTACTGCTCGTCGCTGTCCCGGTCCCGGTTCAAACTCCAATCGGCCGGTATCAGGCAGGAAAAATAATTGCCGTCCATGGAATACGGCGCGAACTTCCCGGCCGCGCGGGCCTTATGGCTTTGCGCTCCGGCGCAGGCCGCGGCGGCCGTCAGGGAGATTGTGATCAGGGCGAGCGTTATTTTCTTCATACCGGCATGGGGGGCGGCACGGCGCCTGCGGAAGCCGTGACCTTCCCCGACTCCAGCGCCTTCATATCAACGCTGTTCTGGTTAAGGAAATTATTGTACTGGCCTCGGTAAACCCCCTGGCGGGAAAGGTCCGACTGGATCTTGACTAAAGCACGGGTCTGCATATCCTGAACCGAACCGGCGAGCTCCGCCGGGGACATGGCCATGGCGTCCTGCGTAGTCAGTCCGGTGGAGTCCAGGGAAGCCCTGTCGGAGGCAGGCATCGAAGAGCGGCGGGAAAGCTCGGCCGTGACAGCCGCGAGCACCTCCGCAGAGGCGGACTCCTGCGAAGGCATGCCCGGAGTGTACCTCTGGCGGACCGTAACGGCGAAATTCTTGGAGCGGTCCCGTTTATACTCCGTGGCAATCTCCACCTGCTTGGAGGCGTAAGAAGAGAAATCGCGGGAGCCGGCCATTATATCACCGAACGCGGGGTCCTTCGCCAGTTTTTCGTTGCTGTACAGTCCTTCCAACGACATCGCCTCTATTTCGCCCTCCTGCACGCGCGGGGTGTAGAGACCGCGCTGCGCGGCCCAGTCGGCCTGCATCTTGTGGGCGGCCTCGTAGACCACGGCCGGGGACATATATTTGGCTATCTCGGCCACCTGGGTCTGGTTGCGCATGAGGGAGTCGGCGGTATAACCCTTCATGCGCATATACTGCTGTATGGTCTCCGAATCCAGCGTTATCGCGCCGGTACCGGGATCGTACTTGGAGTAGGCGCCGGCCACCGGGGCGACGTTTATCCTAAGGCCGCCGGGAAAGGCCGCCAGGGCCCTGTCTCCGGCCCTGGTGCCGGAAAGCTCCCTGGCCACGGCCGTGTTCAGCATGCCTCCGAGCAGCCGGCGCTGCTGCGAGGGCAGGACCTCCTGCGGCAGAGAGGACCGGGCGGCGTTTATTTTAGCCTTCAGGTCGGGACTAACGCGTATATCGCTGTTATCGAACATATTGCCCAGCAGATATATCTGGTCGCCCAGGGACTTGCCGTCCAGCTGGGCCATCTGGCTCTGTGAAAGCGCCCCGGAATTTTTGATCTGGGCCACGGCTATCCCTATAGCGAAGCCATTCTTGCTGCCGGCGCTGGCCGCGTCGTCGTATTTGAGGTACTTCCAGCTGTCGCGTGAGCCGTTGTTTATCAGGTTCTCGACGACGGCATCGCGCTCCCGTATGGTCATACCGGCCCATTTATTCCTGTAAACCCTCACCGAGGGTCCCGGGTTGGACCACTTCATTTCCATGAAAGCGACCGTGCCGAAGACGACGTCCCACTTCCGTATGGCCTTGTCAACCGCCGAAAGCTTGTCGGCCGGGTAAGCTGGCGCGTACTTGTTCAGCCAGACGAGCAGTTTTTCCGGTTCTGGCCCGACACCCACCAGGGAAAGTGGCTTGCCGGCGTCTATCCTTATGGAGAGGGCCTGGCCGAGCTTGTTGGCGCTGGCGTCATCCCAGGGCATGTTCAGCAGGTCCTTGAGGTCCTTGAGGGCTTCCGCCTCGCCCAGCAGCTTCTCCGCGTTCCCAGGGTCGGCCTCGGCCAGGGAGCGGGCCTCGTCGTCGCGCAGGTAGGCGGAGGCGGCGGCCGGATTGCCGCTGGAAATGGCAGCCTCGTAAAAGGCCAGTTTTTTGGCCGCCGGGCTCTCCTGGGCGCCGGCTGCGAGACCGCAGAACAGCAGGCCGGCGGCCATGGCGGCCAGGCGCAAGGTTTTAGCGGCGCCTTTTTTCATATCAGTTCAGCCTCTTCTGCATCAGGGCCAGAAGGAAATCTCCCCACTCCGAATCCCCGGAGAACGACAGCGTCTCGTAATTGGCGGAATCGTAGCGCAGGTCCGGCATATATATCGCCAGGCCGTTGGAGGCCGTGTAGGGGTCGTCGCCGGCCGGCCTGGCCCCGTAGCGTATCAGCAACGCGTTCTCTATGAAGTTCTTCAGCGCGGCGCCGGCGGCCTTCACCTGCGGGCCGGCGTCCGGGCTGGCGTCCACCCGGTCCACATAGTCCACAAGGTCCTTGGAGTCCTTGTAGCCGAAATGCGAGACCGAATTTCCCAGCTCCGGGTCGGCCGCCGCGGCGAAGGCTTTTGGGTCGGCTTTGAGCGCCTCTATCCAGTTGTCCAGCGCGCGCACGAAGGTGGGCAGGGCGGCCGTGCGCAGCGCGGACAGGGTCGCGTCCGTATTATAGTTGGCCAGATAGTCGTCCACTATTACGCCGCCCAGCTGCTCCGGGCCCATCCCGGGATCGGCCGTAAGGCTGGCCAGTATGGGCGTATAGGGGTACCCGTCGCCGGGAACGGTCTCCTCAGAGCCGACTATCACTTTCACGGAGTTTCGCAGCTCATATGCCACCTCGGCCATCTGCATCAGGCAGGCGTCGGTGGCAAAAAGGTCCACCTTGTGGCCGGCGGCCTGCGCTATCTGCCCCAGAGCGCGACCCAGGTCGTCCACCCGCATATAGTTCTTGCTGACGTCGTCGAAAGAAATGCCCAGCCGGCCGGCGCCGTGGTTCCAGACTATGACGGCCAGCTTCTTGGCGGGATAAAGGCGCAGGGCCCGTTTGGCGAATAGCACCAGGTTGTCGGCGCTGCCCATGTCGGAGAAGTTGGAGGTGTAGATAACGGGCGAAGTGACGTTACTGGGGTCCGCGTCCCGCCGTATATAGACCGTCTTGGCCCCCTGCTGGAACTGCAGGCTCTGCGAGTCCCCAGCGCTGAGCAGACCGTACTCGGCGAGGACGGCGACTTTGTCGGTAGAGCCGACGGCTTCCATCTGGTTCAGATTATTGGTGAGGCAGCCCCAGATACCGAGGTTGTTCACCCCGTTCATGAAGACCAGCACCAGCCACTCGCGCTGGGCCGCTGGAGCCGAGACCTGGGGCGCGGAGGCCACAGGAGCCGGGCCGGAAGCCTGCGGCGCGGAAGCCGGAGAAGGGACCGGGAGTGCGCCGAACGGGAGGCCCTGGGCGCACAAACCCACGCTCATCGCGGCCAACACCGCCAGCATCATCATCCAGGAACGTTTCATATAGATATTCTCGCCTGTTGCTTGATTTTTATCAAAGGTCCTAAGTCCTACGGGTCAATAGGTCTTTAGTCCCGCAAAAAACCTGTATTTCCTTGGCCATCGACGGTCACGCCTTAATATTATAAGCATTGTGATTGACTTGTCAAGACCCGTCACCCCCCGTCAGCCCCGGCCTCGCCGGAAAAGGCCTGAAACTTTCCCCCCCGGGGCGCATCTTATTAAGGCAGTCCTTAAGGAGCGTTAAATGAAGCGAACCTTGTTTCCAGTTGCTTTTATATTAATATTCCCTCTAACTTCTGTGGCCCAGAGCGGCCTGAGCCTGGCGGAAACCGTAAAACGCGGGCTCGATAACGACAATATCGTCAAAGCCCAGGCGCAGCAGGTGAGCGGCGCCAAGGCCGGCCTGGAGCAGGCCAGGATGAGCCGCCTGGGCGGCTTCCAGCTTACCGGCGCCTACACGGACGGCACCGACCCGGTCTACGTCTTCGCCAGCGCGATGAAACAGGGGGACTTCAGCATGGCCTCCCTCGCCAACATAAACAACCCGGACCCGGTGCGCAACTACATGGGCGGTATAGAGGCCGGAGTGCCGCTTTTCACGGGTTTCGCCATCTCCAACGCGGTAAAGATGGGCGGCCTGGGAGTGGAAGCCGCCAGGGACAGCTACGAAAGGGCAAAGGCCGGCATCACGTTCAAGCTTACCTACCAGTGGCTTACCGTACTGCTACAGGCTAAACTGGCCGAACTGGCGGACCAGAGCGTCGAAGCTTCCTCAGGCGAGCTGACCACCGCCCAGATGCTCAAGGACAGGGGCATGGTGCTCGGTTCCGATTACTACGGCGCCGAAGCCATATTTTCCACGCTGAAGGGCTACCGCCTCGCTTGGCACAGGGCGCTGGACCTGGAGCGCGAGAAGCTCGGCATAGAGATAGGCCTCCCCGGAACTGCCGACGCGGCCGGCAAACTGACAGACCCGGGCTATACGCCGCTAAATCGCGGAGCGCTTGAAGCGGCCGCCGCCGGCAGGAACGACGTCAAGGCCATGCAGGCGATGGCCGAGATAGCCAGGACCAGGCTGGCAACTCAGAAGGATTCTATCCTTCCCACCGTCCAGGCCTTTGGAGCCTGGGAGACCAACTCCAACAGCCTCTCCGAGTTCAAGGGCAACCGCATGCTCGGAGTGCGCCTGACAATGTCCATAGGCGACCCGGCCTATTTCGCCAAGGCCGACAGGGCGAAGGCCGAAGCCGCGCAGGCCGGCACGCGCGCCGACGAAGCCCGCAAACAGGCCGGCATAGAGCTGGAGGAAGCGATAGACGACTATAACGCCGCCAAAGAGGCCCTGCCGGTGGCCGAAGAGACGGTGAGGAAGGCAGAGAAGTCGCTGGAGCTCTTCCGCCCGCTCTACCGCCAGGGCCGCCAGAGCGTGCTGGAGGTGCTGCGCGCCCAGGCCAGCGTACTGCAGGCCCAGGCGGCTTACTACGAAACGTTCTACAAGCTGAACCTCTACCACACCCAGGCTCTGCTGGCCTCCGAGACGCTCGACGCCTCCGCCGTCCAGTTCATGTCCGACAAGCTTGGGACCGGCAGTTAAAACTACTACCGGGGTATCGCACATAGTGCCCGCCCCCCGCCGCGCCACAAAAGCGGCTTCAGTCCGGGACACAACCCTGAAAATCAGTCCCTGGAACGGGCCCGGGCCGCTGGAAGTTATGCAACGCGGTAACAGGAGCTAACATGCAAAGCGAAATTCACCACAAGTACGGAATGGCAGGGCGCATAGCCAAAAGTTTCATCAACTGGCGCCTGACCCCGATCTTCATCCTAACCTTCATCATGCTCGGCGTCTTTGCCACGCTCAAGCTGCCGCGCGAGGAGGAGCCGCAGATAAACGTGCCGATGTTCGACATCATGGTGCCGTTCTACGGCGCCACACCCGAGGAAATAGAGAAGCACGTGGTGGACGTGGGCGAGCGCAAACTCTGGGAGATACCCGGAGTGGAGTACATCTACTCCACCGCCTACCCCAACTTCGCCATGTTCACTGTGCGCTTCAAGGTGGGGATGTCCCCGCAGGAGGCCGCGAACCTCATCTACACCAAGACGCTGGACAACCGCGACATCTTCCCTAAGGACGCGGGCCAGCCGTTGATAAAGTTCCGCTCCATCGACGACGTGCCGGTACTGGCCATGACGCTGTGGGGGCCCGGCAAGAACGACTACGACCTGCGCCTGATAGCCGCCCGCATCCAGAACGAGATAAACGCCGTCAACGACGTCTCCGAGACCCGCATCATCGGCGGCCACAAGCGCGAGTTCATCGTCCATTTCGACCCGGCCAAGCTGGCCGCGCACCGCCTGACGCCGCTGATGCTGGCGGGGATCATAAAGACCTCCAACTCGCGCCTGCCGGCCGGCCACTACAACCAGGGCGACACCGCCGTGCTAGCCGAAACGGACGCGTTTATAGAGAACGCCGACGACCTGCGCAACCTCATAGTGGGCGTCTACAACGGCCGCCCGGTCAGGCTGTCCGACGTGGCCACCGTGGACGACGGCCCCGACGAGGACGAACGCGCCGTCACGATGGTGCAGGGGCCGGCCTCTCTCGCCAAGGGCGCCGAGCCGAGCCCGGCCGTCACCATCTCCGTAGCCAAACGCCGCGGCTCCAACGCCACGGAGGTCACGCGGGAGGTCCTGGCCCGCGTGGACAAGATGAAGGGGCACGAGATACCGGACGGCGTCAACGTCACGGTCACGCGCGACTACGGCGAGACGGCCAAGGATAAATCCAACGAGCTGATCTATCACATGCTGCTGGCCACGCTGTCCGTGACGGTCCTGATAGCCATCACGCTGGGCCTGCGCGAGGCCGCCGTGGTGCTGGTGGCCATCCCGGTCACGCTGGCGCTGACGATGCTGGTCTATTACCTGTACGGCTACACGCTCAACCGCATCACGCTGTTCGCGCTGATCTTCTCCATCGGCATCCTCGTGGACGATGCAATCGTAGTAGTGGAGAACATCAACCGGCACTGCGTACTGAACAGGAAGAACTCCCTCTACCGCAATATCGTGAACGCGGTGGATGAGGTCGGGAATCCTACGATACTGGCCACCTGGACCGTCATCGCCTCTATCCTGCCGATGGCCTTCGTGCGCGGCATGATGGGCCCATACATGCGCCCGATCCCGATAGGCGCCTCGGTGGCCATGCTGTTCTCGCTTGGCGTCGCGTTCGCCTTCACGCCGTGGCTCTACGCCAAGGTCGTGGGAAGATGGCCCCTCAAGCACTGCGATCACGCCCAGGAAGGCCTGTTGGACCGCTGGTACCGCAGGCTGATGGCCAAGCTTATCTACGACCCGGCCGCCGGCAGGAACTTTATGCTGGCGACCGCGGTGCTGCTGGCGGGGGCCCTCGCGATGGTGGCCTTCCGCATGGTCATCTTCAAGACGCTGCCGTTCGACAACAAGAACGAATTCCAGATCATAATCAACATGCCGGAAAACTCCTCGCTGGCGCGCACCGAGAAGGCCGCCAACGAGATGGCGGCCTACCTGGCCACCGTGCCAGAAGTGAGGGACCTCCAGGTTTACGCCGGCACCAGCGCCCCGTATAACTTCAACGGCCTGGTGCGCCATTATTTCCTGCGCAGCGAGCCCTACCAGGCCGACATCCAGGTCAACCTGACGGACAAGAGCCAGCGCAACCGCCAGAGCCACGCGATAGCCCTGTCGGTGCGGCCACCTCTTAAAAAAATATCCGACTCATACGGCGCGCGGCTCCAGGTGGCGGAGGTGCCGCCGGGCCCGCCGGTGCTGGCCACGCTGCTGGTGGAGGTCTACGACCCCAACCGCAAGGACCAGCTGGAGCTGGCCGAAGAGGTAAAGGGCCTGCTTACGCGCACGCCCGGAGTGGTGGACGTCGACTCCTACATACCGGACCCGCAGCCGATGACAGACCTGGTGGTAAACCGGCAGAAGGCCAGCCTCAACGGCATAGCGGCTGACGACATCGTCAAAACTGCCGCAATCGCCCTCAACGGAGCCGACATAGACACCGCCCACGTCCAAAACGCGGACGAAGCCGTGGATATACGGCTGCGTCTGCCGGCGAACGAGCGCGCTTCTCTGGCCACTCTCGATAAAATAAAGTTCTTTTCACCCAACGGGACTGCCATCCCGATGACCAGCTTTGTCAAGCCGGAAAGCGGCCTGGAGAACCAGCCTATCTACCACAAGAACCTGGAGCGCGTCGCCTACGTCACCGCGGACATCGCCGGCGGCACGGACAGCCCGGTATACACCGTGCTGGACCTGAAGTCCAAGATAGACGCCCTCTCCAAGGCGCGCGGCGCGCATATAACGCAGTACTTCACGCGCCAGCCGGACAGCACTAAGGAAACCGCCATCAAATGGGACGGCGAATGGCAGATCACCTACGAGGTCTTCCGCGACCTGGGCCTGGCCTTCGCGCTGGTGCTGATCCTGATCTACATCCTGGTGGTGGCCTGGTTCGAGGACTTCATCACGCCGTTAGTAATCATGGCGGCCATCCCGATGGCGCTGATAGGGATTATACCCGCCCACTGGGCGATGGGCGCGTTCTTCACCGCCACGTCGATGATAGGCTTCATAGCATCGGCGGGCATAGTGGTGCGCAACTCCATCATCCTGGTGGACTTCATCAACCTGAAGGTACGCGAGGGGATGGAACTAAAGGAGGCCGTGATAGAGGCCGGCGTGGTGCGCTTCCGTCCGATGCTGCTGACGGCGCTGGCCGTTATCGTCGGCGCGGGCGTCATACTGTTCGACCCGATCTTCCAGGGCCTGGCCATCTCGCTGATAGCCGGCCAGATCGCGGCCACGCTGCTTTCCCGCGTGGCGGTGCCGGTGCTCTATTACATGGCCTTCAAAAACGACCATGAGCACATCCGCCGCCACCGCGAGAAGCACGCCCGCCATCAGCAGGACCACCTGCTTACCGACGAAGAAAAAGGCTACACCGGAGAGTAAAACAGGAACAGACACCTATTTATTATATCAGCGCGCCATAATATGGGTGTCATTTTTGAATGAAAAATTAATAGGGGTCTGTCCCTACTTCAGGAGGATTATGAGGATTGATGAGGCGTTGAGGATGCTGGCGGGAGTGGTGGTGCTGTTGAGCGCCGGGCTTACCGTATATTACGACAGCAGGTTCATCTGGCTGACCGTCTTCGTAGGGGCCAATCTGCTGCAGTCGGCTTTCACAAAGTGGTGCCCGGCCATCTGGCTGTTCAAAAAGATGGGCCTGGCGGAATAGGAGGGAAAATGGCTAAGGAAGAGAAGAAGGAAAACGCGACCGGGAAATACGTCTACGACAAGAAAACCGGCAAGTTGGTAAAGGTCTCCGACAAGGCGACATCCGGCAAGAAGGACGGCGGGGGCGACTCGGCCCCCTCCTGCGGCAGCGGCGGGTGCTGCTGCTGCGGCTAAGGCCCAAAACCAAGGCGAACCCGGCAAAGGCGTTTCGGGTTGAATTCTTGCTTTTTTTAAGATCCTTGCACCAGCGGCGCAAGGATTAGGCCTCTTTCTCGCACTCGGCGCTGTATTGCCTCAGCCGGAAGATGGACAGCGGTTCGTCGCCGCGGGCACCTATGGAGACCGGCGCGGACTTCGTTTTATCGCCTTGTTCGCCGCCCGCGCTTAACGGACTTACGGCTTAGCGCGCTGGACGCGTAGCGCCTTCCGGCTGGCGCGCGCCGTCGTTTCGCCGCGCGGCGCGGCGCGGCGCGATGCCTTCTGGCCGGGCGCCGGCGACTGACACGCCGCTTCACCACCCAGTAGCGCACTTTACCCACGTCCAGGTGGGTAAAGCCCATCGAAGGATAGTAACCCACTCCCCCCACGCGGAGCCGGCGTGCGAAGTTCTTCACCTTGGTGGAACTGTAGCCCGGGACCCTGATGTCCGCGGCCCAGCCCAGCATGTGCAGGCTGTGCTCGGCAGCGCCCTCGGTGATATGGTTCAGTTTGTATGAGCGGTAGCCGCTCAACAGGATTATCCCCCTCTTCCCGAAGTGGTCCTCCACTGCGTCCAACAGTTCTATCAGTTTGACCGACATCTGTTTCTCGCTGCCGTCCAGGCTGCAGCGCATGATGTGGTCTATCTCCGCCAGCGCCTTCTGGTTATATTTGCCGTTTTTCCGGTAGGTGACGGTGATGCGCTCGCCGGTATCCCGGCGCGTTATAGTGAGGCGGCCGTTGCCGCCCAGGTTCACCGGCGGAGGAGGCACCGGGGCCGCGCTGCTTATAAAGACCTCGGAGCCGGAGCCCTCGCCCTCCTCCACGTTGCTTATATCCCGCTCGTTCGGGGCCGTATCGGTGGAGACGGCGGGAGCGGCCAGGGCCGCCTCAGTACTGACGGCTATCAGCGGCGCCGCGGACAGCAATGACGCGGAAAACAGGGAGTCCTGCCGCCGGCTGTGAACGCAGCCGGCCGCCAGCGCGGTCAATAACGGAATGACGAAGTATCTCACTGATGCATCTCCTAGAGAATTGACATTATCGCATTTAATTGTGCACCGCGGTATATAGCCGCCGCAATGCCGACGGAGGGAGGCTAAAAGCTCCTTCCGCGGGTTTCACGGTTCAAGACACCAAAAGGGCACGCTGTGTTTTTCCAAAAAGGCGAGGATGGCTTTTCTGTCGTCAGCGCGTCGGGGGAACGCGGCTCTTAAAGACAGGCGGCGGTTTTACGCAATTCCTTTACGCACATGGCGATTTGCGCCGCTCAACCCTTATGGGCTGGAGCGGCGGCCGGAGCCGGTTTGTCCAGTTCTTCCTCCAGCGGTTTCAAGCCTGCCAAAAAATTCTTTAGCCGCGCCCCGGCCAGCGCGGAGGACGGCGGCAGCTTCAGCGTAAGGAAGTTGCGATACTTACCGTTGAGGGTAATCTGGAAATGCAGGTGCGGACCGGTGGCCAGGCCGGTCATGCCGACGTAGGCTATCAACTCGCCCTGCGACACGCGCATGCCGGCGCGCAACCCCTTTACGAAGTTCCTCAGGTGCCCGTAGCCGGTAACGTAGCCACCGCCGTGCCGTATCTCTATGAAGTTGCCGAAACCGTCCTTGCGTCCCGCGAAGATTACCTGCCCGTCGGCCACGGCCGAGACCGGCGTGCCCATAGGCGCGGCGTAGTCTATGCCGTGATGCGGCCTAAAAAAGCGCAGAATCGGGTGATAGCGATGCTCGCTGAAATAAGAACTTATGCGCCGGTAGCTGAGCGGCGCGCGCAGGAAAGCGCGGCTCAGGGACTTCCCGGCCGCGTCGTAATATGAGCCGTCGTCGTAGAAAGCCTGCTGCGGGCCGGTCTCGGCGCCGTTATAGGAAGCGGCCAGTATCCTGTAGCCGCTGCGGGTGCCAAGCGCGGTAGTGCGCTCCTCCCAGACCAACGCGAACCCGTCGCCCTCGCGGGGCTCCGTCAAAAAGTCCACCTTCCAGGCGAAGATATCGGCGAACTCCATTATGACCCCGGGCGGCACGTTCTGCGCTGTCATGGCGTCCCACAGCGAGCTGCCGAGGGAGCCCGAAGAATCGCGCCTGACCACGGTGACGGGGACGGAGGCTTTTTCAGCCGAAAAACCGGAGGAGGACCTGGCGACCCTGTAGAGGTCCTCCCCTCTGGCCAGCGTAAAGCCTTCCACCGCCCCGGAAGAGGAACGCCCGACCGCATAGATATCTCCCGGGCGCAGCGCTCCCGAGCCGGCCTTCCTCAGCGCGGTCTCCACGCCGATTATGTCCGCATAAGTGGTCCCGTGAGGGAACGCGGCGCCTACGGAATCCCCGTCGGCAATGGTCCCGGTGGACACCAGCGGCATTCCCTGCCCCGGCGCCAGAAGACTGTACGGTTTGGAAGCCGCGGCCTCCCGTGGCCCTCTCGAGATGAGGAACGCCGCCAGAGCGGCCGCCATGACCACGGCCGAGGCTATCAGTATCTTGGTATGTTTCATCAGTCCCGTCTCTTTACGCGGTGTTCGGTACCGCGTTAAAAATATTATCGGCTGCGCCGGGAACACTCCGCTCCGGCGCGGGAAAAATGCCTGCGGCCTTCAAGCGGCGGGAGGGGCCCCGGCGAAACCATGAGCCGCCGGCAGAGAAAGTTCCGCGTGAAACTGCGGAAGCGGAACCTCCGGCACCGCGGCCGGCGGAGGAACCACTACCGGGGCAGCGGGAACGGAGATGCCGGCGAGGTTATGGCACACCCGGCAATGAATGAAATTCTCTGCGGAAGAGCCGCGTATATGGGTGAAGATATGGGCCGTCATGACGAACAAAGCCGCCGTCATCAGGCCGAACGCGGTCCTCGCCAGCCACTTGCGCATTTAGTCAATTATATAAAACCCGCCGCCGGCCACCCTAAAGGAGTTTTTCCGCGCCTGAGTAGAGTTCCTCCACCGTCAGAACTGCGGCAACCACGCGCGGGTACCTGCGGAAACAGTTGTCCATCACGGCGCTTGCCCGTAGTCGAGCAGCTTCAGGCTGAGCACGTAGACGGAGTTGGGGTTGCCTGCGGAGTCAACCGTGGTGAAGACGGGCGGGCAGGGCGCGGGCCTATCTTTTTCGCAGCAGCACGGTTCTCCGGCCTGGCAGGCCGCGGAAATGGACGCCGGACGTCAGGGCGTGGACCAGCGCCGGAATGTCGCTGACCACGGCGCCGCCCACCGCGTTCATACCGTAGTCGAACAGCACGGGACTCAGAGGAACTGAAGGCCCGAGCAGCACCTTGAAGGCGCCGGGGCGGCAATAGGAGAGCACTTCGAGAAACGTGCCGTTCAGCAGCGTCAGGCCGGTCACGGCCACGACGTCGGCGGAGGGCAGCAGTTCCGCCATCCTCTCCGCCGGCAGGTCCCGTTCGTCTTTAGGCTTCAGTTCGAAGACCATCGTTTCCTTGGCCAAAGCCCGCAGGCGCTCAGTAAAATGGAAATGGCCGATGACCGCCACCCTGGCGTCCCGGCCCTTCTCCTCTATCAGGTCGGCGGCGTTCAACTCCTCCAGGTCCGGCCTCGGCAAGGAGGAATTTATTGCCGCCATTCCCAGGGAGGTCTCGGGGCCGGAGCCGGCTGCCAGGCAGGCCAGGTCGCGCGTGCGCATCCCTGTGGCGCAGCCCCCTTTCAGCTCGGCCTCGCAGCCTATCCCCTCCAGTCTGGAGGCCAGGCCGCAGCGCCAGCCGTCCGCCCCGGAGGAGACGACGGCCGTTGTGAACTCCCCCAGGTGGGCGGAGACCACCGTCCTGTCTTCCGTTCTTTCCATCAGTCTTTCTACAAGAAGTTCCATAAAACCGGTGATATATCGTTCAATTTTTACAGCCCTTCGTCGCTACCCGGACCTGTCACCTGACAAAAGGCGTCACAGGCGCTCCGCGCCCCACCCGGCGGCGCCGCGCTCATCAGTGAGAATGCCCGCAGCCGCCGCCGTGATCGTGGCCGGCGCACGGGTCTATGCCGCCGAGGCTGCTGTCCATCAGCGCCTTGACGGCGGCCTCCGCCGCACCTGAGCAGCCGAACACAGGCACGCCCGCGGCCGCGAACTTGTTCTGGGCTCCCCTGCCCATCCCGCCGGCTATAACGTGAGTTACGTCGTACTTGAGGATCTCCCCCACGGACTGGCAGCCGCCTCCTCCGTGCTGAGCGACGTTCGGGACCACTTTTGAGGACTTTATCTTTTTCCCGTCGGTCTCCACTATCAGGAAGTGGCTGCACTGGCCGAAATGCGCGCAGACCTCGCTCTTCAGGCCACCTTCGTCGTTAAGAGTAATACCTATTTTCATTTTTATCTCCCGTATTTCATTTCTCGATCTGATTGTCAGCGAGCTTTTCTTAAAGTTCCTTGACACTGTTTTTCAGGGCATCCACGTCGTCCTGAGGGGCTGTCCCGCCCCACCGCCGGCCGGCTCTGCGGCCCAGTCCCGGGCCGCTCATCGGCCCCTCGCCCATAGGTCCCGTTCCGTTCCCGTAAGGCACAATTTTCTTCTTTCAGCGACTCACGCCTGCGCGCGAGGCGGTTTTATACGTTCTATCCGGCATTATTGAGAAATATTCTCAACACTGGTTAAAAAAATTATCCGGCGCAATCTTTGCACAGCCCGTAGAACTGGATGATGTGGCTGTTGATCCTGAAACCATACTTCTTCGCCAGCCCTTCCTCGGTGCGGCGGAGCAGTTCGGTCTCTTCCTTTATGAAATCCTTGTAGTCCACTATCTTGCGGCAGGAGGTGCAGACCAGGTGATGATGGTGGCCCTTCGTGCCAGCGGGGTCGGCGAACTCGTAGCGCGCCCTGTCGTCGCCCGTGTCGAACTTGCTGACCAGTCCTATCCGGGTCAGCAGTTCCAGCGTCCTGTAGACGGTGGCCAGGCCCAGGTTGGGATAAAGCCTGCGCGCGGCTTTGAACACTTCCTCCGCGGTCAGGTGCTCCCCCCTGGCGCTCAGCGCGTCCAACACGGCGTGCCGGGCGGCGGTCATGCGGCGGCCGAAGCCGCGTATCCTGCGGCAGCAGCAGTCCTGGGCGTGTCCTTTTCCGTGCAGCATATTATTGAGAACTGTTCTCAATTATACACCACAAGGCATGGGCCTGTCAACAACGGTTCTTTCGCCCTGAAACGGCCACTCCAGGGGAGAATAATTAATCGCCAATCGCACTGCCGAGCGTCAGCGCGGCCGCGCAGGCGGAACGCGGGCGGTGGTTTATGCCGAGTTCGGCGGACGACCGGAGATCAACGACTTGGCCGCGCCGCGTCAATGCAGACAAGCAGGGACGCGAAAGCGTTCTCAGCGGCCGTTTCTCCGGCGCGCCAGACGGCGGACGGCCGAAGCCCCCAGCGGGAACAGACCGCTTCCACCAGCTCCTCGCGCACGGTAAGCACCAGCGGACACGCGCCCCCGCCGTCCAAAAAAGCCCGCAGCGCGGGGGCCCACCCTCCCTCTTCCAGTTCCAGCGGACCGATCTCGTCGATAAAGACAACGTCGGCCGAGGCCAGCTTCTCCGTAGACAGCGCCGCGGCCCCGGCCGCGAGCCCGGCCGAAAAGAAGCCGAACTCGCCAGCCATCACCTTTTCCCGGACGCCCCTGCGGCAGAGCGGCACGCGCGAACCATCAAAAAGGTCCACGAGATCGAAGCCGCCGCGCCGGCCGTTCTCCCAAAAACCGTCAGCTCTTATGCCGCCCGGGCTCCTGCCCGAGCTCTTCAGCAGTTCCGCCAGCTCCCGGGCCAGGCCGCTCTTTCCCGCGCCGCGCCGGCCGGTTATAAGAAAGACCGGCCGGCCGCCGGCGTTTTCCAGCAGGTGCGGGGCCCGGCGGACGGCGGTGCCAAGGCAGGCCAGCGGACGGCGGGCGAAGTCCCGCGCCGAAGGCAGGCCTGCTATAATGCCAGGCAACGAGACGAAAGAATATTCCAGCGTCTCGAAGAAGACGCCGCCGAAGAGCCGCTCCAGCAGGCGGCGCAGGGCCGGATTAGCCAGTTCCTCGCCTATGGCGGAAAAACCGATGGTCACCAGGAAGGCCCGCAGTGCCATGTAGACCCCGGCCGGAAGGCTGCCCAGCAGCAGCCCGGCGGAAGCGGAGGCGGAGGCGACGCCGGCCCAGAGGCCGGCGCGGCCCAGCAGCCGGCGAGCGCGTGGATAGAGGGCGGCGCAGAGCGCGCCGTAGCCGGCAGCGCCCCCGGCCAGAGCGTAGACCGGCACGGACTTGCCGGAGGCCAGAACGGCCGCGATGAAGACGCCGTGAGCGGCCAGAACTCCGGGAGAATGATAGCGCGCGCGCGGTTTTTCGGACGAAGGCCGTTTGAATCCCGCTCCGGAAGCGGCCGCGCAGCCCTCGGCGTCCTCCCCCGCTTTCAGGCCGGCCAGGGCGGCCGCGCAGCCGGCCAGGAAATATACTGCCGCCGCGGCCAGCAGCGGCCCGGAGGCGCCGTGAACCGGAAGCCCCAGGCCGCGCAGCCATTGTACTCCCCTCAGATAGACCCGCACGGTGTCAGGGCCGTACACCATGAAGAGTTTCACCAGCTTGTAGGCCAGCGTGCCCAGCAGCGTGAGCCCGCCGGCCAGCGCATAGCCGGCGGCGTTGCCGCCCAACAGGGCCACCCCGGCCTCCATCAGGAAGCCCTCCATGGCTATAGAGACCATGGGGCCGAGGATGACGGCGCTGGGCGAGACGGACTTCATCGCGGCGCAGACCAGGCCCGAGCGCCACAGCAGGCCGCGTTCGGGCCAGAGCCGGTGCCCGGCCGCCAGCAGGGCTACGCCTATGCAGGTGAGCAGCTCGCCGGAAAAGGGCAGCCGCGCGTTGTGCAGAAAGCTGCCCAGCACTATCTCTGAGGAGGCCCAGAGTCCCCCCAGCACCGCTGCCTTGCGCCACAACAGAGCGTTCCGGCCGGCCGCCATCAAAATTCAGCCTCCACCGAGACGGTCACGGTCCTGCCCGGGGCCAGGTCTGGAACGGTCTTGGAACCGGCAGAGGTTATGACGTAGCCGTCCAGGCGCCTGTTGTCGAAGATATTGTCCAGCGTCAGCCTGGCCTTAAGGCCGCGCGCAAAGGCCCGCGAAGCGGTCGCCGAAACCACATGGGACTCGCGCGTCCATTCACTGTTATCGTCCTGTGTGTACTGCCTGGACTTATAGAGCCAGCTCAGCGTGAACTCGGCGAACGCCGTCTTCAAGCCGGCCGAGGCCGAGGCGGTTTGGCGCGGGGCGTAGGTAAGGGTCTTCCCCTCCAGCGTCCTGTTGCCGGGATCATCGGTCACCTCGCTGCGGGACAGGGCGTAGGAGGCAGAAAACGAGAAAGGTCCGTTATAATATTTCACCGGCAGCTCGGCGCCGTAGATCTCGACCTTCCCCACGTTCTTCATCTGCGCTTCAGAGGGACCGATCCTGGTATTGTAGATGAAGTCGCGCCCGGCGGTGTAATAGACCGCGGGATTCGCATAAAGACCGCCGGCAGGTTCCAGCCTGAAGCCTGTCTCAGCCGTGTCCACCGTCTCTGGCTTCAACCCGGGGTTGGCGATGGTGAGGATGCCGTTCTTCTTCAACAGGGTCAGGCACATATCCTCTAGCGACGGCGCCCTGAAACCGCGCCCCCAGGAGACGTACTGCTCCACGGAGTCCGAGTACCGCCAGCTGGCGGCCAGTTTCGGAGAGAACTGGTCCCAGTAACGGTCCCGCTGGTCCCCGTTAGCCGGACCATACGAGGGGTTGGACGGGTTATAAAAATAGCCGTCGGAATAAACGGCGTTATCGTAGCGCAGGCCGGCCAACAACTTGAGCCGCCCGGAGAAAAACTTGGTGTCGGCCTGGGCATACGGGGCTAACTGCGTCACCCTGGCGCGGTCCCTGTCGTCGTAAGCCGGTTTCGTCCCCACGGCCCGGTTATGGTCGGTGCCGTCCGCCAGTCCGTCCTTGAAGTCCGCGCCGAAGGTGGCTGTAAGCCCGGCCAGGGGCTTTGAAAAGGCGGCCTGCCAGCCGGTGTCCTGCCGGGTGACCGCGGTGTCCACCCTGGCGTAATCAGGGCCGCTGTAGAATTCGTTAAGCCGGGTGTAGTCCTCCAACTGGTAATAAGCCTGCGTCTGCCAGGCCAGAGAACCGTCATCTCCGCGCCAGGAGAGGCGGGCGGCGTCGGTATCGAAGCCGCGGTGCGCGCCCTCCGCCGTAAGAATGCGCGTCCCTTCGCCGTAAAGCCCCTCGTCGCGAGAGTACTGCGCGTCCAGCGTGCCGGCCTCTTTCAGGTCCAGCGAGGCTTTCACCGAAATGTTCTTCTCCCTGACGTAACTGTCGGAATTGTACTGCGTCGCCTTCCTGTAGGCGGCCGGGGCCGTGTTGTAGCCGTCGCTGGAGAGGTAACTGCCGCCGGCCGAGAACGTAAGGTTCTTTGCCTTTGCGCTGGCGCCGGCGCGCGCTCCCAGGGTATTGTAAGTGCCGTAGGCAAGCCCGGCGTTGTAGCCCGGCGCGGCCTTTTTGGTAATAATGTCGATAACCCCGGCCGCGCCGTCCGGGCCGTAGAGGGACGAAACCGGCCCCTGGAACACCTCTATGCGCTCTATATCCTCTGCGGCCAGCCTGTTCCAGTCCACGGAGCCGGTGGCCCCGGTGTTCACCGGCACGCCGTCGAGCAGCACCAGCGTGCGCCCCTGATCGGAGGCCGGCAAGCCACGCAGGCTGACCGCCGAGGTATAAGAATAGATGCCGGCCGCCCTGTTGGAGACCGCGCCCGGCACCAGTCTGGCGAGCTTGTCGTTCAAAGTGTCGCCGGGATTTTCCCTGAGTTCCCGCGCTGTCACCACCTGCACGTCGCCGGGCACGTCGGCTATGGAACGCGCCAGGCGGGACGGGGTGACCACGGTTATGTTCACGTCGGCCGCGGAGAGCGGCGCGGCCCAGAAAAGAGGCAGGCAGGCGCAGAGAAGTCTTTTCATGGCTTACAGCGGGGCTACGATGGAAAAAGAGCCGTGAGTGACGCCCTTCAGGGCGCGCAGGGCGTCGGCCAGGCGCTGCAGCGCGTCCGGATTGCCGGCGGCGGTGACGGTGCAGAGCACCCGGCCGCCTTTAAGCTGGTGGTTATGCGAGGAGAGCACGCTGGCGGCGCCGGCGCGCAGCAGTTTTTCCACGCCGCGGCCGGGACGCGGGTCGGAGGCGTCGTAGACCACGGAAATAGTGGCCGCGCAGACCGAGCCCTTCTTCCACTCCTTCCTGACCAGGGCGCGGCGGATGAAGTCGGCCATGGCTTGCGAACGGCTGGGGTAGCCGCGCTCGGCCGAGATTTCGTCGAGGCGCGGCAACAGCCCCTTCTCGAGGCAAACGGTGAAGCGGTCCAGGTGTTCCCGTTTCATTCATACTATTTTATTAAAAATTATGAACATCAGGCAAAAAACTGCTGCTTCGCGGCGGGACGGCCGCGCGGCTCAAAAAGAAAGCGCGACGCCAAGCGAATAGTAATCGGACTTAGGCGCGCCGCCTCCGGGGTTATAGTTCTCCCAGCCCGCGGACAACTCCGCCGCGCCCAGCCTCCGCGAAAGACCGGCGCTCACGGATTCGGAGTCCGGCTGGTCCAGCTTGTACCAGGTCTTGGCGTAGCCGGCCTCCGGGGAGAGCGGCAGCGACGGGAACTTTATCCGGCAACTCGCGGCCCGCACCGGAAAGCCGGTAGTCCCTATGCCGCCTATGTCCACCGGCAGCTGCCTGTCCAGAGCGGTAAGGTCCTGATCGTAAGAAGTCCAGGCGTAGCGCCCGCTGAGTCTGACGCCGTAAGCCAGGACCGAGGCAGTCAGGCCGTAATCGGTCTGCGAAAGCTTGAACGCTGAAGCGCGCGTCACCGTGGAACTGCCGCGCCGGCCGCCTGAGACCGTGGAGGCGGTAACGGCGTAAGCGTCCTCGTGCCGTGTCAGGGCAGAGAAGGCTCCCAGGTAAAGGTCCTGCACCGTCGCGTCCTCTCCGGGTTCACCCAGCGGCAGCCAGAGGAAGTCGGCGTAAAGACCGGAATTTTTGTAACCTCCGGTTTCCGGGGTGACAGAGAGCTCGGCCGAGGCGCTCCAATAGGTCCGGTCCACCCCCGCGCCCAGTGAATAGGTACTGAAGCGGTCCGAGACGTCACTCTTATAGGTCCGGTAGGCACCGCGCAGGTAATAGGCGCCGCCGCCGGCCTCTCCGAAGCCGTAGACGCCGGCGTAGCCGTCCGGCCCGAAAGTGTACCTGGCGCCGGCGTTGAAATAGCCGGCCGCGGCCGGCATAGAAACGAAGAACAAAAGAACGGCGAGCAGTCGTGAGAGCATATTGCCTCCAGAAAACACCGGCGCCCCCTCCTCACGGGAGGGGGCATCCTACCGCACCGTTACTTGCGCTTGCCTCCCATACCCCTGTTCTCCGAGCGGGCGGCCCTGCGTTCCGCGGCTATGGCGCGGCGGCGCTCGGCGGCCTTCTCGGAAGAAAAGGCCTTCTTAACGAACTTACTGGCGGCCTTCTCCTGGTTCTTCAGGGTCTGCTTCTCGCCGGCGTTGCGGGCGGCCTCGCGGACCGTCTCGCCCTTGCCGTTATCGGCCCCAGTCATCTCGCGGGTGCGGGTCTGCTTTTTGGTCTGCACCTTCTCCCCGGTACCGGCCTTGTCCTGCTCTTTCAGCTGCTCCCTGGTCCTGAGCTGGTCGCGCTCCTTCAGCTGGTCCTGGGTCTTGAGCTGGTCCCGCTCCTTCAGCTGGTCCTGGGTCTTGAGCTGGTCGCGCTCCTTCATCTGGTCCTTGGCGGCGTCCTGGGCAAAAGCCCCGGCCACGGGAAGGACCGAGATAAGGCCCAGCACCGCCAGCATCTTCATCTTAGTCTTCATAACCCCTCCTCGTCCTGCGTCCTGTGAACATACTGACGCCGGCGCCGCCGGAAAGGTTTAGTTACGCCTGCCGCCGGCGCCACCGCGCCGCCTTTCCCCCTGCCTCTCTTGCCTGTACTCGCGGCGCAGCTCCTCACGGCGCTCCTTGGAAAGTTTCTTCCATTTTTCGTACTTTTTTATTATCTCTTCTTTCTTGGCCTCAGGGAGGGCTTTGAATCTGGCCCACCTGGCGCGCAAGAGCTGCTGCTGTTCCCTGGGCATAGCCAGGAAGCGCTTATACCGGGCCTTTATCTCGTCCTGTTTTTCAGGAGAAAGCGCCTTCCATTTGGCGTAATTGGCGAGCACGGCCTCTTTTTCCTTTTTTGGCATTTTTTCCCATACGGCTTTGCCGGCCGCCTCTTTGGCCTCGGCGGTCTTGGCCGGGACTGTCCCGGCCTGGGCGGCCGGAGCCTCGGCGGCCGGGACCCTCGCGGCCACGGACAGCAGAGCGGCCGTCAGCAGCAATTTCATCGTCTTCATAACTCTCCTCCCGTTGCGGTGGAGATCCTGACCGTCCCGCTTGAACTGGTCACCGCCGCTTCTTTAGGCGCGGCCGTGGATACCTCCACCACCTGGCTGCCGTAACCGTTCTCCACTATCTCCAGGTTGGAGAACATCTCCAAGTCCCTGAAGAACTCCAGGTTCGTCAGGAGCTCGGCCGGGGCCGCCGACTCGGCCAGGACTGCCGGAGCGATTAGCCCCAGCGCCAGCAGCCAGATAAATCTCTTTCTCATAACTTTCCCTCCGGCACCGCCTCCAGCACGTCCATATCGGCCAGCATGTCCATGTGCTCTATAAAGGCCAGGCTGACGGCCTGCGGCTCAGGCACGAACGGTCGACGCGTTTTTTCTGCCAGCACTACCACCAGAAACGCCGCGAGCGCCGCGGCCGGCAGCAGCACCCACGGGGCACGGGCCGGAGGGCGAAGGGCGCCCCCTATCGCGGCGCGCTGCCCCGCCCAGAAACTCTCTGGCCGGCGCACGGCCAGCGCCGACAGCAGCTTCTTTTCATTCGCTTCGTCGTTCATAAATATTCCCCCAGCGCGGCCTCCAGTTTCTTCCTGGCCTCGAACCAGTGGGCTTTCACGGTGCCCTCGGCCATGCCGAGCGTCAACGCTATATCGGCCACGCCCAGTTCCTGGGCCCTCAGCGCCGCCACCTCGCGCTGGCGGGGCGGCAGAGCGTTTATGGCCGCCTGCACGCGCCGCTCGAGGTCGGCCGCCAGGGCGGCCTGCTCGGGGCGGCCTGCTCGGGGCGGCTTGCCGGGGCGTCCGGCAGAATTTCGCCCAGGGCCTGGCCCTCCCCGTCCACGTTCCGCTGGTCCAGCCCCACCCACGAGCGCAGTTTTTTCCAGCGCCAGTAGGAGCGGCATTTGTTGGCCGCTATTCGCAGCAGCCAGGTCTTCAAAGAACTTTCGCCGCGGAAGCCTTTCAAATGGCGCCAGGCGGCTATGAAGGTCTCCTGCGTAATGTCGTCGGCCGCCGCGGCGTTGCCGGTAAGCCGGTACGCCACCGCGTATACCGCGCGCTGGTGTTCTTCCACCAGCAGCCCGAACGCCGTGTCCGGGTCGGTACCCGGTGCGCCTGCGGCTTTATCGGCCTTTTCTTCCGCCATTATCTCTTCCACGTTAATATTGACGCGCGGGAGCGCGCCAAGGTTTAGCCCCCCGCATTATGATAACAAAAAAGGGCGGCTGGAGCCGCCCTTTTCGTAACTTCAGGTCCTTTTTAGAACTTGAAGTTGAGGCCCAGGTCCAGGGACTGTTCGGACAGTTTGGACTTGAGGGTTATGTTGCCGCTGTTGTCGGTTTCGCTGATGGTATTGGCCGGGGCCAGCATATAGCCCAGGTTCAGCGTAAACTTGGGGCTGAACTCGTAGCCGGCGCCCAGCGTGAAGTGGTTCTCCACTATGCCGGGGAAGCCGACTATGCGGAAGTACTCGTAGCCGAACTCGCTCATGGGTGTCCCCTGTATAGTGGTAGCCCCGCCGGCATTGAAGTTATTGTGCTTCTTCACCGGGTTCTTGCCGTAGTTCCAACCGGCGCGCAGCGTCAGCTTGTCGGTGGTCTTGTTCTGCACGCCCACGGCGTACACAGTCTGGCTCTGCCAGTCGAAGTCCTTGTAGCCCTTGGCGTTAGCCCAATCTATGTACTTCACGTCGGCCGTGAATAGCCACTTGTCGAGACCCTTGTAGGCCACGCCGGCGCCGTACTGGGCAGGGTTGGCCAACTTGAGGTTGTCGTAGGTTGTGCTGTTCCAGGGCGGAACTTCATCGAAGTTGTAGATGCGCTTGTGGTCCACGGTCTGCGGGGTAACATAGGTCAGGCCCAAGTTCCAGGCACCGTACTCGTAGCCGGCGCCCAGGCGCGCGCCCACGGCGTAGTTATGCGATAGGCCCTCACCGAAATCGGCCGCCTGGTAGTCTATATCCATGCCGAGGCCGTAGGAGAAGGCACCGGCTTTATAGGACACGGCCGGGACGAACTTCATGACGGACACCTTGGTGTTGGTCGCCATCGGGTCCTTGTTGCGGTAGTCCACGCCCATGCCGGACACGCCGTAGGCGGCGATGCCGAAGTTCATCTTGTCGTTGATGGGGGTAGCCACGCCTATGGCGGGCACGGCGTACACGGCGTCCTGGCTGGTGGCTTTCCAAGGGCCGCCGTAAGCGACTGGCATTATCACGTTCGCCTTCACCGCAGGGCTGAAATCCGTGCCGGCGAAGTTGAACTGCGAGCCCGACAGCTGCGAGAGCGCCGCCGGGTTGGAGAAGATGGCGCTGATGGCGTCCTGCGGGGCGGCTATGCCCGTGCCGCCCATAGAGCGCGAGGTCGGCCCCACGCCGATGAGATTATCGCCGTTAGTGGCGTAAACCATGCTGGCCCCGGTAAGAACGAGGACCGCTAACATCGCTATTTTTTTCACTTTTTCCTCCATAAGATGAACGCCGGTATCCAGGCATTCGCTTTTAAATAATTTTATATAAATAAATACGGGCATTATAATTAAAAATTATAATGCCCGTATAAGCGGAGCTAATATCTCAGATAAACAGCGTGGCTTTACTGGTGCCGGCCTCGGCGAGGAACTTGGCCACGCCGGCGCTCTTCATGCCGGGGTAGGTTATCATCTCTTCCATCTTGTAGCCCATAAGGTCCATGCTCATCTGGCAGACGTAGATCTCCACGCCGGAATCGGCCGCGGTCTTGATCAGCTGCTCGAGGCTCATCACGTTGTGCTTCTTCATGATGGCCTTGATCATCGCCTTGCCCATGCCGCACATATGCATTTTGCTGAGCTTGGTGCCGGCCGCGCCGTTCGGGAGCATCAGCTCGAACATCTTCGAGACCGTGTCCTTGGAGACGGTCTTCTTGGGGTCCTTCAGCGCCGGGATGGACCAGAAGGTGAAGAACATCACGACCTTCTCGTACATCGCCGCCGCGCCGGTGGCTATGATGAAGGAAGCCAGCAGTTTGTCCATATCTCCGCTCATCACCACCATGGAGAGCTTGTCCTGCGGCGCGTTAGCCTTCAGGGTCTCAACGTCGGCCTTCAGGGCCGCTATCTGCGTTTCCAGCTCTTTAATGTCAGCCATATTTCTCCTTAAATGCCTTGCCGCCTCAGAACACAAAAGACTGTGTCGCCCCGTCCGCGGCCAGCAGAAACGGCGGCACCTTCTGCACCAGTATCCTGGGGTCGCGCAGGTCCTCGCGCTTTACGCCCTTATTCTCGAGCGCCAATTCGCACAATACCACCCGCGCACCCAGCTCCAACATATCGTTGAACAGCTTCACCGGGTCAGGGAAGCCTTTGGGTATACCTATCTTCTCTATCTCGCCCTTGAGCGTCCACTTGTAGCCGGTGGGCAAAAAGATCACGTGGACTTCATGGTCCAGCGCCAGGCTGGAAGTGGCGAAAACGAGGGTGGGTATCAGGCTCTTCGCTTCCTCGCCGTTGCAGACTATCACTGTTTTTGTTGCCATTTTTTCCTCCGTAATCCCGCTTAAAAACCTTATTTCCCGAGCTGCAGGCTGAAGGCTGTGCCGGCTTCAGCCTCCTTGCGCACGTGCTGAAAATAAACCGCCAGCGGCCTGAAGAAGATATGTATCCACTTGGTGAACGGCACCACCAGGATTATCCACACCGTCTCTATGGCGATGTTCACGCGGTAGACCTGCGCCAGCAGCGGGTCTGACGGGCCGCGCAGCACGTTGAGACCCAGCGTGGTCACGGTGGACAAGCCTATCAGGAACATCATCACCACGAACAGCCAGTCGCTCGGGTGAGAAAATTTGCTGGACTCCGCGCTCTTGAGCAAGCGGCGCAAGGTCATGAGGCCGCCGCCGACGAGTATCGCGAAGCCGGCGTACCAGACGAGCAGGCTGACCGGGCTGAACGGCGAATAGTGTTTGTTCAGCGGCTCGAGCAGATGCAGGTTCGAAATCACGAGCGTCAGCGTATAGCCGCTCATGACGAGCAGGTGGGAGCCCCAGCGCACCAGGTCGGTCTCCTCGCAGCCGTTGAAGTTCTTTTGCGTGAAGCCGTGCACGAACGTCTCTATGATGTGCGAAGGCTTGAGCGAGGCCTTAATGCCGCCGAGCGGCTTCACTATGGCGTGGCGGTACATATTTAGGATATAGCCGCCCAGCGCTATGGTGACGTATACCGGGAAGGCCATCTCTATCTTCGCGGCGAGCGCGCCGAAGTCGCCGGTGTAGCGGGAGTAGATCCACAGCGCCAGCGCGAACAGTCCAGCGGTCAGCCAAGTCTGCAGCCAGCCTGTCTTATAGAAGAGCTTGGAAAGGCCGGTGATGTCGTACTTCGCTATCAGGTAGCGGCGCAGCGCCATCATATACTCGCCGGGCTGGGCTTCGCGCGGGCAGGTGGCCGAGCACTCGCCGCAATAGTAGCAGTGCCACGGCTCTATGGCGGAGGTTATCTTCTCCTCCATGCCCACGTGCCCGGCGCGGATAAGCTTGCGCGGGAACGAAGCGTCCTCCTTGGAGAGCGGGCAGACCGCGGTGCAGTTGCCGCAGTTAAAGCAGGCCGAGATGTCGAAGGCGCCGTACTTCTTTATCTCGTCTATCAGTTCGGGATTAACCTTCATTATTTCGCCTCCCCGTTCTTCATCTCGTACTTAGGCCAGTCCCCCCTGGCTTGGACGTCGGAGAGCCTGCCGTACTTGCGCAGGCCGGCGATGTACCAGATGGCCTTGTCGTGCGGCAAGCCGGTGGCGGCGGCTATCTCCTGGGGCGTCTTCGGCCCGTCCTTCAACGCGTCGAGGATGGCCTTTTGCGCCTTGTTCTGGGCGGCCACGTAGTCGCGCAGCTCCTGCGGCACCGGGCCGCGGAGTTCGTTGAGCTTTTTGAGCTGTTCGGCGAGTTTCTTAACGTCGGCCATATTATTCCTTTGCGATGGCTTCCACCATCGCGTCGAACTGGGCCAGCGTCCAGCCGGCCACGTCTATAGCGCGCGGCTCGCAGACCGCCACGCAG
>JAJYJH010000027.1 GCA_021789695.1 bacterium | reverse complement strand
AGCAGGCCAAGCGGGAAGGCGACCACGCCCACCACGACGAACGACCAAACGAAGAGTATCAGGCCGGCTATTCCGGAGCCGTGCTGTCTGCCGACATCGTGCCAAACCGAAGGCGGTATCCAGCCTATCATCCGGACCCATAGAAAATAACCGGCGGCGACGCAGGCCCACTGCAGGACGGCAAAGGTTATTATTTCCTTTTCCCGGAAGGCGAGCCCGACACTGAACTTGGCGCGCTTCCAGAAGCCGGAGAGTCCGGTGCCGAGGGCCGGGCGCCACTCGGAGGAGCTGGCCACCCCGTAGACGCCGCTCTTCACGTCGGACATCGCGTCGAAGTAGGTTTTAAAGAATATGGACATTCCAGCTCAATGACACAAAAAATCCGCAGCAAGCATAAGCGTGCGTCTTTTCCCATTTAACGCTCCCTTTGATAACCCCTTCAGGGTATCAAAGTGTTGCGTTAAATTGTTGAGACCACCCGGGAACCGGAGGAGAAGAAAAATCATTAAAAGAGGAAAATATTTCCTCGTTTATCGGCCAATTAGCAATAAAATCGCGATTAGCGGCAAAAGCCATGCTCGTGCTGGGCAAAAACATAGCGACCAGACCCATCGTAAGTTTTGTGTATACATCCCCTCCTAACACTTCACCATTAAAGCAAAAAAAAATATAAATAGGCTAGGTTAAGGGAAGGCGACGCTGCTTCCTAACTTCCTAACTGCGGACGCCATGAAACTGCCGCCATGAGCCGTTTATAAAATTCTATATTTACCCCTGCACCCCGAAAGTTAGGAAGCAACGTCCCTGGCAGATAACTGGAGGTTTTCTCAACGCGGAACTGGCGCATAAAACCTACCTAGTCATAATCCCACTTCTTGTGCCCACTGCAGGTTTTGCTTGCTATCCCTGAAGGCAAATGGTAGAAGTATAGTATAGCCTCGGAGGAAGCGCGATATGATATCCCTTAAGCCGGCCTGCCTGAAAAAAGTGAAGAAGATCCTTTCCGACAACGTGCCGGACTGCGCCGTTATGGTGTACGGCGCCAGGGCGCAGGGCAAGGGCGGACCGCATTCCTATCTGGACCTTGCCGTCATGGCCGACAAGCCGCTTGGCGCGGCCCGGCTGGCCAAACTGGCCGCAGCTTTCACGGCGGCGCACCTGACTTTCCGCGTGGAAACCGTGGACTGGACCGCCAGCGGCCCCGCCTTCCGCAAGGAAATAGAGCGCACCGGAGTGATACTGCAGCCCCACCCCAAGAACTGACGCCTCACGGGCAGAGGCCCGCGGGGATAAAGGCACTCAAGTAACGGCAAGAAACGCTTTCTTCCCGTTCCGCTTGTGCTGGCGCTGGGCGCGCCGACAACGGCATAGCCGGGCACAGCAACGCGGCGAAAAGACATTTTCGCTGTTCCATATTCCCCTGGAGCAGACCCGGGCTGCGGACTCCGCCCCGGGTGTTATCTCCTATCGGCGGGCGCGGGACGCGGATTTTTAGTAATATAGTTTTCTGCCGCGGAACCTACGCGATATGACAACAGCGAACGCCGCCGAAATAGCGAAACAAAAAAAGTTCGAACCTTCGGACGTATGGGGCGGGATGGCCGCCATGCTGGTGGCGCTGCCCTCGGCCATAGCCTTCGGCGTCGCCATGTACGCCCCGCTGGGGGACGCCTACCTGGCGGCTGGAGCTCTGGCCGGTGTGCTCGGGACCATAGCCATGGGGATAACGGCCCCGGCCGTAGGAGGCGCTCCGCGGCTGATTACCGCGCCCAGCGCCCCGGCGGCCGCGGTGATGGCGGCGCTCTGCGCCAGACTGGCGGCGGAGGGCATGCCGGCGCACTCGGTTATAGTCTCGCTGCTGCTGGTGGGGCTGTTGTGCGGCGCGTTCGAAGCGCTGTACGGCGCGCTGCGCGGCGGGCGCCTTATAAAATACATCCCTTATCCGGTGGTGGCCGGCTATATGACCGGCGTGGGACTGATAGTGATGCTGTCGCAGATAAGCCCTTTCTTCGGCCTGGCGAAGGGCGTACGCCCCCTGGCCGGGCTCCTGGCGCCGGCCCTGTGGCAGTGGCCGGCCGTCACGGTGGCCGTGGTCACGGTGGTGGCGGTGCTGGCCGCGCCGCGCCTTACCAAGCGTGTGCCGGCGACCATCATAGGCATAGCGGCCGGCGTGCTGGCCTACCTGGCCTGCTCGCTCAGGCAGCCGCAGCTGCTGGGCCTTTCCGGCAACCCGCTGGTGATAGGCTCGCTCTCTGTCAGCCCTGGGGCCATCTTCCGCGACGCCTCGGAGGCCTTCGCCGGGCTGCGCGGGCTGGACAGGCATACCCTGGCCGGGCTGGTCGCCCCGGCGCTGACCCTCTCTATGCTGCTCTCGATAGACACGCTGAAGAGCTGCGTTGTAACGGATTTCCTGGTGGGCGCGCGCTACGATTCCGACGTGGAACTGGCCGGCCAGGGAGCGGCCAACGCGGTGTCGGCGCTGGTAGGCGGGATGCCTGGCTCCGGAGAGATAGGCGCTACGATGGTCAGCCTGATGAGCGGCGGCAGATCGCGCTGGGCCGGCATCCTTGAGGGTCTGTTCGCGCTGGCGGCGGCTTTCGCGTTGGGCGGGGCCATCGGGCATATCCCGCTGGCGGCGCTGTCCGGCATCCTGATGGTTGTTGGCGCGCGCATGATGGACAGGCCCAGCCTGAAACTGGCTCTCAACCGCTCCACGCTGCTCGACTTCGCCGTTGTCGCCATAGTGGCCGGCACCTCGGTGGCCTACGACCTGATAGACGCGGCCGCCGTGGGGATAGCCCTTTCGATACTGCTCTTCCTGCGCGACCAGACGCGCAGCAGCGTGATCCGCCGCAGGTCCACCGGGGCGCAGATCTTCTCCACACAGAAGCGGCTGCCGGCCGAGCGTGCCGCGCTGATAGAACGCGGGCACGAGACGCTGGTGCTGGAGCTGCAGGGCCCGCTCTTCTTCGGCACAACGGACCAGCTGCTCGGTGAAACGGAGAACGACCTGCGCACCTGTAAACGGCTTATACTCGACATGCGCCGGGTGACATCTGTCGACCTGACCGCCGTGCGTATGCTGGAGCAGATGGAGCGCATGCTGCGCTCGCGCGGCGGCCGCCTGGCCTTCTCGCACCTGCCGTCCAACCTGCCCAGCGGGCAGGACCTGCGCGCCTACTTCAGGACGCTGGGGGTCACAGAGAACGGCGGCGAGGGGCAGATCTTCGAGACGCTGCACGACGCCCTGGAATGGGCCGAGGCCCATGCGTTGAAGGAGGCGGGAATGGAGCGGCCGTCCGATATGCCGCCGCTGGACTTGGCCGACATCGAGTTCCTGAGGGGACTGGACAAGGACTCGCTGGACAGGCTGCGCGCGGCTTTCATGAAGCAGCAGGTCAGTGCCGGCACGACAATTTTCAGCCGCAAGGAACCCAGCAGGGAGCTTTTTCTGATACGCCGCGGCCGAGTGCGCATAGTGCTGCCGCTGAAAGGCAGCCACCGCCAGCATCATCTGGCCGTGATGGGGCCGGGTGATTTCTTCGGAGAGAGTTCCTTCCTGGCGGGGATGCTGCGCACCGCAGACGCCGTGGCGCTGAGCGACGCCGACCTCTACGTAATGGACCGCCCGGTCTTCGACGAGCTGACGGCCTCAGACCCGGCCGTGGGCGCGGCCTTCTACAGGCGCCTCGCGGCCGTGGAAGCCGAACGCCTAAACAATTCCGACATGGAACTGCGCCGTCTGCAGGACAGCTGAGCCCCCTGCCGGCAGACAAAAAGAGAGCCCCCGGAACGGGGGCTCTTCTTCATCGGCCGAAGCCGTACTCTAGTTTGTACCGCAACCGCGACTGCTTCCAAGGGCGCCGGACTGCCGGACGCCGACCCAGGGACAGGGCCACCGCCACGCCGGGCGGGCCGCCTCACCAGGAACCCGGACCGCGCCGCCGCAACGGCGGGAGACGGAACGGGCACTCCCCGGAACGCGCTCACCGCCATGACCGAAGCGGGCGCCGCAAGACGCCGCGCGAGGGCGGGCCGCGAACCTGGGGGACACACGCGCCGGGCGGGGCCGAACCCCGACACCGCTACCGCTCCGAAACCGCCGGCGCACTTCCAGAGATCAGGACTACACTTGTAATATAACAGACGAAATTTGACTTGTCAAGGGGTAAAACAAAAAATCTTTAAAACATTTTTTTACCTTATGGGCCTATTTCGCGCGGGGCCGAAAAACTCCGGCCGCCTGGGCCCTGAGTCCGTTCTGCCCGCGGCTGCATTTTCGATAGAATTGCCGTATGAAAAAATTCCTTCTGGCTCTCTCCGCGGTTATCTGCGCCGCGGCGCCGCTCGGCGCGCAGAACGCCGCTTTCGACCAGCTCGCCGGCGGAGACTCCGCCGCTCCGCAACAGGCCCCCGTGCCGGCTCCGGCCCCGGTCTCCGGGGGCACGCTCACAATCTATGCCTACCCGCCCTACCGGCCGATAAACTGGGCGACTCCGCGGTCCGCCCTCAAGGGAGTCGCCGCCACTGTCTTCGACCAGGCCGTCGCCGAAGGCCCCAGGGTGAACTTCGTCTCCGATTTCGGGGAGAGCGGCAGCATGCCGCGCAACTACCGCTCCAGCATAGGCCACACCATAACCCACGTAAACTGCACGCTGCCCGACGGCAAGCCGTACGACGCATGGACCAGTTTCTCCGGCCAGGACTTCCACCAGGTGGACAAGGGCAACCTGCTGGACAAGGAACTCGGCATGGGCGTACTGTTCCAGGACTACATCGACGGCCACATCATCAGCGGCGAACAGAACCGTCTGCTCCTGATCTACTATCAGAACGTGGACGGCGCCAGGCCCCGCTACTGGGAGCAGAAGATAGACGGCCAGGGCTGCGCGCGCGTGCGCGATATGGTGGTATTCTTCAAGAGTTTTCACTTTCCTAAGGGCTCCACGCTAGAACAACTGAAGGCCCGGCCTACCTCGCGGACGCTGTACTTCACCAGCAGCATAGACCCTTACAGGAGCTACATGGCCCGCAAGCTGGACCCGGAAGCCAGCGTGGGCGGCGGCTGCGCGCCGTACGGGCTGGGGCTGCTGAAAGCCGCCCACAAGTACGACTATACGCTGGACGACGTCCTGACGCTCAGGCTGCAGGTCTCGGAGCGGCTGATAGGCGGCATCCCCGACGGCCATGGCGGCGTGCGCCGCGTGCCGGTCCTGAGCCTGCTGGGGAAGCTGGGCGACAGTTGGACCTGGCCGGGCTACAAGAACCGCGAGTTCCGCAACTACGATCCGTCGCTGATATGGAAATTCATCGGCGGCGTAGACGCCTGCCTGACCGGCGGCGCCGGTTGCACGCCCGAGGCCTCGGCCTGGCTGTCCGCCAACCGCGGCCGCGTCTCCGCCGGCCCGGCCCAGAACCCGAACTCCTCCCTCCCCCCCCACCTACAAGGCATAATAGTCGATTAATGCAGGGTGAAGGAGTCGAGGCGGGAGAAGGTGTAGCCGCGCTTGCGCAGGACGGGGACGGCCAGCTTAAGGGCCTGGACCTCGGGCCACTCCGGATGATTGAAGTGCATTATAACTATCGCCCTCTCGCGCGCGCCGTTGATGATGTTGCGGCTCATCTGCCGCGCCGACTCGCGCATGGCGTCCCCGGAGAGCACGTCGTAGCTGACGACCTCCATACCGAGGCGCTGCGCCACCTTGCGAGATAGTTCGTCGGTGTAGGCCGTGGCGGAACGGAAAAAGACCGGCCGGCGGCCTGTAAGCTCCTGTATTTTGCGCGCGTTCAGCTCCATCTCGTCTATCACGCCCCCCAGCCCGATTGTGGGTCTTACGCCATACATACTGCGGCCTGTGACGGAGCACAGCCGATGCTGCAGCCCGTGGTTCTCTATCTCGAACAGCGGGTCTTTGGCGAGCTCGAGGAATGTCTTCTTGTTGGCGTCTATCCAGAGGCCGGTGACGAAAAGCGTGGCCGGAATCTTCTCGGCTCGCAGGTAGTCTATCAGCGCCTTGTTGTAGTCGCGCAGATGCCCGTCGCACGCGTCAAACGTGAGGGCCAGCACCTTCTGGCCGGTGCCCGGGTCCGGCGGGCGGCGCCTGATGAACTCGCTGAACTTGCCGGGCGGGGTGTGCGAGAACTCCTCCATTATCTGTTTCTTCAGTGCCAGATAGTCCGGCGTATAGTAAAAGGAGGCGGGACGCATCCTGGCCGAGGCCAGGGAGGCGCACAGGCACAGCAGCATAACGGCGGCGCTCTTGGGATGTGTTCTCATGTTGTGCTCCCCGCGGGCCTTATTCGGAGAAGTACGGGTTCGGAAGATAGGGAAGCTTGTCAGGCTTCCGCTCACTTTTCTTTATCTCCATCTCCTGCACCAGGATGGACGGGGTCACTATGGAGCCGCCGGTGGTCCAGTCGAGGTCGTAAACGCCGCGCTCCCTGGAGACCGCCACGATGTCGCGCAGTGCGCGCAGCGTGACCTCCGTGAATTCTATGCCGTGAACGGGTTCCTCGCGCCCGTCCAGGTATACCTTCCAGGCCATAAAAGGACCGTAAAGGCCGTTGAGGCTGTCGACCCTGACGCAATAGTCCAGTTCCTCGTCCTTGCAGAGGTCCAGGAAGCGCTTCTTCAGGGCTTCGTCGCTCAGCACCTTGGAGGGATTGTCGTCCGGGGTGATGAAGACGTTGGAGGGCGAGCCGTCAGGGTACTCGTCCAGCGCGCCCAGGCCGTGGCCGTTGGAGCCTGGGAAGTCGCGGGTGGCCGCGCGAGACATATAATAGGCGACCAGCTTTCCCTTCCTGACCAGTTGCAGCCGGTGCGCCGGCACGCCTTCGTTGTCGGCCAGATAATGGCCGGTCAGCGGACGGCCGTCGTAATAGGAAGCCAGCGGGTCGTCCACGACGTTCAGAAACGGCGACATCACGCGCATACCCAGGCGCTCCACCAGCCGGCCGGCGCGCCGGTAGACCCCGTCGCCGTACCAGCGGTTGGGGTCCGTCCAGATTTCGCGCGGCGAAGAGACGTTGCTGACGAGCAGCGAGGAAAAGAAGGCCGCCGCCGCCTGCCTCTCGAAAAGCACCGGGCCTATATAGGCTTTGAGGACGCCGGACTTGTCCTGCTCCGCCATCTTCCTGCCCATCTCCTCGGCCCTGGAGATAAGCCGGTCCACCGGCGGAGCGTCCTTGGCGTCACAGAAGCTCTCGCTGTAGGAGGAATGAAGCCTGAAGCCGTCCGGCGCGAAGCCTACCGCGTCTATGGAAACAGAACCGCCGCACAGCGGCTGCCTGTAGGCGGAGCCTTCGCTGTTCAGAAAGCGCTCGCCGCCCGAAGTAAAGCCCAGGCTGACAGCGGAGTAGCGGACGGCGGGGTACTTTCTGAAGACCGCAGAGATCCTGCGGACGTTCTTTTTCCAAAGGGCCTCGTCCAGGCGCTCCACCGGAGCCGGGAGGTAGAGGTCGTGCACGGGCTCGGTGGAGATGTCCGGATATAGGTCAGTGATGTTCTTGGACTCGACGAAGGCCTTCTTCTTGGAATAGGTTTCCAGCGCCTTCTTGTATGCGCCATCGGTAAGGCTCCACAGGTCGAAACGCAGCGCGCCGTAGTCGTCCTCCAGCGGGGCGGCGTTGTCCACGGCCGTGTGGTAGCCGTTCCAGATATCGGAGGCGTAATGGCTGCTGTCGAAGCTGTAAGTGCCGACGCGCAGGTCCACCCCTAGGCGCCGGAAGTCGGTTGAGTAGTTCCGCTCCAGTCCGCCGAAGCTGGCCGAAACGGAGAAGGTATGCCCGGTCTGCACCCGGTAACTCATGAAACACGGCTTCCCGAGGCCGTCCAGGTCCAGTTTGCCCATGGAGCGGGACATCTCATCCCTCATGGCGGCGAAGACCTTGTCGCCCGCCGGGAGACCGGCGGAGACCGGAGCGGCCAGGGCCGCGGAGAGCAGCAGCATGTTAAGCGCGTTCCTTTTCATGACGGCCTCTTATTTTCCGCCGTAAGCCTGAGGCGGCGGCAGCACCGGCGGCTTCTGCTGGGATTTGGGGGCTTTCTCAACCTCGATATCCCCCAGCAGCACGCTGGGAGAGATAGCGGAGACCGGCACCCAGCCGGACTCCGCGCCGCAGGTGCCGTTGAAGACATCAGGGTCGTTCGCGGCAGCCTGTATCTCGCTGAAACTGGTCAGAGGGGTGCCGACGATGTTGACGCCGCGCACCACCTGGTCCGGGCGGCCGTCGGTAAAGACCTTGTGCACCAGCAGCGGGAAGACGTTGAAGGCCTGCGGGCCGCCGCGTTCGGTATTGGTCTCCCCTCCGGAGATATCGTCAAAGACCAGGCCGAAAGGTTTACCCTGCTCCCTGCATTCCTCTATCAGCATCTTGCGAAGCTCTGGATAAGACACGGTCTTGGACGCCACCATGATGGTATTCCCCATGCGCGAGACCACGTCGTGGCCCGGCGAACGGCGGCCGTGGCCGTTGGAGGACGGGAAGCCCCGGATTGGAGAACGGCTCATCAGGAACCCCTTCAGCACGCCGTCCTTGACCAGCGTGACGCGGCGCGCCTTTACTCCCTCGTCATCGAAGCGGTAGTAGCCGCGCAGCGGGATGCCGTCGAACTCCCTGAGCGTGGGATCGTCGTAAAGCGAAACTATCGGCGAGGTCACCTTCTGGCCGACCTTCCGGGCGAAGGTCTGGCCGGAGTCCTCCAGTTTCTGCCGGTGGCCCTCCAGCCTGTGGCCGATGATCTCGTGGAAATAGACGGCGGCGGCCCTGGCCTTCAGGATGGCGGGGCCGCTGTAGGGCTCTACCAGCGGCGCCGCGCGCAGGGCCTCGAGCTCCTTTATGGAACGGTCCATGTCCGAGAGCACTTTAACGTCGGAAGGCATGTCGGCGAGAGAGTCCCCGTTATACTGCCTGGTGCGGGTCAGGTCCATGCCGTCGGTGGTGCGGCTCATCAGCGAATAGCCGAGCGTGACGTAGTTATTGCCGGTCTTGACGCGCGTGCCGTCGCTGTTGACGATGTAGCGGTTGACGTTGTTCCAGGACAGCCATACGCCGGAGCCGTAGACGAAGGGCAGGCCCTCGAACCGGGCCGAGAGGCGGCGCAGGCGCTCGCCCCAAGCCTTCACGTCCGGCTGCGGCGGCGTGACGGTCTCGTAAAAGTGCTCCGCCGGCGCCGTGGAAAAGTCGGGAGAGGGGTCCTCCTCGGCCGCAGTAACAGCCTTGTTCATCTCCACCTTGGTAAAGCGCTCCTCGGCCTCTTTGTAGGTCTTGTCGGTGTACTCCCACAGGCGGGCGCGGATGGCGGCCTCGTCTCCGTCCAGCGCCACGGGGAAGCTCTGGGAACGGCTGTAGTTTCCCCAGGACATGGAGCCTTTCACCTGGTGAGTGTTGTCCAGCGCCATGCTGTTGACGCGCATGTCTATATCCAGGACGGCGCCGGGAGTGACGCCGGAGTATTCCAGCGCGCCCATGTTCGCAGAGATCTGGCCACGGGTGGAGACGGTCAGCTCGTACTCCATGTAGTAGAGCGGCACCTTTTCCTTGTGCCTGAGGCCGGCGAAGGAGCGGTCCAGTTCCCTGACCATGGCGTCCATCACCGGGTCCTTCGCGGCCTGGCCGGCCCGCGACGGAGCCGGCAGCGCCAGCAGCAGAAGCGAAAGGTATAGTCCTAGCATCCTTCCTCCGTGAGGCTGTACAATTGGATTGTATAAAAAACCCGTCCCCGGCGGGGGAATTATCGCTGGGAGCGACGGGCATGGCAACGCGACAGGCCCTTGACGGGGCGGCATGCTAGACTATCGGTAGAAGGGCGGGTCAAGGGGGCGTTATGAAATGGAATGTGAAGCAGTGGGTAAGCGACGGGTACAGGGCCAGCAGGGCCGGGCTGCCGGCGGCCTATATCTACCGCTCGCTCAGGTGGCCTGACTACGCCGGCAACTCCGGCGCGGCCTACGAGGTCAAGTACGGCGGGGTCTCCATCGCCCTGATTCGTTTCGAGGGTAAGGGCGCCACGCTTAAGACGCTGGCGGAGGCGGCGCGTTTCCCGGAGATAGGGGCGCTGGACCTGGTGGAACTGGCGCTCTGGGTAAACAAGTTGCGCACGGCCTCAGGGCTCAACTGAGGCGCGGCCGTTGAAAAGGCGCGACGGGGTGATAAGGCCGAGTACGACGCCGGCGCAGAGGCCGCCCAGATGGTTCCAGTTGTCGATTACCGGGTCCGTCCAGCCCAGGAGGACCTGCATGGCGCCCCAGGCCAGCAGCACGGCGCCGATGCGCCTGTCGCGCTCCCTGAACGAGGACTTGTGGCGCGCGAAGAAGACGACGGCCGCCCCCAGCAGGCCGAAGATGGCCCCGGAGGCGCCCACGGACGGCCTGGGCTGCAGCAGAGCGCTCAGCATGGAGGCGCTGAGCCCGCTGATGAAGTATATTTTGAACGCGCCGAAGCGTCCCCAGGCCTGCTCGGCCACCAGGCCGAGCACGTAGAGCGCCGCGCAGTTGCCGATGATGTGACCGAAACCGGCGTGCAGGAACATCGCGGTAACCAGCCGCCAGCTCTCCCCGGCGAATACCAGCCTGCCGTAATCGGCCCCGGCGGCCACGATGGCCGCCGTGCTGCGCAGGGCGCCCACCGAGAGCTCCCAGGCGAACACCAGCACGTTGGCCGCTATTATGGTCAGCGCGGAGACCGGCGCGGCGGAGATGTCCTTCTCGAAGTCTATGAAGGAGGGATGGAAGGGGTCCGGCGCCAGCATGTCCGGGGTTATGGTCCTGAGCTGCTCCTTCATCAGCGGTTCTCCCCGGTATCCAGCATCACTCCCATGGCCAGCGCCAGGCGCCTGTCCATCGTGCGCAGGCCGTCCGCCCCCAGGTCCAGCACGTAACGGTCGAGCAGCGTAAAGCGGCGGTCAAACTCCCCCAGCACGCGCCAGCGCGGGCCGTAGATTACGAAATCGGTGCGCAGCAGCCCAAAGAAGCCAAGCAGGAAACGGCGCAGCAGCGAGAGGAGCATCGAGTCCTCCCTGGCGATAAAAAGCACCTCGCCGGCCGGCGAGAGACAGTACCACCGCTTGCGCAGGATATTGCGCAGGCGCAGCTTTCGCAGTTTGCCCAGCGCCGCCCCCTTGCCGTCGTGCACGGTGTAGGAGGCTCCGAAGAGCTGAAGACGCCGGTCCTGGACTATGCGCAGCAGCGTTTCGCTGCGCGTATCGTCCCTGTAGACCGTCGCGTCGCGTTTAGGGGGGAAGCTCATGAAGCCGAGGAAGATCACCAGCAGCGTGCCCAGTTTCCCCCAGACGGCCACGACGCCCAGGGTGAACGTGTCCACGCCGCCATGCCGCAAGAAAAAATAGACCAAGCCCGAGGCCAGCAGGTTGACGAGGCCGGCCGCCACCGCTCCAAGCCCGGACAGCACATTCAGCGACAGATAGGCCGGCCGCTCCACAAACAGCAGCGCCCGGCCGGTCTGGTCCAGCACGTAATATTTTTCGTTAACGCCCAGGTGGCGTTCGTTGAGCAGGAACTTGTCGCGCGCGAAGACCGGGTCTCCGGGCTGCTCGTATACGGCCGGCCGCGGCGGCAACCGCGGCACTTCCACTTCCGCGGCGCAGCGCGGGCAGGCCAGCCGCGAGCCGGCGTACTCGTCCTTAAGGTAGTAGGAAGCGCCACAGACGCAGACGGCTTTAACAGGCATATCGTGCCAGGCCCGGCCGCTCAGGGCTGGGCCGGCGGTAAAGTCTTGGGCAGCGAGAAGTAGAAAGTGCTGCCCTTCCCCTCCTGCGACTCCACCCAGACCCTGCCCTTATGGCGGGCCGCGACCTCTCTGGCTATTGAAAGCCCGAGACCGGTGCCGCTGCGCTCGGCGGCCTTGGCGTTGCGGGCGCGGAAGAACTCCTCGAAGATGTGCGGCATCTCATCGGACGGGATGCCCATGCCGGTGTCCCTCACCCGTATCAGCACCGACGGGCCTTCGTCGGTTATGTCCATGGAGACCTTGCCGCCCTCGGGAGTGTATTTCACCGCGTTGGCTAGGAAGTTGGCGATGCTCTCCTCTATGTAAATCTGCGAGCCGTGCATCAGGTCTATGCCGGGAGCTATGCTCCACGCCAACGCTATCTTCTTGGCCTTAGCGCTGGCCTCCACGTAGCTGACGGCGTTCTCCGCGGTCTTTTTGAGCGAGAAGTCCGCGGTCTCCAGGCCGCGGCTCAGTTTTATGCGGGTTATCTCCAGCAGGGCCCTGGCGAACACGGTGAGTTTGCCGGTGCGCTCGTAGGCGCGGCGTATCAGGCTCTCCTGCCGCGGGTCCACCGGGCCCGTCACGCCGGCGAGCACCGGGTCCAGGCAGGCCTGGATGGCGGCCAGGTGCTCCTTTATATCGTGCGTAACGCGCAGTACGTAGTTGCTCTTAATCTTGTCCTTTTCCAGCAGCTGCAGGTTGGCCTCGCGCAGGCCGGCCTCCTTCTGCCTGAGCTTGGCGGCAATGGAAGAGGCCATGTAGACGGACATGAAAAGGGTGCTGGCAAAGGCGGTGCAGACGCCGGCCAGGTGCAGCAGGTCGCCGCGCTGGCAGAGCTGGGGAGAGGCGGCCACGCAGTAGTGCGCCCAGCGGCCGGTATACTCAAGCCCGGCCATCGTCAGAAAGAGCAGCAGCGCGAAAGTGGCCTGCAGGTAACTGGCGCGCCGCGACAGCAGCACGCTGGCTATGATCATATGGAAGACGAAATAGTAGCGGAAAGGGTTCTCTATGCCGCCGGAAAAGTGCAGCAGCGCCGTGAGCGAGACCAGGTCCACCGGGATCTGCGCGTTGGCCAGCCGGTTGGTCACCTTTTCCACGCACGGCTCCTTGGTGGCCAGGCAGCGCCTGAAGAGGACCAGGAACAGCAGGTTGACGGCCCCAAGCGTCGCCGCTATCGCGCAGATCTTGCCGTAGGGCAACGCGAAGCCGAGGACCTTGTAGGCGAAAAGCGCCGCCAGGAAGATGCCGGCCACCGCGAACCAGCGCAGGCGGATGAGCCAGTGAAGGCTCTCCACCAGGCTTTCCGCCGTGGCCGTCTCCCCGGGATTATTTCTTTTTAAGGAGGGCTTCGACCTTGACGAGGAGTTCATTGGGCTTCAGTGGCTTTTCGAGGTATGCGTCCACGGGCAGCCAGTCCTTGTCGCCGGCCTCGTTTTCGAAATCCAGCCCCGTGCTCTCCTTGATGGCCGTGAGCAGCAGTATCGGGGTGTCCTTGGCGTCCTTTGTCCCCTTCAGGGCCCGGGCGACCTCGAAACCCTTGCTCATCGTCTCCATCATCACGTCCAGAATTATCAGGTCCGGCTTGCCGGAAGCCGCGGCCTTCAGGCCTTCTTCGCCGTTGGTTGCCGTCCGGACTTCGTGCTGGCAGCTCTCAAGGATTATGCGCATCGACTCCACTATATCTGGATCGTCGTCTATTATCAGTATCTTGGCCATAGTCCCTCCCCCGAAAGTCTAGCATATTAAAAAAACACTTGCCCGCCCGGGGGAAGCGGGCGGGCAAGCAGGAGGAAACGTACGTCGCTTACTTCGAGAGGTAGTAGTGCTTGTAGAGCACCGCCGCCTCTTTCGCGGCGAAGGCCGCCGCGTTGGTGGAGATGGTGGCGCCAGCCACCGCGTCCACGTCCTTACCGACCTGGAAGGGCGCCTTGCTGTCCTTGCCGAAGAACTGTTTGAGGAAACTGCGCAGCGAGATCGGGCGGCCGCGCTTCTCGTTCATCGTGGTGACCGCCATGTTAGTGATCTTGCCGGTCGCGGGGTCCAGGCCGATCGCAAAGCCAATCATACCCCACTTGCCGGGCTGATGCTCCATCACGGCCACGCCGGTCTTCTTGCCGTCCTTCACGCCGAAATAGAAGTCGAACGCCTTCGGGTCCGGCTCCTTATGCCCGTTGGCGGCGAGCGTACCGCCGAGCTCCTTCTTTATGGCCGCCAGATCCTCCGCCGTGGCCGGCTTGGTCACCGTCTCTGTGGTGACGGCACCGGGAAGCATCTCCTTGATGGCCTTCTTATCCGACATGAGCCGTTCGGCCTTGGCGGACATGACGCCGCCGATGACCAGCATCAGCGACGCGGTTGCTATCATTGATTTTCTCATACGCATCTCCTTTTCTCCTTAGACCGCGCTGAATCAGCTCCCGGCGTTGCCCCGCGAGCTGAAGATCTTTCCTTTGGAATCGACGAAAATATAGCCGATGGCCGGGTGCTTCTTCAGGTACGCCATAGCCTTGCGCGGGCCCATGACAAAAAGAGACGTGTCCAGCGCGTCAGCATCCGTCGGGTCCGGCATTATGACGCTGACGCTCATGGCCCCCCTGGCAGGATAACCTGTGGCCGGGTCCATGATGTGGTGGTAGCGCACGCCGTTAACGATGAAATAGCGTTCGTAGTCGCCGGCGGTCGAAATCCCGTCCTCTTTAGGGAACTCCAGCGAGGCCATGTAGCCGTCGTGGCGCGGGTTGCGCACGCCCACCTTCCAGTTCCTGCCCGGAGCCGGGTGGCCGAAGGCCTGCACCTGCCCCCCGCCTATTATCAGCGCCGAAGGGATCCCCTCGGCCTTCAGGACCTTTTCGGCCTCTCCTATCGCGTAGCCCTTGGCTATGCTGCCCAGGTCGAGGCAGACGTTCTTGTCGGTCGCCGTCACTTCGCCGTTCCTGACGATTATCTTGCGCCAGCCGGTCTTGGCCAGCGCGGCCCTGATCGCGGCCTGGGACGGCACGGTGCCGGAGGACTTAGAGGTGGTGTAGAAGCCCCACAAATCCTCGAGCGGTTCCACTGTGGGATCGTTCGCGCCGCCGGTGTCGCGGCTGGTGTCCAGGGAGTACTTGATGAGCGCCACCAGCTCGGGGTCCTTTATCGGAGTCCTGTAATGGTTGAATTGATAGAGGGGGCTGTCGGGGCTGGTGCAGTTGAACTTGACCCCTATCTCCGACATCCTGTCCAGCGCCTTGTTTATGGCGGCCCTGGTCCTGGAGGCGCCGACCACGTTTGGCGCTTGTATCGTGCAGAGGGTGTCCATCGTGAAGCGCGAACGCTCTATGAGTTTGCCCTTGGGCGTGAAGATATCCTCGCGGCGGACGTAGACCGCCGCCGCGGCCGCGAGGACTATCAGTATTATCGCTGCTTTCTTCATAAAATCGTCCGTCCGGGCGGCTTCCCGCCCGGACGGCAATAAGCGCGTTAGAACGTCACGCGCACAGCTGTCTCTATCCTGTGGAACTTCACGTAGTCCTGGACGTTGTCGCGCCAGTTGCCGTACGTGTAACCCAGCATCAGCGTGGCCGACGGGGCCATGTCGTAGTTCAGGCCTACGTAGGTGGTGTCGAACTTCTCCACCTTCGTGCCCGCGCCGTTGGTCGCGTTGTCCACGTAGTTGTCGTAGTGCACCATCGCGGTCAGCTTCTCCGGCAGTATGGTGTAGAAGCCCTTGAGGTACATACCGTGGTTGTAGGCGTTGGCGTTGCCGTTAGCGAGCTGGCCGTCGTACTTGTTGGCGCCCATTTCGCCGCGCACCGTGAAGCGCTTGTAGGCGTACTCGGCGCCGAAAGTCCAGCGGTAGAAGGACTTGTTCTTCTGGCCCGCCTCGGACGACCCGATTAGAGTGCCGCTGGAGGAAGCCACCGCGTCGCCCCAGTAGCCGGTGCCATAGGAACCGAATACCTTTACCGGACCGAACTGCGGTTCCACGTGCAGCATGACCGCGCGGCTGTTGTTGTTGTCGCGCGCGTCGCTGCCGTTCCCGTTAAGGATGTACAGGTAGGTCGGCAGCGAGTAGTTGCCGAACTCGAAGGCCTTGTAAGCCTCGAGACCGGAGTCGTGCCAGGAGCCGCCGCGCAGCGTGTAGTTGCCGCCGTTGAACTCCTCGCCCCAGAACAGCTCGTGGCCGTAGTCCATCGTGAAGTAGGTGGACATATAACCAGCGCGCAGATGCACGCCGGCGTCGGGCAGGTTGTAGTTCACCGTCAGCTCGTGCAGGCTTGGGGTGATAGAGCCGGAAGTGGTCTTCAGGTTCGCGCCCAGGGCCTTGCCAAGGGTGGGCGTGGCGCCGGCGCCGGAATTGTCGAACCCCGGGTAGGCGTGCACGGACACGTTGTCGCTGATGTCCTTGGAGGCGTACAGTATGAACGCATGGCCTGAGAAATAGGTTCCCGCGGAGTAACCACCGGAACCCTTCACTCCCTTGACCATGTAGTCGCCCCACACGTTGTCGGTCAGCACGGGGCCTTTCATGTGGCCGCCGATTGTGACCAACGAATCATCCGCTATGGACGGCAGCACGAACGCAGCGCAAAGCGCGGCGCAGCCGGCCAATGTAACTAATTTCTTCATTATCCGCTCCTTATCTTTGTATTTTCCCGGGCGTACGCCCGAAAAGCCTTTATTCCCTGCGGTTCTCCGGCGCCTCTTTTGGGGCCGTCTTTTCTGCCGGGCGTCCCGCAGCCCGCTCCCTGGCCTGAGCCTCAACGGGCTCTTCGGACGCGGCCGGCACTTCGCATTCGTATTTCACCAGCCACATCTCGTACAGAGGGACCGCGGTCTCGAACATCACGCAGAAGCCCAGCAGCATGCCGGACAGTATCATCAGGTAGGCCGCGTACGGGGATATATATTTTATCGCCCAGAAAGAGCCCACCGCTATTATCACAGCTGCGAACGAGTCCACCAGCACAAATTTTTTAAGCCACTCTGGCAGCGTCGCGGTGAACAGGAAGGGCAGACCGAGGCAGAAGACCATCAGCCCCATCGCGATGAAATGCGTGTGGCTGGTAGTCGTCATCGTGGGCAGGTCCATGCCGGGATAGCCCTCCGGATCCTTTTCAGAGCCGCGGTAAATGTTGACTATGCCCTGCACCGGACTGCCGCCGAAAGAGAACTGCACTTTCTGGCCGGGAGTGTAAGTCTCCTTGAGTATGCCTGTTACGGTATTGATATTGACTATGGCCATCAGGTAACCGCACGTCATGACCAGCAGGAACATGGTTAGGTACAGTTTGACGGTTTTGGGGAGCTCCCCCAGCTTTACAGCCTTGGTAATGTCCATTTCTCAGCTCTCCTTTTTTGTTCAGGCCGCAGCCGTTCCGGCCGCGTCCTGTTCCCCGGGACGGCACATGCGCGCGACTACGGCCGCCGTCAGCCTTACCAGCCAGCGCAGCGGCTCCCTTCTCCATCCCGTACGGCCGGCGCCTGAGAGGACGGAGTTTACCGCCTCCCTGGCCCTGGAGGAGAAAGCGGGGATCTCGCCCCAGGCCATCGTTATCACAGCGCCTATCCTGTCCGCGGGAAAGCCGAAACGCCTGAACGGGCGGCCCAGCGCGCTTATGCCGGCCGCTATCTCGGAAGGCGTGGAATAAAGGTTTAGCAGAAAGGCTATCCAGCCCATAACGGCTATACGCATGGCGAACACGGAACCAGCCGCCAGCCCGGCCCGGGTCGCCGTGAGCGGCCCGGCCGAGAATATTACCGCGCCGCCGCGGTCGAAGAAAAGCGGGAAGAAGAAAGAGACCGAGGCCAGCCAGGCCAGCTTGCGCAGCCTTTTAAACAGCAAGCGGTAACTTGCCGCAGGCTGGCGCGTGGCCAGCATGACGGCCAGCAGGCCCGCGGCCAGCAGCAGGAAGCCGCCGGGGCGGCCGGTGAAGACGGCCAGCAGCAGGGCCGCCAGGGCTAACGCCATCCTGGCGCCAGGAGAAAGCCTGCTGAAGAACGCGCCGGAAGCGGACGGGCGGTCGTCCTGGGAGGCCAGGCCGCCACTGGAAAGCGCGTAAGCGCCGCCGCCGGAACGTATAACTTCGGCCGCCACCAGGCCGGTGAGCCAGCCCATGACGACGCCGCTGATTACCAACCAGGGAATAAAATAAAAGACGCTGGTATCGCGCATCATTATGAGATAGGCCAGGAAGAGTTGGGAGGCGTTATGGACCACGGCGCTGGCCATGCTGATGCCGACTACGCTCGGCCCAAACGCGGGGAAACGCGATGAGAACCGCCACAGAGCCCACATCACCAGCGTGCTGGCCGCGGCGCCGCAAAAACTAAGGATGAAGCCTGGAGTAAGGAACGTACCCAGCACCAGCGAGCCCACCACGGTGCGCAGCAGCGCCACCTCTATGGCCGCCGGCATGCCAAGCTCGGCCAGCGTTACCAGCGTGACCATGTTGGCCAGGCCCAGGCGCACCCCGGGGATTGGATGCGGGAGCAGGGACTCGGCCACCTGCAGCACGCAGGCCGAGGCCACCAGCGCGGCGGCGCGGCGCACGTCCCGTGGGCCTCCGGAAAGCCCGTCAATTAACGACGGCGTCATATTCCCGTTCCCCCCCCTCTATCTCCACAAGGAACCTGTTGGGCAGGCAGGCGATGGTCTCCCCGGGCCTGTCTATCCAGCCCTCGTGCATACAAATTTTATTAGGACAATGCGTCTCCGATATGTGTATGCCGCGGCCGGGCTTCACTTCGACCGCTATCTCCCCGGCCTCGAAATTGAACGACCTTGTGGCTGGCGCGTCGAGCGGCAGTTCCCCTACCGTCCGGCCGTCATGCACCAGCCTGGCCCGCAGCTCGCCGCCGCCGGCTGACGTCGGAGCGGCCAGCCAGGCGACGGAGGCCAGAACGAGGACGGCCCCCAGGATATAATCCTGTGGCCTTGGCCCGAGCAGCTTTTGAGGAACGCTCTCCATCGCGATGTATTACCTTGCCGATTTATAACCCTAATAAAACATTATTATCCGAATAAACCATGCCTTCTGTCAAGGACAAAAGGACAAATATAGTCCGAGTTATAGAGGAATAAAACGACCCCTTGCCAGGGCTTACGGAACGGCTGAAGGTCTCATAACTGCGAGAGCTTCCTGGACTCCAGTATCATCTTTATTATCTTGCCCAGGTCATCCCAGAGCCCGTGTATTCGGCAGCTCTTCAGGAAGTTGCAAGGGGAGTTGGTCTTGTTGCAGACCACGCGCATAACCGTCTCGCAGCCGCAGACGGCCTGCATGATGTTGTAGACGCTTATTTTTTCCGGGGCCTTGGCCAGGATGAAGCCGCCCTTCTTGCCCTTTTGGGATTTTACCAGGCCGCGCTTTATCATCTTCTGGAGTATCTTGGAGAGGAAAGCCGTGGGGATGCGGGAATCACTGGAAATATCACCGAGGACGGAGACCTTGCCGGGGTTGTTTTTCAGGTAGACCATACAGCGCACGGCATAGTCGGTTTCAAGGGTTATCTGCATATAGGTATATTATAGAAGAAAAATGGAGTGTTTCTACCTGGTTAAGCGGTCCTCGGCGCGGCGCTTGACCTCCAGCGCCAGGCCTCGGAACATCCAGGCGTGGGCCGGGTACAGACCGTACCAGTACACGCTCCCGAAGAGTCCGTGCGGTTCAAAATAGGCGGTAAGGCGCAGCGTGGAGGCCGCCTCCCCCCTGGGGACCGCCTCAAACTGCAGCCAGCCCTTGCCCGGCAGCCGCATCTCGGCGCGCAAAAGCAGCATGCGATCCTTTATCACGCGCTCCACGCGCCACGAATCCAGCGCCTCCCCCTGCTGAATCAGGTCCGGATGCCGGCGGCCGCGGCGCATGCCGATACCGCCCACCATGCGGTCCTGAAGGGCCTTCAGATACCAGAGGAACTGGCCATAGAACCAGCCGCGGGTCCCGCCTATGCCGGAGAAGACGCGGTAGACCGCCGGGGCCGGGGCTCCTATATCTATCACGTGGGCGTGGCTTATCATGCCCTCGCGGTCCTCGAACGTGTACGGCCTGGCGTAGGAAGGCGTATAGGCCGCCGTCCAGGAGGTCTCCACCTTGTCCTCGCTTAGTCGTATCAGGGCGTACTTTACGGCGGTGGCGAAATCCAGCGGTTTCTTTTCCGGAAAGAACTCCAGCGCGGCCGAAGTATCGGAGGAGACCTCGCAGCGCAGGCTCTCCATGAGCGGCTTGGCGAAGATCCTGGGGATGGGCGTTATCAGCCCTATCATGGCGCTGCAGAGCCCGGGATTCCAGTCCTTCAGGTCTACGAACCGGCGCTTAAGTCCGCGTATGTCCGCGTAGGTCTGCAGCAGGTCCCGGTAGCGGTGGCAGGAGGCGCCGCCGACCTCTATTATCTTCCCGGCGGTCCCGGGCCTGTCCAGGCATTTAGCCAGGTAGTACAGCGCGTCGCGTATGGCCAGAGGCTGGGAGCAGCTGTTCAGGCAGCGGAAGGCGGGAATTACGGGCAGGCGCTCCACGAGGTAGCGTATCATCTCGAAAGAAACGCTGCCTGAGCCCACTATCATGCCGGCGCGGAACTCGGTGACGGGCACCCCGGTGGAGGCCAGTATCTTCCCGACTTTATGACGGGACAGCAGGTGGCGGGAGAGCTCGGCCCTTTCGCTGCCGGACCCGCCGAGGTAAATTATGCGCCTGCAGCCCGCCCTGGCCGCGGCTGCCGCGAAATTGCGCGCGGACTCCGCCTCCACCTCCTCGAAGCCGGGAGTATCGGCCATGGAATGTATCAGGTAGTAGGCCGCATCGATGCCCGCAAGCGCTTCGGAGAGCCCTTCGTTGCGGTAAACGTCGCCCCTCACGACGTCCGTCATCTGCGCCCAGGGACGTCCGGAAAGCCGTTCCGGGTGGCGCGCAAGGCAACGCACGCGATAACCGCTTATCACAAGGCGCGGAGCCAGGCGCCCGCCTATGTAACCGGTGGCGCCGGTGACGAGTATGTTCTTGACTTCAGGAGCAGACATGGCGCCCCCAGGCAGCCTAGACCGGCAGGATGTTCCTTTCTTTGGCCCAGTTGCGGATGAAATTCACCGCGTCGGCCTTGACCACGGAAAGCGGACGAGTGAGCCTGAGCTGTTCCAGCACGTGCGGGGTGGCTATGGGCATCCCGGCTCCCGAGGCGCTGTAGAGAGCCGAGATGACGGCCTGCTCTATCTCCGAGCCGCTGAAACCCTGGCAGGCCGCCGCCAACGCCTTCAGATCGAACTTCGCCGGGTCCAACCCGCGTTTCTTCAGATGGATGAAGAGTATCCCCTCGCGGGCCGGTTCGTCAGGCAGGTCGGCGAAGAAGATCTCGTCGAAACGTCCCTTACGCAGCAGCTCGGCCGGCAGGTTCTCTATGTCGTTGGAGGTGGCGGCGATGAAAGAGCGGTCCTTGCGCTCCTGCATCCAGGTCAGCATCGTGCCCAGCACGCGCTTGGAGACGCCGCCGTCCACGTCCCCCGAGGAGGAGGCGAAGATCTTCTCTATCTCGTCCACCCACAGGCAGACCGGCGCCAGGCGCTCCACGGTGGACAGCGCCTTGCGCAGGTTCTCCTCGGTCTCGCCGATGTACTTTGAATAGAGGCGCGTCAGGTCCAGGCGGTAGAGAGGAACGCCCAGCACTCCGGAGATAACCTTGGCCGCCAGCGACTTGCCGCAGCCCTGCACGCCCAACAGCAGCGCGCCCTTCGGCGGCGGTAGCGGGCCGTCGGTGAAGAAGGCGCCGCGGCGGTCGCGCGCCCAGCGCTTAAGGCTGTCGAACCCGGCTATGCTGTCCTCGGATTCCGAGCCGAAGTATTCCAGTATGCCGTCGCGGTCAAAGGCTTCCTTCTTGAACTTCTCCATCTCCGCGATGTCGGAAGCGTCGAAGACAGCGTCCTTCGTGAGGCACAGGTTCAGCACGTTGCGTATCTGCTGGCGCGAGAGGCCCTTGAGAGTCTTCACCATGCGGCGCAGCACTTCCGGAGGGACGTTCACGCTCAGCGCGGGCGAGGAGGCGCGGAACTCCATCACCGCGCGGTTGATCTCCTCCATGATATCCTTCTCGTCGGGGTAGCCGCCCTGTATGACGGCGGCCAGCGGGGCTATGTCGTCGGGCAGCTTAGCCCCGTAGGCCAGCAGGGCCACCGTGGTTGGAGAACCCTTGATGCGGTCCAGGATGTCCTTGAACAGGCGGGCGGCCGTGTCGTCCTGCAGATAGCGGACGAAGTCGCACAGGGCGAAAACCGCGCTGCGCGGCTGCTCCAGCAGGTCGTTGACGATCCGAAGCATTCCCACCGCGTCGTTGGTCTTGTAGAACGAGTTTTCGCTGTCCCCCACGCGCAGGCCCTTGGTCAACGACCAGGCGTAGAAGGCGTGCCCCTGCGCGCGGGCCGCCTCGCGCAGCTGGTCCAGCACGTAGTCCTCGTCTACCGTATCCACCGACACCAGCGGGTACCGGGACTTTATCAACAGCAAGATTTCTTCTTCAAAGTTCATGCGGGGGGAAGGACGGCGTATAAGCCGTAGAGTAAATGCGCCCGGCAGGAATCGAACCTGCACTTAGAGCTTCGGAGGCTCCCGTGATATCCATTTCACTACGGGCGCGCGACACAAGGAACGGCCAACGCTCATATTATAGCCAATTACGTTTATGTGTGCTTCTTCGCCAGCTCCACCAGCGTCCTTTCAAAGACCTCCATGTCGGCCGGCAATTCGCCCCCGCCCTGCGCGAAATCGCGTCGGCCGCCGCCGGAGCCGTTGAGGGCCGCCGCCACACTTTTGGCGATGGCAGAGGAGTCCGCCCCTACGTCTCCGGTATGCGTGACGATGAACGAGAACTTGCCGCCGGAACGGGAGTAGACGAACAGCAGCGTGGAGCTGAGCCCCTTCTTTACCTCGTCCGAAAAGCCGCGCAGGGCCTTCATGTCCAGCTCGCCGGCGTCGTAGACCACGAAACTGGAGCCGGATCCGTCAATGCCTCCGGAAAGCAGTTTCTTGCCGGCCCTGGCGGAGGCCGCGGTGGCGGCCTTGGCCTTGCCGCTCTTAAGTTCCTTGAGTCCGGCCATCAGCTGCTCAACTCTCGCCGGCAGTTCCTCAACCGGAACGGAGAGCTTCTTCGCCGCGGCCTCGGCTATCTCGGCCGCGCCGCGCAGGTGGTCCACGGCGGCCAGCCCCGCCACTCCTTCTATGCGGCGTACGCCGCGCGAGACGGAGGAATCCTTAAGCACCTTTACCAGCATCAACTCCCCCAGCGAATCTATGTGCGTGCCGCCGCAGAGCTCGAGGCTGTAACGGTCCTTGGCCGCGGACCAGCCGCCCCTGTTTATTAGCACGAAGCGCGCGGGGTCCGCGTACTTCTCGCCCAGCAGCGTGGTGGCGCCGAACTTCCCGGCGTCCGCGAGCGGCCGCTCCATCTTGAAGACATGGAGGTTCTCGGCTATGGCGGCATTGGCTATCGTCTCCACCCTCTCTAGTTCCTCCCTGGTCGGGGCCTTAGTAGAGGTATAGTCGAAGCGGAACTTATCCGGCGTCACCAGCGAACCGGCCTGGCGGGTAGCCTCGCCGAAGACCTGCTTGAGGGCAGCGTTTATCACGTGCACGGCGGTATGGTTGCAGGCCGTGCGGTAACGCAGGCTGGAAACCTGGGCCGTCACCTTCTGGCCGGCCTCGAGCTTCTCCACGGCTTTCACATGATGGTAGAACACCTTGCCGACCGGCTTCTGTGTGTCCAGCACCTCGGCGACGGTCCTGCCGCCCGAGAGGAGCAGCCCCAGGTCCCCGGCCTGGCCGCCGGACTCGGCGTAGAAGGGCGTGCGGTCCAGCGCGGCCCAGCCCTCGAGGCCCCCCCTGAGGGAATCGGCGAAGTTGCCGGCGGTGTCCAGCAGGCCGACTATCTTCGCCTCCCCCTCCACGGCGTCGTAGCCGGTGAAGACGGTGGACGGGAACCTCTCCTCGGCCTTCTGGAACAGGAAGGCGTTCTTCTCCCCGGAATCCTTCCAGCCGGCCTTGGCGGTCCGCTGCGCGGCCTTGCGGGCGCGGTGAAAGCCCTCCTCGTCGAGAGGGATGTTCCTCTTAAGGGCTATTTCGCGCGTCAGCTCGAGCGGGAAGCCGTAGGTCTCGTAGAGCTTGAAGGCTTCCTCACCGGGCACGCCGTGCGGGTTCTTCTCCAGCAGGTCGGAGAGGTACTTCTCCCCGGTCTCCAGCGTCTCTATAAAACCCTGCTCCTCGAACTTCAGCGCCTCGCGCACGGTCTTGTCGGCCGCTATTATCTCGGGGTAAACGTCCTTGAAGATCTCGTGCACCGCCGGCACCAGCCTGTGCAGGAACGGGTCCTTGGCCCCGAGCATGCGGCCGTAGCGCGCGGCGCGGCGCACCAGGCGGCGCAGCACGTAGCCTCTGCCCTCGTTGGAGGGAATGATACCCTCGGAAAGCAGGAAGGTGGAGGCGCGCAGGTGCTCGCTGATGATGCGGAAGGCCTGCACGGCCTCGGGCGAGGAGCCATACTCCACTTTCAGCAGCTTCGAGGCGGCCTCCACTATCGGAAAGAACAGCGTGGTCTCGAACGGGTTGTCCTTGCCCTCGACGATGAATGCCAGGCGTTCCAGGCCCATGCCGGTGTCGATGTTCTTCTTGGGCAGCGGCTTGAACACGCCGCCGGCCTGCTTGTCGAACTGCGTAAAGACGTGGTTCCAGACCTCTATGTAGCGGTCGCAGGAGCAGGCGCCGGGGCCCTTGCAGCCGGGATGCGCGTATTTCTCGCCGCGGTCCCAGTAAATCTCGGAGCACGGGCCGGAAGGGCCGGTGTCGCCCATCGCCCAGAAATTGTCGCCGTCCCCAAGTTCAACGATGTGGGAATGCAGTTCCTTCGGCAGCACCTTCTCCCAGATGAGGCGGGCCTCCTCGTCCCTCGGTGCCACGCCGCCCTTGTAGACGGACGGATAGAAGCGCTCCGCAGGCAGGGCCATCACCTTCGTCAGGAACTCCCAGCCCCAAGTTATAGACTCCTCCTTAAAGTAGTCGCCGAACGAAAAGTTGCCCAGCATCTCGAAGAACGTCAGGTGCCGTATCGTGCGGCCGACATTATCGATGTCGGTGGTGCGGAAGCTCTTCTGGCAGGAGGCCGCGCGCTTCATGTCGGTCTTCAGGCCAAGGTAGTAAGGTTTAAACTGCACCATGCCCGCAGAGGTGAAGAGGAGCGAAGGGTCCCCCTCCGGGATCAGAGGGCTGGACTTGACCACCGGGTGGCCGTTCTTGGCGAAGAAATCGAGGAAACTCTTGCGTATCTTGTAACTTTGCATGGCGCGGGACATCCTTTGTCCGGATTATGGACGTTGAAATTATACAAATTTGGCGCGGGCGAACGGCCAAAAAGGCCCAGGAGGTTATAGGCCCTTGAGACCTTGCGGGACCTCCCGCATAGACCTAGACTATATATATCGATAGGGACTTCGGCAAGCGACGGGAGCGCTGTGTATCACGACATGGGAATAACCGCTATGAAGAGCTCTGAGCGCGGGTTAAAAAAGGTCCTGGCGGTCCTGTTTCTCTTTTCCGCGTTCTCGTTCTTCCCGTCCGCGGGGAACCTCTACGCGGGCTCCGCGCTGGACGCGCTGGACGCGCTTTCCCATTCCGGGGTCTTCTCTGTTCCCGAGCCGGCCGCGCCTGCGGCCCTGCCGGGCCCCGTAAGGTCCGGCGCCCCTCTAAACGCCTATTTTATAAGCGTAGGCCAGGGCGATTCCGAGTATATCGAACTCCCCAACGGCAAGAACGTGCTGATAGACGGGGGACCCAACCCGACCACTTCCCTGGCGCAGTTCCTCTCCAACCACAACGTAACGCGCATAAACTACGTGGTGCTGACGCACCCCCACTCGGACCATTTCGACGGCCTTATCTACGTCTTCAACCACATCTCCGTGGACAATTTTTACGATACGCGCGAGGACAACTCCGGCTCCTCCACCGTCAAAAAACTGCGCGAGAAGGCCCAGTCCCTCGGGGTCAACGTTTCCTACCCCGCCGAGGGCGATTACCTGGACTGGGACCCCGGCGAGGTACAGGTCCGCGTGCTCAACAGCTGCTCGCAGGACGGCGCCAGCAACTCCGGCGCCGTGCTCAACGACTGCTCGATAGTGCTCAAGGTCACCTACGAGAACACCTCCATACTCTATACCGGCGACATGCAGTCCGACCAGGAGGCCCGCCTGGTCTCGACCTACGGCAGCCAGCTGCAGTCGGACGTGCTGAAGGTGGGCCACCACGGCAGCAACACGGCCACCAGCATGGAATTCCTTAACGCGGTGAAGCCCAAGTACGCCTACATCGAGCTGGGGAAGGACAACAAGTTCGGCTTCCCGGCCCCGGTAACGCTGTCCGACCTGCAGGCCGTAGGCGCCACCGTCTACAGGACCGACACAGACGGCACGCTGGAGTTCAGGATAGGCGGGCAGTAGCAGCTTTACAAAGTTCGGGGTTTTTGCTATAATGATTGTGTAG
>JAJYJH010000055.1 GCA_021789695.1 bacterium | reverse complement strand
GCGGCTGCGCGCCCGCCTCCACCTTGGCGTAGACCGCCTCGTTTAGCTTTATGCGCTCCACGCCCTTCTCTTTAAGGAAATCCCTGGCCTCGCCTTTATAGGCCTGCACCTGGCAGAGCGCCAGCAGTTCGTCGCTGGTGACGCCTCTGGAGAAGGTGATGGTCTGTATGCGGAACCGGGTGTAGAGGTTTCTGAGAGAGTTCGGCAGCTTATCCGCCGTCAACAGCGGGGTGCCGTTGATCAGCAGCTTGTCGTTGTCCAGCGTCACGGAGAAGTCCGCCCCGTCCAATACGTCGCAAATCCGGCCCAGCAGGGCCTGGCCTTCGTCCAGGGCCTGCCTGACCTGCGGATGGTCGGGCTTGTAGAGATTTATCTGCGTCAGCGCGCGCGTGAAGGCCTTAAGGAAGCTGAACCAAAGCAATTTCGGGTCCTGCGCTTCGGTCATAGGCGGTGGATGTTCTTTCCTTTGAGACCCTTGGTGGCGTTGCGCGTGTCGAACACCAGGCGGGACTTCTTCGCGAGGTCCGCGTAGTCGATGCAGGAGTGCGGCGTGACGATCAGCACGCAGTCGTAGTCCTTGAGCCGTTTAAGGGCGTCCTTTCTGGAGCGGCGCACCTCGCCCTCCAGCTCGGTCTCCGGGACGTAGGGGTCGTAGTAGTCCGCCTTTGCGCCTGTTTTCTCCAGCAGGACCAGCACGTCGCGGGCAGGGCTTTCGCGCGGGTCCGAGATGTCGGGCTTGTAGGCCATGCCTATCATCAGCACCCTGGAGCGGCTCAGCGCCTTGCCGCGGGTATTCAGCAGCTCGCCTAGTCGCTCTATCACCCGGTCCGGCATAGTGGAATTGATTGCGCCGGCCAGCTCTATGAAGCGGGGCTCGAAGTTCAGGGTCTTCATCTTCCAGCCGAGGTAGTGCGGGTCCAGCGGGATGCAGTGGCCGCCGATGCCGGGGCCCGGGTAGAACGGCATGAAGCCGAACGGCTTGGATGACGCCGCGCCGATGATCTCCCAGACGTCGAGGCCGAGCTTGTGGCACATCAGCGCCAGCTCGTTGACCATGCCGATGTTCACGGCGCGGAAGGTGTTCTCCAGCAGTTTGACCAGCTCCGCGGCCTCGGTGCTGGAGACCTCCAGCACGCGGTCTATGACGGAGCCGTAGAGCATGGCGGCCAGCTTGGTGCAGAGCGGGGTCAGGCCTCCGACGACCTTGGGCGTGTTCTTGACGCCGTACTTCCTGTTGCCGGGATCCACGCGCTCCGGAGAGAAGGCCAGGTGGAAGTCCGCGCCGGCCTTGAGGCCGCTCTCCTCCAGCATCGGTTTCACCAGTTCCCTGGTGGTGCCGGGATAGGTGGTGCTCTCCAGTATGACGAGTTGGCCGCGCCGCAGGTGTTTACGCGTCTCCTTTACCGAGGCCACTATGTAGGAAACGTCCGGGTCTTTGCTCTTCCTGAGCGGGGTGGGGACGCAGATGATTACCGCGTCCATTTTGCCTAGCCCGGAGAAATCAAGCGTGGCGTCCAGCAGGCCCTTTCCAGCCAGCGCGGCAATCTCCGCGGTCGGGACGTCGCCTATATAGGAAATCCCGGCCTTGAGGTCCCGCACCTTCTGCTGGTCCACCTCGAAGCCGGTCACGCGGAAGCCGCCCTTGGCGAACTCCATCGCCAGCGGCAGGCCCACGTAGCCCATGCCCACTATGCCTATCCTGGCCGTCCTGTCGGTTATGAGTCCTTGTAAATTTTTCATCAGTATTTGTGTCCTTGCCCTGCAATTACCGAAATTATATCAAAATAATCCAGCCGTCCCCCGCCAGCGGGTTCCATGCCCGCGGCATATTTAATATAATTCTTCTTCATATGGATTGGATTTTACAGCTTCCGGTGCTCTTCTTCTCGATTATTTTTCACGAGTTCGCGCACGGTTACGCGGCCTACCTCAGGGGGGACGACACCGCCTATCTGTCGGGCCGGCTCTCCCTCAGCCCGCTGCCGCACATAGACCCCGTGGGGACCATACTCGTGCCGGCCGCCTGCGCGCTGATGCACTTCCCCATGATAGGGTGGGCGCGCCCGGTGCCGGTGAACCCTTACCGGATGCGCAACCCGCGCGGGGACATGGCGCTGGTGGCCTTCAGCGGGCCGCTTTCCAACATACTTCTGGCCCTGCTTTCGGCCGTGGCCTTCAAGCTGCTGATGCTGGGCTTCATAAGCGGGGGCCTGGGGCTGACACTGCTCAGGATGGCGGCCTTCTCGGTGATGATAAACCTGCTGCTGGCCGTCTTCAACCTGATTCCGGTCTTCCCGCTGGACGGCAGCCAGGTGGCGCTGGGCCTGCTGAAGGGCCGCGCTCTGGAGCTTTACGAGAAGCATCTGCCGTACGGCGTCTATATCATACTCGGTCTGGTGGTGACCGGCCTGCTGCAGCGCATCATGCAGCCGCTGCTCAACCTGGCCATGATGCTGGTCTACCCGATAATGGGAGGGTTCTAGATGGAGACCGAAAAGAAGCCGGTGGTGGTGTCCGGCGCCCGTCCGACGGGCCGGTTGCACCTGGGCAACTACTGGGGCACGTTGAAGAACTGGGTGGAACTGCAGAATAAGTACGACTGCTATTTCTTCGTGGCCGACTGGCACGCGCTGACCACCGGCGCCGACAAAAGCGAAAGCCTCGCCGCCAACACCCGCGAAATGGTGCTGGACTGGCTGGCCATCGGCCTCGATCCGGCGAAGGCCGTCTTTTTCCGGCAGAGCGACGTGAAACCGCACGCCGAGCTGGCGTTGCTGCTCGGCATGGTGACGCCCATCAGCTGGCTGCTCAGGAACCCCACCTTTAAGGACCAGCTGCAGGAGCTTTACAAGCAGAAGTACAAGGGCCAGGAAGACAAGATGAAGAAGGCCGAGGGAGTTACCCGGCAGCTCGCCGAGGCCCACGGCTACGACGCCGACGAGCTGGCGCTGCACAGCGACATGGCCGTCTACGGCTTTCTCGGCTACCCCGTGCTGATGGCGGCCGACATCCTGCTCTACGACGCGACGCACGTGCCTATAGGCCGCGACCAGCTGCCGCACCTGGAGCTGACCCGCGACATGGCGCGCCGCTTCAACCATGTGTTCGGCGGGGACGTGCTGAAGGAGCCGGAGCCGCTGTTCACGAGCTCGCCGGTCGTGCCCGGTCTCGACGGCCGCAAGATGAGCAAGTCCTACGGCAACACGATTTCTATCTTCGAAGACGCCAAGAGCCTCGAGGCCAAGGTCAAGAAGATGTACACCGATCCGCAGAAGTTAAAGCTCGACGACAAAGGCCACCCCGAGGGCTGCGTGGTCTGCGCTTTCCACAGGCTCTATAACCCGGACTGGAAGGCCCGCGAACAGGAATGCCGCGAGGGCAGGATAGGCTGCGGCGCCTGCAAGAAGCGGCTCGCCGAGCTGATGGAGAAGGAGATCGGGGCGCTGCGGGCCCGCCGCGCCGGGCTTGCCGCCTCGGTGGACCCCGAGAAGATTCTGGCCGAGGGCGCCGCGAAGGCCCGCGCCGCGGCCGACGCCAAGATGAAAGCCGCCTCCAGGGCCGCGGGACTGGTCTGACATGAACGCCATAGACATCCATCTCGAGAACTTCGAGGGCCCGCTCGACCTCCTGATGCACCTCATCAGGAAGAACAATCTGGACATCTACGACATCCCGATTTCGCAGATCACGGCCGAGTACCTGCAGTACCTCGACGTGATGAAGAGCCTGAATCTGGAGGTCGCGGGGGAGTTTCTCGTGATGGCCGCCACGCTGATGCAGATAAAGGCCAAGATGCTGCTGCCGGCGCCGGAGGTGCAGGAGGGGGAGAGCGGCCCCGACCCGCGCGGCGCCCTCGTCAGCATGCTCGAGGAGTACCAGCGTTACAAGGAGGCCTCCAAGGACCTGAACGGGCGCCTCAGCAGGTACAAGGACGCGTTCTACCGGGGCTCGCCGGTGTTCACGAGCGAGGAAAAGTACCTGGACCTGGACTTCTACGCGCTGATGGACGCCGTCAAGCGCGCCTTCCAGCGCGCCGAGCCCGTCAGCGAGGTGGAGGCCGACCAGTTCCCGATAGAATCCCGCGTGGCGAAGATTGAGAAGATGCTGGAGGGCCGCGAGTGGCTGCTGCTCGACGATATATTCGCGGCCGAGACCAAGCGCCTCGGCGTTATCACGTGCTTCATGGCGCTGCTGGAGCTGGTCAAGCAGCGCAAGATAATGGTCTCCCAGGATGAAGCGTACCAGGAAGTCCGCATCTATCCGGCCCCGGTCCCGGCCGCGGCCATCGCGTCCGAAGCCACGGCGCCACAGGCGGCCGAAGGCGCGCAGAACCGAATTTGACGGTCCTCAAGAGGTAATATGGAAGACGCCGAACTGAAGAAAGTGCTGGAGACACTGCTGTTTATCACGGACGCGCCGCTGCCGGCCGGCCGCATAGCGCAGCTCTGCGAGATAAAGGACAAGGAGCGCGTTGAGAGCGCCCTGCAGGAACTTCGCAAGAACTATGACGACGAGGACCGCACGCTGCAGGTGATGCAAGTGGCCGGCGGCTGGCAGCTGGCCACGCGCCCGGAGTACGGCCTGTGGGTGCGCAAGCTCTACCACAACAAGATGACGGTGCGCCTGACGCAGGCCGCGCTCGAAACCCTCTGTATCATCGCCTACAAACAGCCGCTGACCCGCGGCGACATCGAGGCGATACGCGGCGTGGAGGTCATAGGCCCGCTGGAGACGCTGACGCAGCGCAAGCTGATTACCGTCGTGGGCCGGCGAGAGAGCATAGGCCGCCCTATCCTTTATGGCACGACCAGCGAGTTCCTGCGGCAGTTCGGCCTGAACTCGCTGGACGACCTGCCGAAGCTGGAGAGCTTCAATATAGAGAACGCGGCCGCCGCGGTTCAGAGCACCGCCGTGGAGCTGGTGGAGCAGGATTCGCAGGAGCCGGTGGCCGAGGGCGCCCCGCCGCAGGACCCGGCCCAGGCCGCCCTGGAGCAGGACTCGGGGCGGGAGACCGGAGCGCCTAGGGGCGAGCCGGCTCCGGACGCTCCGCCCGCGGAGGAGCCCGCGCCAGAAGAGCGGGCTGGGGAGGTCCATCCCGAAGACGCGGCCGAGGCCGCGGCCGACACCGGCGGCGCGCCCGGTGAAGCCCCGCGCGGCAAAGAGTAACCGGCCCTCCCTTCTATGCCTGAGATCCGCAAAGACCCCGTTTTCGGCCGCTGGGTCATTATAGCCTCGGAGCGCGGGCTGCGCCCCAACGAGTTCCGCCCGGCCGCGGGGACCGGCTCCGGCCACGTCTGCCCCTTCTGCCCCGGCAACGAGGAGCTGACCCCTCCATCCATCTACACCCTGCCGGCCGCCGGCGGCGGCTGGCGCCTGCGCGTGGTGCGCAACAAGTACCCGGCGCTGGTCTCGGAGGGTTCCCCGGACAGCC
>JAJYJH010000005.1 GCA_021789695.1 bacterium | reverse complement strand
CGGGCTGCTTAATAACCGCGCCTTTAACTTGTATAATTCAACTTATGCACGAATGGGCCTTGGCTGAGTCGGTCATAAAATCGGCGGTAGGCCATGCAGAGGCGCAGAAGCTGCGCAGACTCAAGGAGACAGGGGTGGTCTTCGGCGAGCTGCAGGACATAGACAGGGAGATCTTCTCCTTCGCGCTGCAGGAACTGCGCGCGCAGGTGCCAGGGGCGGCCGCCTGCAAGTTCAAGATCTCCGTAGAGCCGGCCGCCTTCCGCTGTAAGGCCTGTTCTCACGAGTTCCTCCTTAAGGGGCTTAAAAAAACGAAGGACGAGTCGGAGTTCATCCACTTTGTCCCGGAGATGGCTCATACCTTCCTGAAATGCCCCAGGTGCAAAAGCCCGGATTTCGAGATAATCCGCGGCCGCGGCGTGAACATCAGCTATATCAAGGGGGAGAAGTGACCGCTATAGACCCGCGCCCCTCGGTTATAGCCGACAGGCTGTCCGGAGTCAAGCGCGTCATAGCCGTCACCGGTTGGAAAGGCGGCATAGGCAAGAGCGTCACCGCTTCAACGCTGGCGCTGCTCTTGGCCCGGCGCGGCTTCAGGACCGGCCTTTTCGACCTGGATTTCGCCGGAGCCTCCGACCACCTGGTGCTGGGCGCAAAGGGCCTCTTCCCGAAAGAGGAAAGGGGCCTTGAGCCGCCGGTTCTTGAGGGCGTCAGTTTCATGTCGGTGGTCTTCTTCTCCGAGAACAAGGCCGTGCCGCTGCGCGGGGCCAACGTCTCGGACGCGATAATAGAACTGCTCGCGATAACGCGGTGGGGGGCGCTGGATTTTTTGGTGCTGGATATGCCTCCGGGCATCAACGACGCGGCGCTGGACGTGATGCGCTTTGCGCGCGGGGCGGAGGTGCTGGCGGTAACCACGCCGTCCGTGCTGGCCCACGACGTGCTGGCGCGTTCGCTGGAACTTTACAGGAAGCTGAAGGTGCCGGTGCTCGGGGTGGTGGAGAATATGTCCGCTGGCAGGCCGAAAACGGCCGACGCGGTCATAAGGACGGATCCGGCGCTGGAAAAGGCGCTGGGGCGCCCGGAGGCCCTGCTGAAGACGGCCTTCGCGGCCGACCTGGCCCGCGCGGCCGGAAAGCTGGGGATAATCGGTTAAGACGTTACGGACCTTAGTACCATACACATGCCATCTAATTCCTCGGGGGTAAGGAATAAGGAACTTCTGCGGCGCCACGCGCTGGCCGCCGGGATTATGGCCGCCGTCGCCACGCTGATAATCCTGGAGGTTTCTCTCCCTTTCTCCAGTCACCTTGCCGCCCTTTCCGCTGTCGCGGCCGTCTGCTATTTCGTCTATTATTTCATGTTCCGCTTCCTGGAGCGGACCTGCCTTGGTGCGGTCACCGTAATCCTGAGCCAGATAGGCGTGGTGATCATTACGGCCGCGGTTGCTTTCACCGGGGGGATGGTCTCCCCGTTCATCTTCCTCTATTTCGCCATACTGGTGGCTGAGGCCATTTACGGTATCCAGAACCCTTACACGATGCCCGCCAGCCTGGCCGGCTATCTGCTGGTGGTCTCCGGTAATTATTTCGGCTTCCTGCCTGTGGCGGTGCCGTGGGCGCAGACGATATACAAGGCGCCCATAGCGGTGCTGCTGACGGCCGGCTTGACGGCCTCCTACCTGGTACTTACCAACCGGATGACCGGAAAGATACTTTCGGCCATGCGCTCGCGGCTGGACTCGGAGGCCGTGGAGAAGGAAGCCCTGCTGCGACGCTTCTCCGAGCTGAACTCCACTACCCAGCTGGGTGTGCTGGCTCACCGCATAGCCCACGACCTGCGCGGCCCTATCGCCTCCATCTCCGGTTACCTGGAACTGCGGCTGGCGCAGGAGACTGACTCCGTAGAGCGCGAGACCATAAACGGCGTGCAGGAGACCGTGAACTCGCTGGTGCAATCGCTGCAGAATATAACGCGTTTCGGCAAGCCGGGCGGGGTCACACGCGAGAGCATAGCGCTCTGCGATTTCATCAAGGACCTGATAGGGATAGCCTCCTTCTCCCCGCAGGCGCGCGGCGTGGCCTTCGAGACCGATTGCGGCGGCAACGAAGCCGCCTCCGTTGTCGCCTCCCGCTCTGACCTGCAACAGGCGTTGTTCAACGTGATTAAGAACGCGGTGGAGGCGGTGGCGGCCAACGACGGCGCCAAGCGGATAGAGATAAAGGTGGTCCGCGAGGCCGGGAACCTGGTCGTTTCCGTCTCTGACAACGGTTCCGGAATGCCGGAGATACTGCTGAAAGAGGCGTTCCGGAAGTCTTTGACGACGAAGAAGGACGGGACCGGAGTGGGACTGCTGATAACGCGGGACCTGCTAATACGCAACGGCGGGGACATACGGCTGGCCACCGGCAAGGACGGGGGTTTTACTGCCACCATCCTGCTGCCGGAGGGGCCTGGGCAGGCCTCAAAACGCTGACATTACGGGGGGAACAGCGGATGAAGGCTAACGCGAGGATCTTCGGAACGGTGTTGGCGCTCGGCGCCTGGGCGCTCGTGCTGCGGCCGGCCAGCGCCCTGGCTTCTGGCTACGAGTTCGATGGTGTAGGGGCGCGCGCGGTGGCGCGCGGCGGGGCGGTGATAGCGGACGCCCCGGACTGGACGGCCATCTACTGGAACCCGGCCAACCTGACCGACGTGACCAGGCGGCAGGCCGGCCTGGAGCTGAAGGCGGGAAAGAGCTACACGCACGACGGCGATTCGTTCGACATTAACGGTGCCGGCGGCATATTCTCAAAGAAGAACTGCGGGTCCTCCTTCTTCTTCGGCTCGGCCGGGGCCGTGACCCCGCTGACGGCCGGCTCGGCGCTGGGCTTCGGCGTTTATCTGCCGCTGCTGCAGGGGGCCGATTTCTCCGACGACCGCCCGCTTTCTCCGGGGTTCAGCGGCATAGACTACAAAGGGCATCTTGGCATAGCCGTGGCCAACGTCTCCTACGCCCGCAGGCTTACCGGCAGGCTCAGCGGGGCGGTCGGGCTGGACCTGGTCTACGGCGCCCTCAGTTCCGACCTGGACCTGGGGTATTATCTGCCGGGCCCGACACCGGACACGCTCAAACGCAAGCTTGAAGGCGACGGTTTCGGCGTGGAGGGGGTGCTGGGGGCCAAGTACAAGGTCAGCGACAGGCTTTCGTTGGGCGCCGTCTTTCGTTCCGGGGCCAGGGTGGACATTAAAGGCGACGCCAAGGCCTCCGACGTATACCGGGGGTCTGAAAGCACGGACTTCAAGTTCCTGCTTAAGCAGCCGCCTACCTCCGGAGTGGGCGCGGCCTGGAGATACCGCAGCAATCTCACTTTCACCTGCGACTTTGCCCAGACCTGGTGGCGCGGCTTCTCCGACAAGACCACCTACGCGCAGCAAGGTCCGTTGCTGAGTGACACGCCGAATACCTTCGACTGGAAGAACTCCTGGAAGCTCCGCGCCGGCGCGCTGTGGAACTACAGCCGCGACACGGACCTGATGTTCGGCTACGCCTACGACACGCCGGCCATAGACGCCCGCAGCCTGGACCTCTCCACAGCCGTGGACGTGCCGATGCACCGCGTCTCCGCCGCCGTCAGCCACAGGTGGGGGGACGTCGAGGGCACGCTCGCCGGGCTTGGCGGCTATAACACCAGGACCGCCGGAGGGGTGCATTACAGCCTTGGCGGCTGGTATTTTCTGGGCGAGCTGACGTACACGTTCTGACCCGCATCCGGCCTTTAATTTGGTATCATAACATCCGCAGAAGGAACGGGGTGAGAATCCCCGGCTGCCCCGCAACGGTGTTCGCCGCAAGGCGTGAGCCCGGTCTACTGCCCCCGCCCATGGCGGTTTTCCGAGGGGAAACGATGGCCTTTTTCCTCCGGAAGAAGGCTTTTTTATGAGATACCTTGTTTTTCTGTTCCTACTGGTGGCCGCGGCCCCTGCGCGCGCCCTGCGCGCGGTCTCGCTGATGCCGTCCTATACCGAGATCGTTTTCGCGCTGGGAGCAGGCAAAGATCTGGTCGGAGTCTCCAATTTCTGTGACTATCCGCCGGAGGCGGCTAAGATAGAAAAGACCGGCGACTACCTGCGCCCCAACGTGGAGAAGATCTATTCGCTCAAGCCGGACCTGGTGTTGGGGGGTAACTGGGCCGCCAGGACCACGGCGGGTCAGCTCTCCCGACTCGGGGTCAAGGTGGCGCTGCTCCCGGAGGAAAAGAGCGTCGAGGACATTTATCGCACCATCCGGCTTATAGCGGGCGACCTGGGCAGGAATGCGGCGGGGGAGAAGCTGATCGCCAGGCTGAGGGCGGAGCTTCCGCCGCCGTACAAGGGCAAGCCGGTGCGGGTCTACATAGAGGCTGATTCCGGAGGCTGGACCACTGGCGGGGACTCATTCCTCTCCGACGCGGTGGCCAAGGCCGGCGGGATGAACGTGTTCGCCGGGGAGAAGCGGGGCTATTTCCAGGCCGACTGGGAAGAAGTGCTGATGAAGAGGCCGCAGGCCGTGATACTCCTGTCCGGAGCCAGAAAGGACTTTGTCTCGCGGCCGATGGCCGGCGGCCTGCCGGCGGTGAAGGACGGCCTTATAATCACCACGCTGGATCGCGACGCCTTCTCCCGGCCAGGGCCGAGGCTCTTTGGAGAGATATTGAAGCTTTCCGCTCTGCTCCATGGGGAAAAATAAGGCTTTCCTCGTTCCGGCCGCGCTGGCGGCCGCTTTCCTTTTCTCGCTGGCCGCCGGGCCGGCCGGGCTTTCCCCGGAGATAATCTGGAACCTGCGTCTGCCGCGGACGCTGGCGGCGCTGGTCGTGGGAGCCGGGCTGGGCCTGGCCGGCGCGCTTTTCCAGGGCGTGCTGAAGAACCCGCTCGCCGACCCCTACATCATGGGCACCTCCGCCGGCGCCACTGCGGCCGCGGTGCTTTGCTTCCTCGCGGGGATTCCGCGCACTTCGCCGCTCTTTTTCCTGGCCGTTTTCTCCGGCGCGTTCGGGGCCACCTTTCTGGCGTACTGGCTGGCCCGGCTCACGGGCCGCCTGTCCGACGCGGCGCTGGTGCTGGCAGGCGTGGCGGTCAGCGCTTTCCTGACCGCGCTGGTGATGCTCTCCCTCTCGGTGGCGCGCGAAAAGGCCTTCTCTCTCCTCTATTTCGTGCTGGGCGGGCTGTATGCGCCCCGCTCCGGAGTGCTGGCCGCCTCGGCTCTGCTGGCGGCGCTGAGCGGGGCGGCTGCGCTGGCCCGCTGGCGGGCGCTGGACGCGATGGCGCAGGGAGAGGAGAGCGCCTACCACCTGGGGATAGACCCGCGCAGGGAGAGACTGCTCTTCTTCGTCCTGGGCTGCGCCTCTACTTCGGCCGCTGTGGCGCTGGGCGGCACGATAGGCTTCGTAGGGTTGATGACGCCGCATATAGTGAGGCTGCTGACCGGGCCATCCTTCCGTACGCTCGTGCCAGCTTCTGCGCTGGGCGGGGCGGCGCTGCTGTGCGCGGCCGACGCGGCCGGGCGCACGCTGTTTTCCCCGTCGGAAGTGCCGGCCGGGGTGGTGATGGCGCTGGCCGGGGCGCCGTTCTTCATGTGGCTGCTGTGGAAGTCTTCGAGGGGGAAGGCCTGATGCCGGTCCTCAGGGTCTCGGGACTCTCGTTCTCCTACGGCGAACGGCCGCTGTTCTCGGAGCTTTCCTTCGAACTGAGGCCTGGCGACTTCATGTGCGTGCTTGGCCCGAACGGCTGCGGCAAGTCCACGCTGCTAAAACTTCTGACGGGCTATATCCGCGCGGCTTCCGGTTCCGTAAGGCTGGGGGGGGAGGAGGTTTCCGCCTTGAGACCTGGACGGCTGGCCAGGCTGGCCGCCTACGTGGCCAGCGAGACTTCCGTGCCTTACGATTTCTCGGTCATGGAGACCGTGCTGCTGGGCCGCACCGCCCGGGCCGGTCTCTGGCGGGGCTATTCCGAAGAGGACGGCCGCGCCGCCGGCCTGGCCCTGCGGGAGACGGGCATGGCCGCCCTGGCCGCGCGCTCCATAAACACGCTCTCGTCAGGCGAACGGCAGTTGGCGTTCATAGCTCAGGCCCTGGCCCAGGAGACCAGGCTGCTGCTGCTGGACGAGCCTACCTCCCACCTGGACCTTAGGTATAAAGAGGAGGTAATGGGGCTGCTGCGCCGCCTGGCCGCTAAGGGCCTGGCCGTGGCCGCTGTGCTGCACGAACCGGGGGTTGCTCGGCTCGGCTGCACCAAGACCTTGACGGCCGGGGGCGGAGGTAAATGGAACTTCGGCCCGGCCGCGGAACTGCTGAAGCCGGAAAGACTGGCCGGCGTCTACGGCGTACCGCCCGATTCCCCGCTGCTGGCCTGAAAATATCCCTCCCGCCCCCATCCGCCCTCCTTATAATATGCTAAAATCATAATAGGGTAATATGGGGAAAGCTTAAAACGTATATCCGCGGCCGGCAGGCCACGCCGGTTTTACAGTTGAACCGTCCCGAACGGTTAAGGAGACAGTATGACCTCGTCTGGGCAGATGAAGAAGGGTAATACCTCGCCGGAGGCGGAGCACAGGGCTCTGCCCGAGGGCTATGGCGGCACCGAGGCCGCCCTGTTGCCGCGCGATCCTAACTGGATGTTCGTTTACTGGGAGATCTCCGAGAACGCAAAGAAGAACCTGCGCCGCGAGCACGGCGACGACGTTTTTCAGAAGGGGCGCCAGGTGATCCGCGTCTACGACATGAGCGACGGGAACGGCTCTCGCTACTTCGACATCTCGATTATGCACGAGGCGCGCAGCTGGTACGTCAACGTGCAGGAGGCCGGTAAGCCGTACTGCTGCGAGATAGGCCTGGTGCTGCCGGACGGCCGCTTCATAGGTATAGTTAAGACCAATACGGTGAATCTGCCGCCTGGCCGCGTTTCCGACGTGACCGACGAGAAGTGGATGGCCGTCACCGCGGACTTCGATAAACTGCTGCAGCTCTCCGGGGTGGAGTACATAGGCAAAGGTTCGGGCGAAGTCGCCAAGTCCCTGGCCCAGCGCTGGGAGATGCTGCGCGCGGTCTTCAGCCGCGCCTCGTCGTGGGGAGTAAGCTCGATGTCGTCGCAGGGCCTGCAGAGGCAGCCGGAGCAGCAGAAGAAGTTCTGGCTGGTCGCCGACTGCGAAGTCATACTTTACGGGGCCACCGAGCCGGACGCCTTCGTCACGGTGGCGGGCCGCAAGGTCAGCCTGAACCCGGACGGGACCTTCAGTATGCGCTTCGCGCTGCCCGACGGCCTGATGGACCTGCCGGTGAAGGCGATGAGCAAGGACGAGACCGATTCCAGGGAGATAGACATAAAGGTCACCAGGACCACCAATACCGATGGCAAATAACGAAAAAGGCTACCTCGCACTGGTTCTTCACGCGCATCTGCCGTTCATCCGCCACCCGGAGTACGAGGATTTTCTCGAGGAGGACTGGTTCTTCGAGGCGATGTGCGAGACCTATCTGCCGCTGCTCGACATCTACGAGCGCCTGACGGCGGAGGGGACCGACTTCCGCGTGACGATGTCGTTGACGCCGCCGCTGTGCAACATGATGGCCGACGATTTGCTGCGCGAGCGCTTCCGCCGCTATTACAGCCTGCGCCTGGAGCTCGCCGAGAAGGAGGTCGTGCGCAACCGTAACACCCAGTTCTACGAAGTGGCCAAGATGTACGAGACCAAGTTCCGCCGCATCCGCGAACTGTACGAGGACTATTACCACGGCCGCATCCTGGACGGGTTCAGGAAGTTTCAGGACATGGGCAAGTTGGAGATTATTACCTGCGGCGCGACGCACGGCTTCCTGCCGCTGGAGCTCCGCAAGGAGGCCGTGCACGCCCAGATCAAGCTGGCCGCCGACGACTACCGCAAACATTTCGGCCGGGGTCCGCGCGGCATCTGGCTGGCAGAGTGCGCCTACAACCCCGGCGACGACGTCTTCCTGAAGGCGCAAGGCATACGCTATTTTTTCCTGGAAACGCACGGCATCATCTACGGCAGTCCTCGCCCGCGCTACGGCGTATACGCGCCGGTGTACTGCCCGTCGGGTGTGGCCGCCTTCGGCCGTGATATGGAGAGCGCGCAGCAGGTGTGGAGCGCCGAGACCGGCTACCCGGGCGACCACCGCTACCGCGAGTTCTACCGCGACCTCGGCTACGATCTTGAGTACGATTATGTAAAGCCCTATCTGCACCAGGACGGCGTGCGCCGCAATATCGGCATGAAGTACCATAAGATCACCGGTCGCGTGCAGCTGGACCAGAAGGCGCCGTACGGCCCGCGTGAGGCGCGCGAGGTCGCCGCCTCCCACGCCGGGAACTTCATGTTCAACCGCGAGCGGCAGATAGAGCACCTGAACCACTTCCTGGGCCGCAAGCCGATAGTTGTCTCCATGTACGACGCGGAGCTTTACGGCCACTGGTGGTACGAGGGCGTGGATTTCCTGGAGTTTCTCTTCAAGAAGATGCACTACGACCAGCAGACGATAAAAATGGTCACTCCGAGCGAGTACCTCTCGCTGCATCCCGATAACCAGGTGGTGCAGCCCTCGATGTCCACCTGGGGGGACAAGGGCTACAACGAAGTGTGGCTTAACGGCACCAACGACTGGATGTACCGCCACCTGCATAAACAGGTGGAGCGCATGGTGGAGTTGGCCAACAAGTTTCCGAACGCCGACGGCACGCTCAAGCGAGCGCTCAACCAGTGCGCGCGCGAGGTGGTGCTGGGCATGTCCTCCGACTGGGCGTTCCTGATGACGGTGGGGACCGCCAAACAGTACTCCACGAAGCGCTTCGTCTCGCACACCCACCGCTTCAACGGGCTCTACGAGCAGATCATAGGCAACCGGCTGGAGGAAGGCTGGTTGAATGACCTTGAGTGGCGCGATAACATCTTTCCGGAGATGGACTACAGGGTCTTCTCAACCGGGGAGATGGAGAAGGCCGCGAAGGGCTGAGCCCGCTGCGCGCGGAGAAGCGGAACGCCCGGGACTCCCCGGGCGTTCCGCTTTATCCGCCGGTGTTCCGAGGGGTCTGCCGCGCGGTTATTTGGGGAGCGCCAGTTCCTCGAGGCGGCTGGCGAAGCGGTCTATAACCATGCCGGAAAGTCCATACAGTTCCCTGACCAGCCCTATGGCGTCGGACGGAACCTCTCCGTGCCCGGCGGTCTCGAACAGGAGCATGAGGTAATTCTGCAGATGGAAAAGCAGGTCCTGCAGGCCCAGTTCCCTAGCCGCCCGCAGCAGCGATAGGAGTTGGGAAAGCGAGTCTCTGGACGGGGAGCTGAGCGCGTTCCCACCCGCCCTGCGCGCCAGGGTCGCGGCATCCTCCGGGGAGGGATCGAAGCCGCATTCCAGCCCCGCGGCTTTCAAGCGCCCGGCCAGCGCGGCGAGCCTCTCCGTCTGCTCCGCGGAGCCCGTGCGCCGGGCGCGCGAAAAAACTATCTCTGCCGCCTGACGGGCGTAGGCCGAAGCCTGCGCCATAAGCGGAGCCCAGGAGGCCGAAGCCTTGCCGGGCAGACGGGCCAGCAGGTAGAGGTAGTCCTCCAGTATCCTAAAAATGGCGTCTGCGTGGCTGTGCCTGGCGGAGTCCGCCAGAATCCAGGCGTAAATGTTTTTTTCGTCCCAAGTGAGGTCCTCGAATTCCACCTCCGAAAAGCCTGGTTCCGCTTTCAGGGCCGCGTACAGCTTTTCCGGTTCGCCCGAGGCGAAAAGTTCCTTGAGGCGGTTCCCGTCCCCGGTCCGGCCGAAAAACATGGAGGGGAACTCGGCATCCCGGCGCAGGTAGCAGAACGGCAGGGAAGAGTCCCCGTCCTGGCCTGGTACCGACACTTTCCCGCGCAAACACAGTACGCCGGCGCGGCTGGTCCTTTCCTGAATCGCCACCTCTTCGGAGGATGAGCCGTCGCCTACCAGGACGTGGTCGGCCACGGTAAGCGCCGCGGCCTTCTGCCGCGAGAGGACGTTCTCGGACAATAGGTCGCGGTAAAGTTTGAGCGCGTTCTGCGCCTCGGGATAGTTGGACTCCGCCATCTCCAGCATGGCCAGAAAGGCCTTGTCCGCGTTCTCGAACCCGAGGTCCCGCAGGGTCTCGGCCACGCGGGCGGCGTAGCGCAGGTTCTGCACCGCCTCAATGCGCGAAACGTCGGAGAAGAACCAGCCGCAGCTGGTGAACATGAACATCGCGTACTTCTGCATCTCCAGCAGCTCCAGCGCCCGGGCGCGGTCGGCCGGAGAGAGCGTTCTGGAGGCGTGCTTGGCGAAGAAGGCGTCCTCTGCTTCTGGAGAACGGGCGCCGAGGAGGGCGGCGTAATCGTTGCGTGCCTCCCAGGGGGCGCGGAAGAACTTGGCGGCCTCGGAAGAATAGACCGCCGCGGCCGCGTCGCGCAGCGTGTTCATAGCCGCCCTGAAAGGCAGACGCCACGCGGTGGATTTTCCCTCCGCGCCGCAGTCGCAGCCTCCTTTCCAGCGGCGCACGCCGTGAGCGCAGCTCCAGGCGGTCCCGTCGCCGTCGGGGCCCTGTTTTATCATCACCTCGTCTTTAGGGGGATGCAGTTCCAAGTACTGGGCATAATTGACCGTTTCAATGCCGCGCTTGTGCAGCTCGTGGCGGAAGGCGTGGGCCAGCGTCATGTCCGCGAACTTATGGTGGTGGCCGAAGGTCTCGCCGTCCACCGCCATGCTGACCAGCTGGGGAACGTTTGAGTGCGGGGAGAAGCAGGCGTTCACCCTGTCGGCGAAAACGGCGGAGTCGCCGGTGAGGCTCTCGAAGGCCGCGGCCTTCGAGAGCGGACCGTCGTAAAAGAACACGGCCAGGCTGCGGCCCTTGCGGTGGCTGCCGTCGGGTTGTTTGTCGTGCCAGACGTATGGGCGCGTCGCGTCGAAGTCTCCGCGCGCGGCGTCCACCCAGTCGCGGGAGCCGTGCGGCTTTATCCTGTCGGCCTGGTAGGGGGAGAGGATGACGTACTTCATCCCCAGGTCCACCAGCAGCCGGAGCGTGTCGTCGGAAGCCGCCGTCTCCGGCAGCCACATGGCCTCCGGCTTGAAGCCGAAGCGGCGCTCGTAGTCCTGTATGCCCCAGAGGGCCTGGGTGAGCTGGTCCTGGAAAGAGGCCAGTGGCATTATCATGTGGTTGTAGGCCTGGGCTATCGCGTTGGAATGCCCGGTCTTTTCGCGCGACTCCCTGGCCGCTCCTATTACGCGCTGGTAGCAGAAGGGATAGTGTTTTTCCAGCCAGGAGAAGAGCGTGGGGCCGAAGTTGAAGTTGAAATAAAGATAGTTGTTGGCCAGCTCGAGCACGCGGCCGCGGGAATCAGCGATGCGGGCAAAGGCGTTGGGTAGGTAGCACTCCCGCGCTATGCGCGAGTTCCAGTCGTGGAAGGGCCAGGCGGAGGGCTGCGGGTCTATCCTGCCGGTCCAGGGGTTTTCCCGCGGCGGCTGGTAAAAATGAGCGTGCAACGCAAAGAATTTATTGTGTGCGTAACCCTTTTCCATGAATTAATTATAACCCACTTTTGCCGCCGGGCGATAGTGGGCTGTGCGGTACTACTTCCCGGAGCGGCTGAGGAGGATGAGGCGGGAAAGACCGGAGTCGGCGGCTTCTTCCGAGGCCGCTTTAAGCCCGGCCAGTGGGCGCGAGGCCAGGAAAGCCGGCAGGAAAGGGCCTTTGACCGCGGCGAAGGCCGGCGCGGAAAGCGCGTCCAGCAGCGGGCGGAAATTGTCCAGGCAGGAATACGAGCGGGCGCGCCCCAGCGGCGAGAAATCGAGGGCCTCCGGGCGCAGGACTATCCGTGAAACCTCCGGCGCGTCCGTGATGATATCGGCCCTGAAGAACGTGTCTTTAACCGGGGAGGGCTGAGGCGGCGGCTTCAGGCCCGCAAGAGCCGCCAGCCTGGCGGTCAGGCTTTGCGTGAGGGCTTCTGTCGTATCCGGGACCGTGGCGGCATCCCAGCCCCAGGCGCAGAGGACACGGACCGAATCGTAAGGAACGAAGACGGAGGCTGCGGGGAGAACGGCCTCGAAGCCTCCCTCCCTCGGAGAGACCTTGGCCGCGGCCAGCGGCTGCGGGACGGCGGGAAGATCCTTTTCGTCTACGAGCAGCGCGGGGAAGCCGGCGCGGCCTGCCGCTTCGGCAAGCGCCTTGGCTGGTTCCAGCTGTATTTCGCGGGCGAGGTAGCCCGGGTTCTCCGCCAGGAAGTCCCTGACCGCTTCGGCTGGCAGGCGCCGCGCCGAGCACAGGAATTCCGACGGGGCCAGCGGTTCCGTCGAGGGGTTCTTTAGCGGCAGCGCATAGAGGTTCATCTTCCCTTGGCGGACATGATGTCCAGTATGATGCGGTCCACCTTGTCCATACCCAGGCTCGAGATGCGGGAGATATTGCGAATGGTTTCCTCCGCGGAGGCCCCGACGAAGCCCTCCTCTTCGGTGATGCCCTCGCCGTTGACGGCCATCCAGGCAGCGCGTACGGCGGAGTCGGCCGAGGAGGCGACCTTCAGCGCGCAGCCGCTCTTGGCCCCGTCGCAAAGCATGCCGCCTATGTCGCTTATGACGGTGTTGACGGCCAGCGAGGCCTTTCTCTTGTCCGCCCCGGAGCGCTGCCAGAGCATCGCGACGGAAGCGCCTACGCCGGCCGCCACGGCGCAGCCGCAGATGGGGGCCAACTCCCCGGTGAAGACCTTGATGTAGGAATTTACGAGATGCGAGAGCGCTATGCTCTTGAGTATACGTTTCTCCGGTACGCCCACTGCCTTGCCCACCAGCCACGGCACCAGCACCGCAACCACTCCCTGGTTGCCGGATTCTCCGCTGGACATGACCGGCACCGGGACTCCCGCCATCCTGGCGTCGGTGGCAGCCGCCGCCGTGAGCTTGGCGTTGGAGACGAGGTCGCGCTTGAGGTAGCCCTTCTTTATAAGATCCTGCATATAGTAGCCGACCTTCCGGAGCTTAAGTCCCTCGGCGGCGGCCGCGAGGTTCATCTCTACGCCTTTCCTGATATATGCCAGCTGGGCCGGGGTGGCTTTTTCCGCCGCGCGGAACAGATCGCCGAAAGAAGCCCTGCGCAGGGCTTCCTTGTAGGGAAGTTTTCTGTTCTTCCTGGCGCCGCCGGTCCTGGCTATGACGTTGCCGTTGCGGCGCAGCAGGGCTACGCGAGTATGGCCGCCCTCCACCACGCAGAGCGCCTTGTCGCGGCCCGCCTTGACCTCTGCGAAGATATAAATCCCCCGGCGCGAATAATCCACCTGTATGCGCGCTCGCCCGCTCTTCACCAGGGCGGAGGCCTCGCGCAGTTCCGCGGCCGGGAGGCCGCGGAAGATCTCTGTTCCTAGTTCCGGCTTGCGGACCACGGCGCCTATGGCGGCCGCGAGGAGGTTGCCTTTTCTGCCGCGCGTATTGGGCAGGGCCACGGCCAGTCCGTTCTTGTAAGTGCCCGGGTCGGTGCGCACCAGCACGGAGGTCGTCCTTCCGGAGAGCAGTCCGGCCGCGGTGGCCGCGGCGAAGGCGACCGCCACGGGCTCGGTGCAGCCCATGGCGGGATAGACTTCGTGCTTTAACACTTCGGAGAGAAGGTTTTTCATGATTAAAAGGCCAGTTTCCTGCGGCCTGCCCAGACGGTGAGGACCGCGCCAGAGAGCACGGCGCAGACGGCGCCGAGCGCGAAAGGCGCGGACGGGGAGACCTTGTCCCACAGCCAGCCGGCCAGTACGCTGGCCGCGAAGGTCATGAAGCCCATGGTCCCCTGGAAATAGCCCATGGCGGAGGCCCTGTTGCCGCCGTCGCTGAGATGGGCTATCACGGCCTTTGAGATGCCCTCGTTGAAGGCCGCGTAGAAACCGTAAAGCGCGAACAGCAGCCAGATCGCCCAGGTCCGGTCGGTCAGCGCGAACCCGACGTAGACCGCGGCGAAGACCGCAAAGCCGAAGCCCATCGTCTTCACCTTGCCGAACTTGTCGGAGAGCCAGCCGGCCGGGGAGGCCAGCAGCGCGTAGACCAGGTTGTAGACGGTGTAGGCCAGAATGACGTGCGCCAGCGTGAAGCCGACGCTCTTGGCCTTCATTATAAGGAAGACGTCGCTGGAGTTGCCCAGCGCGAAGATAGAGTACAGGACGGTGAACGTCCTGAAGTCCCTGCTCATCGGGGCGCTTTCCGGCTTCGCAACTCCGGCTGGCCCCGGACGCGCTATCTCCCTGACGAAGAAGGCCAGCACCGCCACGCCGAGCAGGGCCGGCAGGAAGGCCGCCATGAAGACGAAACGGTAGTGAGGTCTATCGGCGCCGAGCAGGTAGATGAGGCCCAGCGCGGAGAGCGGGCCGAGGGACGCGCCCAGGGTGTCCATCGCGCGGTGGAAGCCGAAGGCCTTCCCCCAGTGCTCCTTGTCGGCGGAATCGGCTATCAGCGCGTCGCGCGGGGAGGTTCGCAGGCCCTTGCCCACGCGGTCTATGAAGCGGGAGAACAGAACGAAGTGCCAGGTGCCGGCCAGGGCGAGTATGGGCTTTGATATGGCCGAGAGGGAATAGCCGCCCACGACCAGGGGCTTGCGCCCGCCGTAGCGGTCCGCAAGGCGGCCGCCCAGTATCTTTACGAAGCTCGCCGTTGCTTCGGCGACGCCCTCTATGAGGCCTACCACCTCCATCGGGGCGCCGAGTACCGACGTAAGGAAGACGGGGACTATCGGGTAGAGCATCTCGCTGGAGATGTCGGTGAAACCGCTGACCAGTCCGAGATAGACCACGTTGCGGGTAAGCCCGCTTTTCATGTCCTTAATGAAGCTCATTGGTCGTTCTTATGGCAGCGCCGGGATAATCATATGAATTTTAATAGCAGCTTCAAAAGCGAGGAGAACAGCAGCGCTGCCGAGAAATTTAGCGCGAAGACCTTGGCGGAGTCCCGCGGACCCAGCTCGCGCACCGTGACCAAAAAGGTGGCCAGGCAGGGCAGGTAGAGGCTCAGGAACACGCTGGCCACCACGATGGAGGCCGGCGGCAGCGCGAACGGTGCAAGCATGGCTATGGACACGTCCTTGCGCAGGAACCCCAGCGTCATAACGGAGACGGTTTGCGCCGGCAGGCCCAGCAGGCCGGTTACGGCCGGTCTGAAAAAAGCGGACAGGTCCCGCAGGATCCCTCCCATGTCCATAAGCGCGATGACCAGCACTCCCAGCACTATCATCGGCACGGCCTCCAGCAGGAAATCCTTGACCCGGAAATAGAGTTTGCGCCACAGCATGCGGCCCGACGGAAGCTGATAGGGCGGTATCTCCAGGAACAACTCCGGGGTCTCGCCCTTGAGCAGGCGGGCCAGCAGGGCGGAACTGGCCAGACCGGACGCGGCAATGGCCGCGAAGGCCGCGATCGTGTACTTTAGCGGGTATGGCGCCAGCAGGCTGAGGATCATGGCCGTCTGCGGCATGCACGGCGCCAGCCCCAGCGTCAGGGCCGCTGCTATTACACGCTCGCGCGGCGTTTCCAGTACGCGCGTGGCCAATATGGCGGGGACCTTGCAGCCCAGGCCCAGCATCAGCGGGATGGTGCCGTAGCCGTGCAGGCCTAGGCGGTGCATCGCTCCGTCGAGCAGGACGGCAAGGCGCGGCAGGTAGCCGATGTCCTCTAGCAGGCCGAGGGCCGCGTAGAAGGAGACAATGTAGGGCAGCACCGTGACGAAAGGGATGTAGAGGCCCGTGGTCAGCAGGCCGAAGGAGGCCAGCGGCGCGGCGGTGGTGCCCAGCAGCAGTGTCTTCAAAAAACCGCCGTCGGGCAGGGTGACGAAGGCCTCGCGCAGGAACGGCATCCAGGCGCGCAGGAACAGCGGGTCCAGCACGCGGCTGATCAGCGTCTCCCCGACGAAACGTATGGATAGGAAGACCGTCAGCATCACCGCCGCGGCGAAGGGCAGGCCTGTGGAGGGGCGCGAGGTGATCTCCTCCAGTTTGTCCAGGAACGTGGCGTGCCTGTGCGTTATGCGCTGGCATTCGGCCGAGATGCGGCCGATGAGCTTCCATTTCTCGTCGGGGTTGGCCGGCACCGGCTCCGGAGGGGGGAGGCGTCCCGCGTTGAGGTCCTCCACGGCGGCCTTTAGTCCGGAAAGCCCTTCTCCGGTGGTGGCCACGAACGGCACCACCCGTATACCGAGACGGAGCTGAAGGGCGCCCGGATCTATGTCCACGCCGCGCCGGCGGGCTATGTCCCACTTGTTGAGCAGTATGACCAGCGGGGCGCCCAAGGCCGCCAGCTCTAGCGTGTAGAAAAGGTTGCGCTCCAGGTTGGTGGCGTCCACAACGTTGAGTACAAGGGCCTTCTCCTCGCCAGCGAGGATGTCCCGGGCAACCTCCTCCGCCTTGTTCGTGGGGGCATGGCTGTAGGCGCCGGGCACGTCCACCACGGAAAACCGCTCCCCGGCCAGTACCGTCTGGCCCGCCGTGTAGCTGACGGTGGTGCCGGGATAGTTGGATGAGACCACCTCGAGTCCGGTCAGGCGCGAAAAGACCACGCTCTTGCCGACGTTGGGGTTGCCTGCCAGCAGGATGCGGCGGGAGCGGACCTTGACGAGCACCTTCGCGGCCATGCCGCGTCCCAGGGCGACGCGGGTGCCCATCACCTCTACCACCACTGGGCCCCGCGAACTTTCCGGGGAGCGCTTGGCGATGTGCCGCCCCGGGTAGAGGCCCATGGCCTTGAGCTTGTTATGGAAGTCGGGGCCGCCGGAGATCTCGGCTATATAGCCGATTTCGTCGTCGCGCATCGAAAGCAGCGTAACCTGAGGTGAGGGTTTCATTTCTCCTTCCCGGAGCGCGGCACGAGGCCGGCCGAGGAAAGCACCTTGCGGCCGGCCGGGGATTTAAGGAAGGCGGCCAGGGCGCTTATGCGCGACAGGGCGTTCCGGCTCAGGGCGTGTTCCGCCCGGCAGGCGTCGCGCTCGGCGGCCTCCGGGAGCATATGCAGGACCGAAGTAAAGAAGTCCTTCAGCGTGGAATGCCGGGAGGAGATATCTGCGCCGAGCTTCTCCCCGGAGGGGGAAAGGCGTATCCCTCCGTAGCGCTCCTGCCCAAGAAGGCCGCGCGCGGCGAGCGCCTTTACGGCGGAACTGACCGAGGGTTTGGAGACCTTCAGCCGGCGGCTGACGACGCTGGCCCTGGCAAAACCGGTCTCGCGGCTGACGGCGTATATCGCCTCGAGGTAGTCTTCCAGGCTGGGGGAAAGGTCGCGCGTCATAAGTTAGCGAAGCATAACAAAGTTAGCTTCTTATAACTTAGCATAAAACTATGGACCTGCGCAAGCGCCGCCTGCGGCCTTCAGCGGGCGTAGGACCGGTACTGCGCAAGCACCAAGTAGACTACGCCCGCGCAGGCGGCGGCCAGGGCCAGGGAGACGAAGACGCTGGTAAGCGGCCGCTTGTGCATGAACTCCCAGTAGCCGGGGAATATGGAAGCGAAGAGTTTACGCATTTTCTTTCTCCCTGAGAGGCTCGGTGAGGTTGTCTAGCACGACGCTGAGGTCTTTGGCGCCGTAGCCGCTGTCCAAGGCCCTGGTCATCAGGCGCTCGGCGGCCGCGGTAACGGGCAGTTCGAGCCTTTTCTTGCCGGCCGCCTGCAGCATGAAGCGCGCGTCCTTGAGCATGTGCCGGAGGGGAAAGGCCGGCGGGTATTCCCGCTTCAGGATATTGTCCTTCTTGAGCGCGAAGTAACCGCAGTTTAGGGCCGGATTCAGCGCGAGAGCGCGGAAGATTAGCCCGGGATCTATCCCCTGTGCCTGCGCCAGCGCTGCGGATTCGGCCAGGGCGGTGGTCAACTGCGCCACTATCAGGTTTATGCAGAGCTTCAGGGCGGTGCCGGAGGGGACAGGGCCGGCGTGGACTATCTCCCTGCCCATTGCCCTGAGTACCGGGGACGCTCTTTCCAGCGCCTCGGCCCCGCCGCCGGCCAGTATTACCAGCTGGCCGGACTCGGCAGCCCCCTTGGAGCCGGAGACCGGGCAGTCCAGGAACGCGACGCCGGCGGCAAAGCACTTTTTTGACAGCTCCACGGTGTAGTCCGGGGAGAGAGTGCTCATGTTTATCAGCGTGCTGCCGCCGGAGAACGCCGCCGCGGCCCCCTCGGGGCCGTCTATGACGGCCCTCATCGCGGCCGGGTCTGAAACCATCGTTATGATGGTGTCGCACATACTGGCCAGCGCTTTCGGCGTGGAGGCGACCTCGCAGCCCAGGTCCGCGAATTCCGCGGTGCGCTCCCTGGTGCGGTTGTAGACGGAGACCTGGAACCCGGACTTAACAAGGTTCAGGGCCATGGCCCTGCCCATTATTCCAAGCCCGATGAAACCTATCCTCGGCGGTACGCTCATGTTCTTCCTCCAAGCGCGCGGAGTTCGCGCGGCGTAAGTTCCCTCCAGCTGCCTGGCGGCAGGCCCTCGAGGGTCAGCGGGCCTATGGCGCGGCGTATCAGCCTCAGCACGGGGAAGCCGACGGCGGCCAGCATGCGGCGGACCTGCCTGTTGCGCCCTTCCTTAAGGGTGATCTCCGCCCACGACGTGGAGACCGTTTTGCGGAAACGCACCGGCGGGTCCCTGGGCGGCAGGGCCGGGTCCGGCAGGGGCCTGGCGCCGCATGGCAGCGCGGGACCGTCTGCTAGCTCTATCCCGGCCCTCAGCCTGGCCAGCGCCTCCTCCGTTACCTCCCGCTCTACCTGGGCCCAGTAGACCTTGGCCGTCTTGTGGCGCGGATCGGCCACCATCGCCTGCAGCGCGCCGTTCGAAGTGAGCAGCAGCAGGCCCTCGCTGTCCCGGTCCAGGCGGCCAGCCGGGTAGACCCCGGCGGGCAGGCCGAAGCCGGCCAGAGAGGGATGCCCGTGCTCCGGGGTGAACTGCGAGAGCACGCCGTAAGGCTTGTTGAAGATAATGGTCGGCATCTGCAGAGATGATAGCAACGGAGGGCCGGGAAAAGCAACACGCCGCCTCGCGTCCGGCGTGCCTTGCTCGTTGCCTTGCGTATCCGCCAGTTGCTATCATTATAAGGTAATGAGTTATTCCTTCATCGACAGCCAGAAAGATTTCGACGAGCTCTGCGCCAGGCTGGCGGCTCATAAGTATATCTCGATTGACACGGAATCAAACAGCCTCTACGCCTACAAGGAAAAGTTCTGCCTGCTGCAGCTTTCCAGCGAGCATATTAACGCCGTGGTCGACACACTGGCTGTGGATATAAAACCTCTGCTCCCCGTCTTCGCCGACCCTGCGGTGGAGAAGATATTCCACTCCGCGGACTCGGATATAAGGGTGCTGAAAGCCGCGGTTAAATGCACCTTCGTAAATATCTTCGACGTGATGGTGGCGGCCAAATATCTGGGCATAATCAAGTGCGGTCTGGACAGCATGGTGAAGGAATTTTTCGGCGTGGAGCTCAACAAGAAGTATCAGAAGGCCGACTGGGGGCGCCGGCCGCTCACCAGGGAAATGCTGGACTACGCCAGTGGCGATACGGTCTACCTGAAGAAACTGCGCGACCTGCTGGGCGAGGCGCTGGAGAAGAAGGGGCGGCTGGAGGAGGCGATGGGGCAGTTCGCCCAGATCTGCAGAATCGAGCCCTCCCCTATGCGCTTCGACGAGAGCGGTTTTCTGACGCTTAAAGGGGCGAGGCAGCTCAACGGGCGCGGCCTGGCAGTGCTGCGGGAGCTGTACATCGCGCGCGAGGTGGCGGCGATAAAGAAGGATACGCCGCCGTTCAAGGTCATCAGCGAGGACCTGATGCTGCGCCTGTCCGTGGCCCCGCGCGAGGGGTTCAATAACCTGTCCATCTTCAAGGGCGTCAGCGCCTACGTGCTCTCCCATCACGGGCCGTGGATACGCGAGGCGCTGCAGAAGGGGCTTAAGGCCCCGGAGTACCACGTGCCGCGCCGCGAGATATCCCGCGAGAAGCGGGCCTATTTCGAGACGGTTAAAGCCAGGTTCAGAAGCCTAAAACTCTGGCGCAAGGAGACCGCCGCCCGCCGCAATATGCTGCCCGAGGCCATTCTCGGCAACGACGTCCTGGAGCGCGTGGCGATGGCCCAGATCCGCTCCGTAGCCGATTTGCAGGCCATCCGCGGCGTCGGCGCCGAGAAAGCCTCCCTCTACGGCCCCGACCTTCTCGCCTTCCTCAGAAAACACCACTGAAAACAGGGATAGACGCCTGTTTTTTATCCTGGATCCGACACGCGTTTGTCGGGTGCCCCCGCTATGTTATAGGTGGGGATCAGACGGGGCTTATGGGGCAAAAATATGCCTGGGATAGCGAGGGTCGCGGGGACAGGACTTCCTTACCGGCGCGCGTTTTCAAGATAGGGTATAACGATAAAAAAGCGTTTCTGAATTGAGAAAAACAGGTATCTGTCCCTATTTCAGGAGCTTGGGAATGAGGTCGGGGCGGTGGAGGCGGCGGAGAGCCTGGAGAACGAGAGGGCGGTTCTCCGGTTTGTAGTACTGCAGGAGCGCGCGCTGCAGGCGGCGCTCGGTTTCCTTCTTGGGGACGTAGACCGGCTCCAGCGTCACCGGGTCGAGACCGGTGAAATATATCGACGTGGCGTATTCCATCGGCGCGGGCAGGAAGTCGTTGATTTGCTGCGGCCTGATGTTCCTCTCCTTAAGAAAGACGGCGAGCTCGGCCATATCTTCGAGGGTGGAGCCGGGGTGCGCCGAGATGAAGTAGGGCACCAGGTACTGCTCCTTGCCGGCCTTGCGGGACTCGGCGAGGAACTTGTCGGAGAACTCTTTGAAGATCTCTACGGGGGGCTTTTTCATCACGGCCAGGACCTTCGGCGAGATATGTTCCGGGGCCACTTTGAGCTGCCCGCCGGTGTGGAAGCGGGCTATCTCCGAGATGTACTCGCCGCACTTGAGCGCGAGGTCCATGCGGATGCCGCTGGCGACAAAAGCCTTCTTCAGTCCTTTCAGCGCGCGGACGCGGCGCATCAGGGCCAGCAGCGGCTGGTGGTCGGTGTTCAGGTTGGGGCAGAGGACCGGGTGCAGACACGAAAGCTTGCGGCACTTCCGGCAGACCTTCATATCTCTGCCGTGAAGGCCGTACATGTTGGCGGACGGGGCGCCGAGGTCGGAGATGTTGCCTGGGTGGCGCGGGGTGTCGAGCAGCGCGCGCGCCTCCTTCTCCACGGACCCGGGCGAGCGTTCCTGTATGAAGCGGCCCTGGTGCAGCGTCAGCGAACAGAAAGCGCAGCCGCCGAAGCAGCCGCGGTGTATCACTATGGAGTCCTTTATCGTCTCGAGTGCCGGAATCGGCTCTTTATACGACGGGTGCGCGCGTTTGGTGAAAGGCAGGCCGTAGACCGCGTCCATTTCCGGAGTGGTGAGCGGCAGGGCCGGGGGATTCTGCACCACGGCCTTGCCCTCGCTCTTCTGTACCAGTACCGCGGCGTTGTAGGGATTAGAATTCTCGTAGATGAGCCGCGTGGCGGCGGAGAACTTGACGCGGTCGCCAGAGACCTCGCCGGCCGTAGGCATCTCGACCGCGCCGGGGATGGAAAGGGCCTCCGTTTCCTTCGCGCCGAGCGGGTAGGCCGTGCCGCGTATGTCGCGCAGGTCCTGTATTTTTTCTCCGGCCGCGAGGCGCGAGGCTATCTCGCGCACCTGGCGCTCGCCCATGCCGTAGACCAGCAGGTCGGCCTTGGAGTCCAGCAGCACGCTCTTCCTGACCTTGTCGGACCAGTAATCGTAATGCGCGAAGCGGCGCATGGTGGCCTCTATGCCGCCTATCACCACCGGCGCGTCTGGGTAGGCCTCGCGGCAGCGCTGGGAGTAGATGATGGTGGCGCGGTCGGGGCGCAGGCCGGCGCGTCCGCCGGGAGAGAAATCGTCGGAGGAGCGCACCTTCCTGTTGTGCGTGTACTTGTTTATCATCGAGTCCATGTTCCCGGCGGAGACGCCGAAAAACAGGCGGGGGCGGCCGAACTTTTTGAAGTCCTCGCAGGAATTCCAGCGCGGTTGGGGGAGTATGGCCACCCGCAGGCCTTCGGCCTCGAGCACGCGGCCGACCAAGGCCATCGCGAAGGATGGTTGGTCCACGTAGGCGTCGCCGGTGACCAGCACGACGTCCACGGCATCCCAGCCGAGGGCCTTCATCTCCTGCGCGGAAACAGGAAGGAAGCTCATACGACAATGATAGCAACGCGCGGCACGCCAAGGCAACGTCACTCTGACTGGCGCGCGGCTACCGGTGGCTTTCGATTGCCTTAATTAACTATAATTATAAAAACGGGCCCTTGTGATGCCCGGCTTTCGGGAGGGAAACTTTAATGAAGAAACTGATATTGGCGCTTTGCGCCACGCCGCTGCTGGCGGCCTCGGTGCGCGCGGACGTTTTCAAGGATTTTAAGAACTACGCCACCTCGTCCGCGTATCTCAAGCCTTTCGCCGCAGACGTCGGAGGCCTGATCGGCGCGACGGACTTCCATACCGGCAGGACCACTGGCTTTCCCGGCTTCGACGTCGGGATAGACGCTTCCATACAGGCCAAGCCGGACACCTCGGATACGATCCTGCGCGACGCCAAGGTGAACGCCTTCGGCTTGCCGATGGTCCACGTGGCGGTCGCCCTGCCTCTGGTGCGCGCGGACGCTATGGTGCGCGGCGTGGCTTATTCGGGCTTCTCCGTCATCGGCGGCGGCCTGCGCTACCAGCTGCTGAAGAGCGGTACGCTGACCAAGTTCATCCCGGACGTCTCCGTTTCCGCCTTCTACGACGTCATCAGCCAGAACTATTTCAAGGGCAGCCACATATCGCTGGACGCCTCCGCCTCGTTCGATCTGCCGGTGATAAAGCCGTTCGCCGGGGTCGGAGTGGACAGGACCAGAATAGAGGCCAAGAACGGGGTCGGCATCCCTTCCGGCGACTATGGCACCATCTCGAAGACGCGCTATACCGTAGGCGTGCGCCTGACGCCGCTGCCGCTCACTTACATATACGGCGCTTATAGCGGCCTGCACGGACAGAGCGGCTACTCCGTGGGCGCGGGATTGAAATTTTAAAGAGTTGGGAGGCTGGCAGCCATAAAACCGGTCCCCGCCGAGGCGGGGCCCCCGAGGGGGGGAAGCTTTGAGGTTTCCCGGCTGTATCGCAGGGCCGCTCCCCTAACAAGGAGACCAACATGGACACTAACACCGAGAACGCGGAAAGCCGCAGGCTGATAGAACTGGCGGAGCAGTACGGCGCCAACAACTATCATCCGCTGCCGATAGTCATTTCCTCCGCCAAAGGCGTGTGGGTGAAGGACCCGGAGGGAAAGAAGTACATGGACATGCTCAGCGCCTATTCGGCGCTGAACCACGGCCATCGCCACCCGCGCGTGATTAAGGCGCTGGCGGACCAGGCGAAGAAGGTAACCCTGACCTCGCGTGCCTTCAATAACGATCAGATCGGGCCTTTCTTCAAAGAGCTGTGCGAGTTCACCGGTTACGAAATGGCGCTGCCTATGAACACCGGAGCGGAAGCCGTGGAGACCGCGCTGAAGGCCGTGCGCAAGTGGGCCTATAAGGTCAAGGGCGTGCCGGCCGGCAAGGCTGAAATTGTAGCCGTCACGAACAATTTTCACGGCCGCACTATCAGCATAGTGGCGATGTCCACCGAAGAGCAGTACAAGGACGGCTTCGGACCGTTCACGCCGGGCTTCAAGGTGGTGGAGTACGGGAATATAGAGGCGCTGAAGGCCGCGATAACGCCCAATACCGCGGCGTTCCTCGTCGAGCCGATACAGGGCGAGGCCGGCATCATAGTGCCGCCCGCCGGCTACCTGAAGGCCGCCTACGAACTCTGCAGGGCCAATAAGGTGCTGTTCGTGGCAGACGAGATACAGACCGGCTTCGGCCGCACCGGGCGCAAGTTCGCCTGCGATTACGAGGGCGTTAAGCCCGACATGATGATCCTGGGCAAGGCCCTGGGCGGCGGCGTGATGCCGATCTCCGCCGTGGTGTCCTCCAAAGAGGCGCTGGGCGTCTTCAATCCCGGAGACCACGGCAGCACGTTCGGCGGTAATCCGCTGGCCTGCGCCGTGGCCCGCGAGGCGCTCAAGGTGCTGACCGAGGAGAAACTCGTGGAGCAGTCCTACGAGATGGGAGAGTACTTCATGGAACGGCTTCGCACCATCAAGGGGCCTCATATCAAGGAGGTCCGCGGCAAGGGACTTCTGATAGGCCTTGAACTGGACACGAAAGCCCGTCCGTACTGCGAGGAGTTGATGGGGATGGGTCTGCTGTGCAAGGAGACGCACGACCACGTGATCCGCTTCGCCCCGCCGCTCGTCATCACCCGGAAAGAGATCGACTGGGCTTTTAAGCGCATAAAGAAAGCGCTCTCGAAGTAAGGCGCGCAAAAGGGGCGCCGGGCTTTCCGGCCCGGCGCCCCGCTTTCTGTCCGATGGAAAGAACAAAGGCTAAATCAGCCAGCCTCTATTTCCAGGTGGTCTCCGCCGCCGCGGTGTGGGGAGCGGCCTATCCGTTCACCAAATATCTCGTCACCGAGATCTCCCCTCTTTCCATAGTTGCTTTCCGCGCGTTCGCCGGATCGCTCCTGCTGCTGGCGTTGAGCGGCGTCCGCTTTACGGCCGCGGACCTCAGGTTCTCTGTCCTGTGGCGGCTGCTGGTCCTTTCGGTGCTCGGAGTCTCGGCGCAGCAGTATATACAGGCCTGGGCCCTGAAATATACGCAGGCCTCGCACGCCGGCTGGCTGATAGCTTCCACACCGCTCATGGTGGCCGCGCTGACGGCCGCGCTGGGAGAGCGCGTGGGCGTCTTCAAAGCGGCAGCCTTCGGCCTGGGATTCGCCGGGGCCCTGCTGGTGATTTTCTCTAGGGGCGGGTCCTTCGCGCCGCCCTCCAGCCGGGGAGACCTCGTTTTCCTGCTCTCGTGCCTCTTCTGGGCCTTCTACGTGCTGCTTACCAAGCGCTGGCTGAAGGAGTGGCCGCAGGCCAAGACCACTGCCGCCACTATGCTGATGGCCCTGGCCACGGTATTGCCGCTATGGGCGTTTTCCGGCGGCGTCCGCGGCTTCGCCGCCGTCACCGCCAGGGGCTGGCTGTGTTTCGGCTACCTTTCCGTGCTGTCCTCGGCCATGGCCTATCTGTTCTGGAACAACGCCGTCGAGGGGCTTGGCCCGGTTAAGACGGCCTATTTCATAAACCTGGAGCCTTTTGCCACGCTGCTCTCGGCCTATCTTTTCCTCGGCGAGAGGCCCGGCGCGCCGGCTTTTACCGGCGGCCTTCTGATACTGGCCGGCGCCTGGCTGGTGAACCTGCGGGAGAGGACGCCAGGCTGGCTTCGGGGGGCCGCCAGCCATGCTTGACCGGGCGGCCCTGAAGGCCTGGTTCGCTGAACGCTGCGTCTTCGGCGCGCCGGCGGCGGATTTCACCACTTATCGTGCCGGCGGCAGGGCCGAAGCGCTGGTCAGCCCCGCAACTCCGGAGGAACTGCGCCGCCTCTGTGTCTGGTGCCGCGCCGCTTCCGTGCCTTTCCTCGTGCTGGGCCGCGGCTCCAACGTGCTGGTGAGCGACCGCGGCCTGCCAGGGGTGACCGCTCTTACGGAGCGGCTCTGCGGACTAGAAGTCAAAGGGAACGCAGTGTCGGCGCAGGCCGGCGCCGCCTGGGACGACCTGGTGCGTCTCTCCTCTGAGGCCGGACTCTCTGGTTTGGAAAAAACCTCCGGCATCCCGGGTTCCGTCGGCGGCGCGGTCCGCATGAACGCCGGCGCTTTCGGCCAGGAGGCCTGCGAGCGGCTGGTCTCGGTGGAGGCCTTCGACGGGGCCGGCCGCACGGTCACTCTTTCCAGGAAGGAGATCCGCTTCGGCTACCGGCAGGCGGGCGGTCTGGAGGACCTGATTATTGTCTCCGCGCGTTTTGAGTTCCCGGCGGGGGCCGCGGCGTCTCTCTTTGCTGAGCGCGCCGCTGTGCTGGCCGCGCGCGCGGCCAAGCAACCGCTGGACCTCCCGTCGGCCGGGAGCGTGTTCCGGCGGCCGCCAGGCGACTACGCCTCGCGCCTTATAGACGCCTCCGGTCTCAAAGGGCTGCGTATAGGCGGGGCCGAGGTTTCGCCCAAGCACGCCGGCTTCATAGTAAACTCGGGCGGGGCTACGGCCGCGGACATCCACGCGCTGATCCGCGAGGTACAGCGCCTGGTCAGGGAAAAGACCGGCGTCGAGCTCAGACTGGAGCAGATACTTCTGGGCGAATTCTAGGGGGAAAAATGAGGATCTTTCTGGCCGCGCTGCTGCTGCCTTCGCTGGCCGCAGGCGCCGTGACTACGGACAAGGCTGACCGTCTGTTCGAAAAGGGACTCTATCAGCAGGCGCTCGAGGCTTACGCCCCGGCTCTTAAGGAGCCGGGCAATGAAGGACTGAAGGCTCTCTACCGTTCCGCCGAATGCGAGGGGCTGCTTTTCCGCTACAGCGACGCAGTAGGGCGTCTTTACGCGGCGAAACCGCCTTCGGATTCGCTTTGGCGCGCCCGCCTGCTGCTGCTGCGCGCGGCCACGGCCAGGCAGTTCCTGCTGCAGTACGGTTATTCCCTGCCGGCCGAGGAGGAAAAGGGAGCCTCCGACCCCTCGCGCTTGACCGCCGGACAGTGGCGCCGGCGCATAAACTCCGATTATGCCGCGCTCTGGCCGCTGCGCCGCGAACTGCTGAAGTACCCGTTGAAAGAACAGGGCTATTTCCTGGACCTGAAGGGGGCAGATCTCTCCTATACTCCGACGCTCTGGGATTTCATCGCGTTGTCCTGGACGGACTATCTGCTGAGCGAGCCTTCGGGAGCCGGGCCGCTGCCGGACGCGCGGCCGCTCCTGTCGCCGGTGTACCGCGGCGATTACAGCGGCGCCGCCCCGGCGGCGCTGAAGGCCGCGGCCATATACGAGGACGCTTCGGAAGGCCGCGGTTCTGAGAACTTCGCCGCCGAGTACTGGAAGATAAAACGCCTGACGCTCCCCTTCGATCATCCGGAGGCGGTGGCCGTTTTCAACCGGAAGGAGCTGAGCGCCGAGGCCGCGGCCACGCTGAGGGGCTGGGGAGATTCTTTCACGACCGGCCTGGGCCGGGCCTGGGCGTTTTACCGGGCAGCACTCCTGACGCAGGAGGACTCGCATTTCGCCTCGGCGCTGGAACTCTGCGCCAAGGCGCAGCAGGAAGCCCGTGATTCCAGGCCGGCCTCCGCCTGCTCTAGCCTGGCGGCGGAAATACGCCTGCCGCGCCTGGACCTCGCCGTCAGTTTCGCGCCGCCGCCGGGCCGCGGGGCTGTCAAGGTGAAGGCGCGCAACCTCGCGCGCGTCTATTTCCGCGCTTATCGCACTTCGCCGGAGGACCTGGCCTCGATGTCCTCCATCGGCTACCGGGCGGGTCAGTCGCTCCTGAGGTCTCTTTCCGAAGAGGAACTGAAGGTTTTTCTGAACAGGAAGCCGGACCTGCAGTGGTCTCAGGCCATTGATTACCCGGGGCCCTACCAGTACAAGGACCAGCAGGTCTCGTCCCCGGACCTAGGCAAAGGCCTCTACGTGGTGGTCGCCTCGGGCGACGATTCCTTCGCGGAGGGCTCCTCGCTGATAAAGGCTGCCCTGACCGACATAACTGACGTTTTCCTGCTGGGTACCTCCGGCGCCTCCGGAGACCCGGAAGCCTTCCTTTACGATCCGGCCGCTCCCGAACGCCCCGTCAAGGCCGACGCCTTCCGCTTCTATGCAGTGAACGCGCTGAACGGACGCCCGCTGGCGGGGGCCGCGATAGACGCCGCTTTCATCCGCTCCGGAATGTCGGGTTGGTCCGACAGGCGCCTGCTGACCGGGCCTGACGGCTCCGCGGTCTTCAGCGAGGATTTCACCCTGCGGCTCTACAACAACGAGTACGTTTCGGTGGACCCGCTGCTTTCCTACGGCGGGGCCTACGCCTACTGGAATGCGGGCGCCTCGGTCTCGGTCTCGCCGCCTCCTCCGGTCAGAGTCTTTGTAGAGACGGACAGGCCGGTTTACAGGCCGGGCCAGGAAGTCCGGTTCAAGGTGACCGAGCTGCTGCGCCAGCCCGGGGGGTACAGGACCTACGACGGCGGCTCCGTAGTCTCGGTCACCGCGCGGGACGCCAACTGGCAGACCGTGTATTCAACCGGGCTGCCTTTTACAGGCTTGGGCAGCGCCGCGGCCTCTTTCACCATTCCGGAGGGTCGGCTGCTGGGGCGCTACTCGCTCACGGCTGACGTGGTCCAATACGGGCGCAGTTTCAGCGGTTCGGCTGGCTTCGGCGTGGAGGAATACAAGCGCCCGGAGTTTGAAGTGAAGCTTGCGCCGCCGGACGAGCCCTGGTGTTACGGGCACAGGGGAGAGGTCTCCGGCGAGGTGAAGTATTACTTCGGCTCTCCGGTGCCGGGGGCTAAGGTAAAGTACCGCGTGACGCGCTCGCGCTACCTGCCGGTCTATTGCTGGTACTGGGGCTGGTTCTACGGCGGTGGGGCGCCGCAAGAGGTGGCTTCCGGGGAGGCGCTCAGCGGTAGCGACGGAAAGTTCTCTTTCTCCTTTACTCCCTCCCCGGAAAGCGGGAACTACGCCGATTACCCCTCCTCCTACCATGTGGAGGTTACAGCTCTGGACGCCGGAGGGCGCGCCATAACCGACGCGCGCGACTACCGCGCCGGTGCGAAGGCTCTGCTTTTTGACGTGCGCCCGCGCGCCGGCTTCTTCACCCCGGGCGAACCTGCCCTGCTAGACGCCAGACTGATGGACTTGAACGGCGGGCAGCGGGCTGGGGAGGCGGATTACTCACTCTACAGGCTGGAGCAGGAGCCGGCCTACTCCGGAGGAGACGGACCCTACGGGGGCGCGGCGCCTTCGCTGGAGGAGGCCTTCAACGGCGTTCCCGACGGGACGCTGCAAGAAAAGGGCAGGGTGAGCCTCGGCAGGACCGCGGCGGCGGAGATAGACCTCGGCAGGCTTCCACCCGGCGCCTACAGGCTGGAGTTGGGCGCGCCGGACCCATGGGGCGGCCGCACCGCTTCCTCGCTGGTGGTGGTCTCCGCCTCGCCTGATGCGTCCAAGAACTCTTCCCTGCGCCTGCCGCCCGTCGCGCTGTTCGAACGCAACAGCTACCGGCCTGGGGAAACGGCCAAGGTGCTGATAGGCGCCTCCGCGCTGAAAGGCCCCAAGTTCGCGGAAGTGCTGGCCGACGATTTTGTCCTTTTTCGGGAACTGGTCAGGACGCCGGGGGCATCGATAATGAAACTGAAGGTAGGGCCGGAGGAGAATGGCGGCTTCGGCCTGCGCTGGTTCGGGGCCTCTGATTTCAAGGTCTATACCGCCGCGGCCTCGGTACGGGTGCCGCGGCTGGACAAGCGCGTTTTGCTTGCGCTGGATTACGACAAGACCCTGCTGCCCGGACAGATGGCGGACTGGACGCTGAAAGCCGGAGATTCCCGCGGCAGGCCCGTCTCCGGAGAAGCGCTGGTGAAGGTCTACGACCGCTCGCTGGACTATTACGGCGGCGGCTCCGGCTCCGGCTTCTGGACCGAAAGTCTTTACCGGCGCCGGACGGCAGGGGGGGAGGCCTTCGATTCGCTTTTCACGCCGCAGATCGCCGAGCTGCCCGTGAAGGAGGGCCTGCTGCGCAGGATGCTCAACGCTTTCTCAGGCCCCTCCCCCGAGGAAAAACTGCCTTCGCTGCGCGTCTCTTCCACGCTGGCCTACGGCGGCTTTCGCCGCGGCCTCTTCGAGAAGTCGCTGGACTTTGCGGAGGACGGAAGCGCCACTGGAGCCGCGCTGCAGGCCGAGGGACTTGCGGGTAACGCCGCGGCGCCGGCCGCACTTCCCAAGGGCGCCGCCGTAAAGCCGGCCGCTGCCGTCGCGGAAGGCGCCTCCGCCGGGGCCCCGCAGGTGCGTTCCGACTTCTCTGAAACGGCGTATTACGCCCCTCAGCTCAAAGTGACCGGGGGGAAGGCCTCGTTCTTGTTCCGCATCCCTGAACGCCTGACCTCCTGGAACATCGCCTCCTACCTGCTTACCCGCGACGCTAAGACCGGGGATTTCTCCGCCGAGACCGTAACCAGGAAGGATTTGATGGTGCGGCTGGACATCCCGCGCTTCTTTCGCGAGGGGGACAGCTCCCGCCTTACCGCCCTGGTCACCAATGCCACGGCGCGCTCCCTCTCCGGAGAGGTCACGCTGGACCTGACGCTGGACGGGAAGGGCGAGCTGGCGAGGTTCGGGGTGACGGACTCCTCCCGCCCGTTCGCGGTGAAACCCGGCGGTACGCAGGCGCTTTACTGGGACGTCGCGGCGCCGCCCGGCACCGCGGACTACAAGGCGTTGGCCGTTGCCAGGGCCGGCGCCCTTTCCGACGCGCAGCAGAACGACCTGCCAGTGCTGCCGTCCCGCGAGCGGCTGATCGCCTCCGAGGTCGCGGCCCTGGACGGGAATTCCTCGAGGACATTCCGCCTGCCGGAGCTGGAGAAGCCTGATCCGACGCGGCGGACGGAGGAGGTACACCTGGAGCTGCAGCCGCAGCTGATCCTGACGGTGCTCGACAGCCTGCCTTTCCTGATCCGTTACCCATACGAATGTACCGAGCAGGTGTTGAACCGCTACATACCGCTGGCCGTCACTGACGCCTTCTACCGGGAATACCCGCAGTTCAAAGCCGCTGTGGCCAAGGTCCCGCGGCGCAACACCATCACCCCGGCCTGGGACCGCAACGACCCTGTGCGGCTGATGAGGCTGATGGAGACGCCGTGGGAGGAGCGCTCAAAAGGGCTTGGCTCCTCCCTGCCCATAACGGATATGCTCGACCCGGGGACGGTGGAGCGCGAGGGCCGCGAAGCGCTCGCCAAGTTGGGGTCTTACCAGAACTCCGACGGCTCTTTTCCGTGGTTCCCCGGCGGGCCGCCCAGCTTCTACATGACCCTGTACGCGCTGGACGGCCTGGCGGAGGCCGCGCGTTACGGCGTGAGCGTGCCGGAGGACGTCGCCTCGCGCGCGCTGGCCTACGCGCTGGCGCAGGCCCCGGCGCACATGAAGCCGACCGAGGGCGATACGTCTTATCTGCTCTACGCGGCCTACGTCGTGACCTCCTTTCCGAAAGGCTGGCCGCAGAGCGCCGCTGCCCTCAATTACGCCAAACTCTGGGCGGATTACTCCGGCAGGCACGCCAACGCTATGACGGCCTTCGGCAAGGCCTACGCGGCCTGGGTCTATATGCGCCTCGGGGAGAAGGCTAAGGCTGAAAGCTATCTCGACAGGGCCATGGACGGGGCGCGCGAGGACCCGGTAGCCGGTCTTTACTGGGCCCCGGAGAAGCTGTCCTGGCTGTGGTACAACGACACGGTCGAGAAACACGCGTTCATACTGCGCACGCTGTTGGCGCTGCGTCCGAAGGACCCGCGCATACCTGGCCTGGTGAAGTGGTTGCTCTTCAACCGCAAGGCCGACGAATGGAAATCCACCAAGGCCTCGGCCGCGGCCATCTACTCGCTGCTGGACGTGATGAAGGCCAGGGGCGCGCTGGAGAGGGCGGAGGACTATACCGTGCGGATGGGCACCTCGACGGAGAGGCTGCAGCTGGCGCCTTTCGACTGGGTGGACAAGCCGCTGCGCTGGTCCAGGTACGGTCAAAACATAACGCGGGCGGACCTCACCCCGTCGGTGGGCAAGAAGGGGCCAGGTCTGGCCTTCGCCTCTTTCAGCGCCGTCTATTCCACGGACAGGACCGCGGGCGAGTCGCCGGAGGGCATGCTGAACGTCTCCCGGCGCTATTTCCTGCGCGAGGACGAGGGCGGGAAATTCGCGCTGAAGCCGCTCTCGGACGGTGACGCCGTCTCCGTCGGGGACGAGATAGAGGTGCACCTTACGGTGAGTTCGCGCAGCAGTTTCGAGTACGTACATCTCAAGGACCCCAAGCCGGCCGGCTTCGAGTCGGAGGAACTGAGCAGCGGCTGGAAATGGGATGGGCTCGCCCGTTACGAGGAGCCGCGCGACTCGCTGACCAACTTCTTTCTGGAACGGGTGCCCCTAGGGGAGTACACGCTGGCGTACCGCATGCGGCCTACCGTGCCCGGCACTTTCAAGACGGGCGCGGCGGTGATACAGTCCATGTACGCGCCGGAGTTCGCGGCCCACTCCGCGGGCTTTACGTTCAGGGTGAAGTGAGTGGTACCGGCGTTAGAAACGGCGGAAGAAGATCGTACCGCTGGATCCGGAAGAGAGGAACTTGAAGAGCAGGTAGAACGCCGCGGCGCCGGCCAGCATCATGGGGATGCCGAGGACGGCGCCTATCACTGTGGAGGTCAGAAAGGCGCCGGCCAGGATGAGCCCGGCGCCCAGCAGGGCCAGGCCGCCGGCCAGCAGGCCTTTGACGCGGGTGAGCAGGCCGGGCTTGCGGGGCGGAGGAGAAGACTGGCGGTCGTCCCAGCGGCCGCTCCGCCCGCCGGGGCTTATAAGTTCCGGCTCTATGACCTCTTCGGTCACGGTCAGCTTCTTCTCGTCCATAACCCCATTCTACCAAATGCCGTAATAAATCCGTCATATCCGACGTTATATAATATGTATGTTAGAAAGGGAGGATGAATGGCCAGGATAGCCGTCTTTCTGAGAGCCGCGGCAGCAGCCGCGGTGCTTCTTTTTCCGGCCGCGGCCGGGGCGGCCGACATGCCGGAGAACGCGCTGATGGTGGTGCCTTCGCAGACTGCCTTCGACGCAAAATTCCAGGATTTCCTCGCTTCTAACGGGGCCAAACTGCTGCGCTCATATCCTCCCAGCGTCTACATAGGCTACATACCTCCGGCCCTGGACCGGACTCTGCGCGCCAGATTCGACGCCGAGGTCTACCGCGGCAAGGTGGATGACTGGTCTTCCTTCGCCCAGTACGGGGACCAGGCCGTCTATGCCGTGAACGAATGGAACAAGCGCTTCATGGAGGACCCCCCGGAGGCGCCGCTGGTGGTGAGTGCCAGGGTGGAGAAGGCCGCGCGCAGGGGGGACGGCATAAAGCTGGTCTGGAACGATATCATGAGAGCCGTGGCCTATCGCCTGCAGATAAGCACGGACCAGTCCTTCCGCTCCGCAGGGCTCGGGACCGTGACGGCCGGCAGCGGCTATGTGGTCTACCCTGCTTTCTTCAGGGAGGGGATATACTACTGGCGGGTGGCCGGGATAATTGCCGGCAAGACCGGCGGCACCAGCGAGGGGCCTTTCTCCGCCGCATACTCTTTCGCCATACCCGGCCGCGCCGCCCGCCGGCGGCTGCCGGCCCGGCCGCGCCTGCCCGCGGCGCTGGCTCCCGTCCGGAAGCTCCTGCGCTGGCCGGGGACCGCCAGGGCCAGGTACTACCAGCTGCAGCTCTCCGAAAAACGTGGGTTCGAAGCTACGCTGGTGGACGTTTTCACCGATACCTGTTCCTACGACCTCTCCGGCTTGCCGCTGCTGCCCGACACCGTGTATTATCTGCGCGTCAGGGGCGGAGCGGAGAAGCCCGGACCCTGGTCCCGCGTTTCGCGCCTGAAGCTCCCGTTCTCTTCAGGCAGGCTCGGCGTGACTGACGTGGACGAAAAATAGCGCGGCCGCTGCCGCAGACAACTATGAGAGACAACAGCGCCAATATCCTTAAGCCGGCCTACTGTACGCTCCTCCTGGCCGCCCTGCTTTCCGCGCCTTCGCCGGCCGCGTCCGCCGCGGCCTCGCGGCTTAACCCGGCTTTTGTAAAATATGAGCAGTCGCACGGCCTGACCGCGCCGGCCGTCAGGACGCAGGGGACCGCAGTTCCTGTTTCCACCTCCACCCCGCGCCGTTTCGGATGGCGTCCGTTCCCGGCTGATATGTCGCACGTGACCGGCCTGGATATGTCCCGGTCGATACTGGCCGGCAGGGCCGGTGTCTCCGCGGTCCTCTCCGGCGCCTCCTATCCCCCATATTACAATCTCGCCCTGCTGGGCAAGCTTACTCCGGTGCGCGACCAGGGACAATACGGGACCTGCTGGACTTTCGCCACTATAGCTTCGCTTGAGTCCAACCTGCTGCCGGCCGAGACCTGGGACTTCTCGGAGAACAACATGGCGATGAACAGCGGCTTTACAGGCGATCCGCCTTACGACCCTATGAATTCCGGCGGCAATTCGCAGATGGCAGCCGCCTACCTGACGCGCTGGGACGGCCCGGTGAACGAATCAGATGACCCGTATCCCTCTTTCCCTTCGGAAATAACCCGTACCGGCTTGACGGTCCATAAGCATTTGCAGGACATTTTCTGGCTGCCTATAGAGGGCTCTCCCGGGGAAACGGCCTTCAGGGACAACGTGAAAGCGGCGATAAGCGGCTACGGCGCCGCCTACGCCAGCCTATACTGGGACGATGCCGCTTACAATTCCGGGAACGCGGCCTATTACGACAGCTATTGCAGCGGCCCTTACGGTTCCGGAGGGAACTGTTCGTGCCACTCCTCCAATTGCGGCGGACATGCCATCGCACTGGTGGGCTGGGATGATAATTACGCCGCCTCTTATTTCTCGCCTGCCGCTCCGGGCAACGGCGCCTTCCTGGCCAGGAACAGCTGGGGGAGCGTCTGGGGCAACGGAGGGTATTTTTATATTTCCTACTATGACACTTCGCTTGGCGGAGAAACCTCGGTCTTTGACGTGGCCCAGGCGACCTCGAATTACACCACGGTGTACCAGTACGACCGCCTCGGCTATACCTACGACATGGGCAACGGGGACGCTACGGGGGCGGACTCCACTCATGAGTGGATGTCGAACATTTTCACCGCTTCGGCGGCTGGGAACATAAAGGCCGCGGGTTTCTATACCACGGACGTCAACGTCAGTTACGAGATCTACGTCTATACCGGGGTTTCCGCCGGCAGCCCGCGCAGCGGCACGCTGGCCTACAGCGGCAGCGGCGGCTTCGCCATGCTCGGCTACCATACCGTCACTTTCCCCGCGGTGAGCTTGGGCTCCGGACAGAATTTCTCCGTCGTAGTGAAACTTACCGATCCTTCCTACAAATATCCCATAGCCGTGGAGCTGCCGACCACCGATCTGCATAAGCCCTACAACTACAGTAATTCGGCGACCGCTTCACCCGGACAGAGCTATTACAGCAATGACGGGACTAACTGGACGGACCTGACGACCCTTTCCTCGAGCTATAACGGCGACAACTATTCCCAGGCCAACGTTTGCCTGAAGGCGTACACGGAGGACGATTCAACGCCGCCGACGGCCGTCTCCACTGTCAATGACGGGCTCGGCGCCGACATCTCTGTCACGGGCTCTACTACCACCCTTTCCGCCAACTGGACGGCCTCCAGCGACCCGGAATCGGGCGTGGCCGCCTATTACTACGCCATCGGGACCTCCGCCGGAGATACCAGCGTCACCGGCGGGTGGGTGAACAACGGGGCGGCCCTCTCGGTCACGCGCACGGGGCTGAGCCTCGCTAACGGCCAGACCTACTATTTCGGAGTGAAGGCGGTGAACGGCGTCGGCTTGTACTCGGTCCCGGCCTGGTCCAACGGCCAGACCGTCGACGTAAACCAGCCTGCCGATATCCAGTACGTCTACGACGGGACAGGCGCCGACATAGCCTACGTCTCCTCGCTGCATACGCTTTCGGCCAACTGGGGGGCGTCCTATTTCTACGGCGGCAGCATCACGGACTATCAGTACGCCATAGGCACCTCTCCGGGTAATACCGACGTGCAGGGCTGGACCTCCCTCGGTCCTTCGTCGTACTCGGTCACTTGGAACTCTGCGTCCGCGCTGACGGAGGGGAAGGTCTATTATTTCGCGGTCAGGGCCAAGAACAATAACAGTATCTACTCCAACGCCGCGGTTTCCAACGGTCAGACCGTGGATGTGACCAGTCCCACCGCCTCGGTCTCCATGACGGGCACGGTAGGCAACGGCCCCTTCTCGGCCACGCTGAACGTGGCCGAGGCCGGGGCCCTGGCAGGAACGCCCTCGCTCTCCTTCCGGGCGCCTGACGGGGAGACGGCGCCGCTCAAACTTACGCAGGTGGGCGCCCTCAGCTGGCGGGCCGACGGCTATATCGAGACCTATTATTCCACCGGCACGGCGGCGCTGTCGTTCGGCGCGGCGGACGCCGCGGGCAACAAGGGGACGCAGATAACTTCCGGCGGTTCCTTCGCCATCGACCAGTCAGTCTCCGGCATCTCCGGCGGCTCAGTCTCCAACAGCGACGGGGACTCCGTCCTGATACCGGCCGGCGCTGCCTCCGGCACGCTGTACGTGCGCATTTCCACCGTGCCCCCCTCGGTCTACTCCTCGGCCGACGCCGCCTCGCCTGACTCGCGTAAGATCTACTCCAAGGACCTGACGCGGCAGTTCACGGCTACGGACGGCTCCGGCAACGCCGTAACAGCCTTCTCCAAGCCGTTGACGATAACGCTCAGCTACCCGGACGCCGACAACGACGGGCGCATAGACATGGACCTGATCCCGGAAACGCAGGCTTGGCTTTATTATCTTGACCCGGCGCTAGGGAAGTGGACCCCGCTGCAGTCCGTGACGCGCGACACCGTCGCCAATACGCTCACGGCGCAGGTCCCGCATTTCTCCGTCTACTCGGTGCGGGCGGCCGGCGGCGCCTATCAGGATATGTCCTCCCTGAAGGGCTATCCCAACCCGTGCGATTTTCGTTCCGCGCCGTACCTTTTCTATATAGCCAACATCCCGGTGGACGCCGTTAACGCGCGCGTCTACATCTATAACGAGGCCGGCGAACTGGTGCGCACCCTCTCCAAAGGCGACGGGATAGACGACATGAACGTGGCCTCCTGGGACGGCAAGGACGCGCGGGGGGCTAAGGCGGCCAGCGGGCTTTATATTTACCTGGCGCGCACCGACAATTACGGCAAGGCGAAAGGGAAGTTTTTCATCGTCTGGTGATATGAAAAGACTGGCGGTCCTTATACTGTTTTTCTCCGCGCCCGCCGCCAAGGCCGGGCCGGCCGGTGACGCCATGCCTTTTCTGAAGGTGGACGCGGGAGCCCGCGGCGCGGCCATGTCCGGGGCCTACTCGGCGCTCGGCGACGACGCGCTCAGCGTTTTCTATAATCCCGCCGGCACCGCCTTGCTGGACAGGAAGGAGTTGCTGCTCGGGCATACCGAGTGGCTCGACGGTATACGCAACGAACTGCTGGCCTACGCGCAGCCGCTGGGTCCCGGCCTCACCGCTTTCGCAGGGGTGAACGCGCTGCTGAGCGGCAGCATGGCCCGCTATGACGCCGCCGGGGTCCCGGACGGCTCCTTCAGCGCGCTGGAGGCTGCCGTCTCGGCGGGCGTCTCTGCGGATCTCGGGGACGGGTTCTACGGCGCCGCGGCCCTCAAGGAACTTTCGCAGCAGGCCGCCGGCTACAAGACCTCGGCTTTCGCCGCGGACGCGGGCCTGCTCAAGCGCCTGGGTAACTGGAGTATAGGGGCGGCCGCCGCCAACTACGGCTCGCGCCTGAAGCTCGGAAGCGCAGGCTTCGACCTGCCGCGCATACTGCGCGCCGGGGTTGCGTATACGTACCTGGACAACTATACCCTGGCAGCGGAGGCGGTGAAGGCCGGCTCCTCGGACGCGACAGCGGCAGTAGGGGTGGAGGCGAAGCTGAATACCGGGCCCGGGGAGTATTTCTTCCTGAGGACCGGCTATAAAACCGGGCGCAGTTCCTACGCCGGCAGCGGGGTCACCGCCGGAGCGGGCGTGTCGGGCGGGGCTTTCCGGCTGGATTACGCCTACGCTCCGTACGGCGAGCTTGGCGATACGCACCGCGTGACGCTCTCCGTCCGTTTCGGCGCCGAGCGCCAGGCGGAGCTCTCCAGAAGCACCTATTACAGGCTGCCGCCGCCGAGATCCAAGCCGGAGCGCTCCTCCGGGAATGTGAAAAAAAAGGGGGAACGGCCGCAGCCCGGGGAGGTCTACTTCATGTGGTGAGGCCGAGCAGTTCGCGCCAGCGTGCCGCCGTGCCGGACAGTTCGAAATCGGCCGCCCGGCGCAGCCCCGCGCGCGCGTAGATCCTGAGGGCGGCCGGGGCCAGCGCCATCTCCGCCATCTTCGCGGCCCAGGCCGCCTCCGCCGGTTCTGGGGGTATGCCGGCCGGCAGGCGCCGGCCGGACAGCCGCGGCATAAGTATCCCGAAGTCCGTCTCCACAGGCGCGGCCGAAGCCGGTCCAGGCGCCGAGCCCGGCGCCAAAATCTCCCTGGGGCCCGACTCGCAGTCGGCGGCCAGCACAGGCGCGCCCGCGGCCATGGCCTCCAGCAGCGCGTTGGGGAAGCCCTCCCACAGCGAGGTGAAGGCGAACAGCCGGGCGCGGGCGATGAACGGATATGGGTTCGGCCTGTAGCCGGCGAAATAGACGTCCGCGTCGGGCGGGGGGAGGCCCGGCCCGACGAAGGTCTTCAGGCCGAGCGTGGCGCAAAGCTCCAGCAGGTAAGTCTCCAGCTCTCCCTCCCCGAGTAAGAGCAGCGCCCCGGCGGGCACGTTTTTCTTGAACTCCCGGAAGATGCGCAGCAGGTGCCAGTGGCCTTTGGCGGCGGTCAGCCTGCCGCCGGTGACTACCGCCGGCCTTTCGAAGATCGCGGCCCACCCTTCCGGCAACGGCGCCGCCGCCTGCCGGGTTATAGCTTCGGTATCGCAGCCGTTATGGACGACGCGGAGCCTCTCCCGCGGAACCGCGAAGTTCGCCGCCAGGTCCCGTCCTGCCCCTTCGGAGTTGGCCACCACCAGCGAGGCGCGCGGGTAATAGCGGCGTATCAGCGGGCGCATCAGGGCCCCGCGCAGTCCTGAGAACTCTCCCGACGGGCTGGTGCGCTCGCAGACCACGGCGCGGTGGCCGGAGCGGGCCGCGGCCAGCACGTTGACGATGTTCGCCCTATCCATGAAGGAAAGCACGGTGTCGCCCGGCCCGGTCATGGCGGCCAGGCGTCTGGCGTAGAGCGGTATCGCGGCGGTCTTGAGAACCGAGGAACTGGAGGCCCTGTGGCCAGAGAGCGCGACCGGCCGCTCGGCCACGGGCTGCGAGACCTCGTCTTCCAGGAGTATCAGCGAGTCGTGCGGCAGCCACCCTGCCAGGGCCGCAAACTGTTTTTCGGCGCCGCCGCGGTAGAGCGAGTTTATAAGCAGTTTAAGGCCCATGTCGCGCAGGTCAGGCGGAAGTCCGGATCAGAGGAGGAAACCGGTTATGGCCGCGCTCATGAAGCAGGCGAGCGACCCCGCCAGCACAGCGTAGAGGCCCAGTCTGGCTATATCGTGGCGTCGCTCCGGCGCCAGCGCGCCCAGGCCGCCTATCTGTATGGCTATCGACAGGAAGTTGGAGAAGCCGGCCAGCGCGTGCGCCGCGATTATCAGCGAACGCTGGCTTATCGCCGCCGGGTTGGCCTTCAGGAAGTCCGCCATGCTGAGGTAGGCCACGAACTCGTTTAGGACGGTCTTCTGGCCTATCCAGGTGCCTATCTGCGGGGCCTCTTTTAGCGGCACGCCGGTCAGCCAGGCTATCGGCGTGAAGACCCATCCGAAGATTCTTTCTAGCGACAGGGATGGGTGGCCGGCCAGCGCCCCCAGATGTCCGACTATGAAGTTCAGCATGGCCAGCAACGCCATGAAGGCCAGCAGGCAGCCTCCCACGTTCAGTGCCATTTGCAGGCCGGTGGTGGCGCCGTTGGCCGCCGCGTCCATCACGTTCTTGTCCGGCAGCTCCAGTTTCATGTCCAGCTTGCCGCGCGTGAGCGGCTCGTCCGTCTCCGGGATGATGATCTTGGCTATCACCAGCGAGCCGACCGAGGACATGATGCAGGCCGCGAGCAGGTGCCCGCCTATGCCTGGAACGTAGGGCAGCAGCATGCCCGTGTAGGAGCCCATCACGCCGCCGGCCAGCGTGCCCATGCCGGCCGTCATCACGACGAAAAGTTCCGATTCCGTCAGCGAGGCCATGTACGGGCGCACCGCCAGCGGCGCCTCGGTCTGGCCTACGAAGATGTTCGCGCTGGCCACCAGCGACTCGGCGCCGGAGGAGTTCATAAAGCGCGTCATTACCCAGGCGAAGGCCATTACAATCTTCTGCATGATGCCGAGGTAATAGAGGATGCCCATCAGCGACGAGAAGAAGATGATGGTCGGCAGCACCTGCACGGCGAAAATGAAGCCGACGGAAGAGGTGTTCATCAGCCCTCCGAAGACGAACTTGGAGCCTTCGTTCGTGAACGAGAGCAGCTTGACGATGACGTCGTTTAGGAACATGAAGAAGCGCTGGCCGGCCGGCACCTTCATTATCAGCGCGGCGAGGATTATCTGCAGCAGCGTTCCCGCGGCGACCGCCTTGTAATTTATGGCCTTCTTGTTCTTGCTGAAGAGCCAGGCGATGCCGAGCATGACGAACATACCGAAGAAACTGACGATTCGCATAGGGTCTCCTTGAAAACGGCGCGACGATAGTTTAGATTATTTTAGATGGCCTCTCAAGCGCCGCAGGGAGGCCGCGCCCCCTTGCGCGGCCTTACGGGCGGTCCGGGATCTCGACGGGGAGCCTGCCTGAGGGAGTTAGCCGCCCGGTCAGGATGTCTCCGGCCGCCCGCATGGTCTGAGCAGTCATGCCGTAGAGCGCCAGTACGGCGCGGGCACCCGGGTACGAAGAGATGTCGTATGGGTTCATCAGGCTCAGCAGCACGGATGGCTTGCCGGAGTTTATCAGCACGTTTATCGCGTCGCGCTGCGTGACGTTCTGTTCGCCGGTCCATTGGAAGCTGCCCAGCACCAGCACGTCCGCCCCGGCCGCCGCGCTCGTCAGCTGGTCCAGCTCGCCGGGTCGCAGGCCTATGCCGAAGTAATACTGCTTGGCGTCGTAGCCGGCCTGGAGCAGGGCCCGGTAGAGGCTCAACGCGTTGCCCGCGAAGCGCGGCGGCGAGAAGATGATGACGGCCACCTTCCTGCCTTCCGGCAGCGGGACCAGTCCCCCGCCGCGCACCAGCGTTACCGCCTTGCGCGACAACTCGCTGGTTATGTCCATATAGGCTTTGTCGAAGGGTGAGGGCGTTTCCGACTGCGAGAAAATGCCGGCGGCGCGCTTGGCGGCCGTCACCCTGCGGTAGGCGTCGTCCAGTCGGGCCTCGGTTATCTCTCCGGAGCGCACTTGGCCGGCTATCTCGCGCACCGCCTCCCTGTAGTCGCTTTTCCCGAGCAGCAGCAGGTCCGCCCCGGCTTTCAGCGCGGCCGCGGCGGCGGCCGGCGGAGACATCAGCGAAGTGATGGCCTTCATGTCCAGGCTGTCCGTCACCACCAGCCCGCGGAACCCAAGCCCGCCCTCCAGCAGGCCTTGTATTACCGCGCTGGAGAGGGTGGCGGGCTTGTCATCCAGCGCCGGGTAGAGGATGTGGGCGGTCATTACGGCCGGCACGCCCTGCGCTATGGCGGCCCTGAAGGGCACCAGGTGAGTGGCCGCCAGCGCGACCGTGGAGAGGTCTATGACCGGCAGTGTCTTGTGTGAATCCTTTTCGGCCGCGCCGTGGCCCGGGAAATGCTTGACCACCGGGACGATACCCGCCGCTCTGAAGCCGCTTATCACCGCTCCGCCCAGTCTGGCAACCTCCAGCGGGTCTGAGCCGAAGGAGCGTATGCCGATTATGGGGTTCTTCGGATTGGTGTTCACGTCCAGCACCGGGCCGAAGGCCATGTTGATGCCGGCCCTGCGCAGCTCCTTGCCTGCCAGGTAGAAAAGGATGGACGTGTCATTCTCGTCGTCGGCAGCGCCTAGCATCATGTTAGTGGGCAGTTCCAGCAGGCCCAGCGTGGTGGGGGAGTAGACGCTGCCGCCTTCGTAATCAACGGCTATGAAGAGCGGGGCGCCAAGCGGAGCGGCTGCCGCAGCTCTTTGCAGCTTTTCCGTGGCCTCCCGGGTCTTCTCAAGCGAATAGGAGCCCCATTCCAGCTGTATCCCGCCGACGCCGCCCCTGGCGGCCGTCTCGGCCTGGTCCAGTTCTGAAGAGTCGTAGGAGACGATCAGGAGCTGGGCCGCTTTCTGCTCCAGGGTCGGCTGGGCGCATGAAGCGGCCGGCCGCAGGGCCAGCGCCGCGCACAGTAGGAGCAGTGCCCGCGGGGCGGAAGCAGTGAGGCGGGGGGAGCTCACTTCTGGAAGTTGTAGCCCCGTTCCGAGGCCTGCCTGTGTATGGCGCTTATCATGGCGGCGTCCAGCGTCGCGGGCGAGGCCTGTTTGCCCTCCTGCGCTGCCAGGTAGGTTTTACGTTCGCTTTGCAGCGCGTTTATCTCGGCCGTAATCTTCTTCCTTAGCGCGAGCTTGGCGGCGATGTACTTCTCCTGGTCGGTCTTATCCATCCGGCGCAGGTTCTCAGGCAACTGGTCTTCCCTGATGTCCTTTTGCTGCATGGCCCCGCTGTCCAGGGCCGAGATCATGTCCCAGGAAGCGTCGGCTCTGGCAGCCGCAGGGGCGGCCTGGTAGGCTCCGCGCTCGGCCATCACGGCGGCGCCGGCGCCCTTAGCCAGCGAGAGAGAACTCTCTTTGGCCTTGAGACGCTGTTCGCCCGAGGTCCCGTATGCTATATAGGTGTCGTTCAGCCTGGCGCTCAATTCAGCGATCTTGTCGTCCTGCGGTGCCGCCACGGCGTAGCCCTGCAACGACTGGTCTATGTTGGCGTAGTCGCCGTCGGCCAGGTCCGCGCCGGCCTTCCACTGCTCGGCTATGCCTTCCTGCCGCGGCCCGCAGAAGATGGTGTTTACGAAGATGCCCTTGGCCTTGGCTTCCTCCACCGAATTCCGGAAAGGGACCTGCCCCTGCGTGAAGGGCTCGTTGCCGGCGATGAAGATGGCTTTATAGACGTCGTTCCTGGGGCTCCACTTCAGGCCATCCACCGCATCCCCGATGACCTGGCCGCAGTACTCGTCGCCGCCGTTAGTTTTCAGCGAAAAAAGTTCCGTGGAGACCTTGTCCAGGTCGGTAGTGAAGGGCGTCACCTGTCGTATCCAGCCGTTTTTCTGCGACAGGGCGGTGTTGCCGTACTCGTAAAGCGCCACCTCTATGACCGGGCGGGAACCGCTCTTTTCCGCCGTGACGAGCTCGTTGACTATCTTCCAGAGCTGCGTCCTGGCCTGATTTATCAGACCGTCCATGGAATTGGAGGTGTCGAGCAGGATGGCCACCTGTACCAGCGGCTTGCCTCCAAAATCTTTCCGAGCCGGCTTGGGCGGGACGGGGGAGTCTGCCCAGTCCTTGCGCACCACGGCCGAGGCCGCGGCCAGTATCCTGCCGGTCACGGTCTCCACTACGCGGGCGTTGACTTCGGTGCCCCCGTCCTTAAGGTCGCTCAACGTGCCGGTGACGATCGCGTCCGCCCCCAGCTGTTTGCCCAGCCTCTTCACCGCGGCCTCGTCGATCGCTCCGGAAGCTTCCAGCTTGAGTTCCTGCATGACCTTGTCGAGCAGCGCCCGTTCCACGAGGGTAAGCTTTTTGTTCTGCGCCAGTTCCGTGGTCAGGCGCTCCTGTATCACCGCCGGGCCCGCGGAAGCGGCGCCTCCGACATACGGGAACTGCAATACGGCCAGCTTGAGGCCGGGGCGGTCCCCGAGGGCTTTGCCCAGCGAGGCCGCCAGACCGGCCAACTGCGACGACGGCGCGGCCCCGGCCCTCGCGAAAGCGGGACAGGCTGCCGCCAGAACCAGAGCGAAAATTTTCTTCTTCATCGGATATCCCCTATGCCGGGAGGCGGGCCCCCCCGGTGCTTCAAGGATATCAAATATGGGCCGACCAAAACAGCGGCACATTGAAAAAAAGGCGAAAAAAAGTTATCGTAACCCCATGAGAAGAACGCTGACGGGACGCGCGCTCCTGCTTGCGGCCCTCCCGGCCCTGTTGTCTTCCGGCTGCGGCCGCGGTGGAACTGCCGCTTACACGCAGAGAGCCTATATCCTTAGCGTGCCGGCCCAGGTCAGCGTTTACGGCGCGGACCCGGCCGAGGGAAAAAGGATCGCCGACGCCGTCTTCGCCGAATGGAACCGCATCTCCTCTGACTTCAGCTACAGCGAACCCTCCAGCATAACCTCGGTGGTCAACGCGCGCGCCTACGGGCAGTGGGTCAGGACCGACCCGGAGTTCATGGGGTTGCTGCGGGTGTCGCTGGACTATTACCGCCTGACCGGCGGGGCTTTCGACATAACCTTCGCCCCGCTCTGGCCCATCTGGCAGGACGCCGCCTCCACGCACAGGATGCCGTCCAGGGAGGCCATCGCCAAGGCCCTGGCGAACGTGGGCTCGGAGTACGTGCAGGCGGACTACGCCGGGAACAGGGTGCGCTTCGTCAGGCCGGTGCAGATAAACCTCGGCGGGGTGCTGCGCGGCTACTGTTTCGTGCGGGCGTCTCAACTGCTGCAAGAAATGAAGCCGGCCTTCCCGGTGGAACTCCGGCTGGGCAGTGACATGATGGCCTACGGCGGCAGGGACTGGACGTACCGCGTAGCGGACCCCTTCGACGAAAAAAAGGTCTTCGGCACTTTTCGCTTCGGGGGCGGCGTGGTGCTTTCCTCTTCGGGACGGGAGCATTTCGTCCAGATAGAGGGAAAGCTCTTCTCCCATATCCTCGACCTGAAGACCGGGTATCCGCTGCCGGATTTCTCCAGCCTGGTGGTCTATTTCCCTCGCATCTCCGGGGAGGACTATATGTCCTCCGCGATGCTGGCCGTGATGGGGAGGGAGAAGGCCTTTTCGCTGCTCTCCAGGATGAAGGGAACTGCCGCCGTCTGGATAGACGGCACCGGGCGCGAAACCCTTCTGCTCAACAAGGACAGCGGCGCCGTCTGGAAGAAATCCTTCCGCTTGTTCTGACCAGCCGTGTCGTGAAAAGACCGGGGAGGCCTCCCCGGTCTTTTCCGTTCCTGCGCCGCCGGGGACGGGTCAGCGGGCTTCCTCGAACTCGCCCTTCGCGCGGTTCTTGCGCACGTTGTACCAGTTGAAATAGCGCCCGTTCATCGCGATGTAGACCCCATGTGGCAGCGTCTGCGCGAAGGAGAGCGCCGAACCCAGGTTGAACATCCCGTCTGAGGAACCGAACTTGTAGGGGACCATCGCGCCGGTCAGCACCACGGTCTTCTCCTTAACCGCCGGACCCAGCACGGCGGCGGTCTCGGCCATCGTGTCGGTGCCGTGCGTGATGACGATATGCTTTTCCTTCGACGCGAGGCATTCGGCCAGGATCTTCGCCCGGTGCGGCGCCTTCATGTTCAGGCTGTCTATCATCATCAGCGTCTTAAGCTTCACCGGCACGCGCGAGCGGCCCAGCCGCAGCATCTCCTCCAGATGCGTCCTGCGAAAGAACAGGTCGCCGTTGAGTTCGTTGTACTCCTTGTCGAAAGTACCGCCGGTGATGAGCAGTTTTATGGTCATGGGGTAAAAGTCTCCAGGGATTCAGGGCTGGCAGGATAAGCAAAACCGTTATGGAGGCCGAGTGACGAGGCGCGAGAACGGTGTTCGCGACGCCGTGTTTTGCGTTCCTGCCCGGCTGGCATACCTGGGCGCCTATTTCCTGCCGTCCTTCATGAAGGCCAGGTAGCCCTTGTAGGCCATGTATATGTCCAGCTTGCCCGCCAGCTCCATCGGCGCGTGCATCGAGAACAGCCCCACGCCGCAGTCCACCACCTGCATACCGTATCGGGCCATCAGGTAGGCTATCGTGCCGCCGCCGCCCTGGTCCACCTTGCCCAGTTCGCCGGTCTGCCAGATCACGCCGTTCCTGTCGAAGATGCGGCGGATATGCGCCAGGAACTCGGCCGAGGCGTCTGATGAGCCCGATTTTCCGCGGGAGCCCGTGTACTTGGTCACGCAGAGCCCGTGGTTCAGGTGCGCGGAGTTCCGTTTCTCAGAGACCGAGGGGAACAACGGGTCGAACAGCGCGTTCACGTCGGCCGACAGCATCCAGGAATTGTGCAGACCCCGCTTGAGCGAGAGCTCGCTGTAGGACTGCGAGGTGAGGTTGAGCAGCTCGGAAGCAGCGTTTTCAAACAGGTTCGAGGCCATGCCCGTGGCTCCCACGGAGCCTATCTCCTCCTTGTCGCACAGCAGCACGCAGGCCGTGTATTCCGGAGTGCCCTTAAGGTCTATCAGCGCTTTCAGGCCAGCCCAGGCGCAAACGCGGTCGTCGTGCCCGTAGGCCAGTATCATCGAGCGGTCGAGACCCGCCTCACGCGGCTTGCCGGCGGGCACTATCTCGAGTTCGGCGGAGAGGAAGTCGGCCTCGGTGATCCCGTACTTGTCGTGCAGGAGTTTAAGAACGTTGTACTTGAACTTCTCCTTTCTGTCCTTCTCGCCCGCTGGCACGGAGCCTGCCAGCACGTCGAGACCCTCTCCCGTGACGGCCTCGCCGATAGTCTTTTTGTACTGGTCCGCGGCCAGGTGCGGCAGCAAATCGGTGATGCAGAACACCGGGTCGGCCTGGTCCTCGCCTATGGAGACCTTTATCTTTTTCCCGTCGGGCTTCACGAAGACGCCGTGCAGCGCCAGCGGGATCGTGACCCACTGGTATTTCTTGATGCCGCCGTAGTAGTGCGTGTCGAGCAGCGCCATGTCTCCGCTCTCGTAGAGCGGGTTCTGCTTGAGGTCTATGCGGGGGGAATCGGTATGGCCGCCCACGATGTGCATACCGGCCTCGAACGGTCGCTTGCCCACAACCAGCGCCATCAGCGTCTTGCCCTCGCTGGAGCGGTATACCTTGTCGCCGGGGACCAGCTTGTCGCCGGTGCGCTCGTACTCGCGCATGTCCTTGAAGCCCGCCGCTCCCAGCAGGAGCACGGCCTCGTCGTGGGCCTCGCGCTCGGTCTTGGCGCTGCCTATGTACCGCATATAAGCCTGATTTATCTCCTCGCAGCGCTTCAACTCGGCGGGAGAGATCCTCTCGTAGCCGTTCTTGCTGGCGTAGGTGAGTTCGGCGGCGGAGCGTTTCTTTGCGGTCTTGGCGGGCATATGTTCTCCTGTCGGGGTGGATTATGGACGGTAAAAAGTCTTCTCGTGCATATCTTAGCATAAAAAATAAATCCTCCGGCGGCGAGGCTGCTCATTTACGCCGCGCAGGAAGGATTGCTATTATTGGAGTACCGATGGACGAGAAAAAGTACGCGCGCAGGGCGCTGGCGCTTATCTTCTGCCTGAGCCTGTTCAACTATATAGACAGGCAGGCCCTCTACGCGGTTTTTCCCCTTATAAAGGCCGACCTGCGTCTGACCGACGCCAGGCTGGGCCTGTTGGCCTCGTCGTTTATGCTGGTCTACATCTGCGTGGCGCCGCTGACCGGTTATCTTGGCGATCGCCTGAGCAGGCCCGTCATTATGGGGCTGAGCGCCCTGTTCTGGAGCGTTTCCACAGCTTTCAGCGGCCTGGTCCGCAATTACTGGCAGCTGGCCGGTACGCGCTCCGCGGTCGGCGTCGGGGAAGCCGGCTTCGGGACGGTCTCGCCGTCGTTCCTGGCCGAATGGTTCCCCGAGGACCGCCGCGCCCGCGTGATGGCCGTTTATGCGCTGGCCATACCGGCCGGCAGCGCCATCGGCTACCTGCTTGGCGGGCTGCTGGGCCAGCATTTCGGCTGGCGCAACGCTTTCTTTATTGTGGCGCTGCCCGGCGCGCTGCTGGGCCTGGCCTCGCTGTTCATGCCGGAGACCCCGGAGAAGACGCGCCGCGCGGAGCATATAGCCATGTCCGGCTACCGGGCGCTGTTCCGGAACCGCACCTTCCTGCTGCTTTGCCTGGCCGAGTCTATCGGCACCTTCTCCGTAGGCGGGCTCGCGGCGTGGATGCCTTCCTACTTTGTGCGCGAATTCGGGCTTACGGTGGCCAGGGCGGGGTTCCTGTTCGGCGCGGTGACGGTGGCCGCCGGGCTGTCAGGCAACTTCGCCGGTGGCTGGACGGCAGACTGGTTGCGGCGGCGCACGGAACGGGCGTATTTTGTGGTGGGCTACCTCAGCTTCTTCCTCAGCGCGCCCTTCGGCGCGGCGGCTGTCTTCTCGGATTCTCTTTATCCGTGCCTGGCGCTGATTTTCGCGGCGGAGTTTTTCATCTTCGCCTATTCCGGCCCCTACCACGCGGCCATCGTGGAGACGGTCCCGGTGACGATGCGCTCGATGGCCTTCGCGGTTAACATCTTTATCATCCACGCTCTAGGCGACGCGCTCTCGCCGTTCCTGCTGGGGGTGGTCTCGGACAAGGCCGGTCTTTCACTGGCTATCCTGCTGGCCGTATTTTATCTAATCTTCGGCGGTCTGACCTCTATAGCCGCCGGCGAATGCTATAAAAAGGACTTCTGCCCCGTATGAAACAAATGAGACCGGAGGATATCGAGGTGCTTAAGGAAACGCCGGAACTGCTGGTGGTTAACAAGCCTTCGGGCCTGCTGACCATGCCAGCCCGCGGGGACCTGGCAGGAGAGAAGCACCTGGTCGGGCTGCTGCACCGGCGTTTCGGCCGGGTCTTCGTGACGCACCGGCTGGACAGGGACGCCAGCGGCCTGATACTCTTCGCGCGCACTCCGGAGGCCCACCGCTACTATTCCGGGCTTTTCGAGACGCGCGAGGTGGAGAAGAAGTACCTGGTGGCGGCCGAGGGGCGGATGGAGGAAAAGAGGGGGGAGATAGATAAGCCGCTCAAGCAGCGCGGTTCGGGCCGGGTGTCTGTGGCTTTCGACGGCAAGCCCTCGGTGACGCGCTACTCCGTGCTGGAGCAGCTGCGCGGCGCCGCCGTGCTGGAGGTCTCGATCCTGACCGGCCGCAGGCACCAGATACGGGCGCACCTGTATTCTATAGGCCATCCGGTAATCGGGGACGGGCTTTACGGGGACAGCGCCAGGCAGGCGAAATATCCCCGACTGATGCTGCATGCGTGGAAGTTGAAGTTCAGGGACCTGGCCGGCAGCCAGCTCTCCTTCGAGGCGGACCCGCCGGCGGATTTCCTGGGCGTCCTGAAGGTGCTATAATAGGCCGGACGAAACTTTCATTCCCGGGCGGCATCTAAGTTGAATCGAGGAAAAAGGAGGAGAACGGTATGTCTTTCATGGACCAGCAGACCGCGGACGAGGTGAAGAAGAGGCTTTCCGAACTGGCCGGAGAAGTCAAGATAATCTATTTCAAGGAAACAATGCTCTGCGAGACCTGCGGCCCCACTGAGGAGCTATACAAGGAACTCGCTTCGCTCTCCCCCAAGGTGAAGCTGGAGGTCTACAACAGGGTCACCGACACCGAAAAGGCCGCGGCCTACGGCATAGACAAGACCCCCGCGGCCGTGATAGAGGGCTCCAACGGTTCGCGCGTACGTTTCTACGGCATACCAGCCGGGTACGAGTTCGTCTCGCTGCTGGAGGCCCTTAAGAACTCCGCTTCGGCCGCGCAGGAATTGCAGCCTGAGACCGTGACCGCGCTGGGCGGGGTGTCGAAACCAGTGAACATAAAGGTTTTCGTCACGCCCTCCTGCCCTTACTGCCCGGGTGCCGTGGTGATGGCCCACAAGTTCGCCCTGGTCTCTCCGCAGATCACCGCGGAGATGGTGGAGTCGTCGGAGTTCCCGCAGATGGCGGACAAGTACAACGTCTCCGGAGTGCCGCAGATAGTGATCAACGACAACATAACCCTCGTCGGCCTGCAGCCGGAGCCGGCCATGCTTAAGGCCGTCCTGGACGCCGCTGCCTGAAGCGGCCGGGACCCTCCGTGGGGCGGCGCAGGCGCCGTTAAGGAGCGCGCATGAAACGCGAACAGAGAACAGCGCTGTTAATAGTGATAGACGCGGTCGGGCTTACCACCTTGGAGTACCTGCTTTCAAAATATCCCGGCAGGGTCGGCTTTCCGAACCTCGGCCGCCTCGGCTTTCCGAACCTCGGCCGCCTCGGCCTGGGGGAGATAGTCCGCCCCGAGTTCAAGAAGCGCTTCGCCAGGGCCTCCGGCGACGCCTATGCCGCGCGCGTGGTCCAGGTCTCGGCCACGGCCGACAGTCTGGTGGGCCACCGGGAGATGATGGGCGTGATAGATCACCGCACGTACGATCTCTTCCCGGACGGTTTCGGCCGGAAATACCTCGACGAGCTGGAGCGGCGCATAGGCCGTAAGACCTTCTTCAACAGGATGGCCGGCGGTATGGAGGCTATAGAGCTTAACGCCGCGGAGCACGAGCGCACCGGCCGGCCGATAGTCTACGCCAGTAAATGCGACCCGCTGATACAGCTGGCGATGAACGAGGCGGTCATCCCGGTGGCCGAGCAGCACCGTATCGCTGACGTCGCGTTCGCGCTGGGCATGGAGATGGGGATACCGATAACCCGCGCGATAGCGCGCCCCTACGTCAGGAACGCCGAGGGAGAGATCATCCGCACCTCCAACCGCCACGACGCCGTGCTGCCCATCGGCCAGCGCACGCTGGTGGACGTACTGCACGCCGCCGCAGTCTGGACGGTGGCGGTCGGCAAGACCAGCGACCTGGTAAATACCTCGTACCACGCCAAGATAAAACTGCACAACGAGGCCTACCTCGACCCCGCGCTGAGGCTGCGTTTCGTGCACCCGAAGAAGAAGGACACCAACCCGTTCTCGCTGCAGGGCACGGTGAACGCCCTGCAGGCCGCGCACGCGGTCTACCGCCCCAACGGCACGTTTGTCTTTACGAATCTGGTCGACACCGACAGTGTCTATGGCCACACGCGCGAGATAGAGGGGGGGCTGAAGTCCATCCAGGAGATAGACCGCTGCCTGCCGCTGCTGGAAAGGAACATGGCCAAGGGAGACCTGTTGATGATAACGGCGGACCACGGTATGCTGCACAGGGAGGATTACGGCTATCACAATAACGAGCCGCTCCCCTTCCTGGCCTGGCGCAAGGGGTACGGCGCGGGCCTCGGCGGCCTGAAGACGGGCCTGCTGCCGGGCCTTACCGACATAGGGAACGTCCTCTCCCAGTATTTCGGGGTGCGGGACGAGTACCGCAAGATAGTCCGAAGCTGACCGCGCCCGCAGCGGGGCCGGACGCGGTCTTAGCGCTTATTGCGTCCTGGCGGCCGGCTTGGCCTCGTGCCAGTCGTAGGGGAACTGCGGGTCCACGAAGGCGCGGTAGGAGTGGGGGGTCAGCGCGGACCAGGTATACTTGTTCGCCGGGTTCCACAGTACCCAGCTGTTCAGCATGTTGCGGCGCGCGGCTATGATCTGCGCTCGCACCTGCTCCGGTCCGTAGTGAACTCCGAAAAGCGAGAAGTCCTGCAGGTAGGGACGCAGGCGTGCATAGTGCGGTCCCAGCCTGCGCAGCGCGTCCTTTAGGCCGTGGTCTATGACGGCGTAAGGGGCGGCGTTCGGGTTCTTCAGATGGTATTCACCGGGGGCGTAATGCGAGGGGTACATCATCGGATAGATGTAGTCGGCGCCGGAGGCAAGAGTGGCGAGGTCCTGGCCTATTCCCATGTCCGTTTTCGCGGAGGTGGTAAGGCCGAACACGTCGGCGGAGACCTTTACCTTGTAACCCGCCAGGCGCTTGTGGGCGTAGGCCAGGAACTCGCCGAGGTTCCTGACGGCCGTTGCCGGGGTGTGGGGTTTAGAGTAGCGGCAGAGCCTGGTGTCCCCCTCGGAGGGATAGCGCAGATAGTCGAACTGTATCTCGTCGAAACCGAGCTGCGCGCAGCGCTCGGCGATGTCCAGCGTATAGTCCCAGACTTTTCTGTTGTACGGGTCCAGCCAGGTGGCGCCGTTGCGGCTTTTCCAAAGCCCGCCGCCCGGTGCCCTGACGGCCAGGTCAGGGCGCCTCTTCGGAAGGACCTGGTCTTTGAAGACCACTATCCTGGCGATGGTGTAGAGGCCCTCTCCCTTGAAATCCTTGAGCATCTCCTCCGGTCTCTGGATGGCGCCCATGTAGGAGCCGTATTTTTCCGCCCTTTTGACTCCTGGAATATAGACGTGGCCGTCGGTCTCCTTCACCGCGATTACCACAGTGTTTATGACCGTGCCGGAGATATGCTTCAGCAACCGCTCGCGCTGCTTGGCGGAGCCGGCGGCCCAGGAGGTGATGTGTATGCCGCGCACGCGGGGGCTCTCTTCGGTGAGCTTGACGATGGCGGAGGTGGAAATCTCCACGTCCGGGGCGGTGGACGTCCGGGGCGCGGGGGCGGCAGCGCCGGGTTGAGCGGCGAGGAGTAAAGAAAGCGCTGTAATCAGCATAGGCAGATATTTTACAATTTACTGGATAACAACAGGGGCCGATATATGAAAAGACTTAAAATCCTTATGATGGGGGCCTTGCTTATGCCTCTCCGGGCTTACGCCGCCGACAAGTTAATCGTCCACTACAACCGGCTGGACAAGTCCTACGCCGGCTGGAACCTCTGGGTTTGGGACGACTCGGACAAGAAACCCGGTTTCGAGCTACGCCCCGCCGGTGAGGACGCGTTCGGGACGTTCTACGAGTTGGACCTGGACTCCGCCGGCCTTTCCGGCAAGGCGGCCGGCTTCCTGCCCAGGAAGGGCAACTGGGAGGACAAGGACGCGCCGGACCGCGTGATGCCCTCCGCGCGCCAGGGCGAGGTCTACCTGCTGGAGGGGGACCCGAAGGTCTACGACTCCCCGCCGGCAGTTTCCACGGCCGTCACCGGAGCCTGGCTGGACGCGCCCGGGGTGGTGCGCGCCGCCTTCACGCGCCCGGTCGGCCGCGTGTTCCTGGAGTCGCAGAACTTCGTCCTCGAGCGAGGAACGGAGACGCTGAAACCGGTCTCCGCCGAGCCGCTTGGCGGGGAGTATTCCCGCGCGGCGCGTTTCGTCTTCAAGAACTTCGCCCCGCCCTACATGGCGGTAAACAGGGGGGAGTACGCCCTGCGCTCCGCCGACTACGGCCCGGTGACGCTGAGACTGGGCGACGTCGTCTACGACCCATACTTCTACACGACGGAGAAAATGGGCCTTTCCGGCGACCCGGCCAGGCCGGTTTTCCGCCTGTTCGCCCCGTACGCGGAGAAGGCGGAGATGCTGGTGTACGACGGCGCCGCATCTGCGCGGCCCGCCGTCTACGAACTGTCCCCCGAGGGGCACGGAGTCTGGGGGAAGGACTTCGGTTTTTCCCTGGAAGGCAAGTCATACCGCATCAGGACGGAGGAGGACGGAAAGATCCGCGAGGGTCTGGACCCGTACGCAGCCTGCGTCACCGCCGACGACGGCCGCGCGCTGGTGCTGCGGGACACGACTCCGGTCTCGGCCGGCCCGTCCTTCGACCGCTCGGAGGCGATCGTGTACGAGGTGCACCTGCGCGATCTCACGATGGACCCGCATTCCGGCGTGAAGCTGAAGGGCAAATACCTCGGAGCGGCCGAATCCGGTACGCGCGACACCGAGTTCCCGGGCATCGAGACCGGCCTGGACCACATAAAGGAACTGGGCGTCAACGCCGTTCACATACTGCCGGTGCAGGACTTCGAGAACGGGGACAGCACTACGGTCTACAACTGGGGCTACATGCCGGTCAACTACAACTCGCCCGAGGGCTCTTACTCCACGGACCCGCTGAACGGCTCTCGTGTGCGCGAACTGAAGGAGATGATAGACGCGTTCCACCGCAAGGGCCTGAAGGTGATCATGGACGTGGTGTACAACCACACCGCCGAGACGCCCGCCAAGACCTACAACTTCAACGCGGCCGCGCCGGACTACTACTACCGCGTGAAGCCCGACGGCACGTACTACAACGGCTCCGGCTGCGGAAACGAGTTCAAGACCGAGGCGCCGATGGCGCGCAAGTTCATCGTCGACAGCCTGCTGCACTGGGTGCGTGACTACAAGGTGGACGGTTTCCGCTTCGACCTGATGGGCCTGATGGACACGACGACCGCGGCCGGCATCATGGCCGCGCTGAAGAAGGCCGAGCCCGGCGTCATCGTCTACGGCGAGCCTTGGAAGGCCGGCGACTCCCCGGTCAACGGGGTGGTGAAGGGCAGCCAGCGAGGGCTCGGCTTCGCCGTGTTCAACGACGGCTTCCGCGACGCCATAAAGGGCAGCGTGTTCTCGCTGAAGGACCTGGGCTACGTGGAGGCCGCCCGGAACCGCGAGGGCGTGATGCGCGGCATCCGCGGCGCTGTGGACGATTTTACAGACGGACCGCTGGAAACGGTCAACTACGTCTCCTGCCACGACAACAACACGCTGTGGGACCGCATCGACCTGTCGGTCCCCGACGCGCCCTACGCGAGCAAGGTGGCCATGGACAAACTGGCCAACGGCATAGTGCTGACCTCGCAGGGCATACCGTTCCTGCACGCCGGTGAGGAGTTCCTGCGGACCAAGGGGGGGCAGGACAATACCTACAACCTGCCCGATTCGGTCAACGAACTGGACTGGAACCTCAAGAAGAAGAACTACGCCGTCTTCGAGTACTACCGCGACTTGATAGCCATGCGCAAGGCCCACCCGGCTTTCCGCATGCGGACCCGGGAACAGGCGCTAGACAATCTGAAGTTCTACGAGCAACTGGGTCTGCGCGTGAATCCGCCGGCCATAGCCTACGAACTCTACGGCGACAAGGTCGGAGACAGCTGGAAACGCGTCGTCGTGCTGATTAACCCCGAGGGGGAAGCGCGCAGGTTCGTGCTTCCGTCCGGCGTCTGGATCAGGGCGTTAGACGCTTCCGGCCTGGTGAAGGGGTCCGACAAGCCGGTCTCCGGCTACGTTTCTGTCGCGCCGCTGACGCTGGAGGTCCTGCGGTCCCGGTGAGACCGGGCCGCTAGCGGGATAACGGAGGGGACAATGGAAGCCAGGATAGCAGAACTCGGGATGAAGAGGCTGGAGAACGCCGCCGTGGCACTGCGAGCCAATAACTTCTCTGCGCAGGTCCATGCCTCCGGCGCTGAGGCCTCGGCCGCCCTGCTGGAACTGGCGGGTTCCGGCAAGAAGATAGGCGTGGGCGGCTCGATGACCGTCTCTTCGCTGGGGCTCCCCGCGGCGCTTGAAAAGGCGGGTAACACCATCGTTACGCACTCGCACGGTATGGGCGCCGAGGAGAGACGCGCCGTCTGGCTGGCCGCGCAGGCCTCCGATATCTATCTGGCGTCCCCGCAGGCGGTGACGCTGGACGGCAAACTGCTGTTCGTGGACGCCAACGGCAACCGCGGCGCCGCGGTCATCTACGGCCCGCGCAAGATAGTTCTGCTCGCCGGCGTCAACAAACTGGCGCGCGACGAGGAGCACGGCCTGTGGCGGGCGCGCAACGTGGCCGCTATCGCCAATAATCTGCGCCTGTCCAAGGATAACCCCTGCGTGAAGGCCGGTCGCTGTGTGGACTGCGCCTCGCCCTCGCGCATCTGCAACCAGGTGACTACGCTCTGGAAGCGTCCCCGGTCGAGCGACATACTCGTGATGCTTATCAACGAGGAACTTGGTTATTGACCCGGCCGCTCGCCCGCCACACGGGCCGTATGTAACTTCCGCTAAAAGTATACGCCGTCACCTTCCTGCGACGCTTTTTATTAATTATAATATACGCGGATGAAACGGGCCGTTTGGGTTGGCTTTTTTGTCTGCATCTTTGCGGGGGTCTCAATGGGCGCCATCCCGGCTAATGTTCTGTTTGTGTCGGCTTCCACGACCTCGGCCTCCGTGTCGTGGCAACTCGACGCCCCGTCATCGGAGACGCCGTGGGCGGCCATCTCGGAAGACCCATCTTTCTCGACCTTCTTTTCCAGCGCCGCCCTCGCTCTTGGCCAGCAGACCACCAGTTATTACGGTCTTTTTTCCAACGCCACCTACTATTTCACGGTCAAAGTAGCCACGGAGCCGGACAGCGCCTACTCCGCGCCGGTTTCCACGGTGACGCTGCCTCAGGAACCGCAGGGCGCCGCCGTGCTGGGCCTTGGGCCTTCCGGCTTTACGCTGGGCTGGAACGCCGGCAATAACGCCGCGGGCACACAGTACTGGGCGGAGCTTTCGATGGACGACGCCTTCGCCATCACTTCCGTTTCAAGCGGGACCGGCCTGGCGGCCCTGTATACCGGCCTGAACCCGGACTCCACCTATTTCATGCGGGTCATGACGCTCGGGGCCGGGGGGCAGGATTCCGGCTTCGTGACGTTGTCGACGATCACGCTGCCCTACCAGCCTGGAGTAGGGGATTACGCCCTGGTCGGGTCTACCGGTATGTCGGTGTTCTGGGACGGAAACGGCAACCCGGCCTGGACCCGCTACCTGCTGCAGGTCTCCACCGACGGTTTCTCCACTCTTGACTCCTCCACCGTGACACCGGCGAATTATTACGAGGCCGCAGGCCTGCAGCCTAACACCACCTTCTATTTCAGGGCCGCGGCCTATGGCTGGGGCGGCGCCTATTCCGCCTTCACGGCCTTCGGCTCTACTATGACATACGCGGCGACGCCAGCCGACAATCCGCCAGATATAGGCTCCCCGGGACCTGACAGCGTGCCGACGCAGTGGTCGCCCAACGGGAATCCGGGCTATACCGAGTATTACGTCGGGGTATCCACGTCCCCGGATTTCCAGGGCGTGGACTTCGGCCCTCTCCACTGGGCCGCGGGCCCCGCCCTTACCGTCACGGGGCTGTACCCGGCCACTCTCTTCTATTTCCGGGTCCGCGCCAGGGATTCGGCCGGCCGCGCCAGCGGCTGGCTTTATCTGGGCTCGGCCGTTACGCAGTCCGGCGCCGATACGGTCCCTCCGTCCGTGATAGACCTGCAGCCGGGCGACGACGTCTGGCGCGGCTCCGTCAGCGGTTCCTACAACGTGCAGTTCTCGGACTACGGCTCCCTGTTGGCCAGGTTCCAGGTACTGGCCGATACCGGCCCGGCGTTCACCGGGGCCGTCGTTTCCACCTGGACGGACGTGGTCACGGGCATAAACGCGGCCGAATACAATACCCCGTGGATGCTGCCTCCCCAGGTTTTCACGGCTATACAGCAGGACGTGACCACTTATGTCTCCGTGCGCGTCTACGACAATGCCGGCAACAGCACTGTCTATCCTGACGCCTTCTACGTGCTGCGCGACACCACTCAACCGACGCTGGTCGATAGCGCCGTTTCCCCGCCGGGTTGGCTTTCCTCCGATCCCGGCCCCGTCTTTGACGTGGAGGCCGCCGACGCCCTTTCAGGGCTGCAGCAGTTCCTCTATAGCGCGAGCGCCGTTCCGGGCGCCGCGGACGGATCTATACTGTCCTGGACCCCGGTGCCTGGGTTCTCGCCCGGTCCCTCTTACCTGGCGCCGTGGGGAGTGAACTTCGGCGCGCTGCGCGACGGGGTCACCAACTATATAAGTGTGCGCGCGGTGGATGCGGCCGGCAACTCGAGAACTTACGCCGATGCCTTCAAACTGCTGAAGAACACCGTCGGGCCGCCGGTGGTCATTACCTCCCCTGCCGGGGCCTGGGTCTCCACCGTCACCGCCTTCTCCGGGACCTCGTCGCCTATGGTGGAAAGCAGTCCGCCCGTAGGGACGCAGGTTTCGCTGAGAGAGCTGGCCGGGGGCCTCTATTATGACGGGACGTCCTTCTCCTCGGCTTCCCAGCTCTGGCTGGACGCGTCCGGCACTACGGCCTGGTCTTACGACGCCTCTACGGCGCCCTTGGCGCAGGGGACGGGGTATACTCTCACCGCCAGGGCCAGGGACTCCTCCGGCCTGCTGACCGCCTTCCCGTACCCGTCGCTGACTTTCCAACTGGACCAGCAGGCTCCCTCGGTCTGGGTTTCCACGCCGCTGCCGGCCGGTTCCACGGTCTACAACTTGGATACGGTGCAGGGGACCGCCGCGGACGCCGGCCCGGCGGGTCTTTACGCGGTGGATATTTACGTGAAGAGCCTGGCCGACGGAAAGTGGTGGAACTTTTCCAATGACTCCTGGGGCGGCGTGCCGGTGGCCAGCGCCACGGCGGCCGGCGCTTCATGGACCTTCACTCCGGGCGCCGGGCTGCGCGGCGCGGTAGCCAGCGGCCAGTCCTACTTCGTGGCTGCCGTGGCCGAGGACGCCGCCTTGCCGCCCAACGTGTCCCCTTTCGGTGCCGCCGGCTCCACCTTCACCTGGTTGGACACGGTGCCGCCTGACGCCGCGACGGCCTTCGCCCCTTCCACCGGCACCTCTCCCGGGCGCATAAACCTTTCGTGGACCTTCCCTGGCGACGATGGAGGCCAGCTGGCGCTGACTTACGGCCAGTTCGCCGTGCAGTATTCCACTTTCGCGGCCGCGGCCTTCAGCACCGGGACCGCACAGGTGCTGATCTCCACCACGATGGTCCAGCCGGGGTCCTCGCAGTTCTATACGATCTCCGGGTTGCAGCCGGAAACCACGTACTATCTCCGCATGTGGGTGCAGGACGACGGCGGCAACTGGTCCGGCCCGTCGGCCCTCTCCTCCACGCTTTCTGGGACCCGCCTGAACTATACGATAGCCGGTACCGTCAAGACCCCGTCCGGGGTCGGGGTGACCGGAGTCATTGTGGACGCCGTTAATGGCGGTGGAATAATTGCGGCCACCACGTATACGCTGGACGACGGGCTGGGTTCTTTCGCGCTCACTCCGCTGCCTGACGGCATTTACCGCGTGCAGGCCACCTGGCTGCAGAACGGCTTCGCCAGCGCCGTTGCCAAGGACCAGATCCCGATGGGCTACGCCGATGCTAACTTCGTCCTGTCGCTGGATTACCAGTTGGCCAGCGTTTCCGGCGTGCTCTCGCCGGCCTCGGCGGCCGCTGGCCCGCGCCCGTCCTCCTCCGGAGGCGAGGCGCAGCTCTGGCGCGGCGCGCGTATGCTGGCCCGCGCCTTGCCAGACCCCTCTGGCCGGTTCGCGATCCGGAACCTCATACCAGGAGAATACACGCTGCGCGTCACGGACGGGGGCCCCTGGAAGACCCTCGACATAAACCTGGCCCCCGGCCAGGACCTTCAGTTGAAGCCGCTCGGGACGCTGCTGGACAAGACTTCCGTGTACGCCTATCCGGACCCGGCTTCGGCGTGGGTCAGGTTCCACGTGCAGAGCGGCATCTTCCCCGCGAGGGTAAAGATATCCGTTTTCTCGCTGGACGGGCGGCTGGTCCAGACGGCCGAGGGGGAGATAAACAGCTCGGCCCCGTACGAATATACCTGGAATTTCTCGGGCCGGGCCCCGGCCAGCGGCGTCTATTTCTACACCGTCCGCCTGGCCGACGACCTCGGCGGGAATTCCTCGGAGGTCACGCGCAAGTTCGCGGTGGTGAGATGATGAGGAGAACCATGAGAGCAATGAGAACCGCGGTCTTTCTGCTGCTGCTGCCGGCGGCGGCCTACGCCCAGAACCTTACCGGTACCGGCGCCTCGGTGGCCGATTCCTCCGGCCAAGCGCGCGACACCTTCAGCAGCGGCGAAACGATAACGCTGCGCCAGCAGGTGAACATCAACGCCACCACTCAGAACAGCGTTGCCTTCACCTTCGATGTCCTGAGCCCAGCCGGAACGGTGGTGTTCTCCCAGACCGGGAACGCCGCACCCGGCACCGCGGGCGGGGCGCAGAGTCAGCTCTCTGGCATATCCATAAGCAGGTTTTATAATCAGCCCGGCAGCTACACGTTCCGCGGAAAAGCCTCCCTCGGGACCGAGAGCGTGACGCAGACGGCCTCCTTTATAATCTCTTCGCCCAACATTATCCTGGTCTATCCTCCCTACGGGGCGAGGGGGCTTTCCGACAATCCTCTTACCTTCCGGTGGGCCTCCAGCGGCGCCACCCGCTATCGGTTGACGGTGGCGGACAACGCCGGGCTCTACAACGCCCCCTACTCAGCTGTCGACTCCGGAGAAAACTTTGCCTCCTATCCGGAGGACCCGACGGACCCGCGTCAGAAGCTTGTGCCTGACCAGGTCTATTACTGGAAGATCGAGGGGCTGGACGCCGCAGGCAACGTCATTTCGGAGAGCAACGTCTATAACTTCTCTATGGGGAGCGCGACCGCCTCGCTGACCAGGGACGTGGCGGTGACGCGGCTGGACCTGGCTTCCCCGGCCATGGACCTTTCAAAACCTCTCTCCTTCAGCGCCTCTCTGAGCGATATGGGGTCATCCCCGGAAGCGGACGTTTCGGTGAGTTTCTCGCTGGGCGGCCTTCCGGCGGGCGACTCCCCTAAGCGGGTAATTTCGCTGGCCCCGGGGCAGACGGTCCAGCTGGATTTCAGCGCCTTCATGCCGCCTGGTCAGGAGCAGGCGCTGGCCGTGGCCTGCGCCGACCTGTTCGACGACAATATGAACGACAACTGCAAAACGCTGCTGGTCGGGAATAATCCCGGTGCGCAGCAGCCGGCCGGAGGTTCCGGCGCCCAGCTCAGTTACGACGAGATCTTCCAAGCCATATTGAAACGGCTCGGCCCGGACGCGGCCAAGAGCCTGCAGGGCTACACGTTCGAGTCGCTTGGCTGCGACAACTGCACCCAGGGCGAACTGCAGCAGGTCATCGCCGCGTTGGTAAGCGGCGACGCGCAGCTTGTCAGCGCCTCGGTGGCCGACGCTGGCGCCGGAACCGAGACTCCCGAGGCGACTGCCCCGCAGGCCAAAACGGCGGCTGCCGGGGAGCAGTCTGGGGAGGCCCCCTCCGGCGAGACCTCGTTCGATCTGGAGCCGGTCAACGCCTCCGTTCCAGGAGAATGGTCCGGCTACACCGGGCCGCAGGGAAAAAAAATCTCCACCTTTGTAATCCGCAACGCAAAACAATGGGCCGAGGTCTGGGGAAAGATCTCCTCCGAGGAGGTTCCGAAGGTGGATTTTGGCAAGTCGATGATAGTCGGCGTGATCTCTGGCTCTGAGGACCGGACCGCGGCGGTGCGCCTGCTCGGGCAGCGCAGGACCGACTATGGGATAGCCTTCGACTATTACCAAATCGCGGCCCCGGCCGGAGCGTCCGCGGCCAGGGTGCCATATATTTTCCGCGTCTACAAGCGCTCCGATGAGAAAGCGTCGCTGTCGCGGCTTGACGTGGGCGACTGAACCGGCGAGCCGCGGGGCGGACCGGGCAGGTATGAAGAACGGGAGGAGTTATGACTAGAACGATGAAGAGAGCGGCGGCCTGTGCCGCGCTGGCGGCGTGCTGTATAGCGGGATGGGGGGGCAGGGCCTACAGCGCCCCGGCGGCGGCCGTAACCGTGTATGTCTCCGGTGACGTGCAGGTGAAGCGCTATGGAGAGGGCAAGTTCGCCGCGTTGAGCGTCAGTGATATGCTCTATGGCGGGGACGTGGTGAAGACCGGCAAGGAGTCAAAGGCCGGGATAGTGACCAAGGGCGGGGCCGAGGTGCGTCTTAACGCGGACTCCAGTTTCGAGATTTCCCGGGAGGGGAGGCTGCGCGAGCTGCTGAAACTTTCTTTCGGTCAGCTCTGGACCAAGATGCTGCACAAGATGGCCAAGCTGAACGTGCGCACCCCTTCCGCGGTCTGCGCCGTACGCGGTACCGAGGCCGACATAGAGCAGCGCAGCCTCCTGACCGTTAAGGTCTACGAGGGTCACGTGGACGTGCAGAATTCGCTTGGCAGGCAGGAACTGCACGCCGGCCAGATGACTACGGTGACCGGCGCCAACGCCGCCCCGGCCGCCGCCAGTAAGATGTCGGCGTCCCAGGAAGGCAAGTGGCAGAACGAGGTCAAGGTGAGCGACTACGACAAGTTCATAAAACTGCTCAAGGATAGTTCCGCCTCCGGCAAAACGCTGAAGACCTCCATCCGGATGCCGGACGGTTCGGTGAAGCAGATAGAAGGCTCCCTCAAGAAGAAATGAGGGCGGTGAAGCGGCGGGCGGAGGGGATATGAGAGCGGGAATACTGTTGGCCGCGCTGCTCGCGGTTCAGGCCGCGCGGGCCGGCGCGGCCGGGACTTCGGCGGCGCAGTTCCTGAACCTGGGCTTCGGCGCGAGGGCTCTGGGAATGGGAGAGGCGTATACGGCCGTCGCGCAGGGGCCCTCCTGCGCATACTATAACCCGGCCGGCCTGGCCTCGGGAGACGCGGGGAAACGGCTGGATCTGGCCTACGCGGCCCACCTGGCGGGGACTTCTGTCTCCCAGGCGGTCTTCATGCGCAGGCCCTACGCCGCCGCCCTGACCTACTTCTCCGCCGGCGAACTGGAGGGCCGGGACATATACGCCAATCCTACCGGGAACTTCACGGCCAGGGACGTGGCGGCGCAACTCTCCAGGGGTTTCTCCTTCGGACGGCTGGAGGCCGGCGTGACCGGCAAGGTGATAAGCCAGAGAATAAAGTCCAGCGGGGCCACGTCTCTGGCGGCCGACCTGGGACTGCTCTACAGGTTTTCGGGCACTCCCTATTCTCTGGGGGCGGCCCTCGCCAACTTCGGCACGCGCGTGAAATTTGAGGACGACAGCTTCCCGTTGCCGCTGAAACTGAAGGTCGGAGCCGCGGCGGACTTTGCGGCCCCGCGGCTGCTGCTGGCGCTGGACGCCGAGTTTCCCAACGACGGGCCCGCCGCCCTGATGGCCGGCGCGGAGTACAAGGGCCTCGGGGGGATAGCCCTGCGCCTGGGCTACAAGACCGCGGCGCCCGGCCAGCGGGACGCCATACTTGGGCGGGGGTACGGTGGAGTTTCCGGAGTCGACAGCATGTACGGTTTCTTTGCCGGAGCCGGTTTCGAGTACTCCGCCTTCGCGTTCGACTACGCGATGCTGCCGTACGGCGACTTGGGAACGGCCCACAGGTTTTCGGTGGGGATGAAGTTCTAGCCAGGGCTTTAGGGAGTTGAAACAAGAGCGGGACGCCGCGTTTATTCGAACGTTCTATCGTGTTGGTCCCGGACCGCTTTGGAGACGGTATTTTATGAAGAAACTGCTGCTTTCTATCGCACTTTTCTGCTGCTGGACTCTGTCCTCGTCCGCCGCTACGATCATGACCTACCAGGGGAGGCTCAAGGAGTCTAACCTGCCTGTCACCGGGACGCGCAGTTTCTCCTTCAGTATCTGCAACAGCCTCTCCAGTCCCGCCGGCTGCACGCCCTCCCCCGACGGCGCACAGCCTTTCGAGGTGGCAAACGGGCTGTTCAAGTCCACCTTCACGCTGCCTACCGTGGACCTTTCCGCCGGACCCTGGTACCTGGAGGTGTCGGTCGGCACGCCGCCGGCCTCGCCGCTGCCGTTGTCGCCCCGCGAGCTTTTTACCTTCGTGCCGTACTCCGTCTACGCACTTTCTGCCTCCACGGCCTCGGCGCTGGCCGCGGCCTCCGGCCCCGGTGTCTCTGCGTCCACCAACGTCATAGTGGCCGGGAGCCTGGCGGCAGGAGACGCCGGCGTGCAGCTTTCCACCGACGCCGCGGTAGAGGGCTACGCGGTGCTTCAGAACCTCTCGGGCACAGGCGTTCAGGATATCCGGGTGGCGGTAGAGGGACGAGTCTATTCGCAGACCACGGACCAGGCGGACGCCATGGCCGGGGGCAATTTCGAGGCAGAGGTGCCCGCCGGCAAGAACGGCATGCTGGTAGGGGTCCGTACCCGCAACGCGGTGGACGCGGCTGGCAGTTCGCTGCGGTCTATCGGGCTGATGGTCGATGCCCTCGACAACAAGGGCTCCATAGTGGACACCTACGGCGTGTATATAGCCTCGCAGACCGGGGGGACGCAGGCCCACAGGCCCTACGCCCTGTACTCCGAGGACGCCAACGCGGCCTCCTATTTCGCCGGTAACGTCGGTATAGGCGCCTCCGCGCCAGCCTACGCGCTGGTAGTCTCCAGCGCTTCCGGGGACGTTATGTGGGTGTCCAGTTACGCCGTCCACGCGCTTAAATTTGTGGGCGACGGCTCCGGGCTCAGCGGCGTCACCGGAGCCTCCGGCACGGATCCCAACGCTCTTCACCTTACCGGCGGCACGATGTCCGGAACCATAGACATGGCTGGGAACTATATCAGCGGCGTGTCCACTATTACGTTGACTGACGGCAGCCTGAGCATAATACCTGCCGGGACTAGCGGGAACAACTATAACTACGGCATCTCCATCGGTTCTAACACTTACAACAACTACAGTAACGGAGTAGGGTTAGGGCATGGAACTTACAACAATTATAGTGATGGCGTGGGCGTGGGATATGGCGCTTATAGCAACAACAGTTATGGCATTGGCGTGGGGCTTAACGCTTATAGTAATTACAACTCCGGCGTGGGCGTGGGGGCCAATGCTTCTGCCAATTACAACTCCGGCGTGGGCGTGGGGGCCAATGCTTCTGGCAACGCGAATTACGCGGTAGGCATAGGCGCGTATTCGCAGAATAACCAGGGGTACGGTTCAGCTCTGGGCGCGTATTCGTATGCGGCCTCCTCGGCGGCAGCGCTTGGGGCGTATGCAAAGGCCAACGCCTACCAGAGCGTGGCCATCGGCAATGGGACGGTGAACAACTTCACCGGCACGGCCAGCTTCGGGATGTACGGTATATATACCTCGAGCGACGTGTTCGCCGTAACTTTCCACGGCAACGGCTCCGGGCTGAGCAATATCTCCGACAGCAGCAAACTGCCGCTCGCCGGCGGCACGATGACCGGCAGCATAGATCTGTCGGCAAACCCGCTGCTGAACGTCTCTTCGCTTACCGTAGTAGGGGACGGGCTGCGCATCGCCACTTCGCCCTACTCCGGGGCCAACGGCATACTGGTAACGCCTTTGGGCGCCCTGCAGACGCAGGGCCAGGGTGTCGGCAGTGTTATTGCCGGGCCGCGCGGCCCGGGCGCCATCGACCTGCAGGTCATGCGCACCACCAACGCCCAGGTGGCTTCCGGCATGTATGCCGTAGTGGGGGGCGGCGAGGAGAATACCGCGTCCCAGCTCGACGCCGTAGTCCCCGGCGGCGCTTTTAATACCGCTTCAGGACAATATTCGTTCGCTGCGGGCTATGCCTCCCAGTCCACGGGGCAGAACACCTTCACCTGGCAGGACAGCGGCGGGAATCCTCTGAAGAACGCCGTCAATGACCGGGTCGTCTTCAAAGCCAAGGGCGGCTTCCTGGTTACCGGCTCTACTATACCCACCATTTCCGCCACAGTAAACCGCGGCGTCTTCATGACCGGCGACGGGCGGCTGGGCGTCTCCACCGGAGCGCCGCAGGCCGCGCTGGACGTGGTCTCCACGGGCACCGCGTCCAACGTTTACGCGCAGATCTGGCGCGACTCCAACGGCAACGCCGTTTCCTCCGTGACCTCGCAGGGCTACTTCTACGGCAACGGCTCCGGGCTGACAGGGATCGGCCTGCCCGCAGTGTCCACGATAACCATCGCCGGGGACAGCCTGGCCATCGTGCCGGCCGGCACCGGCGGCAGCAACTACGCCTATGGGATATCCATAGGCTCCGATACCTACGACAACTACAGCTATGGCGTGGGGATGGGATATGACGCCTCTAATAACTACAACTCCGGAGTGGGGGTGGGATTCGGCGCTTCCGGCAACAACCTCGGCGGCGTGGGTGTCGGGTCGGGCGCTTCCGGCAACTCCGGCAACGGCGTGGGGGTGGGAGTTGGCGCTCTTAACAACTCCGGTTACGGCGTTGGCGTGGGAGCGTCCGCCGTCGGCAACTCCGGCTACGGCGTGGGCGTAGGGGCTTATTCGCAGAACAATCAGAACTTCGCCAGCGCGTTCGGAGCGTACTCTTACGCCAATTCCTCCGGCACGGCCCTTGGCTCCTACGCGCGCGCCACGGCGCCAAACAGCGTGGCCATAGGCAATGGGACGGTGAACAACTCCACCGGCACCGCGAGTTTCGGGATCTACGGAATCTATACTTCCAGCGACGTGTTCGCGGCGGCCTTCCGCGGCGACGGTATCACCATCTCCACCGCCGGCGCGGTCCAGACTGCGGGCGTCGGCAACGGAACCGTGGCCGGCAACCCGCGCGGCAGCGGCGCTGTGGACCTGCAGACCTACCGCAGCGGCCCGGCCCAGGTCGCCAGCGGCTCCCATTCCGTAATCGGAGGCGGGGTCAACAACGCGGCCGAATCTAACGCTGCCGTCATAGCCGGCGGCGATACCAACGACGTGGTTCCGGCGGCGGACCATTCGTTTATCGGCGGCGGTTATATGAACGCAGTGCAGATGCCCTTTTCGATGATAGGGGGCGGCTACCTCAACCTCATCAGCCACAGCTACGCCGTCATAGCCGGCGGCCAGGGTAATATCGCCGACGCGGACTACGCCTCCGTCTCCGGAGGCTACATGAACGCCGTCGCGTCGGGGGCGAACGGGGCCTTCATCGGCGGTGGAGAGGGGAACAGCGTGAACGGGTCCTACGCCGGGGTGGGGGGCGGCTCCACCAATACCGCTTCCGGTCCGTGGGCCTTCGTCGGGGCCGGCATATACAACCAGGCCTCGGGGATGGGCTCTTTTGTCGGGGCCGGGAAGGGCAATAATGCTAACGGCGATTATTCCTCCGTCCCCGGCGGGCTGATGAATTCCGCCGTTGGACCGTATTCCTTCGCAGCCGGCTACCTATCCTCCTCCACCGCTATGGGCACGTTCACGTGGAAGGACTCCTCCCCGTCCACTCTGATGAACAACGTGACGGACCAGGTCATGTTCGAGGCGGCCGGCGGTTTCTGGGTGTCCACTGGCCCCGTCCTTTCCGACCCCGGCCTCTACGTGACGAACGGCAACAAGGTCGGTATTGGCACGGAGATGCCTTCCACCAAACTGGAGGTGGATTCGCTCTCGGGCGGTGCTATATCCGGCTTCAGTTCCGGCGGGGCCGCCACCGACGCGGCGGTCTACGGCTTCAGTTCCGGCTCCAGCAACGCCTCAGCCGTCAAGGGCGTTTCCTACGGCTCCGGCTACGCCGCCCGTTTCGAGGGGAACGTCTACATGACCAACAGCGGGACAAACGGGCGGATAGGGATGGGCGTTCCGCCGGCCGCCGGGGCCATGACGATGATCTCGGATACGGCCGCAGCGGACCCATATGTGCTGCGCGTGGGTACCGGCACGCTGCCAGCGATGCTGAACGTTTCCAGCGTCGGCGTGGTAAGCATGCCTCTGCAGTCTATGTCGGAGGGCCGGTTTACCAGCGCGACACTGACCGCTGCGTCATGGACGCCCATACCTGGATATCCTTCAGTTCTGATCAACACGCATAACGAGTTAGATCCCTCGACCGGCAAGTTCACCGCGCTTACCCCAGGGCTCTACCTGGTCTCCGGTACGGTTACACAGAGTGTTTCCACCACCACGCTGGAAGGAGTGGGCATATCCAAGAACGGCGCCCTGCAGTATATGCAGACGAGGGCGGGCGTCGGGGACGCGTCCAACGACGCGCTTTCCATCTCGTACCCGGTGTGGCTCGTGGCCGGGGACTACGTGCAGCTCATGGTCTATTCTGCCGCAGGCAATCCCGTCGGCGGCGATATGACGGTCGTGAAACTTAACTAGCCCCGCGCTTAGGCGCGGGAAAAGGATGTCTCGCAACTGTATATGAGGACGCTGTTGGCCGCGGTCTGCCTTGCCCTGGCGCTGGGCCGGCCGGCCCTGGCCGGGAACAAAACGGCTGGCTACATCACCGTGCTCGGGGACGCGGACGACTATTCGTCGGCCAGCTCCGGCCAGGCCGCCGGCGTCTCCGTGGTCCAGGGGGGGCTGTCCCCGGTAGCGCACGAACTGTCCGTTGTCGGCGGCATCGCTTCCGTGCTGGAGTCGGGCTTCTATTCGCGACTGGTCTCCTCGCCGGCCGCGTTCGCTTATTCTCCTGACGGCGTCAGCAGTTACACCGTAGTCTACGGCACCGCCGCCGAGCCGGCCGGCACCACTTACGACCTCTTCGTTTCCACGTGGGCACTGGCCGAGCCCTATATGGTCTTTTACTCCACCGACCAGAACGGCTATCCGGTGGAGTCGCTAGCCCCGAACACCAGCTATTACTCCTTCGTCGTCGCCAACTATATGGAGGGAGACTATTCCTTTCCGGCCTCCACCACGGCGGTAACGCTGGCTGTAGTCCCGTCGACCGGAGTTCTGACCCTGTCGGACGCCGGCCACAACACACTTTCCCTTTCTTTCGCCGGTTATCAGGATACTCCGCCGCCGCAGATACAGGGCTGGACGTCGCCCGCGGCGCAACTCCCGCGGCCCCTTTACGGAGAAGCCTCCGTGGTCTACGGCACCTACGTCTACGTGAGCGGCGGCTTTGACGGAGTTTATTTCTCCAGCGCGGTGTTTATGGCGCCGGTAGCCCAGGACGGGACCCTGGGAAGCTGGCAGACGGCGGGGTACATGCCGGTCGGGCTTTACGGGCACCAGATGGTGGCGGCCAGGGGCCGGCTCTATGTGCTTGGCGGTTACGCGTCCGACGGTTCCCGGGCCGACGTCTGGTCGGCCGATATCTCCTCCTCCGGGGCGACAGGGCCATGGGAGAGGGAGGCTTCCCTGCCGGCGCCGGCCTATTTCCACGCTGCCGCCCTGGCGGGTGACCGGATATACGTTTCCGGGGGTTACAGCAGCGGCTCCGGTGTGCTTGACGGCCTTGAATACGCGGACCTGTCGGATGACGGGGCGCTGCAGGCCTGGGTGACCACCTCTACGCTTCCGGCCCCGCGCTATGCCCACTCGATGACCCTGCTGCCCGGGGAACTGGTGATAGCCGGGGGAAAGGACGGCGTTTCCGCCCGCTCCGAGGTCTGGATCTACAACCTGGCGTCCGGCCACTGGTCCGATTACGCACCGTTGCCCTCTCCGCGCTACGGCCATCAGGCCGCCGCCGCTGGCACCCGCCTCTACGTGATAGGAGGAAACAACGGTTATACGGCGCAGGCCCAGATCTTCCAGACCACGGTGACGCCTGAGGGGCTTTCGCCGTGGGAAGGGGTGGCGCCGCTGCCGGGCCCGCGTCAATTCGCCGCGGCCGAATTGGCGGGTTCCAGGTTGTATCTCTTCGGCGGCTCCTCTGGCGCCTCTCCTCTTTCCGACGAGGTATACGCTACGGTTCCCGGTGCCGGCTATCTGGTGCAGGCAGCCGAAAGTGCAGATTTCAGTTCCGGCCTGAGGTCCTCTGGCTGGAACTCCTCTCCGGCGGCCGACTTCGGAGGACTGCGGCCGGACACGACCTATTATTTCCGCGCCAAGGCGCGTAACTGGACCGGCGTGGAGACGGATTATTCCCTGTCGGGCTCCACTATAACGTACGCCGCAATCCCCGCCACGGCCCCGTGGTTCGGCGTCTGGGTGGATTCTGCTACGGCCGCCTGGGACCCGGCAGGCAACCCGTCCGGAACGCTTTACGAGCTGGTCCGCTCCACCTCTCCGGATTTTTCCGGCCCGGCCGCCTTTACCGCGTCCGGCAGCTCGCTGACCCTCACCGGACTTTCCCAGAGCACCACCTACTACGCCAAAGTCAGGGTGCTGGACGCGGCCGGCCGAGCCTCCCGATTCGCCGCGCTGCCGCCTGTCCGCACCACGTTCGACCCGACGCTGGACGTGGACAGCCCGACCATAAACGACCAACAGCCGGACTTCCAGGGCTGGAAGAGCACCAACACCTTCCTGTGCCATATCTATTTCGCCGACGTCGGAGCTTCCGGCCTGTCCAAGTTCCAGCTCCAGGTCTCTACCGTTCCAGGACACCCGTTCACTCCCTGGATGGACGCGGTCACAGCCATAAACCAGCCTTCCTACGTCGTCCCCTGGACCATCCCGGAGACGGTCTGGAATTCAATGCTGGACGGGGCGTCCAACTACATATCGGTGCGCGTCTACGACAACGCCAGCCCGCCCAACTATACTGTGCTGAGCGATACCTTCTCCGTCCTCAAGGACGCCGTACCTCCTGTGGTCGTCTCGACCTATTCCGTTTCTGCGGCCTGGTTCGCCGATTATCCCGGGAACGCGACTGGGGTGAGCTTTTCGGATGGTTTCTCCGGTCTGCAGAAGGCGCAGTTCAGCGTCAGCACCAACAAGGGCTTCGCCGACGGGAATGTGATTCCGTGGACCGATATCGGTTCGTTGGCCGCCGGCGCCACCGGGTACGCCCCCGCGCTCTCCTACAGCTTTAACCAGCTGGCCAACGCGACCTCCAACTATTTCAGCCTCCGGGCCGTGGACGTGGCCGGGTCCACGGCCACGCTGCTCGACGCGTTCGCCGTGGCGAAGAACGTCTCGGGCCCGGTGGTATATATCTCATCGCCGTCCGCCATGTACCTTTCCACCTTCACCGCCGTGTCGGGAACTACTGCGGAGACCAACGCCCACCCGGTGCTGGGCACCGAGGTCTATCTCAGGGACCTCTACACCGGTCTGTACTACGGCGGCAGCGCTTTCCTCTCGGCGTCAGTGGTCTGGCTGGACGCCTCGCAACAGGCAAGCTCTTTCACGCTGACTTTCAACGGCCTGCCTCTGGTGGACGGCCGGCAATACGCCGTAGTGGCCAGGTCCTCGGATTCGGCCGGAGATTACTCGCAGGTGTTCGACACGCGCACGTTTACCTTCGACTCTGCGCCTCCATCGGCCGCGCTACTTTATCCTGCGGACGGGGCCTCTGTGCCTTCGGCCGTCTCGATAAGCGGGACCGCGGCCGACGCCGTTTCCGGAGTGACGGCCGTGCAGGCGGCGCTGCAACGCCTCTCCGACGGAAAATGGTGGAACGGCGCCCTCTCGTCATGGGGAAGCGGGCCGGTCCCGCTGCTGGCCGGCACCACGGAATTCTGGACCTGGACTTTCCCTCCCTACCTGCGGGATTCCCTGGTGGACGGCGCCTCGTATTACGCGACCGTGCGCGCCTTCGACGCCGCGACTCCGCCTAATGCGGGTGAGTTCTTCGTCTCCGGCGCCACCTTCACCTACCTGGACGCGACCCCGCCTCCCGCCACTTACAGCCTTGCCGCCTCGCAGGGTTCCTACGGCGGGGCCGTGGCCTTGTTGTGGCGCAGCGCCGGGGACAACGGCGCGTCCGGATATCTGCTGTCCGGGGCCTACAAGGTGGCGTACTCCACCTACAGCGGCGCCGTGGTCTCCACTGCTACGGCGCAGATCAGCATCACGACCTCGGCGGTTACCGCAGGCTCCACCCAGCAGTTCACCATCAATTCGCTGAATCCCGGAGTGACCTGTTACTTTACGCTCTGGACGCAGGACGATGCCGGCAACTGGTCGCCTCCTTCTAACGAGGCCTCGTCCCTTCCGGGAACGGCCGGCAGCGGCGCGCTGAGCGGCACCGTCCTGGACGCCTCCACCCAGCCCATTACCGGGGTCCTGGTGCAGGCCTTCGGCCAGACCGGGGCCCTCGAAGGTTCCGATTACACCAACGCCTTCGGCCGGTATTCCATACCCGGCCTGAATTCTCTTTACCTCACAGTCCGGGCCGCCTGGACGGCCGCGGATATAGAAAGTTCGGTTTCCAAGGATTCTGTCCTGAACGGCTCGTCCGGAGTGGATTTCAGGCTGAGCGTCGCCTACCAGCTGGCCTCAATTTCCGGCATTATCCCGTCCGCCTATCTGCCGGCCTCGGTGCCCCGCACAGCGGGAGCGCGTTATACCACCCGGGAGGTGTCGTCCTCGGAAGGTTCCCGGCCTTTCGTGGAGGTCTACAGCCGCGGCCGCCGCATCGGCGCGGCCTTCACGGATTCCTCCGGCGCCTTTACGGTGCCGAACCTGCTGCCGGGGACCTATGGCCTGCGCGTCTTCAACGGGACGGCTTTCAGCAGGATGCAGACCGTCACGCTCTCCCCGGGACAGCGGCTGGTCTTCACCCCAAAGTTCGATCTTTTCGACAAGAGCGGGGTGTTCGCCTACCCAAACCCGGCCAGGACGCTGGTGAACTTCCGCTTCGCCCCCGCGGCGGCCTCCTTCACCGCGGTAGTGCAGGTGTTCGACATAACCGGCCGGCTGGTGAAGACGCTGCATTCGTACTCCGCCGCTCCGCCGGCGGTTGGAGGCTGGATTATGACCTGGGACGTGGCGCGCGACGGAATCGCTCCGGGGATCTATTTGTACGTGCTACGCGTCAGGGACGTTTCTACTGGCGCCGCCGGCGAGGCGGTGAAGAAGTTCGCGATTATCAGGTAAAGGCAAAAAATATATAATTAATGGGTTCCTGCTTCCGATGCTGAAAAAAAGATTTATCCCGCTGCTCCTGCTGGCGTCCTTTTCCGCGGGCGCCTGCTACGCCGACGACGGCGCCAGCCTCCAGTTCACAGTAGCCGCCCCTGACCCGGTGATGGCTGGAGAGGAGGTGCGCCTTCAGACGCTGGCGGTGAATACAGGCTCCACGGTCTGGAAACGCGGCACGTACTACTGGATAGCCGAGATTTACGAAATAGACGGGGACAGCCGTAAATTCCTGGCGCAGACCGACGCGCTTTCTCCCGCCGAGGACGTATCCCCGGGCACGGCCCAGGGCGAGCAACTGCCGTTCCTGGTGCCGGACAATCTGCAGGGGCGCCGGCTGCTTTACCGGGTCTTCCTGATCAAAGACGGCAAGCGGATATTGGCGACGGACTACAAGGGCTTTCAGGTGGTGGAGAAGGAGCTGCGGCCGCCGATACCGCAGGATTTTAAGGTCGGCGGGGACGTTTCTTTTACCTACAAGAACTCCAGCGACAATTCCTGGGGGGAGTCGCAGGGGATTACTTCGGCCAACCTGGTCGGCAGGATAAAGCAGTCCTCTTTTTTGTTCAACACCTATATCGTCCACTCCTACAACAAGCCGATCACGCCGACCGTAGTGCTGCTCGACTATTACGCTCCGTGGGGGACGCTGGCGGCGGGGGACATCTCCCCGTCGCTGACGCCGCTCTCGATGGACGGGCAGGGTATGCGGGGCGTCTCCTACGACCGGAACACTGCGGACTACTCCGTCACCGCGCTGATAGGCCGCATAGTCGCGCCGCAGGAACCCGGCCTGAGCGGCGGCGGGAGGTACGCCCGCTATTCAGGGGGCTTCAAGGCGGGCTGGCGCTTCCGCCCGAACCTGATGGTCTCGGCCGACGCGGTACTGAGCCGCGACGACATGCATTCCATCGCCATCACAACGGATACGCTCCTAGTCAAACCCCAGCAGAACCTGGTCTACGGCCTGAACGCCGACTGGCGCTTCTGGGGCCGTTTCTCGCTCAACAGCGATTACCAGTTGAGTTCTTATAAGGCCGACCTGCAGTCAGGGGCTGCGGGCGTGGGCGGAACGGCCTGGAGGCAGGAGCTCAAGTACAAGTCCGGGCTGCTTACCGCCAGAGGCTCAATATCGCGCGTGGCCCCGGATTTCTACTCCTTCGCCAGCCCGTCGGTAATCCCTGACAGGCGGACCGTGGACGCGGAGTTCGGCTTCTTCCCGGCGGACTGGACCTCCTTCTCCGCCTCTGTGAATACTTATACCGACAACCTGGATTCGGACCCGTCCAAGACCACCACGACCCAGACCCAAACGACGATCGGCAATATGCTGCGGCTGGGAGGAAGGACGGTACTAAGCACGTCGCTAAGTTCCAGCGCGGCCAAGGCCAAACAGGCCGGCGTGCAGGATAACAGGACCACCACCCTCAACTTCAGCGTCACCCAGCCGCTGGGCCGGGACACGCTCACCGCGGGCATGCAGCAGAGCGAGTTCAAGGACAACACTCACCTGTCGCACGACCTCAGCACTTCCCTGTTCTCGTTCAATTCCAACTTCCCGCTCTCGAGGGTGCTGAACTTCTCCGCCGGGCTGGTGGCTTCTGGCACTAAGGACAAGGTGGACTCCTCCACGGATCGGAACACCAGCGTGACCGGGAACGTCTCCTACGCCATGCCTCGCCGCGCGATGGCCGTGCAGTGCTGGGTCACTCTTGCCTCGGCCAGGAACGATTCCATCCAGACCCCTGCCCGGAACAACTCGTTGTCCGTCAACGTGGAAACTGTCTGGGTCAGCAGTCAGAACTCTAGGTTCACTTTCGGGGTTGGCGGCGTCTCAAGGACGGACAGGGTCTACACGGCCAATACAGGTACCAGCCTCAACGTCCTCACCCGCTATAATTATTCTTTTTAGGCCCCAGGTCAGACTATCCTGGATTCCCGGCGGCTACGCCCGCCGGCCGCTTTAGTTTGTCCAGCGCGTCGAGGTACTGTTTGAGCTGGTCATCTCCGGGCGAGAGGCGGAGGGCTTTTTGCCACGAGCGTCTAGCGCGGGGATAATCCTTGAGCTGCAGATAGGCGGAGCCGAGGCGCTTCAAGGCCGTCAGGTCGTCTGGCGCCAACCGCAGCACCTCTTCCAGTTCCTTTACCGCAAGATAGTACTTGGTGTCGTAGATGTCCTGCAGCGCCAGGTCTTTCTTATGCTCCAGAACGGGCGTATCCGGGGGCTTGGTGTCGTTCAGCTTAAGCTGCGGGGATTCCCGCTCCAGGTCGGCAATCAGTCTGGGAAAGGCCTTTTCAGCCGGGGCCAGCTCCTTGGCGTAGCGCAGGGCGTCGTAAGCGAAAGGGAGGTCCTCGTCTTCGCCTACCCAGGCGCTGATCCCTTTTTCCGCCGCGCGCCAGGCCGCGGAACGCCGGCTGGCCCTGACCGTACCCGCAATCCGCTGCAGCCTGGACTGCGCCCGTAGGTAATACGGATTTGTGGGGTCGGTGGCGAGAAGTTCTTCCAGTTTAAGCAGCGCGTCCTGATAGCGGCCCCTGTCAACTAGGCCCATGAACTCGTCCTTCAACTTCCCGGCCGAGCCGGCCATTTTCCTGCGGGCTTGGTCTATCATGTTCCTGGCCGTTGTCTGCTTCGGGTCCTCTTGCAGGACCATGTCCCACTGCTCTATGGCCTTCGGATAGTCACCATCCACGTAGTAGGTGAAGGCCTTGTCATAGTACCCCTTCATGGCGGCGTCGGCCGGCCGGTCCTGGGTGGCCGCGGCCGCGGCCGGCGTTGGCAGCAGCAGAACCGTAAGCGCAAGACTTCTCATGGGGTACCTTCCTCCTTGCCCGCTTGCCGTACTATGATCAGCTCAATCCGGCGGTTCTTCAAGCGTCCCTCCGCAGTGTCGTTGCGTGCGACCGGGCGGTACTCGCCGTATCCGAAAGCGGTCAGGCGCGCCGGCTCCACGCCTTTCTTCACCAGGTAGTCTATCACCGAGAAGGCCCGCATCAGTGAGAGCTCCCTGTTCGAGGCGAACTTGTGGCCGACGACGGGGGAAGAATCCGTGTGGCCCCCTACGATCACCCGGTTGTCCATCTTCAGAAGGCTGCCCGCTATGGGGGCGAGGACGCGCCTGGCGGCGGGTTTTAGCGCGGCCGAGCCGGAGTCGAAGAGCACCGGGGAGGAAAAAGTCAATTTTATCCGCGAGACCGTCACTTCCATGCCAAGGCTGCCTTGCTTAATCTGGTCCTTCAGCTCGCGCTCCACCTTAGAGGCCGCCTCTATCTCTTTTTTGCGCTCCTGCGGAGGCCGTATCCCCAGTTCCTCCTGCATTTTGGCGAGAGCCGCCTCGTAGTCGGGGCGCTTGGAGTTGTAGGCGAAGCCGTACAGCGCCAGGAAAAGTATCACCAACGTGGACATCAGGTCCGCGTAGGGCACCATCCAGAGTTGCGTGTTGGTCTTTTTCGCGTCGTTAGCTCTCATTTTCTGGGTACTATGATCTCAATGCGGCGGTTGCGCGCCCGCCCCTCGCGCGTATTGTTGTCCGCGACAGGGCGGTACTCGCCGTAGGCGGCGGCGATCATCCTGGCCTGAGAGACCGAGTACTTGTCCGCCAGCAGGTCCACGATGGCCGTGGCCCGGGCGGCGGACAGTTCCCAGTTGGTGGCGTACCTGCCGGACTTTATCGGCACGTTGTCCGTGAAACCTTCCACTATCACGTCGTTCGGGAGCTTGTTTAGTATGGCGGCCACCGGTCCGAGGACCCGCGCCGAGGAGGGGGCGGGATCCGCGCTGCCGGAGGGGAAAAGTATAGGGGCGGCTATGTTTATCTTTATCTCCTTGGAGGTCACCTGCACCTGCGCCATGTCCTTCATTCCCGCCCTGAGCAGGTCCTCGTCGAGCCTCTTCGCCACGTCTTCTTCGGTGAACTTCTTTACCACTTCCTCGGCCTTCTTCTCCTTCATCTTCTGAGCGGCCTCCTTGTCGAAGCCGCTCATGAACATCGCCCGCGCGTCGGACTCCGGCTGGATAGCGAAGACGTAGAGGATTAAAAAGAACAGCATCAGATTGGTCATGATGTCGGACAGTACGACCAGCCAGAGGGGGTTCTCCTCTACCTTGCGTTTAGTGTAGCGTTCGATGAAGAACTTCATCTTCGGCCGTCCGGTCCCGAGCGCGGCCCACTACTTTCCGGCCTTCGCCTTGCGCCTGAGTGCCAGGGATAAATAACCTTCCAGTTTTTTTGAGACCAGCCACGGTACGTCGCCCTCGTAGACGGACAGCACGCCCTTGGCGATGATCTCCCGGCTCAGGATGTCCTCGTCGGAATAGTAGCCGAGCTTGCTGGCTATCGGCAGGAACAGGAAGTTGGCCGAGAAGATGCCGTAGAACGACGCGGTCATCGCGATGGCCATGGAAGAGCCCATCATCTGAGGGTTCTGGATGTTCCGGAGCACCTGCACGACGCCTATGAGCGTGCCGAGCAGTCCGAAAATCGGGGCGAAGGTGCCGGCCGAGGTGAAGATGTTGGTCTGCTGCTGGTGGCGCAGGCGCGTCGTGTTGATGTCGTTCTCCATGCGCTCGCGCAGGATGTGGATGTCAACGCCGTCGAGCATCATCTGAAGGCCGTCGGTGAGGAACGGATGCGGCGAGGAGCGCAGTTCCCCTGCTATCGCGTCGACGCCGCTCCTCTTGGCTATCTCGGCGAAGCGGACAATGGCGCGGATCAGTTCGTTGATCGGGGCCCGCCTGGGAGGGAAAATTACCATCACCAGCGAGGACCTCACCCATTTCAGCGCGGCCCACGGGTAGGCTATCATCACAGAGCCCAGCGTGCCCCCGAAAATAAGGATAATCGCCTCCCAGTTCAGCAGAAAGCGCAGCATCCCGCCGGAGGAGAGGACGAAGACGATGACGCCCATGCCGGTGGCGGCTCCCAAAAAAGTCATCAGGTCCATTTTTCTTTACCTCGTTCTTCGTCAGGGTTTAGGCGCCGGCTGTTCCGGCCTGGAGGCGGGGGGGATGGCGGCGGCTTGCGCGGGGGCTGCCCCAACCGCGGCGGGTACCGGCTGGCGCTGGGCGGCTGGGGGGGCGCCGGCGGGCCTGGGCGCGTGGGGCGCCGCGGCCTGCGGTCTCAGGGCGATAAGCCCCTCTTTGAGCATCTGGCGCATGGCCTCCACCACCTTCACGCGATCGCCCTTGTAGGCCTCCGGAGGGAGGTCCCTCGTGAGATCCAGTTCCTGCTTGAGACGCTCCTGCATACCGCCGGTCAGCTTTGCCGCGAAGGAGGAGGCGTACGGAGAGCCTTTGAGCGCGGCGGCAAGAAGCCGCATCGGCAGGCGTCTGGCCAGCGCCTGCGCGTGCGCAGGCTCCAGGTCCAGCACATTAGCTAACCGCACTACGGAGGCGCGGATTTTCCGCGCCATAGCCGGATTCAGGCGGGAGAAGGCCGCCAGGGCCTTCTCCTGAACGCTTTCGTCCAGGCCGCTCAGAATCTCCACGGTCTTGTCCTCTCCGCCCACCACGAAATCAAGCGCGTTCCTGATTTCGGTCTCCAGCGCCCGGACACGTGCTTCCGGCATCAGTGTTACGCGCGGCAGCGCGGCCAAAGCCTCCGCGCTCCTGGGATACAGCGCCTCTGCCAGCTTGCCGGCCAGCTCTGGCGGGGAGTAGCTCAGCAGGATGGTAATGTCTTCCACCGGGTGTTCCTTCATTATGAAGGCCAGGCTGGAAAGGTGGGACGGTGAGAGGAACCAAAAGGGGGGCTTTGGCCCGTCTTCCGCCGGGGCCCTGGGGGGCGCGGTCTGCTGGGCCTGCCCGGTCGCCGGTTCATTCGGCTCAGGTTCTCGCGCCGCCTCCCTTCGCACGGCGGGGGCGGCCTCCTGCGCCGCAGTCCTGGCCGCTGCGGATTCGGCGAAGGTCCGCAGGCTCCTGGAGGCCGGCGCCAGGAAGACCGAGATCGTAAAAAGGGCGAGCAGGACGACGACGATGATCCAGGCCAGGCTCCAGAAGTTCGCAGGCGCCAGCAGGTCGTATGCCGTCATCGGCTTGGCGCGGCGGAAATCCATCCTCTCCACGCTGACAAGGTCCTCCCTGTCGGGCGGCAGGCCCAGCAGGCCGGCGGTAAGTTTCTTCGCCAGGTTCACGTCAGCATCCGGCATCGCCTTGTCCAGGATCAGCTGTGCCGAGATTGACTTTACCATGGTCAGGGAGCTGGAGAGCGATGGCTCGCCCATCCTGCCCTCTTGCGGCACGCCGGGCAGGAGCTCCGGGGCTTTTTTGTTCTGCTGCTGGAGCTCGGCGGAGATTATAACTATCACGTCGTCTGTGCCCAGTGCCTCAGAGAGCACCATCTGGACGCGTTTTTCGAGGGAACTTTCCAGCGCAAGCTGGGCCTCCAGCGAGGTCTTGCTGGAGGACTGGGCGAAAACCGGGGCGCCGCAGAGCAGCGCTTGCGCGGCCAGAACGAGCACGAACAGAATCTGTCTAGTCATAACGGAACGTTTCCCCCCGCGTATATTGTGCAGCGTTACAACGCACTATTATACCAAAAAGGCGCGCCCGGAATTTTCACCCGCGCTGTAACAAATCTGTTATTGAAACCGCCGGTCATTAGTGTATACTATTATACGGTTGGAAGGCTGTCTGTCCCTTTCGGCCGCCTCGCTTATACACTATGTCGAAGCGCGTCCCGATACTCATCTTCTCTGCGGCCCTGCTGGCCGCCGGGAGAGTGCCGTCGCACGCCGCCTCCGCCGGCACCACGGCGGCGGATTTTCTGAAGATCCCGGTGGCGGCCATTCCTTCCGGCATGGGGGAGGCCTATACCGCGATGGTCGGGCCCGACTCCATCCTCTACAACCCGGCCGGCCTGGGCCTGCTCAGTTATTCGGCCCTTTCCGCCTCGTATAACCAGTATATACTGGGCGTAAACCAGGGCTACCTCTCGCTGTCCTGGCGTTTCCCGTTCGGGACTCTGGGCGCGGCCTACTCGGCGCTTTCCAGCGGGCAGATCGACGCCTATGACCAGAACGATATGCCGATAGGCAAGGCCTCCACCAGCCACCGCTTCGCCGAGCTCTCCTTCGCCCAGAGTTGGCCGCATTACCCGCAGGACGCCGGCAAACTGGACCCGATGCTGATAACGCCGCCCTGGACCCGCATAGAGCCGGTGCGGGACTACCGCCCTAAGGTCTACCGCTTTTCCGCCGGGGCCACGGTAAAGCAGATCAGCGAGGATCTGGCCGGCACGTCTTCCTCCGCCATGGCCTTCGACGCCGGCGTGCTGCTGGTGCTGCCGCACCACCTGCAGCTGGGCGCCTCGGCCATGAACTTCGGCTCGGCGCAGAAGTTCGAGGGATCCTCCGCGCAGCTGCCTTCCTCGCTGCGGGCCGGCCTGGCCAAGGATTTTCACACCGTGAACGACATTATGATCTTCACCGTCGCCTCCGATCTGGTGAAATACCGCGACCAGAATTATATCTCGGACACTGGCCTGCAGGTGGACATCATGCGCCTTTTTCAGTTGCGCCTCGGCTATACCTCGCTTAAGGACACCGGCTCCAAAGTCAGTGGCGGCTTCGGCCTCAACTTCGACAGCGTCTCCGACAAAAACAGCCTGCTGGGGGGGACCAGGATAGACTACTCCTATGTCGGCTACGGCGAGCTCGGCGCCACTAACCGGTTCGGTTTCCAGATGGTCTGGTAGCCGCGCTTCCCTGCCGCGGCCGAGAATATTTGTATAATTTCCTCTAAATGCGTACCGAGCTCTACCTCAGGAAAAGGGCGCAAGCGGTCAACAGGGCGCTGCCTTTATTCGTTTCTCGCCTCAAAGGGGCACATCCGCGCCTGGCCGAGGCCATGTCCTACACGCTGTCCGCCGGGGGCAAGCGCCTGCGCCCGGTGTTGATGGGCGCCGCCTACGAGATCTTCGGCGGCCGCGCCGGAGACATACTGCCGGCCGCCTGCGCGCTGGAGATGGTGCATACATATTCGCTGGTGCACGACGACCTTCCCGCGATGGACGACGACGACCTGCGCCGCGGCAGGCCCACCTGCCATAAGGTCTACGGCGAGGCGCTGGCCGTGCTGGCCGGCGACGCGTTGCTGACCGATTCCTTCACCGTGCTGCTGTCCTCGGGGTATCCGGCCCGGGTTAAGCCCGCGTTCCTGCTGAAAGCGGCCTCGGTGCTGGCCACCAGGTCCGGGGCGCGCGGCATGGTTTCGGGCCAGGCGGCGGACCTTGAGGCCGAGGGCTTCCTGGATTCGAAGCTCACGCCCGCCCGCGGGCGCAAGGGACTGGAACTGCTTTCCTACATACACCTGCACAAGACCGCGGACCTGCTGACCGCCGCGCTGGAGATGGGCGCCGCGCTGGCGGGGGCTCCGGAGAAGGATTTCATGGCTCTTTCCGCTTTCGGGCGGGAAATGGGACTCTGCTTCCAGGTGACAGACGACGTTCTCGACGTGGTCGGTGACAAGGAGAAGCTGGGCAAGAGCGGCAGCGACGCGCGCAATCGCAAGCTCACCTATGCCTCCCTTCTCGGGGTAGGCGAGGCCCGACGCCGGGCTGAGGGGTTGATGGCGCGGGCCCTCGGGCGGCTAGAAAAAGTGCGTGGCGCCGAAGCGCCAAAGAAAGCCCTGGCCGGCATAGCCGATTTCGTCTATAGGCGGGAAAACTGATATGGAACTCCTTAAGAACATCCGCGGTCCCGAGGATATTAAGAAACTTCCGCTGGAGCAGCTGCCGGCGCTCGCCTCCGAAGTGCGCAAGCTGATAGTCGATGGTGTCAGCAGCACCGGCGGCCACCTGGCCTCCAGCCTCGGCGCTACCGACCTGATACTGGCCCTGCACTACGTCTTCGACACGCCGCGCGACCGCATAGTTTTCGACACCGGTCACCAGGCCTACGCCCACAAGATCCTGACCGGCCGAGCCGACAAATTCGCCACGATACGCACGAAGGGCGGCCTCTCCGGATTCCTGAAGCGCTACGAGTCGGAGTACGACGCCTTCGGCGCCGGCCACGCTTCCACGGCGCTCTCCGCCGCGGCGGGCATGGCGGCGGCCCGCGACCAGCAGGGCGCCTCGCACCGCGTTGTGGCCGTGGTGGCCGACGGCGCGATGACCGGCGGTATGGCCTGGGAGGCTATGCAGAACATAGGCCAGTTGCGTACCGACCTGCTGGTGGTCCTCAATGACAACCAGATGTTCATCTCGCAGCGCGTAGGCCGGCTCGGCCACATTTTGACGAAGTTGCTCACGCTCGGCACCGTGCAGGACGCCGGGCGCAAGGCCGAGCTGTTCCTGAACCGCTTCCAGTTCTGGGGCAAGCAGGCGCTGCGCGTGGCCAAGCGCGCCCGCGTGCTGTTCTTCCCAGGCATGATCTTCGAGGAGATGGGGTTCACCTATTTCGGTCCGGTGGACGGCCACAACCTTTCCGAATTGGCGGAGGTGCTGGGCTACGTGAAGGGCCTCAAGGGGCCGGTGTTGCTGCACGTGGTAACCAAGAAGGGCCGCGGTTATGAGCCCGCCGAAGACTCGCCCACCGAGTTCCACGGCACGCCGAAGTTCGACGTGCGGACCGGCGAGGCGAAGAAAGCCCCTGCGGCCGGAACGCAGACGCCCACCTTCACTCAGGTGTTCGGCCGCACGCTGGTGGAACTGGCCAAGAAGGACCCGAAGATTTGCGCGATAACCGCCGCGATGCCGGAAGGAACCGGCCTGGACCTTTTCCGCGACGCTTTCCCGCGGCGCTACTACGACGTGGGCATAGCCGAGGAGCACGCCGTCACGTTCGCCGCCGGCCTCGCCGCGGAGGGCCTGCGGCCGGTGGCCGCGATCTACTCCTCGTTCATGCAGCGCGCCTTCGACCAGGTGCAGCACGACATCTCGCTGCAGAAACTGCCGGTCGTCATAGCCATGGACCGCGCCGGCGTGGTGGGGGAGGACGGGCCGACCCATCACGGCGTGTTCGATCTCGGGCTTTTTCGCATGGTTCCCGACGTGGTCGTGATGGCCCCAGCCGACGAGAACGAGCTGCAGCATATGTTGGCTACGGCCCTTTCCTGCGGCCGGCCGGCCCTGCTGCGCTACCCGCGCGGTAAGGGCTTCGGCGTTGTCATGGATCCGGAGCCGAAGGCGCTGCCTATAGGCCGCGGCCGCGCGCTCTCTCGCGGCCGCGACCTGAATTTCCTGGCGATAGGCAACCGGGTTCATCCGGCGCTGAAGGCGGCCGAGTTGCTGAAGGCGGCCGGCATAGACGCCGGCGTGGCCGATATGCGCTTCGTCAAGCCGCTGGACGAGGAACTGATAAAGGAACTGGCCGTCGCGGGCTCGCTGGTAACGACGGAGGACAATTCTCTGGCCGGCGGCTTCGGTTCCGCTGTGCTGGAGTTCCTCAATTCCGCGGGCCTGCAGCCGCGCCTGCTGCGCCTCGGCATCCCGGATTCATACGTGGAACAGGGCAAGCCGGAAGAGCTTTACGAGGAGATAGGTCTGACGCCGGAAAAGATGGCCGCGGCGGCGGCGGCCTGGCTGGGCCGGCGCGCCGGAGCTGCAGTTTGACCGCTTACACCAAGACACAAGGAGTCCATCGTGAATAAAACCCCCAAAGTCAGCAAGGAAATTCTGGCGCTGCGCAGGTCGCCAGCTTACCGCAAGGCTTACACCGACCCTGAGTTCCTTAGCCGCGACGAACTGCGCCCTGTGCGGCTGCAGCTGGAGCTGCTGAAGCCGGAGATGATACTGGAGGAACACGACGTTAAGTCCACCGTCGTGGTCTTCGGCAGCGCGCGGAGCTGGGACAAGGAGCAGACCGACGAGCGCGTAAAGAGCGTCGAGGCCATGCTGAAGAAGGACCCGAAGAATCCGATGCTCCGCAATAAGTTGGCCTCCGTGAAGCGCCTCAGGGCGTCCACCAAGTTCTATGAAATAGCCCGAGATTTCGGCCGTCTGGTCTCGCAGACCGACGTGCTAAACAACGGCCGCAAGCTGGTGGTGGTCACCGGAGGCGGCCCGGGTATCATGGAGGCCGCCAATCGCGGCGCTCATGAGGCCGGCGCGCACAGCGTGGGCCTCAATATCACGCTGATGATGGAGCAGGGCCCGAACCCTTACGTTTCCCCCGAGTTCTGCTTCCGCTTCCACTACTTCGCGATCCGTAAGATGCACTTCGTGATGCGGGCCAGGGCCCTGGTGGTGTTCCCCGGCGGCTTCGGCACGATGGACGAGCTCTTCGAGGTCCTGACGCTGGTGCAGACAGGCAAGAAGAGCCGCCTGCCCATAGTGCTGGTGGGCAGGAAGTACTGGGAGGACGTCATCCACTTCAGGAACATGGCCAAGTGGGGCTACATCTCCGAGGAGGACCTGGACCTCTTCTCCTTCGCCGAATCTGGCGAAGAGATCCTCGGGCGGATAAAGGCCTTCTACAAGGCCCACCCGTACGAAGAGGCCAGCAAAAAATGAGCCGCCGGCGCGCGGCCGCCGCCTTCGCCTGGGCTTTCGCGGCCGCGGGCATGGCGGTGGCGGCCGCGGCTCTGACGGCCTTCAGACCGCCTCCTTCAACCTTCGCCTCCCTCTTTCCGGAAAGTAACCCGCACGTCCGTGACGCCCGTTTCGCGGCCCCCGTCTGCGACGGCGTGCGGTGCCGCCTCTGTCCGTGGAACTGCTTCCTGCCGGAAGGCGCGCGGGGCCGCTGCAGGGTGCGCATGAATTCCGGCGGGAAGCTGAAGACCCTGGTTTACGCCCTGCCGGCTGCGGTGCACGTTGACCCTATAGAGAAGAAGCCGGTCTACCACATATACCCTGGCAGCCTGGTGTATTCGCTGGCCGCTCCGGGCTGCAATCTCAGGTGCAGGGGCTGCCAGAACTGGGAGATCTCTCAAATCTACCCGGAGCAGGCCCCGGCCGCGTCCGCGGTCCCTTCCTCCCTGGCCGTTAGGCGGGGTCCCGACGGCAGGCTTTACGGAGAGATTTTCACCGCGGTAACCTCCGAGCTCTCCCCGGAGGAGGTAGTGCGCTACGCCAAGGCGACGCATTGCCGCTCCGTGGCCTTCACCTATTCCGAGCCCTCGGTCTTCTACGAGTATATGTACGACACCGCGAAACTGGCGCACGCGGCCGGCCTGAAGAACGTCATGGTCAGCGCGGGCTACATCAACCGCCGCCCGCTCGACGAGCTGCTTCCCTACATGAACGTGGTGAAGATAGACCTGAAAGGTTTCACGCCATCCTTCTACCGCCGTTACGCCGGGGGCGACCTGGAGGCCGTCAAGCGGACGCTGCTGGAGCTGAAGAAAAAGAAGAAGCTGACGGAGGTGGTCAATCTGGTGATTCCCGGGTTGAACGACTCGCAGCGGGACCTGGCCGCCCTATCCGGCTGGGTAAAGGACAACCTGGGGGCCGACACGCCGTTGTTCTTCTCCAGATTCATGCCGGAATATCTGCTGACCGACGCGCCGCCGACCCCAGCGGCCGTGCTGGACAAGGCGCGGGAGATAGCGATGGCCAGGGGCCTGCATTACGTCTACGTCGGCAACGTGCCGGGAGACCCTGGGGAGAACACCTTCTGTCCTAAGTGCGGACGCGTGCTGGTGCGCCGCTACGGCTACGCCGTGCTGGAGGACCGCCTGACGCCCACCGGCGGGCTCTGCCCTTGGGACGGGACCAGGATTCCCGGTATCTGGAAGTAGTCCGGAACGGAGTGGGACTATGAACAATAAGGCGTTAGCCGTGCTGGTTTTTTTAGCGCTGCCGCTGCTGTCCGGACCGGGCTCCGCGCGCGAGCCCGCCGTGGCCGGCAAGTTCTATCCTTCCAATCCGAAAGAGCTGGCCCGGCGGGTGGACGCCTGGCTTTCCGTCCCTAAGGACGCCGGGCGGCCTGCCGGCAAGGTGCTGGCGGTCATATCCCCGCACGCCGGCTACGACTTCTCCGGCCGCGTGGCCGGCATGTCCTACTGGTTCCTGGACGCCGGCTACGATACCGTGGTGATCCTGGGCACCGGCCATTACGCGCCGGTCAGGGGTGCCGCGCTCCTGGCCTCGGACGACTACAGCACCCCTCTGGGGAAGGTGCCGACGGACCGGGCCCTGGCCAGGGAATTGATCAAGTCGAGCCCGCTCTTCAAGGACGATCCTGCCGCGCACGAGAAGGAGCATTCCATAGAAGTGCAGTTGCCTTTCCTGCAACGCCGCCTGAAGAAGCCGTTCAAGCTGCTGGCCGCCACGCTCAACACCGGCAATCTGGCTACGGCCGAGGCCGTCGGCCGGGCGCTGGCCGCCGCGCTGAAGGGCAGGAAGGCGCTGATAGTCATGTCCTCCGATTTCTCCCATTACCCGCGGAAGGCCGTGGCGGCGGAATCGGACGGGGCGATGAAGCTGGCTATCGAGAGCATGGCCCCGGCCCTGGTCTGGACTACAGCCCATTACATACTGGCCAAGAACATCCAGAACCTCGTCACCTGCGCCTGTGGCGAGGCGGCCATAGAGGCCGGCATGACGGCGGCGAAGCTTCTGGGCGCGAAGTCGTTCACGCCGCTGGCGCTTTCGGATTCCTCTTCGGAGAGCGGCGAGGCCGGTCCGGAGTCCGTAGTGGGTTACATGAGCGGGGTCTTCACCGACGCCGGCAAGCCGGCGGACCTCGTCCTTTCCGGTGCCGAACGGCAAGCGCTGCTGAAGGAGGCGCGCCGGACGCTGGAGCGCGTCTTCGCCGGCGAACCGCAGCCGGCCGGCCTGGACCCTGATCCACGACTGGACCTGCCGGGGTCGGTCTTCGTGACGCTCAAGGAAGACGGAAAGCTGCGCGGTTGCGTCGGTACGGTGGAACCGGACATGACGCTCGTGGACGCGGTGCGCTTCGCCGCTTTCAGCGCGGCCTTCCGCGACCGCAGGTTCGGCCCGCTCGGGAAGGAAGAGTTGGGCGGGGTAAGTATAGAAGTTTCTGTCCTTTCGCCGCTCACACCGGTCAAGGCCCGGGACATAAAACCGGGCAAGGAGGGTGTGGTGGTGGCCGGGAACGGGCACAGCGGCCTCTTCCTGCCTCAGGTTTGGAAGGAACTGCCAGGCAAAGACGCTTTCATGGGGGAACTCTGCTCGCAGAAGGCTGGCCTTCCCCGGGACTGCTGGAAGCAGAAGGGAACAGAGCTCTACTCTTTCACCGTGGACGCCTTCAGAGAAAAGAAATAGCCGGCCAGCGCCGCGCCCGCCGAGGCTGCGGCCAGATACATGGTCCCGGCGATGCCGGTCATCGGGGCGGCAAAGGCCGCCGTCGCGAGCCCGCCTGCGGCCCCGCCTATAAGGTCCCAGGAATATACCTGAGGCCCCGTGGCGCCCGCCGCGGCAGCGAAAAAGGCTCCGGAGACGGCGCCTCCAGAAAGGATTAACGCTCGCGCTCCCCAGGTGTACTGCGCCAACTCCGGCCGCAGCGCAGCCAGCAAGGCAAGCAAGGCCGCGGTCACCTCGAAGACAGGTATCAGGCGGCGCCCCGCGCGCAAGGCCGCCCAGGCTCCTGCCGCGGCGCCAGCCATGAAAAGCGCGAACATCTCTCCCAGCTCCGGGCTGAGCCGTCCGGTTTCGGACTGGAAGGCCAGCAGTACCGCCGTCTCGAAGGCCAGCCCCCAGAAGCCTATCAGGAAAGCCTCACCGGTGCGTTCCTCGGGGGAGAACCTGAGGGTTCTGCCCAGTTTCAGCCCGGCGGCAAGCGCCGCCAGGACCAAGCCGGCCAGGCCCAGCAGGGAGGAGGGCGTCATCACCATGGAGAGCCAGGCCCGCCAGAACCTGAAATAGGCCAGCGGGTTCAGGTCGGTGTTGAGCGGAGGCGACCTCACCGCCCCGATAGCCGCCGCGGCCCAGGCCAGGCGGTAGGGGTCTAGAAGGAACGGAAAAGCGGACGGGACCACCGTCCTGGTCTTGAGTGCCCTGTCCGAGTAGGCGGCGGTTAGGGCCGCCTGGTCCAGGTGCACAGGGGCGTAGGAGGCTATGACCGTCAGCTTCGAGCCAGGCAGTATCGCTATATGTGTAAAGACCTTGCGGGCCGCGGCCAGTACGCAGGCCGCGCCGTATGCCTGCTCCGGAGGCACGTAGTTGGCCGCGAACGGAAGCTGGAAGACCAGCGCTCCTCCAGGGGCCAGCAGAGAAGCGGCCTTGCGGAAATACTCCAGCGTGTAGAATCTGTTCTGTGCCGCGTTCTCGGGGGCGCTGCCGGCGTTGATAATCGCGGAGTAGTAGCCGTTCTTCCCTTTGATAGCCCGCGGGTCCTCGTTCAACAGCGTGAACTTTCCTGCCGCGGCCCCTGTCAGCTTTTCCAGCGCGGCCGCCAGGAAGCGGTCCGGTTCTGCTATGTCTATCTCAAACGGCTTGTGTTTCAGCACCTCCGGCAGGGCGAAGAAGGCCCCGCCGCCGTGCATCAGCACCCTGCGCGGGCGCAGCGAGAGCAGAGGTATATGCACCAGTTCCTCAGGCGCGGGGTCCTCCGGGGCGTGCAGCAGGCGCCCATCCTCGTAGAAGGAGAGGCCGCCGTTCTTCACTGCGGCCAGCCGCGAGCCTTCGGTGTTCATCACCAACTCCGGGCGCTGGGCCGGTGGCTTTAGCCTGTAGCAGCGCGGGGCCAGGGCCGCGGAGCCGGCCGAGACCAGAACGCAGAGAGCGGCGGCGGCCGCGCGCCGGCGCGAGACCGGGCGGGAAAGAGCGCAGGCGGCCGCAAGAGGCGGGACCGTCGCCGCCAGCACTATCGCCGGGTCGAGGCCGGGTAGCCAGTGATAGTACGCCACGCTTAAAAGGCCGGCCGCGGCGGAGCCGGCCGACTCTGCCGCGTAGAAGAAAGCCGGCCTGCCGGCCAGCGCGACGCCGGCGGCCCAGCCGTTGGCCAGGGCCGCCGGCAGGCAGAGCAGGGCGGAGCCGGCCAGTATCGTGAAGAGCCCTGGCCGCGAGAGGGCCGGCAGGAAAGCCGGGGCCAGCCTGGCCAGCAGCAGGTTCAGCGCGGCCGCTGCCGGAAAGAGCAGAGCCGCCGCCGCGAAGGGTAATCTTCTCGCCGCGCCCGAGCCCAGCCTGACGCCGCCCGCGGTCCACAACAGCCAGAAGGAGAGCGCGGCTGCCAGCGAAAGTTCCTGCGCGCCGAAGACTTGGCTCACCTCGCGTAGTAACAGCACCTGTGCCAGCAGTGAATAAAACCCGAATAGAAGGAAAAGCCCCATTTTGATATTATTGTACTAATTGGAGGAGCAGCCGATGGAACCGGCAGTTTCACGGGGGAAGAAAGCCGCGGCAGCGGGCCTTTTTTTCGCGCTCGTCTTCATTCCTGCTTTCATCTTTTCAGGGCTGATAGTCGGCCGGGAAATAAGCCGCCTTTATGCCATGGTCTGGGCCATTTTCTCCGGGGCCGCCGCTTTCGCCATCGCCTACACCGGGAAGGTCTCCTTCTACCGCAGACTCTTCTTCTCCGTTTCTGCCCTGGCTTTTTTGGTCCATTTCAAGCTGGGCCTGCTGGACAAGGTCCTTGCCCCGACCTGCTTTGTCAGCACCCCGTACTGCCACATAGCCATGGCCCCCTATTTTTTGGGTTATCTTTACCAGCAGTACCTGGCGCTCATGAGCTCGGGCTGGCGGTTGTGGGGGCCGCTGACGCTCGGCGCGGCGTGGCTTTTCGTCACGCTTGCCCTAGGCCGCGGCTGGTGCTCCTGGGCCTGCTTCTACGGCGGCATAGACGACGGGCTGAGCGGCGCGGTGCGGCGCCCGCTGGTTGGGACCGGCCGCCTTCGTTTCCTGCGCGACCTGCCCGCCGCGCTGCTGATCTTCTTCCTGCTGGTTTCGTTGGCCAACATGGCTCCGGAGTACTGCCTCTGGCTCTGCCCGTTCAAGTTCACAGGGGCTTTTCTCTCCAGGGGCGGCGGGGAGCGCGCCGCGCAGTACGGCCTGATGGGGCTCTCGCTGGCCGCGCTGGTAGCGGGTCCGCTGCTGACCGGGAAAAGGACCTTCTGCTCCTATCTCTGTCCTTTTGCCGCCTGGCAGGCCTTATGGGGCCGGCTGAATCCTTTCCGTCTGACCGGCGACGCCGCAAAGTGCTCCGCCTGCGGGACCTGCGAGCGTGCCTGCCCAATGAACGCCGTAAGCTTCGCTCCGGGCGCGCGGCCGGAGATACTGGCCTACTGCAACCTCTGCGGTCAGTGCCTGGACGCCTGCCCTTCCGCTGCGCTGCGCTATACTGTTTTCGGCCTTGAACTGCCGTCCTTCGGCGGGGCTGCCGGCGCGCTGGTATCAGTGAAATATTTTTACGTTTTCTCCGCCCTGACGCTGTCCTCCGCCTTCTCTTCCCTGTGGGCCCCGGCGGCGCTGCGGGATATGGTCAAACTGATTTTCGGGTAAGCCTGATGGAGGTACGATGAAAGACGGAAAATGGCTGGAACCGCGCTATACCAACAAGGAAATATTCGAGAAGGACTACGCCAAACTGGACCTGGCCGGAATGGAGGTGGCCTGCCCGGGCTGCAAGGTTTTGCTGCAACTGAACCGCAAGAACAGCTTTGGCAAGGGCGCGGGCTGGTGCAAGCGCTGTAACAGGGCAGTGACCATCTAGCGGTGCCGGCCCTTTTTTCCGAAGGCTTTTTGCTGGGCCTTTCCACGGGCTTCTACTGCCTTGCCGCCTGCCTGCCCCTGCTGGCCCCCTACCTGCTTGCGGAGGGAAAGATGGCCTGGGACTTCAACTTCGGCATCTTCCTGCAGTTCACCGGGGGGCGCTTCGCCGCCTATCTTATCTTCGCCGTACTGGCCAGTGTGCTTGGCGAGGCCGGCCGCTACGCCCTGCCGGCATGGGCGCTGCCGGCCGCCATGGCGGCGTGCGGCTTCCTTATGGTTTTCCTGGCTGTCTTCAGGCTCGCCGGCCGCGACAGCCCCTGTTTGCTGAAGTCGGATCTGAACCCGTGGTTCCACCGCATACCGCTGCTGCTCGGCTTTGTTACCGGTATAAACGTCTGCCCGCCCTTCGCCGCCGGATTGATACGTCTGCTCCAGCTTGCGGATGTTCCTAAAGGCCTCGTCTACTTCATCGGTTTCTTCTCCGCCACCACGCTCTTCACCGCACCGGTCATGCTCGGCACTCCCTGGCTGGGGCGCCGTGCTAGCGAGATAGGCCGCCTGACCCTGCTGCTGGCCGGTCTCTGGTACCTGGCGCTGGGGCTTAAATTTTTTTTCTAACCCCGGCCGAGAACTGCAGCGTAGGTCTTAAGCCCTATCTTAGTATGGGCCATCTGGCCTTGTGGAGAGTTGCGTTTCCCCTTAAAATTTATATATATTGACCGAAGTCAATGATTCGCAAAGAGATTAACAGCATGAAAAAAATACTGCTCCCGCTTATACTGGCCTCTCTTTCAGTTCTGTCCGCACTGGCGGCCGCCTCTTCTTCCTCCTACGACCAGCTTTTGGAGCAGATTTCTGCCCCGCTTCCCGTCGCGCCGGCGCCGGCCGTCAAGGCCGTCCCGGGACAGTCGGCAGACGGGCGTTACTGGGTTACCATAGCGGCGCCGGATAAGCCCTCGCGCACCCGCCTGCTGGAAGAGGGTTTCGACATAGTGGTGGTCAGCAAGGACAGGCAGACCGTTTCCGGCATAGCGGACAAGGCCTTGCTGGACCGCCTCTCCTCCAGGGCGGTAAGGGTGCTAAGCAGCCGGCCGCTTACGGACTACGCCTCCCGGTTGTCCAGGGACTTTCCCCAGGCCGACGCCGTCTACCACAACTACCAGGAGACCACCGACCTGCTCCGGCAGCTGGCGGCCAAGAACCGTGACATCGCCTCCGTCTTCTCCATCGGCAAGACCGTGCAGGGCCGCGACATCTGGTGCCTGCGCATCAACACCAGCGTCAAAGGCGACGGCCCCAGCGACAAGCCCGGTGCCTTCTTTATGGGAAATATCCACGCGCGCGAGCACCTGGCCGACGAGGTGCCGCTGCTGTTCGCGTCCTGGCTGATGGACCACCGCAACACCCCGGACATCAGAAATTACATCTCCACGCTGGATATCTTTATCGTCCCGATGGCCAATCCTGACGGGGTGGAGTACGACATCAAGGACGGCCAGTACCAGTACTTCCGCAAAAACATGGAGAAGAACTCCGACGGTTCCTTCGGCGTGGACCTGAACCGCAACTTCGATTCCTGGTGGTGCCGGGAGGGGGCCTCGCATTATCCTCCGTCGGATACCTACTGCGGCCCCAAGGCCTTCTCCGAGCCCGAGAGCCAGCACATCCGCGACTTCTTCCTGGCGCACAAGAACATAAGGACGCATATCAGCTATCACTCCTACGCCAGCGAGATACTGTATCCCTACGGCGGCAGCGACGAGGACGTGGCCGACCCCAGGGACAAGGCGGCCCTGGTCAAGATAGCGGACCAGATGGCAAAGCTGACCGGCTATACCGCCGAGAAGTCCAGCGCCCTTTATATAGCCACCGGCGACAGTTGCGACTGGGCCTACGCCACCGACAAGGTGCTGGCCTTCACGGTGGAACTGGAAGGCGACGGCTTCTATCCCGGTCCTGCCATCATAAAGGGCGCGGTGGACCGCAACGTTAAGGCCGCCGTCTATCTGCTCAGTATGACGGCGAACCCCTACCAGTAGCGGCCTGCGGGATTACTTCAGCGTAAGCGTGTAGGACTTTATCCTGAAGGCGGGGTAATAGGATTCCTTGGCCTTGGCCAGGCCGGGCTTGCAGAGGTCGCTTTCCTTGTTTATGAATGAGTAGCCGGGGGGCAGATGCTTGGCCAGCTCGTTGTCCAGAAATTGATAGAGCCCCTTTACGTTGTCCAGGGCCTTCTCAAAGTTCAGCACGAAGACTCCGTCCGAAAGCCGTGAACCGAAGGCGAAGCCGCAGATCTCGCGGTCCAAACGCACAAGTACGCCGGAAAGTTCCAACTCCCTGAAATTTCTGAGGCCGCTTACAATGGCCTTGCGCTCGCAGTTCAACATGTCCAGGTGCGCGCCGGCTTCGGGGTCCCTGGCCCAGCGGTCCAGCAGGTTCAGGCAGGCCCCGTTGTTCGCCGGCGTAAGGCGTTCCACTTTCACCTTCCTCGCCGCCGCGGTTTGTTTGGAGAACTGCGAGATCAGGTTCCTTTTCTTTGAATACTTGTGCCCGGCGAGCTGGGCCATGTCGGCGGTGCTGTAGATGTAGTCCATATAGCCCGGCTGCTCGTCCACTGTAAAAAACTTTTCCAGCTCGGCGGCGTTGCGCTCGCGGTAGTCCTGCGGCACGTAATAGTAGCGCGTTTGGCGGTGCCGGGCCGCTATGTCGGCCAGCTCGGAGGGGGGGAGTTCCCTGAAAGGCAGCGGCAGCGGCAGCAGCAGGCGTTTGGCCGAGGGCGGCTGTAGGTCGGTCTCGGCCAGCAGCAGCAGGTCCCCGTCCATCGCCCAGCTCACCTCGTAAAGGCAGCGGTTCCAGACGATGGCCGAGGCCAGAGAGTACTCGCAGAGCGGGTAACGGTGTTTTTCGAAATAGGGCCTGAGGGTCTGGTAGTCCTCGGGCCTGAGGCGGTTAAACATAGGTCTTTGAGGAGAGCATCGGGTGGGCTCTCTTAAGGGCCCTGAAGCCGGCCTTGCGGTAGAAATGGGCCGAGTTGTCCTGTGCTATCAGGGCCACCCATGTTATGCCGTCCTTGTGGAGCCTGTCCATGACGGCCTTGAGCAGCGCCGTGCCGACCCCTTTCGAGCGCGCCTCTGGGAGGACGGCCATGTCCTGTATGTAGGCGTCGGAGGCGCCGTCGCTGATGGCCCTGCCTATGCCTATGACCCTGCCGTCAGAGACGGCCACCGCGAAGCAGTGGCTGCCCGCGATGGAGCCGCGCAGGCCCGCGGCGGTGTCGCCTGGCTTCCACCAGCCGTGTGAGCGGTAAAGTGTTATAATGCCTTTCAGGAGCCGGGGGGGAGGTCTGCGGACCAGCCGGACTTTGAAATCGGTCATCTTAACTAGATGATAACAAATAGCGGGCGTCGGGGGAAAAATGCACACGGAAGAACGCAACGGTCTGAAACTGCTGCGGTTCGACGTCTTCAGGGACGAACCGGGGCTGGAGTGCGCCGTCTCAACCAGGGCGGGCGGCGGGAGCGCGGGCGGGTACGCGGAGCTCAATCTGGGGACTGAGTCCGGCGACGCGCCTGAAAAGGTGGAGCGCAACCTGGCCCTTTTCTGCGCTGCGCTGGGAGCGGAGCCGGGCAGGCTGGCGCGTATGCGCCAGCGCCACACAGCCAACGTGGCTGTGGTCCGCGCCGGCGGGGTGCCGGCGGAGAACACCGACGCGCTTGTCACGGCGGAGCCTGGCGTTCCGCTGCTGGCCGTGTCCGCCGACTGCGCGTTGACGGTCTTCTATGACAGCGTCCACAGGGCGGCGGCTGTGGCGCATAGCGGCTGGCGCGGCGCGTTGCTGGACGTTTACGGCTCGGTCCTGAACGTAATGAGGCTGAACTTCGGCACCGAGCCGGGCGACGTCTGCGCCGGGGTTTCGCCGATGATCTCGGCGGCGAATTACCCGGTCAGGGAGGATTTCCTAAAAGTCCTCAAGTCCTTCTACCCTGCCGGGGCCGACAGACCCTTTCTGATGCTGAAAGAGGGGCGCCACTTCTTCAATCTGCGCGAGTTGCTGAGGCTGAGGCTCGAGTCGCTCGGAGTGCGGCGGTACGAGTCCATGCACCTCTGCACGTACTCAGAAAAGGAACTGTTCTATTCCTGGCGCAGGGACGGGGAAAGGACGGGGCGGTTCGGCCTGCTGGCCATGCTGAAGTGACGGTGGACTAGCCCAGCATGGACCAGGCTATCCTGGCCAGCAGCGCCGCGGAAACCAGGAAGAGCATCGGGCGTATCACCCAGGCGCCCTTCTTCAGCGCCACGTGCGAGCCGGCGAAGTTGCCCGCCATCCCCGCCGCGCCCATGGCCAGGCCCAGCCGCAGGTCGACCCTTCCCAACCACAGGAACGTGGCCAGGGCCGAAACGTTGGAGACCAGGTTCAGCAACTTGGCCAGCGCCGTGGAGCGCAGCAGGTCGTAGCCGCAGAGCCTGGCGAAGCCCACCGCCAGGAATGTGCCCGTCCCCGGGCCCAACAACCCGTCGTAAACGCTGACGAAGAAGGCCAGGCCGCCCGAGCGGCGCAGCAGCGTCCACTCCGGGTAGGCCGCGCTGGTGTCGGCCAGGCCGAAGGTCTTCCTGGCGCCCAGGAAGATAGCCACCGGCGGCAGCGCCACTATCAGCAGGTAGCGTATCAGTTCCGGCGGAACCAGCGAGATGGCGCGGGCGCCCAGGTACGAGCCGCCGGCCGCCAGTACGATGAGGATGAACAGGAAGTCCCAGCCGAAGCGCGCCTCCTTTATCAACTTAGCGGCGGCCACCGAGGTGCCCATCGCTGAAGAAAGTTTATTGGTCCCCAGCAGCAGCGCAGGGTCCAGGCCGTGGGCCAGGTAGGCGGGCAGGGTTATCAGCCCGCCGCCGCCGGCGATGGAATCCACGAAGCCGGCCAGGAAGACCAGCGAGGCCAGCGGCAGCAGGGTTTGCGCGGAGTGCATCATATGCATATCCTGTGGCGGTCCGGGACTGGTGGCTCTTATCCTTGTATCAGCGCAGCCAGGGCCGGTGCCGTCTCGCGAGCGGCGGCAGCCAGAGCCGCCAGCAGCTCCCCGGCTCTGCGCAGATCTCCGGAGGCGCCGCCCTGCTCCAGCATATCGCAGAGCTTCTGTATGCGGCGCGCGCCGAGGTTGGCGCTGCTTCCTTTGAGCGAGTGGGCGGCCTTGCGCAGCGCCTCCGCGTCGCCTGCGGCTGCGGCGGAGGTTATAGCCTCCAGGCGCGCCCTAAGGTCCCTCAGATAGGCCTCGGCCAGGTCTGAGAGGAACTCCGGGGCGTTCCTGCCTCCCACCTCTTCCAGGTCTTTAATCGTAAAAGGGTCGAGCGGGGCGTCCCAGCGCTTCAGGGTCTCGGCCAGCTTCTCGATGCGTACCGGCTTTGGTATATAGTCGTCCATGCCGGCGGCAAGGCATTTTTCCTGGTCGCCTTTCAGCGCGTTGGCCGTCATGGCCACTATCGGCGTGCGGCGCTGGTCGTCCGCCTGCAGTCTGCGTATTTCGGCCGCGGCCTGGAAACCGTCCATCTCCGGCATCTGGCAGTCCATCAGCACCAGGTCGTAAGGGCGAGTCCTGACGGCCTCCACCGCCTCCAGGCCGTTGGCCGCCACGTCCGCCTCGTAACCCAGTCGCTCCAACTGGTTCAGCGCGACCTTCTGGTTGACTGTGTTGTCCTCGGCCACCAGCACCCTGAAATATTTGCGGGCCGGCCCGTCCTTCGGCGGCTCCGTCCCTCTCTCCGCGCCGGGGGGCGCTTTCAGCGCGGCTTCGAGGGCGCTGCGGAGCAGGGCGGGCCTCATCGGCTTGTGTATGCAGACGGCAATCCCGTCCGCGTCCAGTTCCTTACGGGAAAGGTCCAGCCCCAGCGGGGTAAGCAGGACTACGCCCGGACTTCCGGCCGGGAGGCCCTCCTTTATCTTCCGGGCCAGCATGGCTCCGTCCATGCCCGGCATCTGCATATCCACCACGGCGAGGCGGAAGGGGCGGCCGTCGGCCGCCGCTCCGCGCAGGACGGCTAGGGCGGCTTCCCCCGAGGCCTCGGCGGAGGCGTCCATCTTCCAGGTGCCCAGGTAGTGCCCCACTATCCGCCGGCTGGCCTCGTTGTCGTCCACCACCAGGACGCGCAGGCCTTCAAGGGCGTTCCGCGGTGCGCTTTCTGCCTGCCCGGCGGTTCTGCCGAACGGCAGCCTGAACCAGAACTCGGAGCCTTTGCCGGGCTCGCTTGAAAAACCTATCTCGCCGCCCATAAGCTCCGTCAGTTTTTTGCAGATAGACAGGCCGAGTCCCGTGCCGCCGTATTTGCGCGTGGTGGAGGTGTCGGCCTGGGTGAAGGCCTGGAAGAGGTCCCTGCCAGCCCCCGGCGCTATGCCTATCCCGGTATCTTTCACCGAAAAACGCAGCGTTACCCCGTCCGCCGTAGTTCCGGCCGCGGAAACAGTCGCCAGTATCTCGCCTTTCTCCGTAAACTTTATCGCGTTGCCTACCAGATTGACCAGTATCTGGCGCACGCGGCCCGGATCGCCGCGCAGCGCGTCCGGCACAGCCTCCTCGATGAAAGACGCCAGTTCCAGGCCTTTGTCCTGGGCGCGCTGGGCAAGCAGGTCCAGCGCGCTTTCAACTGTCTCGCGCAGACCGAAATCGATCGTCTCCATCTGTAGCTTGCCGGACTCTATCTTCGAGAAATCCAGAATGTCGTTGATTATATCCAGCAGCGATTCGCCGGCGGAACTTATGGTGGCGGCGTACTCGCGCTGGCGGGGCGAAAGCTCCGTGCCCAGCAGCAGCCCCGTCATGCCGATAATCGCGTTCATCGGGGTGCGGATCTCGTGGCTCATGTTGGCGAGGAACTCCGATTTTAGTCTGGCCAGCTCCACAGCCGCGTCGCGCGCTTTTTCCATCTCCCTCTGCGCCAGCCTGCGGTCGGTGATGTCCAGCTTCACCGCGACGAAATTGGTTATATTTCCGGCCGGGTCCTTTACCGGGGAGATGTCCGCGTACTCCCAGAAAAGCTCTCCGTTCTTCTTGCGGTTCAGCAGTTCGCCGTGCCAATTACGGCCTGAGAGCAGCGTGTCCCATAGCTCTTTGTAGAGGCTCTTGGGGGTCCTGCCGGAGGCTATAAGACGCGGGTTCTGGCCGATAAGCTCGTTCTCCGCGTAGCCCGTCAGTTCCAGGAATTTCGGGTTGACGTACTCTATCGCGCCATTCCTACCGGTGATGACTATTGAGGTGGGGCTGGACTTTACCGCGGTGGAGAGCTTGCGCATCTGAAGCTGGGATCTCTTGCGGGAACTTATATCCGTGGCCAGCCCGAGGAAGCCAGTCAGTAGGCCCGAGTGGTCCTTGATGGCGGTGACCACCAGTTCCACTGGAACCTTAGTGCCATCCCTACGGACGTAGGTCCACTCGCGCCTCTCGTGCCCGCCGGCGCGCGCCAGCTCCACGAAGACGTCGAAGCCACTAACCTCGCGCCCCAGCGAAGCGGAGAGCTCCCGGGCCCGGGCCTCGACCTCCTCTTTCAAGTGTATGCGCTCCGGCGTGGCCTTGCCAACCATCTCGGCTGTGGAGTAGCCCAGCATCTTCTCCGCTCCTGAATTAAAGAGCGTTATCTTGCCGGAAAGGTCGGTGGCTATCATCGAGAGCTGGGTGGCGGAGTCCAGCACGCTCTGCAGCCTGGCGTTGAGGTCCGCTAGTTCCAGTTCGGCGCGGCGCCTCCTGCCTTCCCCGCGCAGCAGGGCGTAAAAAACCGTGAGCAGGAAGATGAAGAGCACGGAGAAGATTACAGCCAGCAGGCGGCCGCTCTGCACTCTCCCGGCGTTAAGTTCCAGGCGCATCAGACCCTGGTTCGAGCGGAGCGTTCCCAGCATGGCGTGGACCTCGTCGCGCAGCCGCAAGGTCAGCGCGTCCCCGCGGCGGGTCAGCGCCGACAGCCGGCCTGCCTGGAGGGGGCCGCTCCTGCGGGCCTGTATCGAGGTCCTGAAAGCGGCGAGGCGCTCCCCGGTGAGCTCGCCGAGCCTGTTGACGTTGCCACAATAAGCCGGCCTCTTCCCGGAGAACTGGCGCAGAAAGGAGATGTCCCGTAGCATTGCGGCCGTATCCTTCTCTAAGTCCGCCAGTGAGACGGCGTGTCCTGTGGCCAGGTAGGTGCGCACTCCGGACTCCGCGGCCAGCGTGGTGGAATAGAGGTTTTCCGCTGCGGAGACGGCGGCGCGGGTGTTAGCCAGCCGCACCTCGGTCCTGGTCCAGTCGAGCAGGTTGGTGTATAGCAGGATACATAGCGGCGCGACTAGCAGCAGCGTGGCCGCCGCCGCGAAGGACCATAAGTTGGAGGGTAAACGTGTTTTCATCGTGCTGACCCGGCCGCCGGAACCATGAAATGATACAAAAAAACCGCCGCGAGGCTCCCGTTTTGCGGAAGGCGCCGGTAATATGTAAAATTATATTATCCGGGAACGAGAGGTGCGATACTTATGATGGAAGCCGATTCCAGCCTTAACAAACTGCGCAGTACGATAGAAATATCAGGTGGGGCCAAACGCGTGGACCTGCTGCTCAGGAACGCCCGCGTGATCAACACCTTCTCCGGCGACATACACCGCACCCACGTGGCGGTGCACGGCGGCAAGGTGGTCGGCTTCGGCGACTACAAGGCCAAGCAGACGATGGACCTGAAGGGTGCCTACGTGTCCCCCGGCTTCATAGACGGCCATGTCCACATAGAGAGCTCCATGGTAAAGGTTCCCGAGTTCGCCCGCACCGTGCTGCCCTGCGGCACCACTTCCGTGGTCATCGACCCGCACGAGATTGCCAACGTGCTCGGTCTCGACGGGATACGCTACATGATGTCCTCCAGCCTCAACGCGGTGCTGGGCGTCTACGTGATGCTGCCCTCCTGCGTGCCGGCCACCTCCCTGGAAACCGCAGGCGCCGAGCTGGACGCGCACGACCTGTCGCTGCTGCTCAACGACGAGCGCGTGCTGGGCATAGGCGAGATGATGAACTACCCCGGCGTCATCCTCCGCGACCGCGGCGTGCTGGAGAAGATCGCCATAGCCGGCAGCAAGGTGATAGACGGCCACGCGCCCATGCTTAAGGGGAAACAACTCTACGCCTACGTTTCGGCCGGCATCACCAGCGACCACGAGTGTACGGACGTGGACGAAGCCCGCGAGAAGCTGCGCGCCGGCATGTATATCATGATCCGTGAGGGCACGGCCGCCAAGAACCTTCGCGGCCTGCTGCCGCTGGTTAACTCGGAAAACTCGCGCAAATTCATTTTCGTCACCGACGACCGCCATCTTGAGGACATCGAGAAGCAGGGGCACATCGACTACCTGGTCCGCACGGCGATAAAGCTCGGGGTCGACCCGATCCGCGCGATTCAGATGGCCACAATCAACACGGCCGAATACTTCGGCCTCAAGAACCTGGGCGCGATAGCCCCTGGCTACCAGGCGGACCTCGTCATACTGCAGGACCTCAAAGGCCTTAAAATAACCAAGGTGTTCAAGAACGGCAGGCTGGTCGCCTCCGACCGAAAGATCGCGCCCGGCGTGATAAAGGATTACGAGGGAAAAGCCCGCGGCACCGTCAACGTGAAGTGGATAGAGCACGAGGATTTTGCTCTGAAAGCCGAGGGGAAATACGCGCGCGTCATCAACGTCGTCCCGGACCAGATCGTGACGAAGATGACGGTGGAGGCGGTCAAGCAGGATGGCGGCTACGTTTCCTCAGACGCGGAGCGTGACATACTGAAGATAGCCGTGATAGAGCGCCACATGGCCTCCGGCCGCATAGCCAAGGGCCTGGTGAGGGGCTTCGGCCTGAAGAAGGGCGCGATAGCCTCCTCCGTCTCCCATGATTCCCATAACATAGTCGTCATCGGCACGCACGACGGGGATATGTACACCGCGGCCGTGCAGGTGGTCAAGATGCAGGGCGGCATAGTGGCCGCGCTCAATGGCCAGGTGCTGGAGGCCCTGCCTCTGCCGGTGGCGGGCCTGATGTCGGACCGCAGTTCCGAGTTCGTGCGCGAGAAGCTCAAGCGCCTCTCCGAGAGCGCCCGGATGCTCGGCTCAAGGCTCAGCGACCCCTTCATGGCGATGGCCTTTCTGACGCTGCCGCCTATCCCAGAACTCAGGATTACCGACCGCGGCGTAATCGACGCGGTTAAATTCAAGGTCACGCCGCTCTTCTGCGGGTCTGACGGTAGATGAGGACCGCCGCGCTGTTGCTGCCGCTGCTGCTGCTCTCCGGGAGGGCCGGGGCCGCCGGACTGTCCCGCGGCCCATACCTGGAGAGCATGGGCCCCACCGACGTGACGGTGCGCTTCCGCACCGATGCCGACACGGTGGCCTGGCTCTCCTACGGCGCCGCACCTGACTGCGAGCGCTTCCTCACTCCGGCGGGGCCCGGCATTGAGCACCGGGTGCAGCTCTACGGCCTGCTGCCGGACACCACGCACTGCTACCGCATCTACCTGCCTGTGGAGCAAAGCACCTGCGACTACCAGGCCTACCAGGGCACTTTCGCCACCTTCCCAGAAGAGGACAGGCCGGACTTCAGCTTCCTGGCCTTCGGCGGGTCCGGCTCCGGCTCGCAGGACCAGAGGGACCTGGCGGCGCAGATGGACAGGTTCACGCCGGACTTTCTATTGCACACCGGGGACATGCTTTCCTCCGGCAGGGACTCCGAGGCGGATGACGAATTCTTCGTGCCCTATTCCTCCATGCTGGCGCACGTCCCGTTCTTTCCGACGCTGGGTCTGTCTGACTACGGCCCTGACTACGACAAGCCCTCCGGCCGGGAGTTCCTGCGCTACAACTACGTTCCGTTCCATAGCGTGCCGTATACGGGCCTCTATCCGCATTACTACTATTTCGACATAGGCAACGCCCGGTTCGTGGTGCTGGACGCCAACGCCTTCGCCGGCGCCCGCTACGCCCCCGGCCTGAGGCCAGGGCTAAAGCAGTACAAGTGGCTGGAGTATGTGCTCGCCCGCGCCAGGGACAAGGCGTGGAGGTTCGTCGTGCTGAATGAGCCGCTCTATTCCACCGGCTCCGAGCCGCGCGAGGGCGAGATAAAGACGCTGGAGCCGCTCTTCCAAAAGTACGGTGTGGACCTGGTGCTGCAGGGCCAGGACCGCGATTATGAGCGCACGGTGCCGTTGAAGGACGGGACCCCCGACCAGGTGGCCGGCGTCACCTACGTGACGCTGGGCGGAGGGGGAATGTCCCTCGGCGTAGAACAGCGCACCGAGCCCTGGTCGGCGAAATTCCTGCCGGAGTACACCTTCGCCTTTTTCGCCGTCAGGGACAGGGACCTGAAGATGACCGTCTACGACAAGTCCGGGGAGGTCGTGGATACGCTGGAGATTCAGAAGTAGCGCCGGATAATTTTATCCAAAGCTGTTACGTCAACCTTCCGCGTTGTTGCGCGATACTTCGGCGCTGCTTCATCTGCGTTTTGTCGAGATCCACCCGTTCCGTGACGGCAATAGCCGCGTGCCCCTCCTGTTTTGAAGGATAAAGGTCTGCCGGTATCTCTGACCGTTAACCTCATAAGATCAGGGGGCCAAACATATTCTGATTCTAAGATTGGTTTTTGAACGGCATTAAGCGGGAATTCTTTGCGCAGTATTGGAGCGGATTATGGCTGGTTTCGGGTTGCGGTTGATCTTAATGCTCTTCGTTATTTTGGCCGCCGCGGAGCTTTTTACCAACGCGCTGGAACATCTCGGGGATAAACTCGGGATCTCCGAGGGTATGACCGGCTCTATCTTCGCCGCCGTCGGAACGGCGCTCCCGGAAACAATGGTCCCCTTGCTCGCCCTTTTTGCGGGGACCTCTAACGTTAACGTGAACGAGGAGATTGGCGTGGGCGCCATACTAGGCGCGCCGCTTATGCTGTCCACATTAAGTTCCTGTCTTATGGCGCTAACCATTCTCCGGAGGCGGGGGGTGAGCGGACATATCCGGCCGGAGCGGACAGGTTTTGTGCGCGACCTGAATTTCTTTTTATGCGCCTTCACCTTGGCAGCCGTCTCCATGTATATTCCGCAGGAGGCCCGCTATATCCGCGGAGCGATAAGTTTCGCGCTGGTGCTGACGTATTTTGTTTACATCATGCTTACGCTGCGGGCTTCGGAAAAGCTGGTCGAAGACGGACATGGCACGGAGGCGGATGAAAAAATGTTCTTGGGCCGGCTTGGCTTGCCTACGAACCTGGCGACCATCCTGGTCCAGCTCGCCGTCGGGCTTGCGCTCCTTGTCTTCGGGGCGAAAGGATTTATTACCGCGGTGGACGGGGTTTCGCATCTGCTCGGTGTCTCCGCGCTGCTGATCTCGCTGCTCATTATCCCGATCGCCACCGAGTTGCCGGAGAAGGTCAACAGCATCCTCTGGATCCGGCGCGACAAAGATACTCTGGCTTTCGGGAATATCACGGGGGCCATGGTGTTCCAGGGTACTTTGCTTCCGGCCATCGGCATCATGCTCACGCCCTGGCAGCCGCGCGTCGAGGTGCTGACCGGCATGGTAATCACCCTGGTCGCCGCGGCGTGGCTTCGGCTCAATGCCCGTTCCGGCGGGCTGCCCATAGGAGCTTTGCTGGTAAACGGAGGGCTTTATGTCGCCTTCCTTACAATAACTTTATCTAGGTAAGCGCCTTTCCATGTGTGTGAGATGAAAGCGCGCTGCCAAGGGGTGAATATGGGCTTCTCGGATTGGAAAAACTTCGCAAGAAACAAAATTGGAGATAATGATGTGTTGGCCGCTAAACATGTCTTTGAATTACTAAAAACGCCGGTATATTTTTATCGAAAACTTCGTGCTGCGCTGTTATGGCGCGCGAAGGCTCGCCATCTTTATAAAACTAAAAGTGGGCTTCAGTTGCATCTTGGATGTGGAGATCAGCATTTGCCTGGTATGTTGAACTGCGAATATCGGGCGACAAGGGCGGCTGATGTGATTATGGATTGTGGCAGTTTGCGCAGGTTTAAGGAGAATAGTGTAAGTTTGATCTTTTCCAGTGCGTTTTTTGAACATTTGTACAGAAGACAACAAATTCCTTTGCTCAAAGACTGCCACAGGGTTTTGAATCATGATGGCGTTGTCGTTTTTTTGATGCTGCCGGATTTTAAAGTAATCGCGGAATCCTACCTTTCGCGCCTTCCTGGCCATCCTGGGCGCAGTGAATACTTCGACTTATTTCAAGTGTACCGATATACACACGGAGATCCCGAGATGGCTCCTGAATATTGGACTCAACAATTGCATAAATCTCTATTTGATAGAGATGCCTTAAGGGAATTGCTTCTTGCAGCAGGTTTTCGTTATTGGATGATTTTCAACTACGCATATCCAAATGAGAAAATTCCATTGAACTTGGGGTTTGTGGCATGGAAAAATAGACCTGTGGAACAGATGTCTGAATTTAAAAAGTTGCTTGATAAGTTTCGTCCATATTTTGCTGATTTTAATGAGCCGCTGATCCCGGCTAATTTAATGGCGTCGTCTGACCTCCCCCCTGCAATTCATCCCAGCTGAAGCGAGGGGGATTCGGTTGTGTTAAGATTTCGGGTGTAAATTGAAGGAAGCATGGGCATCTCGGTAGAATAAGCACGACGAGAGTCGTGCTTTTTTATTCTCCTGACGAATCAGGAGAAGTCGCTAGACAGACCTAGAAGCGATCACCAATCCGATCACCATTTTCAACCGATCACTTTCCAGTGAATCGGATGCCTCATAACTGCCGAATAAGCATGACGCTTCCTAAACCAATATCGTTTTGACTTTACGAATAACTTTATGTAAACTTTATGCATGTATAAGCCTGAATTTAAGGTACCCGCCAGGGTCTATCGCCTTCTGGAAAGCATAACGGAGATCAAAGAGCAGATTCGTGCTTCTGCCGTAAAGGTTCCCTGGGTGCCTTCCCTGGTAAAAGACGCCATGGCCCGCGCCGCCTGGGGTTCGACCGCCATAGAGGGCTGCACCCTCTCCCTTGAGGCCGTGAAGGGGCTTATGGAGGGGAAAAAGGCCCTTGGCTACCCCAATAAAGACGTCCGAATGGCGCAGAACTACCTTGCCGCGTTGGAATGGCTGCAAAAGCGTGAGAAGGCCGCGCATATTACCGAGAAAGACGTTTTATTCATGCATAAGCTGATGGGTGAAGGGGCCTGCGACGATGGCCCGATAGGCGCTTACCGGCGGTTGGATGTGCGGGCAGGACTGCATGTGGGCGCGCCTTGGAAAAAAATCCCCGGCCTAATGCGGGATTTGCTGCATTGGCTGGATACCGAGGCCAAAGATCTGCCGGCTGTTTTTTCTTCGGCACTGCTTCATCTGCGTTTTGTTGAGATCCACCCGTTTCGCGACGGCAATGGCCGTGTGGCCAGGGCATTGGCTATCTGGCAGCTCTATATGGCTGGTTTTGATACGCTTCATGTTTTTGCCCTGGACGAAATATTACTTGAGAATCGCGCCTTGTACATAAAAGCCCTCCAGCGCGTGCAGGTGGAAGGGGAAGACTTGGGTTCCTGGTTGGAATTCATGTCTGAAGCCGTGTTGGAGACACTTGAGCGTGTGCAGGGCCGCATGGCCGCTCTCGGCTTGAAGGGCAAAGGTTTGCCCGTGTCCCTTACTCTGCGGCAGGAAAAACTTCTGCGTACCCTGCGCGAGCGCGGCCCGCTTGGCATAAGGGAAATAGCCCGCGCCCTGCGCGTAACCGCCCCCGGCGCGCATTACGCGCTTAAGCCACTGCTAAAAGCCGGGGTAGTATCTACGGAGGGGGCGCACAAGAATACGAAGTATTTGCTTAAATAACAGAAGAGACCGTTTACGGGGACGTTTCACTACTACCGTTTTGAGATAAATTAGGGGGAGAAGATGTCCAATAAGAAGGGACCTGTTTTTGCGTTTGATATGGGAGTCGCCAGCCTTGGTGTATGTGTGAGGCAGGGTGAAGAAGTTAAGCGGTTGGAGTCCTTATTAATCCCTGAGAAATACGCATCCACTGATGATGCCGCGACCCGCAGACGGATGATCCGCACACGGCTGGCGCACCGAAAACGTGAGGCGTGGTGGCGAAAATGCTGCGCCGAGTGCGGCATAGAGACGCTGGAGACCCGCCAGCCTATCTATGGTCCTTCGGAGGGGAACCTTCTGCGGCATAACCCTGATCCGCGCATGTTGCGGGAATTTTCCGCTTCCGGTGACGACACTATTTACAATTCAGCACTGCTTCGCATAGCTCTTGCGCAGGGGAAACCGCTGGCTGGCTGGCAGGTGTTTAAAGCTGTCTGGTCCGCGCTGCAGCATCGCGGCTTTATGCCTGCAGAGGAATTGCCATGGGCTAAGAACTCAAAAAGAAATATCCCGGAGGATGAAGGCGAAGAAAACGTCGTGCCCGCGGAGCACGAACCGGAAGACCATGAGGACGAAAAGAAAAATTCCACCGCCGCCGGCGCGTACGAGGCGCGTCTTGCAACCTATCCAGAAGCTTGCCGTCTGCCCTGCTACTATGAGGCGGAGCGCATGGGCTTATGGAACCCGCGGTTTCCGGAAGATTTTAAACTGCGCCATGAAACACCCGCTCCCGGCGCTGCCAGGAATAAAGATGGCGTAGCTTTCGTAGCTCCGCGGCGGCTTGTTGAGAAGGAGCTGAAGTTGCTGCTCGCCCAGGCCGCAAAGTTGTTCCCTAAACTGAAAGGCCGGGAAAACCATGTGATGTACGGAGAGCCGGGAGTAGCGTTTCCGTCCATAACGAACTCCAAAGAATGGCGGCATATTCGGGGCGGGGAAAAAGAAGGAGAGGGAATATTCGCGCAGAAAACGCCCCGATTCGACAACCGCGCCGTAAATAAATGCTGTCTTGTCCCCAGGCTAAATGTTTGCAAGGCAGAAGACCCGCTTAATAAGGAAGTGCGCTTTTTGCTGGCATTGAAAAATATTCGCTACTCATACGGCGATAAGCCGGATTGCGCCCTTGAGCCTGCCCAACTTGCCGAAATATTCCGGGGCTTTGTTGAAAACGTCTGGCCGCAGGCATATCCGCTCCAGGAAAACAAGAAAACTGGTGACTCGCCGCAGGCCGCCTGGCACGCTTTGCTGTTTCAGAAAGGGGTATGGAAAACACAGTATTATCTTACCGCTACGCAATGGCGTAAATGGCTGGCTAACCGCATGGGCTGCGAGGTCAATCCGGCGCATCCTAATATCCCAGCTCCCAAGATCGGCGGGCGCTCTTCCTATTGCCGCCCGGCATTGCGGTTGGTTAAAGAGTTACTGCTTTCGGGCGCAGGTCCGGCAGAATTCCATGCGACGAAGGCGGAAGGTTTTAAGAACGAAGATCCGCGTAAGGGGCTTCTGACAAGCGAATATGAATTCCTTAAGAATATGGGGAACTCCTGGTATGCCATTCACATACCGGACAACCGCCTTAAAGACGCATCCATCCTGGGCAGCGCCGCGGACAGCCAGCGGCGCATAAACGAGATAATTAACGATGTCCGCAATCCCGTTGTAAGGCACCGTCTGCATTACCTGGTGAGCCGCCTGCAGAGTATGAAAGACGCCCACGGAGTTCCGGATAAGATATATTTCGAATTCGTCCGCGAAGACTTTATGGGCGAGAAAGCTAAAAAGGAATATGAGAAGCGTATCCGTGATAATCAGAAAGCCCGCGACATTGCATATAAAGTGGCGGAGGGCTTGGGTCTGAAAGGCGACGGCCTGCTGAAGATGCGGCTTTTTCGAGAACAGGACGGGCTGGATTATTACGAGGCGGGTGAGAACGAGAAAATAGCCGAGACTGATATCGCATCCTGTGAAATAGATCATATCGTGCCGCGCTCCGCAGGTGGCCCGGACGCTTTCTATAATCTGGTCTTGACGCGCTACTCCAATAACCAGACCAAAAAGGACAGGACCCCATACCAGTGGTTGGCAAATACTCCCGCCTGGGATAAGCTGGAGGAAAAAATAGCCAGAAATTCCTGCCATCTATCCCCGAAGAAGCGGCAATTATTGCTTTCCACCGAGCCGGAAAAGTTGGTGGGAAAATATACAGCTCTGGCTGAAACGGCATATATAGCCAAACTGGCGCAAAATATAACATCCTTGTATTTTGGCTGGGCCGAAGGCGTAAAGGGCGAAAGTAAACGCGTGTTTGTATCCAATGGAGCGCAGACCGCGCGTGTTCGCCGGCGCTATAAACTTGACCGCCTGCTGCACCCGGACAAAACCGATGAGGAATTTTTGAAGCTTGTTAGGGCGGGGAAAGCAAAGAATCGCGGTAATCTCCGGCACCACGCTCTGGACGCACTGGTGATTTCAATGGAAGCGGATATGGAATACAACAAGGAAACCGGGGACTTCAACCTGCCGGCCTGGTTCCATACCGGTTACGCGCAGAAGAATCTCGAGACGGTGGTCCCTACAAATGTGAAATTCAAAAAGCCAGTCATAGCGGATACTATGCTGGGAATGAGAAAGGCCGAAGGCGATGCTGATTATGTCGCTATCACCACGGCGAAAACAAGCGATAAACCTACCCGGCTTGAGGATTGGGGAAAGCTGAAAGTGGCTGACGCCAAAAAGCGTGTCCGGTATATCTACAGCGGGCAGATACGGGGGGAGTTTGAGCGCAAACTGGCAGCTAACCCCACGCAGGAAGACTGGGCCGCTTTTATCGCTGGGTATAAGTGTAAGAACGGGACACGGCCCAGGAAAATTGCTTACGTGGAAGCAAGGGGGATTACGGCCGGGCCTGACGGCCTTAAGCCTCAAAAGCACGGCGAGATATTTGAGCCCAGGAAGAACTCAATGCCTGGTCAATATATCCGAGATAAAAAGGAGCATCTGGGGCAGTTGGTATACAAGGACGAAAAGGGCAAGTGGCGCGTCGAACCGGTTTATGTGTGGGAATCATTGCGGACGAAGAGGGGCACAATCCAGGCAAAGTATGGCGGGGAGAATGTCCTGTTCTTCCGCAGTGGCCAGACTGTGGAAATTCGGAAAACGTGCAAGATTCCAAGCGGACGATATATATTGAGGTCGATATCTTATACAGGCCAGGTTGCGTTAGAACGCCCGGATGGCAATCCTGTTCCCAGCAAATTGAATATAGGTTATCTGGTAGAAGAAGGTGGGCTCATGGTTGTCTCCCAATGAGCTACCACATTATCCATGTGCTCGGCCATGGTTCAAGCCTGAGCGCAGACCGAGGTTGCCTGGTTTGCCGTGGTGACGGTGTTGAAAAACGGGCGCCTTTGTCCGACATACTGGCGGTAATAATAGCGGCCCGCGGTGTGGCTTTCACTTCCGACGCTATTTCCAGGATAGTGTCCAATAAGGGGATAGTTCTGCATTGCGACGAAAATTACCGCCCCTGCGGTAAAACCGTGCCCTTACCAGCCGTAATCCATCAGGATATATTTGCCCGGCAGATCGCCCTCGCTCCGGCCGCGGCCGACGCCATGTGGGAGCGGGTGGTTAAGGCAAAAACTAGTAATCAGGCCGCGGTTCTTGACCTTTATGGGGCTGCGCATACTTTGCGAGAGCAGGCACTCTCCGGCAAACTGGACGAGGGGAATGCCGCCAGGCATTACTGGCAGCGCTACTTCGCTCTTTACGGCCGGAAAGGCCCGGCGGCCCGGGAAACACGCGTCGCCGAGCATCCGGTAAACCAGATGCTCAATTACAGCTACGCGGTCATTTCCGCGATAATACACAGGAGTCTGCTTGCCCATGGGCTGAACCCGGAGTTGGGCATACACCACCGATTCCGGTTCAAAGCGGAACCCCTTCTGTATGACATGATGGAACCGCTGCGGCCGGTTTGCGACCTGCTGCTTTTATCCTATTACAGGGCGAACCGGCGCAAAGATATAGGGCTTTGGGTTAAACATGTGGCCGCTGAACTTTTAGAATATAAATTGACCATGACCGATGGCAGGAAATTCAAGCTTATTACCGCCATAGACCGCTACATTGAAAGTCTGGGCGGCGCTTTCCAAAGAGGGGCGGCGGGTGAGATAGACTTTCCTCTGATAAAAGGACCAGACAATAATGGGGAAGGTAAGTAGGTACCGCATGGGCTGGCTGCTTGTCTTGTTCGATTTGCCGGTAACTACCGCGCAGGAACGAAAGGATGCGGCGCATTTTCGGAATCAGCTTCTCGATTCCGGTTACCTCATGCTTCAGTATTCGGCTTATGCCAGGTCCTCCGTCACGCTAGAGAAAAAACAGGGATTGGTCAATGAATTGAGGGGGATGGTGCCGGAATCCGGTACCGTACAATGCCTGTTTATGACCGACGGTCAGTGGGGAGGTATGCTTACTTTGAGTAGGGGAAAGCGCAAATTACTGCGGCGAATAGACGAACAGCCGCAAATTAAAGAACAATTGCAGTTTTGGTAATAAAAACCGCAGACTGATTAGGTCCGCGGTTTTTATGTTTTAGGAAAATTCCGTGCGTGCTAGGCAGTGGCCGAAATTTTCTTTGTTTGGTTAAGACGCTGAAACCATTATACATCATTTGGGGTGTTTGGGGTGCAGGAGTCCCCTATGAGATCCTATTCCGCTTAACCCCAAAATTTTGTAGCGTCAAAACTCCCGGTCAAGGCCACGCTGGACCAGCTCAATTCCGCTTAACCCCAAAATTTTGTAGCGTCAAAACTAGTTCCTTTTGCTACAGTAGTTTTAATGAATTCCGCTTAACCCCAAAATTTTGTAGCGTCAAAACTGAATTCGCACATAGGTTTATCCTCCTTTAATTCCGCTTAACCCCAAAATTTTGTAGCGTCAA
>JAJYJH010000026.1 GCA_021789695.1 bacterium | reverse complement strand
CGTCTACGCGCCGCCGCCGCAGGAATCCCAGACGGAGAAGGTGGTCAACACCGCGCTGACGATTCTGGGCATCATACTTATATTCCTGGCCGTGCAGGCCTACTTCGCCCTTAACGACGAAAAGACCAACGCGCTGATGGGGAACTACGCTCAAAAGGTGGCCACGTTCACGGAGGCCTTCTCGCGGCAGTTCATCAGCATCAACGTCAAGTACCTGGTGCTGGGCCCGGCCATCCTGCTGGCGTTGCTGGGCATGTTCACGGGCAGCATCCTCGCCTTTCTCGTGTTGTCGGCTCTGGGCTTCTTCATCGGCCTGCGCACGCCCGCTTTCGTGCTGAACGCGATGAAACAGGCCCGCGGCCGCAAGGTGGACGGCCAGCTGATGGACGGCCTTATTCTGCTGGCCAACTGCCTTCGTTCCGGCCTGGACATAGTGCAGGGCTTCGAGATGGTCTCGAAGGACCTGCTGCCCCCGATCTCCGACGAGTTCGGGCTCGTGATCAAGAACTACCAGCTGGGCATGACGTTCGAGAAGGCGCTCGGCGTGATGGAGGAGCGCGTGTCCTCCAAGATGCTCTCCTACATGATCCGCGCGATCGTGCTGCAACGCCAGATGGGCGGCAACCTGACCAAGGTGTTCGAGCGCATCGTCGTCGACATACGCGAGGAATCCAAGCTGGACGAGAAGACCAAGGCCATGACGGCGCAGCAGAAGATCCAGTCCATAGTAGTGGGCATCATGCCGTGGGTCATGGTCGGCGTGATGTTCATGTTCCAGCCTGACCAGATGATAAGTTTCTACGGCAGTCCGCTGGGGATGGGAGTCTTCATTTTCTGCGCCGTCTGGATCGGCATAGGCATGAAGGTCGTCTCCAGCCTCGGGAAGATACGCGTATGACGGACAAACTTACACAGTTCTTCCTTATAGCCGTTTCCATCATCGGCTCCTTCGCCACCTTCACGGCGGTGCAGCGCTTCTTCGCCCCGCGCGAGGAGGACCGCTCCCCGATCGGCGACATCAGCGACATGGAGGGCAAGAACATCTCCTCCTTCGCCAAGCTGGAGAACAGCAAGAACATGTGGGACAAGCTGGACCTGTTCTTCGCCAGGAAGCTCGGCTTCGAAAGGAAACTGGAACAGACCTACGTCCTGCTGGGCAGCCCTTCCGGCACGAATCCCCTCAAGATGCTGCACCTCAAGCTGCTGGTCGGGGGGCTGCTGCCGGTCGTGTTCTACGTGCTGACGGGCTCGGTCTTCACGCTGATCTTCGCGCCGCTGGGCTTCATGATCCCCGACACCGGCATCTACGCGGGCCGCATCCGCCGCCGCCAGGAGGACATCATCCACAACTTCCCTACGTTCGTGGACCTGGCCGCGCTGATGATAGAATCGGGTCTCGACTACATGACCGCCTTCGACCGCATCGTGAAGATCGCCCCGGTCAAGACCGGGCTGGAACTTGAGGTCGAGAAGACCATCAACGAGGTGCAGCTCGGCTATTCCCGCCGCGACGCGCTGCGCCGCCTGTCGGACCGCACGGGCCTGCAGGAGGTGCGCTCCTTCGTCGGCCTTATCGTGCAGTCGGACGAGCTGGGCACCAGCCTCGTGGACCTGCTGCGCAACTATTCGGCCGACATGCGCTTCCGCCGCCTGAACAAGGCCGAGAAACTGGCCGCGCAGGCCTCCACGAAGATGCTGATCCCGCTGTTCATCTTTATCTTCCCGACGGTGTTTATCCTGATGCTTTCTCCGATGGTCAGCGGGCTGATAAAGGGCGGTATGCCTTTCTAACGAGGCTCTATATGGCGAACATCATCCCCTTGCTGGTCCTTTTCGCGGCGCCGTGTTCCCCTGCCGCCGCGCAGCAGCCGCCGCCGCAGGCGCCGCGCAGCGAAGAGTCGCTGTTCCTGGACCTGCGGAAGACGGGCCTGGATTCCATGAGCGACGTGGAGGAGAAGAAGAAGTTCCTTGAGACCGTGAAACTGGAGAAGGCGAAGATACAGGACGCGATGCTGGAGGATATCTACGAGAACGCCTTCGACTATTACCGCAGCGGCAAGTACGAGGACGCCAAGGACCTGGCGACGAAGATACTTTCCATAGACCCGAACTTCAAGGACGCGCAGATGCTGCTGGACGCCTCCAACCAGTTGCGCGGCAGCGCGCGCCCGGCCATGAGCGAGAGGCTGATGATAGAGGACCGCTTCAAGGACGCGCTCTCCTACTACAACGAGGGCCGTATAATCGAGGCCCACGACAAGATGGAGGAGGTCGTCAAATTATCCCCCAATAACATCAAGGCCAAGTACTGGCTTTCCCGGATGAACGAGGACCTGAACGATTACTACTTCCAGCGGGGCATGGACGCCTACAAGCAGAACAACCTGAAGAGCGCGCTGGACAATCTTTACAGCGCCCTGTTGATCAAGCCCAGGGACGGGCGGACGGTGGAATGGGTGTCCCGCATAGAGGATGAGCTGCGCCAGCAGAAGGCCAACGACAGGCTGAAGGAAGCGCTCGAGTTTTATGCCCAGGGCAACCTCACCCAGGCCTACGCCGGCCTGCAGCGGGCCCTCGAGGTGCAGCCCGGCGACTCCAAGGCCGCCAAGCTGCTTGCCGAGGTGAGGCAGGAGATCGAGAACGGTTTCGTCGACTCCGGCAGGAAGCTTTACGGGCAGCGCAAGTACACCGATGCGATAGCCGAATGGGACAAGGCCAAGCCATACGCCGACGACATGCCTTATATCGACAGGCTGATTAAGCGTGCCAACCAGCAGATGAAGCTGGAGGCCGCCGAGAAAAAGCGCCGCGCGGAGGAGGCCGCCCGCCGCGCCAAGGAAGAGGCCGACCGCAGGGCCGCCGAGGAGGCCGCCAGAGAGAAGGCCGCCGAGGAAGCCAAGCAGTCGGGCATGGCCCTGCAGCAGCAGGCGGAGGAGCAGAAGCCGGCCGCGGTAACCCAGGAAGACAAGGTGGCCGCCAGGCAGCACTATCTGAACGGCCTGAAGTTTTTCCAGGATTCCAGCTACGACAAGGCGAGGGACGAGTGGACCATCGCCAAACAGCTGGATCCGTCCAATCCGGACGTGCAGGCCGGCCTGAAGCGGATAGAACAGATACTGGCCGGCGGCCAGTAGCGCCGTCGCGGCCCGGCCGGGCCGCGATATTTAACATTTAAGCAACACTCCGTTAACAGCGGTTTTGTAAACTAATATCGCGGGCCGAAGAGGCCCGCCAGATTTTACGCTTTAAGGAACTATGTATGCGGCTGACCGCAAAATGGCTTATATGGTTCGTCGGGATAGGCATCTACGTGATGGTCCTAGGCGGCGTCTTTTATTACAACCTCTTCAAGTGGACCTTCGACGAGAAGTTAAAGACGGACGTGGTGGACAAGATCAAGACCTACGCTCCCACGATGCGAACCGGGCTGCTGAACAGCCCGGACGCCATCACTTTCGAAGAGTACGACATCATGACCGAGCTCTCCAAGGACGAGCGGATCACCTCCCTGCTCTACCTGGACCGCATGGGCAGGGTGCGCTGGCATAAGGAAGCCCGGTTCATCGGCATGGGCTGGGACCAGCTGCAGAAGCAGGTCCCGCCGGCCACCGATGCTATAGCCCAGGCCTACCTGTCCAAGATGGTCAAGGTCCGCCAGGTCAGCGGCGAGCCGTTCTACGAGATCGCCATCCCGTTCTCAGTGCGGGGCGACATCATCGGCATAATAGACCTGCTGGTGTCGCGGGCTGGGGCCGAGGTGCTGATAGGCTCGGCTATGAGGAAGTATGTGTTCGGCGCCATAGGAGTGCTGTTCCTGCTGGGACTGCCGCTGTATTTCTTCTTCCACCATTACGTCATCTCCCCGATGGATGTGCTGCGCGAGAGCATAGAGGGCGTCTCGCTCAAGAACTTCGAGCTGCGCTTCCCGGCCCGTTCGGACGAGCTCGGGGACCTGGCGGCCTCGATAAACAGGCTGATGGGCAAGATGAAGACGGAGATCGAGGGAATCTCCAACAAGGACCGGACCTATAAGGAGGCCGAGCAGCGCTGGTGGCGCTCGTTGCTGAACATCATCGTCCCGCCCACCAGCTACGTGATAGTCGTGGACGAGAACAACAGTATTTTGTACGCCAATTTTGAGCTGGGGCAGGGAATGGACGCGAAAAACATCCACCTGCTGGACGTGGTGGACAGCCAGCAGCAGACCCTGCTGCGCCTGGTAGGGCAGGCCTTCGAGACGCCAGATCAGATAGTGGAGGGGGAAACGGTCTTCAAGGGGCAGAGTTTCAACGTCAAGGTCCTGCACGTGGGCCAGACCGCCGAGACCAACCGCACGCTGATACTTTTCCATCCCAAGGCCGGGATAACTCTGTAGCGGGCCCCGGCCTTTCCGCGCGCCGCGGAAGGCGCCGGGCTTGTCGTTTCCGTCCAATAATTATATATTATATGACCGAGCGCGCCGCGGCGCGCCGCTGTCGTTCATTTTTGGAGGGAACATGAAACTCGAAGTGCGCAATATCGGCGTTAGCTCCCTTGTCGGTTCGTCCCTGCCGCTGGTAATCTTTGTCCTGGCGCTGCTCGGCGGCGCCGTGTCCTACCTGGTTATTCCCAATCCGCAACTGTCCACGTTGAGCGCGGCCCAGAGGGTGCTCAGCGTCGGCCTGTACGGCCTGCTCTACGTCGTGATAGCCACCGCCCTGCTGGTGTTCACGGCTTTCGTTTACAACGTCCTGACGGAGGTGCTGGGTCTGCACGGTATTGTTTTGGACATAGAGGAGATACACCAGGATTGACGGAGGCGCCGGCCGGCGCTCCGCGGGAGAACAGCTGTGAAAATAAACATTATCTTTGCTTCCAAGGACCTCTCCAGGGCCTCCCTGATGCTCGAGATGCTGTCGCGCCAGGGTTATTCCGTGGCCACAGCCAGCCGCGCCCGCGAGGTTATGGGGATGCTGGCGGAGAAGTCCTTCGACATGGTCATGATCGGACAGAACCTGGCCGACGAGGAGGGCCTGACCTTCCTGAAGAACCTGCGGGCCAAGAACAAGAACATCCCCGCCATCGCGGTCCTTGAGTCCCCGGACACCTACCTGGACCATATGCCGTCCGGGTTGAGCGCCGAGACGCTGATGCCGCACGGCCCCTCCGGCCGCGAAACGCCGAAGATCTCGTACAAACTAGCCTTCTTCCAGTTGGGCGCCGACGAGGTGTTGGCTTACAGCCAGGACCTGCACGAGAGCGTGGCCCGCATCCGGGCCGTCGTGCGCCGCACCGTCAGCGTTCAGGCGGACGAGGTGCTGAAGATGAGCGAGATAGAGTTGAATATGTCCAGCTACACCGTGCGCATAGCGAACAAGGAGATCACGGTGACGGCCAAGGAGTTCGACCTGCTCTACGTCTTCCTGAGCTCCCCCAACCGCGTGCTGTCGAGACCCTACCTGATAGAGCGCGTCTGGGGTTACAACTATTTCGGTTCGCCGCGCACCGTGGACGTGCACGTGCGCCGTCTGCGCTCCAAGATGGGCAAGGCCGCGCGCTACGTCCATACGGTGCCCTGCGTCGGCTACAAGCTGGTGCCGGGCGCCAAGTAGGGGAGACACGGAGGTTAACATGGCACACAAGATACTCGTTATCGACGACGACACCCACCTGCGCGAGAGCCTGACCGAGGTGCTGGATATGGAGGGGTTCGAGACGCTGGAAGCCGGCAACGCCAAGTCCGGCATCGCCTCCGCCAAGAAGCAGAATCCCGACGTGGTAATCATGGACATCCAACTGCCGGACTCCTCCGGCTTTCAGATCTGCCAGGAACTGCGCAAGCATTCCAGGGATTTCATCCTGATCATGATGACTGGCCGCTTCCTGTCCGCCGAGGAGAAGACTCAGGGGCTGAGCCTCGGCGCGGACGAGTATATCACGAAACCTTTCGACATCAGGGAACTTTCTATCCGCATTCGCCAGTTGCTCGGCAGAAAGGGGAAATGAGATGAGAAAATACGCATTGCTGTTCGCTTCGCTTTTTTTGGCCTCCCAGGCGCCCGCCGCGGTCAGGCGCGCTTCGCCGGCCGAAGGCGGCCGGATGACGCTGTACCTGGAGGCCATGGACGGCCAGGGCTGGCAGCTCTTTTTCAAGGCCGACGCCGTGAGGCGCGCTCTGCCGGCCTCCACGCTGCGCGTCCTGCCGCTGGTTACGAAAGGGACCGACGGCAAGTTCGCCTCGCGCCGCGGGCCGCAGGAACTGGAGGAGGCCACGCGGCTCGCCGTGCTGGCGGCGGACTACCCGGCCAGGCTTTTGGCTTATCTCAACGGCCGCTCCCTCAGCCCCGATTCGGACGGCTGGCGCGACGCCGCCCTTTACGCCGGAATCAACCCCGACGAGCTGGAGAAGAAGGCCGCCGCCGAGGGCCAGGCGGACCTGGGAAAGGCCTACGCCGCTTCGTCGGCCGCCGGGGTAGAAAGCTCCGAGCTCCTGCTGGACGGCAAGCCTTACGACGGCTCCACCAGGATGATGGGGCTTTACGAGGCCGTCAACTCCTCGCTGCCGCCCTTCAGGCGGGTGAAGCCGCCGAAGGGCTATATCCCGAAGCCGCCTCCTCCACCGCCGGGGTTCTGGGTCGTGCTCAGTTCCGGCATCCGCGAGAACCCGCAGCTGGTCGGAGTGTTCAGCCGCTACTTCGACGGGATAAAGGCGAAGGTCGTCTCCTACGACTCCCCGCAGCGGGCCAAGTTGTTCCCCGCCCTGCGCTACGTGCCGTCATACATCCTGCAGGCCACCCCCGAGGCCAGAAAGCGGCTGAGCCGGGAGATACAGGCCGGGCTTTTCAACGAGACCTCGGGGTACCTGGTCTTCGAGGATCGCCAGCAGCGCGGCGTATACGCGGACAGGCCGGAGAAGAAGGATACGCTTGACGTCTACGTGATGAGCCATTGTCCCTACGGCGTCATGGCCGAGAACTCGCTGCTGCAGGCGGAAAAAGACAAACTGCTGCCCAGTGGGCTGAAGTGGACCATCCACTACATCGGCGACGCGACCAAGGGCGCTGACGGCCAGTGGACCTTCTCCAGCCTGCACGGGGACGCCGAATGGCGGGAGGACGCCAGGCAGCTCTATATCGCGGAAAAATATCCCGGTAAGTTCCACGCCTATCTGGCGGAGCGGGACAAGAATATAAACGAGGACTGGAAGGTGGCCGCAAAGGCCGCCGGGATAGCCCCGGCCGACGTGGAGGCCGGGTTCAAGGAGGGCGAGAAGCTGCTGGCCGCGGACTTCGCCGCCTCCGGCGACCTGGGTATGACCACCTCGCCGTCCTTCCTGGTGAACGGCCGGGAATTTATGGTGGGGCTCGGGGCGCTTATGAAGACGCCAGGCTTTGAGAAAGTGCCCGTGCCGGGCCAGCCGCCTGCAGGCGGCTGCAACAAGTAGCTCGTGACCAGAGCGCGCCGGCCCAGCTGCCGGCGCGCTCTTTTATATATATCTTCGCCTCGAAACAATTCCGTAACAGGCCTTTGTGATAATATAGGGGCGCCGGGAAAGCGCGCCCATATATGACCGAAGCACCCAAGAAACGAGGACGGCTTTTTTACAAGCTGCTGCTGATCTTCCTGATCGTGTCGCTCGTCCCGCTCGGCATCGTCGGGTATTACCTCGTCAACCTCAGCCAGCTTACGCTCAACCGCGCCATCTCGCGCGACCAGGAAGCCCTGGCCGTCGGCTTCGCCGACACCGTCTCCAGCTATATCATCAATTTTCGCAACGTCCTTTCAGACGCCGCGCACATGCCCGATTTTGCCTCGATGGACACGGCCAAGCAGCAGGCGCTGGTCAGCCACATCATGCAGCTGCACCCGGCCTTTCTGGAAATTTCCGTGGTGGACGCCAACGGGCAGGAGCGCGTGCGGCTGGGACGCTTCGTGCACGACACCACGATGCGCGATTTCTCCAACAATCCGCTCTTCACCAGGCTGATGCGCTCCGGGGAGATCGTAGGCGGGCTCGAGCGCTACATGGGCTCCTATCCGGCCATCACGATGGGCGTGCAGATAGTCAATCTGCAGACCGGCCAGCCGGAGGGCGCCATCCTCGCCAAGATGAGCCTGACGGCCCTCTCGAGCCTGTTGAAGACGGGCTTCCCCGAGACTACGCACACGCAGGCGGCGGTGATAGACTCGGACGGTTTCCTGATAGCCGATTCGGACGAGAAGGAGATCTATAAACCCGACGCGAAGCTGCCCGACGACGTGCTGCGCGTGCTGCTGCAGAACGACGCGAAGAGCGGCGGCGGCGAACTGGTGCTGCAGTCCACCGGCGAGCGCGTGCTGGGGGCCTTTGCCGAGGTGGCTGACCTGGGCTGGGTGGTCTACATCCAGCGCTCCATCTCTGTGGCCTACCAGGCCTCCGACGATATGCTCAAGCGCACCTGGCGCATGATGCTGATAGTCACCGTTTTCGTGCTGTTCCTCGGGTACGCGGTGTCGCTGGTCATCACGCAGCCCATCCAGGCGCTGCGCGAGGCCGCTATCAAGCTGGGTGAGGGGGACTTCGACTACTTCCCGGACCTCAGTATGCCCAACGACGAGATCGGAGAGCTCGCCCACACCTTCATGCAGATGAGCGAGAGCCTCAAGGTCAAGACGGCCGAGATCATGACGGCCAAGGACGAACTGGAAAGGCTCAACCGCAGCCTCGAGAACCGCGTCGAGGCCCGTACCAGGGAGCTCAGGAGCGCGCAGGACGAGTTGATCAAGAAGGAGAGGCTGGCCGCAATCGGGCAGATGGCTTCCGTCGTGGGCCACGAGATCCGTAACCCGCTCGCGGTCATCAACAACTCGGTCTACTACATCAAGACCAAGACCGCCGCCGGCCAGAACCCGGACCCGAAGGTGGCCAAGCACATTTCCATCATAGAGTCGGAGATCCGGCAGGCCAACGGCATCATAGACGAGATCCTCGGTTTCGCCCGCACCCGGGAGTTGAACCCGAAGCTGATGCACATCAATTCCTACCTCGAGGATCTGACGATGAGCTTCCCGGTGCCGCCGCACATAGAGCTTGTCAAGAGCTTAGCGCCGGAGAACCCTTACGTGAACATCGACCCGGACGAGATGGCGCAGGCGCTCCGGAACCTGATCAAGAACGGCATAGAGGTCATGCCGGAGCACGGCAAGGTCTTCGTGCGCAGCGAAGTGGTGGCAGGGAACATGGTGCGCATAGACGTGGAGGACACGGGCCCCGGCATGCCGAAGGAAACGCTGGAGAAGATCTTCGCGCCGTTCTTTACGACCAAGGCCCGGGGCACCGGCCTCGGCCTCGCCGTGGTCAAGAAGGTGGCGGACCGCCACAAGGGGCGCGTGGAGGTGTCCAGCGTGGTCGGGAAGGGGACTTGCTTCAAGATCTTCATCCCGGTGGCCCAGGCCGCGCCTCCGCCTCCTCCGCAGGCCGCGCGCTAGCTCCCGCCGCCGGCTTTCCCCGGCGGCCCGATTCCCCTTGTGTTTCCGGCTCTAAATTAATATAAGTATATATGCGCGCGGCAGGGGCCTGGCGCCTAAATACATGGATAGCAAGATACTCATCGTGGACGACGACTCGCACCTGCGCGAGACGCTGCGCGACCTCCTCGAGATGGAGGGCTACAAGGTTTCCGAGGCGGAGTCCGGTTCGGCCGCTATGAAGATGGTCGTCAGCGACTTCTTCCACGTCATCCTGATGGACTTCAACCTGACCGACAAGACCGGCATCGAGGTCATCAAGGACATCCGCAAGCTCAACACCGACAGCCAGATCCTGATGATGACCGCGCACGCCTCGCTCGACACCGCCGTGAAGGCCATCCAGGAGTCCGTCTACGACTTCCTCATCAAGCCCGTCGATTTCAACTACCTGCGCCGCGCCATCAAGAAGGCGGAAGAAAAGCTTTATCTCGAGCAGGAGAACAAGCGCCTGATCGACATGCTCAAGCACAACAACGAGGAGCTCGACCGGCTCAACGGCATGAAGAGCAAGTTCATGTCGATGGCGTCGCACGACCTGTCCAACTCGCTGATGACGCTGCAGATCAGTTTCGAGATGCTGGCCGCCACTATCACGCCGAACAACGACCAGAAGAAGAAGATGGACTTCATCAGCGCCAGCATCACGCAGATTTCGCGCCTGATAGGCGATCTCGTGGACTGGGCCTCGATAGAGCAGGGCAAGTTCCGCCTGGAGAAGAACTATTTCGAGATGGACAAGATGGTGGAGGAGCTGGTCGTCGGGCCGCGCGCCCGCGCTATGCAGAAGAACATAGAAATCTCCACCGAGGTCTCGCCCGGGCTGAAGCTGGTGTGCGCCGACCGCCGACGCATCGGCCAGGTGCTGATGAACCTGCTGGAGAACGCGATACGCCACACGCAGCGCGGCGGGAGGATAACGGTTTCCGTGGCTCCCTTCGAGCAGGACAGGGACAACGTCTGCGTGGCCGTGAGGGACAACGGCGAGGGCATAGATCCCGAGGTCCTGCCGAAGCTGGGCCAGAGTTTCTACCAGCCCGCCGGAGGCAAGTCGCCGCACGGGCGCCTCGGCCTGGGGCTTTCCATTTCCAAGGAAATAGTGCAGAGCCACGACGGGCGCATCATCGTGGAGAGCGAGGGCGTGGGCAAGGGCTCCGCCTTCAAGTTCGTTATACCGTTCGCCAAGGAGCCGCCCTCGCCCGAAGCGGGCAGAGAGGGGCAGCCGGCCGGCGGGGGGCAGCAGAAGTAAAAACAGGCAGCATAAGGAGCTGAATATGGCCGTTGCCAAGAAGAACGTGACAGTGCTGATAGCTGACGACCAGACCCTTTTCCGCGAGGGCATCAAGGACCTTCTCGAGGACGAGAAAGGCATAACCGTGGTGGGCGAGGCCTCCACCGGCCCCGAGGCCGTCGCGCTCGCCAAGAAGATAAAGCCCGACGTCATCCTGATGGACATCAAGCTGCCGCAGATGGACGGCGTGAGCGCCACTCGCATCATCCGCAAGGAATGTCCGCAGACCAACGTGCTGATCCTCTCCTCCTACGAGGACGAGGCTCACGTGACCGAGGCCATACAGGCCGGCGCCAACGGCTACCTGTCCAAGATGCTCCCGGCCAGCGAGCTCGTGCACGCGCTGAAGACCTTCACGGCCGAGGGCGTGATGATCCCGCAGCCGATCATGGGCAAGCTGATCCAGGGCCTGCGCCAGATGGGCACCCCCGGCTACGACAGCGCCCCCGACAGCCTGACCGCCACCGAGATAAAGGTGATGGCGCTGCTCGGCAAGGGCAAGAGCAACAAGGAGATCGCGGCGGAGCTGAACTGCTCCGTGAAGACGGTGAAGAACCACCTGAACAGCATCTTCCAGAAGCTCGGCGTCAACAACCGCACCGAGGCGGTGGTCAAGGCCATAGAGAAGGGCCTGATTTCTCCCGAGGACGGCAGATAAGCCGTCCCGGCGCGGGACGAGCGGCCGGCCCGGCAAGGGCCGGCCGTTTTTACGGGCGCCCGCAACAATAAAGAAACAACGGTAAGTTATACTTGAAGCGGGCGGTTTTTGGTGCTATAACATTCTGGGAGGGACGGCCGTGAAGCCGGCCTCCGCGGACGTTTATGGAAGAAATGCGGTTCTTGGGCCTGTCCTTCTCGCTGCTGCGTTCCATGTGCGGACGGCGTCAGCGGCGGGGGCAGACCACGGTGGAATACCTGTTGTTGCTGGCCGTCATAGTGGGCATGACCCTCATGATGGGGGTACTCTTCTACCGCCGCATACTGGGAGGCTTCTTCACGCTGGTGGGGATGATTATAGGCGCGGGCACCCCGAAGTGAGGGCGCGGTAAAAAGGGCTATGAAAGCATCCGGGCGCTGGCTCTCGGCGAGGAGGGCGGGGCAGATACTGTTCCCGTCGCTGTTCGTCATCCCGACGCTGATGCTTTTCGTCTACCTGCTCTTCGAGACCACGAAGCTCTCCCGCGAGAAGATCCGGGAACAGTTCGCCGTGGACTCGGCCGCCTTCATCCAGATGGGCGATTACACCAACCTGCTCAACCGCACCGCCTACGTGGACGGGGCCTTCCCCTACCGCATCTTCAAGGAGGCCTGGGACTGCCCGCCCCACGCCAAGTACCAGCTTTCCGACGAGAGCGGCGAAAAGTGCCCCTTCGACATGATGTACGGGGCGGGCGCTTTCCCGAAGCTCAAGAGCGATGCCGCCGGCTCCCCGCCGCCCTCCATGGACAACTCCGGGAAGTGGGCGATAGCTTTCGACCCGTCGAAGAGGCCCGAATTCAACGACGCCCCGACCTCTAGCCAGGATAAGCCCCTCCTCGACCTGATCACCAAGGATGACGGCTTAAAGGTCATGATAAGCTGGGACGACGCCATCGGCTACTACAAGTTCTACACCCAGGTCTACAGTCTGCTGGGCACCGTTGAGAAGTCGCAGTGGACGGTCTTTAGCCGGCTGACCGATAATTTCAGTTTCTTCCGCAAATCGTATTACCTCAACGCCAACGTCTGCGACCCGTCCCAGGCCGACAGCTGCGGCGACGACGGCGTCGGGTACGGCGCCTACAGCACCGGTTTCTCCAGCAACAAACTGAAGGAAGGCAGTAACTTCTTCATGCACTACATCCTGAAGATCGAGTTCTTCGCCAAGGTGTATACGGGGGCCACGCTGCCGCCGTACTACCTGGGCCAGAGCAACCCGCCGATGGATATGACTAGCTGCCCCACCTGCAACACCAAGGGCCTGTTCCAGCTGGCCACCGTGACCGATTCGGCGCTGGACCAGCTTGGCAGGGGATACGACGTCTTCCAGGGCTGGGACGCGCCCAAGAACTATTTCAAAGTGGACTTCAATAAACTGGTCCAGTGCCAGGAAACCAGCCGGCCCTGCGTGCACGCCCTTATAACCACCCAGTGCCCGCAGTTGCAGGACGGCTCCCATCCCAACAACTGCGTCTGGCCCAACCCCACGCCTAAATACCAGACGAGGCTTTACCCCTGATATGAGCGCCGCCCTCCGGACCATGCGCCCGCGCCTCCTGCGCGCCGCCGGCCTCCTTCGAAGAGGGCGCCCCGGCCAGGCCATGACCGAGGTCGTGCTGCTTTTCCCGATATTTTTGGTCATAGTATTCATAACGGCCAAGATCTTCGCCCTGCTGGTGCTGGTGCAGAAGATGGAAATCGCCTCCTACTACGCCGCCCGCCGCTGGCAGCTGGAGTCGCACCTGAGCGCCGACCAAATCCACTGGGACGAGGATACTTTGAAGCCGGATATAGAGAAGGACGTGCGCGGCTACCTGGGCTTCGACAACCAGAGTGTAAAGAGCTTCCTCAATCTCCGGGATTTTACCGTGACGGTGGAGCGCACGCAGGTTTGGAACGTGGTCACCCTGACGGTGACCACCAACCCGGCCGGGATAAAGCTGCTCTGCAAGTACCCCCAGCAGGCGGTCTGCGCCGCTCCCTACGGCGCGGCCTGCGTGAACGGTTACCGGTACCTTTGCCGGGGAGGCGGGCAGCTGCAGGTGATAAAATACGTGCCCAACAGGGACCGCCCCATCCCCTTCGTGCTGCCGGGTCTTCATTGAGAGAGACGCTGCTTCCTGACTTCCTAACTTCAACTTCGGGGAGCTGCGTCGCCATGGTTCCGGTGAAATACAGTTCTAAAATATCCTGGTTTGAAAGTTAGGAAGCAGCGTCCCTATGTTAAAGATAAAATTCTTTCTGCAGAGGCACTGGCTGGGGCTTACGATAGGCGCCGTCGTGCTCGTGGCCGTTGTCTTTCCCGTCTGGTACCTGGCGGGGGTGGAGGAGAACACCCGCCGCTACATCATCAGCATGAACGTGGCCAGCATGCCGTGGATGGTGCTGAACACGCTGATCTTCGTCGGTTTTCTCTACCTGATGCAGTCCGGCGGCTTCAGCGCGCTCAAGAAGACCAGGGTGGACGCCGCCCGGGTGAACATCAGGTTCACGGACATAGTGGGCCTGGAGGAGGCCAAGCGCGAGGCCTGGGAGCTGGTGCAGCTAATAAAGGACCGCACCCGCGTAAAGGCCATCGGCGGCAAAATTCTCAGAGGGGCGCTGCTGGTGGGGCCTCCGGGCTGCGGCAAGACGCTGCTGGCCAAGGCGGTGGCCACCGAGGCCGGCGTGCCGTTCCTTAACGTCGCCGGCTCCGAGTTCGTGGAGGTCTTCGTGGGCGTGGGCGCGGCCCGCGTGCGGAAGCTCTTCAAGCAGGCCCGCGAGTACGCCCAGGTTCACGGCGCCTGCATAGTCTTCATAGACGAGATAGAGGTAATTGGCCGGCGCCGCATCCTCTACGACGCGTTTGGCGGCGGCTCGGAGACCAACAGCACGCAGAACCAGCTGCTCGTGGAGATGGACGGCCTGGAGTCCGGCTCCAACGTGATAGTCTTCGGCGCCACCAATGCCGTAGAGGACATCCTGGACGAGGCGCTGCTGCGGCCCGGCCGCTTCGACCGGAAGATCTTCGTGGACAAGCCCAACCTGGCCGAGCGCGAGAAACTCTTCGCCCATTACCTGGGCAAGGTCAGCCACGACCCGGCCATAGACGTCGGCCGGCTGGCGCGCAAGGCCGTGGGCAGCTCTCCGGCCGACATAGAGAACGTGGTCAAGGAGGCGGCGCTGATAGCGGTGCGCAATAAGTCCGACAAAATGACCTATAAGGACCTCAGCGCGGCCATAGAACGCATAGAACTGGGTGTGGCGCACCGGCTCAGCATGACGCCGCGCGAACGCGAGCGCATAGCCTGCCACGAGGCCGGCCATCTGGTCACCATCTACCTGTCGCATCCCACCGACGACGTCTTCAAGGCCTCCATCCTGCACCGGAGCGGCGCGCTGGGCGTGGTGCACCATATGCCGATAGAGGAGATCCACGCGCCGGACCGCGACAGTTTCATCGGCTGGGTGCGGGCGGCGCTGGGCGGCTACGCGGCCGAACGCATAAAGTACGGCATCACCTCCTCGGGGGTGGGGGCGGATTTCGCCGTGGCCGCCAACATGGCCCACCGCATGGTCTGGGGCATGGGGATGGGCACCAGCGGCTTCATAGGCAACTATTCCGCGATCAATAAATGGGAGCGCTCCCCGTCCATGATGGACCAGTTGGAACGCGAGACGCAGGAGCTGCTGCGCGCCCAGCTGGAGGAAGTGGAGAAACTGCTGAAGGGCAACTGGGCCATTGTGGAGCGCTTCACGGCCGAGCTGCTCAAGCGCGAAGAACTGGACTATGACGAAATAGCCGCCATCTTCGCCGAATTCGGTAAGCCGTCCAGGATGCTCAAGCCCGAGCAGACGGCCGTCTCTTCACCGCCGCCCGCCGCCCCTTGAAATCGGCGGTTTCCTCTGCTATAACATTGGGGTGAAATAAAGGTTTTGGAGATGGGCCGGTTACCAGTCCCCAGACCTTATGTTTTCTTTATTCAGGCCGACAGAAGGGGGCCGCATGGCTGCGGACGAAGAGAAGAAGACCGCCGGACCGGAAGAAGCCGGGACTGGAGCGGAGAAAAAAGAGAGGAAATACTGGCCGCTGGCCCTGGGGCTTACGTTCGCCGTGCTGGCCGGCGGGGCCTATTACGCCGCCACCGGGCTCAGCGACACGGCGCATAAGCTCGGCGGCGGGGAGGACTACGCGAAACTGGCCGCCGACAACGTCGTCTACAGCGGCAAGTCGCAGGGCAGGCCGGGGGACGTTTTTGCCGTAAGCGGGCAGGCCTCGTCCTCTCAGGCCGCCGACAGCTCTCCCAGCGCCCTGAACCCGGCTCTGGTCCCCGCTCAGGGGGAACTGGCGGCCGCGGCTGACGGTTCGTCGGCGGCCGGGGGCGGCGCGGCCCGGCAGGGGGGCGCTTCCGGCGACGCCGCGGCGCCGCAGCCCGGACCCCGCGCGGCCGGGGGCGGTGCCGGGCTTTCCATGGCCGGCAGGCTTAAAACGACGGTTTCGCTGTCCCGCGGCGGCGGAGCGGCGGTTTCCAGGTCCTCGGGGCTGGGCGCGGCTTCCGTCTTCGCGCAGAACGGCACAGCGGTGGGCAGGGCCTCCGCGCAGTCCCAGACGGCCTCCGCCTCCTTGAAAAAAGGCGGCCGCGGCGGGGTGCTCGAGGCGCTGAAGGGGGCCTTCGTGGCCTCCCTCTACGGCGCGCGCCTGGCTTCCAACGACGCGGCCAAGGCCTGGGTTTCCAAGGCTTTCGACGCCACGCCGGATGCGGAAGAGTCCATAGCGTACGGAGACCAGGTCCGCACCCAGCTGGACAAGGTGAACCCTAGCTCCATCCCCAGGTTCCTGAAGGAGCAGGACCTGAGCGCCGGCGGGGCCAAGACGCTGGCCTCCTCGGCCGTCTCCGAGCCCAAGATGGATAAGACGGACACCGACGCCGCGCTGAACGAGGACAAGGCCTACCAGCGGGAGAAGATGATGAAGGACCTCTCCAGCAGCATGATAAACAGCATTTTTGCCGGCGTGTCGGGGTCGGGGGACGGCTCTGCCCCCAAGACGAAGACGGTGGACGACGGCACCGGCGGGACCCAGACTTATTCTCTTTTCGCCAGCCCGGAGGACCAGCAGACCTATAGCGATATGCAGCTGCAACAGTACGTGGACGCGTACGGTTACGGCGGGGAATGCGGCTGTACGCAGGACGCGCCGTGCTGCTGCCTGCAGTCGACCGGCGCCGGAGCGGCCGGCAGCGGGGCCCTGGCCGATTTCCCCTCCGGGAACTGAGTCGCGGGCGCGGGCGCCCCCGCCGGCAGCCAGTGGAAAACGGAAAATGAAAACTATCGTATCATTGATTGCCCTCCTCGCGCTGCTGGCCGCCTGCTCCTATAAAATGCCTGAGGAGCAGGTGGTGAAGATATTCTCCCGCCACGGCTTCAGCCGGGCCGACCCGGGCAAGCTCAGGGAACTGCTGCGCTCCAGAGGCCTGGCGGGCCTAAGGACGCTGGATAAGTACGCGGCCGTGGTCACTGGGGAGCGCGGCATAATGATCTCCCCGGCCGCCCCGGCGCCTTCCTACGGCATGCTGGCCGCTACCAGGGCCGGGAAATGCTATCTGCTGCGGGTCTTCAGGGGTTCACCGGCGGAGAAGGCCGGTCTGAGGGACGGCGACAGGCTGCTGTCGGCGGATTCCTTCGAGCCCGGCACGGAAGGCTTCAATAAGGCCCTCTCCGGGCTTGGGGATCTGGACCTGCTGGTGGAAAGAGCGCCGGAAGGCGGCTCCTCCCCGCTAAGCGTCAAGCTCAAAGCCGCTCCGTTCTCGCCGCCGCTGGTTTTCGGCTTTTACGAGCCTTCCACGCGCACGGCCTTTGTCCGGGTCGGGCTTTTCTTCGGGGATTCCGCCTCCATCGTGGGGGCCGGCATAGGCGAACTTGCTAAGCTGGGCGCCAGGAACGTCATACTCGACCTGCGCGGGAACAGGGGCGGACAGCCGGAGGAGGCCGCCGCCCTGCTGCGCCTTTTTGCCCGCTCCCCCGGGCCGGTGCTGAGGATGCTCTCCTGCCACAAGGGCTACGCCGAGGCGCTGGAAGCCAAGGCGGCCGGGCGCTTCTCGGGCCTGCCGGCGGCCGTGCTCGTGGACGGCGCCACCTCCATGACCGGGGAGGCTTTCGCCGCCGCAATGCGCGAGGTGGCGGGGGCCAGGGTGGTGGGCGCGCGCACGGCCGGCGACGTCTCCGTGCTGCGGACCTTCAGTCTCGGGGACGGCCGCGGCCTGGCTATTACCGTGGCCAGAATAGCCCCGCCTTCCGGAAAAGACCTGGAGGGCGCGGGAGTGGAACCTGACATACAGGCCGGTACTTCCGGGGCGACCTGGGATTCGCCCCCGGCCGGGGAACTGCTGGACGACGCGGCCTACCAGAAGGCGCTGGAGCTTTTTAAGGCGGGTCACTCCGCGTCATCGGGTTCGAGCCGGGTTGACGCGTCAAGAGACAGCTCTTGACAAAAGACAATCATCTGCTATACTATTCCTGTTAGCGAGGTGGAAGCCCCGCCCTTTTGGCTTGTTGCGGTGCGGTCGTGGCAGCGAGATAGGCGGTCGCAGACAGGCATGCGGTGTAAGCGCGGTGTATGTACCAAAAGGGCGGGGCCTTTCCGGAAAGAGGATTCAGAGTCCGATAATAGCAAAGCCGGCCAAAGCCGGCGGCGCAAAGCCGAGACCCGTTAAGTGAACGGGGGTCGGGCTGCCGAAGATAGAGAAGCGCGCGGCTTCAGGCCGCCGTTATGGAACGGATAAGCGCCGTTCCCGTTGTCTTCGGGTTCATGCGTCGGACCTGGCGAAGAGATCGGGAGCGGTTTTTTTATCGCCGGCCCGGGGAGGAAGGATGTCCTTCGCTGAAAAAACCGGGAGTCCGTCGGAAAAAGGCCTGCAAGGCCTTCTTTGCCCGTGCCCGTACGCCGCTTGCGGGTCACGGCTTTTTAATTTTCCCGCAACAATAAATTTATATTATAATGGTTTAATTGATTCGCCCGCCTCGCGCAAGCCCCGTCCGTTACGGGGGATAGAAGCGCGGGGAGGGCGCGGCTTTTTGTTTTCACGCATGACCAGACTTATATTGCTTCTAATTATCCTCGCGGCGCCCGGAGTCCGCGCCGCTGGCGCGCCTCCTCTCGACCGGGCCTCCGCGGAGAGCGGCCTGGCGGACAAAGATTTTCATAACCGCCGCAAGACCGTGGACGAACTCGGCCCGGCGCGGGGCGCCTGGAAAATGGCCCTGCTGAAGCGGTCCCTCTCCGACGAGGACCCGGTCATCAGGCAGAAGGCGGCCCGTCTGCTAGGCCTCTCCAAAGACGGCTCGGCCTACGGCATCCTGGCCGAAGCCCTGAACTCCACCGACACCGTAACCCGCCTGGGGGCCATGGACGGCCTGCGGGACCTGGGCGACAGGCGCGCGGCGGCGCCGCTGGCCGCGCTGCTGGGCTCCGGGGACCGGAACACGCGCTGGAAGGCGGCCGAGACGCTGGGCGCGCTGGGCTCGGGCTCCGCGGTGCCGGCCCTGCGGAAGGCGGCGGTCTCGGACAAGGACCGCTTCGTGAGGATGGCCGCGGTGGAGAGCCTGGGCAGGATAGGCACGCCAGCGGCCAGGACGGCCCTGAACGCGCTGAAGTCAGGTCCGGACCCGGAGGCCTCCCTCTGGGCCGGCAACGTGTTGAAAACTTTGAAAAAGTGAGGACGGACGCGGCGGCTTGAAAACCTGAGATATGCGCGGAAGGAAAAAAACCGGACTTTCCCGGGCGGCCAAGAAAAGCCTGCTCCTGGCCGGCCTTTCGCTGTTTTTCGCCGTCCCTTCCCTCTTCACTGCCGCCAGCGCCGACACCCGGACCGTTCAGACCATTCCCGGCGCCGACACGGTGGAATGGCCGGCCAGCCGCAAGGTGCTCTACGAGCAGGGCTACGGCCTCACCTGGGTCTTCTTCGAGAACTCGGCCGGCTTCTCCTACAGCGCCTTTAACGGCAACTCCTGGACCGCGCCCGCCACGGCCATCTCGGCGGCCGAGGCCGGCGGCGGGACCAATACGATGTACGGCAGCATGTATTACGTGGCGGCCTCCAGCGACGTCTACGTCATAACCACGGACCCATCCCCCGACCTTACCGCCAGCCCTTACAACAGCGTCTATATGAAGAAGGGCCACCTGAACTCAGACGGCAGCATAACCTGGGGCGGCCTTCAGACCAGGACCATAACCGGCACCGTCGGCGGCAGCACCGGCGACTGTTACGCGGGCGGCGGCGTGGACATCACGCTGCTGGGCAGCGAAACCAGCGGCGTGACTGCCTGGAGCTGCGACGCCAAGCGCGGCGGGACAAGCATCAGGATGTCCGTGCTGGGCCAGGTCGGCATGGGTACCAACCTAAGCGGCGGCACCAACTTCGCAGTAGACTCCAAAGACCAAAACGGCGAGGGCTCCGGGCCGTACAAGCAGTTCGGCAGCCTGGTGCCGGTATACGACGGCGGCTCCTGGTATATGCTCAACTTCCAGAAGGACAGGAGCGACCAAGAAGGCACGCTCCGTGTGCACGCCTACAGCACCAGCGGAACATATGCAGCAAAGGAATATACAGCATCAGGCTCGACTCCGGGCAATGACCAGTGGGCCTATTCTGCCGCCGCCCAGCCCCAGTCCTCCATAGTCCACCTGGTCTACACGGACAATACCGGGAACCTCATCTATATGCGGCGCGACGGGGCCAACAGCTGGCCGATCACCATCACCCTGACCAGCAACGGCACCTTGACCAATCCTAATTACCACCCCAGCGTGGTCTTCGCCGCCAAGGACCCCGGCGACCCCAACTCCTTCGACAAGGTGTACGTGATCTACGCCTCCACCTACGGCTCCGTGAACTACGCCGTGGGCTCGGCCACCGCGGCCAGCATCAGCGACTTCGACATGGTGAGCGGCCTCAACTGGAACCAGTCCGCCGGCGGCGCCACTTCGGTGCAGGCCCCCTCCTTCATACAGTTGCCGAACCCGATCCCGGTGGCCTGGAACGGCAGCGGCGGCGTGCAGTTCGACCGTCTCCCTACCTCCAATTACAATCCGCCCACCGTCGCTTCGGTCTCGCCCCTCAGCGTGGGCATAGGCGCCGGCGTGGCCGACTACGCCTCCGCTTCCTATTACGACATAACCCTGAACGGCTCCGGCTTCCTGAACAACCCGGCCCCGGGCCTTTCGTTCCAGAGCGGCGGGGCCACGGTGTCCGGCATAACCGTCTCCAGCGTCACCTACCTGTCCGGTACGCAGATAAGGGCCAGTATCGCCGTGGACCAGTCCGTGGGGCAGGGCCCCCTGGACCTGGTGGCCACCAACTGGGACGGCCGGGCCGGTTTTGCAACCGGCATAGCCACCGTCACGGTGCCCTCCTCGGCCCTCACCAGCCCGGTGGAGCCCATAGACTACTCCAGCGGCATAGTTTCATTCGCGGGCGTTTCCGGCTTCGCCCCTTCCGGCTACGCCGGGGCGCCTACGCTCGCAAACCCGCAGGTGAGGATAACCCGGGGCGACGGCTACGAGTGGGACGGCACGAATTTCGTGGACCCGACCATTTCAGGCGAGCAGTGGCGCAACGCGACCTCGGGCACGGCCAACTGGATATATTCGGACTGGCCAGCGGCAAGCCAGGTGGACGGGCAGAGCTACGTCCTTACCAGCCGCGGCAAGACCAGCGACAGGGGCTATTCCACCCCCAGCTCCAACGTGACCTTCACCATCGACAAGCTGGGGCCCGCCGTTTCCTATGCCTTCCCGGCGGCCAACTCCAGCAACAACTCCATCGCCGCCATACAGGGCGCGGCGGCGGACGCGGGGATCGGCATACAGCACGTGAGCATGCAGCTGATAGACTCCGGCAATAACCTCTTCGGCGACCCGGCCAACGACGACAAGTACTGGACCGGCTACCCGGCCACGGGCTTCTTAACCTCCTCCACCTGGTACTACGTGGTCAACAACAGCGCCGTGCCCAGCGAGAACGCCCAATACACCTGCGGCACTTCCTGCCCCTACAAGAGCGTCAACTGGGTAGTGAAGGCCGTGCCGGACTCCGGCGGCGAGCCGCAGCTGCCCGCGTTCATAGACGGCAGGAAATACCGCCTGCAGGTGGAGGCGGCCGACAAGTTCAACCCGGACACCTACGCCTCCAGCTTCGACTTCTATTACGACACTACCCCGCCCAACGTCTCGGTGAGCGTGCCGGGGCAGCTTATGCCCAACGCGCCGATAAGCATGGGCGATCCGGCCGACGTGTGGCGCAATAACTTCGACTTTCTGCAGGGCAGCCTTTCCGACAACGTCGTGGACCCGGTAATAGGCAAGAGGCACGTCTATTACTGCGTCTACGAGTACGGCGGCACCGATAAGTGGGGCAGCGGCTGCTCCGGCCCGACCCCGGTCTACGCTTCGGCGCTCTACGCCCCCTCGGCGGACCCCTACAACTACAGCATCGCCGTTTCCACCAACTGGCAGAACGGCTTCTGGTACCACCTGGCGGTCTACGCCGACGACGCGGCGGGCAACCTGGACGGCTCCCCGCTGGCCCCGGCCACCAGCGGCTACTTCTACTACGACGCCCTGCCGCCGAACATCTCCATAACCTACCCCGCCAATAACGTCAATTACGGCGTGGGCACCATGAACGCCCTGCTGGGCACCTCGCACGACGACCACTCCGGCGTCAGCACGGTGCAGTACAGGATAGAGCACCCGCCGCTGGCCAAGTGGAGCGCCGCCAGCAAGACCTGGATAGACCAGACAGCCCCCATCTGGAACGTGGCCGGCACCACCACCGCCATCCCTTTCGACGCCTGGCAGTCCTCGGAGACGGCCCAAGCCGGACAGTGGCTCTCCGGCGAGCAATACACCTTCATCGCCCAGTCGCTGGATAAGGCCGGCAACTATTCGGCCTCCTATTCCACGACCGTGTTCAAGTACGACACCACCCCGCCGGTCACCCTGGTGCTGAACCCGCCGCCGGCGGGCAGGTATTCCGACAACCAGTTCACCAATATCGCCGGCACCGCCAACGATATGCCGGACACCACGCGCCAGACCGGCGCGGATATGACCTGCATAGGCGTGCAGCGCCAGTCCGACGGCCTGTGGTGGAACGGAACGGCCCTCGGCTGGCAGCCGGCCCGCAGCGACTCCTGCCAGACCTGGTCCTACAACTGGGCCCACCAGAGCATGGGCGGCTTCTGGAGCACCGTGGGCTCCACCGAGGCGTTCAATATCTACGCCTGGTCGCAGGACACGGTGCAGGTACCCGGGCCGAACATAGAGTCCAGCACCACGCTGAAAGACTCGTTCATCTACGACGTGCTGCCGCCGACCTCGACGCTGACGTCCCCGCCCGACAATACCTGGTACAGCGACCAGCCCGGCTACCAGCTCTCCGCGATAGCGGGCACGGCGGTGGACCTGCCGCTGACCGGCCCGGCCGCGGGCGGCTCCATCAGCGATATGCAAGTTGAGGTGCGCGACGAGGTGACGCTGACCTGCTGGAACGGCTCCGACTTCACCGGTACCTGCGGCAGCGCGGCCACCTGGAAGGACATGGGCCTGGTGGCCGGCAGCACCTACTCCTACAACACCGCCACGCTTATGGCCGCCGCCGCGGAGAACAAACCCTACCGCGTCACGATACGGTCCATGGACAACGCGATGGACCTGGGCAACAATCCAAAGCCGAATGTCGAAACCTCCTTTATCGAGGGCCGCAACCGCAGTTACTTCAGGGTGGACCGCACGCCGCCGTCCACGCTGATCCAGTCGCCCTCGGCCAGCAGCGTCTACGTCTTCAGTTCCCTCTCCGGCACGGCGCAGGATTCCTATACGCAGGTGCAGAAAGTGCAGGTGGCCTACTTCAGCGTCGCCCTTCAGAAATGGTGGAACCCGGCGTCGGGCAGTTTCGACCAGGGAGACGGCGTCAACCCGCCGCCTGGTACGGCTTTCGTGGACGCCTCCACCTCCACCGCCAATCCCGTGCCGTGGACCGTAAGCGGCTCCAGCGTGCCGGCGCTGGCCAACGGCCAGAGCTACCTGGTGTTCGCGCGCGCCACGGACTCCGTCGGCAACCAGACGGCTTTCCCGGGCTATTCAGGCTTCACCACGCCGCCCAACCAGTCCTCGCTGATAGAGATAACCAAGGTCACGCCGCTGCCTTCCTCCGTGATTACCACGCCTCCGTCCGGCTCGCCCTACTACAGGCCCACCGACCTGGCGGCCATCAGCGGTACGTTATCCGCCGCCACCACCGTGCAGGTGATGATCACGGACCTCACCGTCACGCCGAACCAGGTCTGGACCCCGGGCGGCTGGGTCTCCACCACCACCTACCTGGCCGGCTGCACGGACTCGACCTACGTGATAGGCCAGTCCACCTGCGGGTATTTCGGGGTCGACAGCATCTCGCTGGCCAACTGGACCAGGAACACCTCCGGCATCTGGCCCGCCGGCACCGCCGAGTTCAGCGTCAAGTCCAGGGCCGCCTCCGACGCGGACGGCATAACGCAGCTGACCCCGCTGCCCCAGCGCTACTTCTACATAGACGGCGACGACCCGGCCACCACGCTGGTCGACCCCGCCGCCGCCTACGAGCGCAGCCTCCCCGTCGTCGACGGCACGGCCTCGGACGCCGGGGTGGGCAAGGTGGCCAACGTGGAGATCGCCATCTCCACCGGCTCCGGCTCCTATTACTGGAACGGGACCTCCTGGCAGTCCGGCTCCCCGGTCTGGCTGCCGGCCGCGGCCGATGACGGGGCGTTCGACTCCAACCTCGAAGGCTGGAACCTGAGTTCCGGCCTGCCGGTCTTCCAGAACAGCAAGACCTACGAGGTGCAGGTCAGGGTCACCGACATGGCGGGCCGCCAGACGCTGTACCCTGTCCCGTACCAGCAGTTCACCATAGACACGGCCTCCCCCACGGCCGCGATAGCCCTGCCCGACGGCAGCCACGGCGTCAACGCGATGACGGCGCTCTCGGGCACCGCCTACGACAACGCCCTTAACCAGAGCGTGCAGGTGGCAATACAGCAGTTGGGCAGCCCGCAGCTGTGGTTCGACGGCAGCGGTTTCAACAAGCTGCAGGCGGACCCGAACTGGCTTTACGTCGCCACCGGGGTCAACGGCTTTCTGTCGCCCAACGCCACCAGCTGGATGTACGCGCCGGCCGGGCTGGATGCGGCCTTCCCCGGCGGGCTCCAGTACCTGCTGCTGACGCGCTCCACCGACGTGGCCGGCAACATCCAGACCAATTTTCAGGTCAATATCTCCTCGCGGGTGGTCTTCGTGGACAAGGCGCCGCCGGTCACCAGCGTCACCCTTCCCGTGGACGATGGCGACGGCGTAAGCGGGCGCTATAAGTCCGCGAACATAGGCGAGTCCCTGACCTCCTCCCGCTTCTACGGCTCCGCCGCGGACAATTTCTACGCGGCCAACAACGCCGGCGTGGAGCAGACGCAGCTCCGTCTTTCCTACCTGCTTTCCGGGGACACCTGGTATTGGCTGGGCACCTACTTCAGCTCCGGCACGGTGGCGCAGAACGCCTCGTGGCTCAACGCTTCGGGCGTGGGGAGCTGGATCTATCCTAACGACATCGTCTGGCCGCCCGGCGACAGGGAGTACACGCTGGAGGCCAAGTCCATGGACGCCACGCGCGCCGCGGACGGCACCGGCACCGGCAACTGGGAGACGGCCTTCAGCCAGGGGCGGAACATGATGAAGTTCATCATCTGCGACACGCCGCCCGACGTGGCCATCACCACGCCCACCGAGTTGTCGCTGACGAGCAACACCAATATCTACGGCACGGCCAACGCCAACCTGGCCGGTTTCAACAAGGCGCAGGTGCGCATCTCGACGGGCACCGGGGCGGCCATCCGCTACTGGGACGGCCTGTCCTCGGCCTGGGTCGCGACCCCGGAGACCTGGAACGATTCCCTCCGCCTGGGCAATACCTCCTGGTACTATACGATACCGGCGTCGTTGTTGGTGGAGAAGACCACCTATACCGTTTCGGCCAGGGCGCTGGATTACGCCGGCAACTATTCGGTGGTCTATTCCACGCGCGACTTCCTGAACCAGCGGCCTTCGAGCTTCGTGCAGGACCCGTACAAGGCCGCCTATAACACGCTGACGCAGCTGGACGGCTACGCCACCGACAACACCGGGGTGAGCGCGGTGGCCGTAAGCATCTTCAACTACGACCAGAACAAGTGCTACGACCCTTCGCAGCCGGGGGGCTGGAAGACGGCGGGCTGCCTCTCGGACAACGACGCCCCCTGGGTCGCGCCGCAGGTCAGCGTCTGGGCCTCCTCCGCCAGCTGGGTTTATACGGTCAGCGACTCCACCTGGACCAGCGGCGCCCACTACCGGATACGCGTGAAGTCCATGGACCAGGCCGGCAACTGGGACGTCACCTACGCCACGGCCACGTTCCAGTTCGACACCGAGATCCCGGTCTCCAACGTGGTCTATCCGTCCAGCGGCTCCTACCTGCCGCTGTCGGCCAATCCCGTGACCATACAGGGCACGGCCTTCGACGGCTTCTCGGGCCTGAGCCAGGTGAACTTCTACCTGCAGCGCTCCGACGGCTGGTACTGGAACGGCATAAGCTGGCAGAGCCCCGCCATCTCGCTCAACGGCGACGCTCCTTACTCCAGCTGGAGCAAGCCGATAACCAACTCGGCGGCCTACATAGACGGCGAGCAGTACTCGATAACCTCGTGGGCCGCCGACAACGCGGGCAACCAGGAGAGCCCGGCGATCAAGTCCGTTTTCGTCTACGACGTCACGCCGCCCACCAGCACCATTTCCTACCCGTACGATGGCGGCTATATCAGCCAGACCGGCAGTGTAGCCGGCGGTTCCTACGACAAGCCTCACGGCATGACCGGCGACGTCAGGGTCAGGATCAAGGCCCTGAGCGGCCCTAACGCCGGCTATTATTGGCGCGTGTCGGACTCCAGCTGGACGCTGCAGAACGCCCCCGAGGTCTGGAACAGCGTGGCCTCCTACGGCGCTCTCAGCTCCGGCGCCACCTGGTGGCAGCTCAATACCACCCCGTGGCAGACCGGCGAGACGTACGAGGTGAACTCCTACGCCGTGGACAAGGCCGGCAACGCGGAGATAGTCTATTCCACGGCCACCAACATCAAGGCCGATTTCACGCCCCCGGTTTCCACCGTCACGCTGCCGGCGCAGGGCGCCACCTACGGCGACGTCCCGCTGCCGCAGCTCACGGGCACCGCCAGCGATTTTCCGCCGGGGCAGGTGGACCACGTCTACGTACAGTTCGGTTATCTCCCTTCCGGGCAGGGCGGGACCATAACCAATACTTTTGACGGCCAGAGCTGGCAGGCCAACGGCACCACCTGGCTGCCGGTCTCTTCCGTGACGCTGTCGGCCGGCAACTGGACCTACAGCGTTCCGGACTCGGTCTGGAACTGGAATAATTCCTGGTATACGGCCCGCGCCTACGCCGTGGACAAGGCCGGCAACGTGGAGGGCACTATCTGGCGCTCGGACTTCTATTACAGCGCACCCTTCCCGGTCACGGCCATCGCCGCCCCGGCCGACGGCACGTATACGAACACTTTGCCGCAGAAGGTCTCCGGCACCGCCAGCAAGTTCACCTACTCCTCGCTCTCCGGGGTGCAGGTGTCCGCGGAGCGCAAGAGCGACGGCTTTTACTGGTACGGCAGCTCCTTCTCGGCTCCGGGTTCCATGCAGGCGGCGCCGCGCGCCTACTTCAACGTAAGCAACGTCAGCGTGCTCGCCGACGGCAGCCTGTACTGGGAATGGGCCAGCAACATCTCCACCTCCGGCTGGACGGACAACACCTCGTACTATTTCCTCTCCAAGGGCTACGGCCCCGCCGGCCCGGAGCAGCCGGCGGACCTGGTCGGCAATACCGTCATCTACGACGCCACGCCGCCAAACACCGCCGTCGCGGTACCGGCGGCCGCCATCTACCAGAACATGCCGCAGCTCTCCGGCACGGCTTCCGACACCACGCCGGGCCTGGTGGACTACGCCCAGATAACGATACAGGACCTGACCTACCCGTCCACGTACTGGAACCCCGTCTCCGGGGCCTGGCAGAACGGCGTGGTCTGGGCCACCACCACCTTTAACTCCGGCAACTGGTCCGTGGGCGCAGGCCTGCCGGCCTGGACGGACGGGACCTGGTACAGGATAACGCCGAAGGCGGCGGATAAGGCCACCAACGTTCAGACCGGCGGCTCGGTGGACTTCCTGGTAGACCGGACCACCCCGACGGCCGACATCTCCAGTTTCGTGGCCCTCAACTCCACCGTGACGGCGGTGAACGGCCAGGTCCGGTCCTCGCTGAACTCCCTCATCGGCACGGCCTGGGACAATCCCGGCCCCGGCGGCGCCGCCGGCGTCCTGGACAAGGTGCTGCTGCATATAACGCGGCCCAGCCAGCCCGGCACTTCGCTGCGCTACTGGCGCTGGGATAGCGGGGCCTGGGACGCTTCCCAGCCGGCGGATTCCGACATCTACTGGGCCACGGCGACGGTCAGCGTGCCGGGCGTAACGGCCTCCTCGTGGACTATTTCAGGGCTCCCGCCGCCCGGCGCCTACATCCAGGGCGACTCCTACATAATCATGTCCAGGGCCAAGG
>JAJYJH010000025.1 GCA_021789695.1 bacterium | reverse complement strand
CATATCTATGGTCATGGCTACAGATTATGAACGGAATACGACGTTCTTTCAATGATGGACCATTTTCAGGCTCATCTTGCGTTGGAAACCGGGGAATTTTCAGGCTCATCCTGCATTGGATAATTCTCCCGGCGGTCCCCGCCACGCAAAAATCGGTATAATATGAAAAACGGCCCGCCGCGGCCGTCCCTAAGGAGAATTTTCATGAAAGCACTTGTGAAAGCTAAACCGGAGAAAGGCCTGTGGCTGCAGGACGTGCCTGAGCCGGAGGTGGGGGATAACGAAGTTCTGATAAAGATAAGGAAGACAGCCATTTGCGGCACCGACATCCACATCTACGAGTGGAACGAGTGGGCGCAGAAGACGATACCGGTGCCGATGCACGTCGGACACGAATTCGTGGGCGAGATCGCCGGGCTCGGCAAGGCCGTGAAGGGCCACTTCGTCGGGGAGAGGGTCTCCGGAGAAGGGCACATCGTCTGCGGCCACTGCCGCAACTGCAAGGCCGGCAACCGCCACCTCTGCATCAACACGAAGGGCGTGGGCGTCAACCGGCCCGGGGCCTTCGCCGAGTACCTGGCCATTCCCGCCGAGAACGTCTTCTCCATCCCGGATGGCGTCACGGACGACGAGGCCGCCATACTGGACCCGCTCGGCAACGCCGTGCACACCGCGCTGGCCTTCGACCTGGTCGGAGAGGACGTGCTGATAACCGGCGCGGGCCCGATAGGCATCATGGCCGGCGCGATTTCCCGTCACGTGGGCGCGCGCCACGTCGTGATAACCGATATCAACGACTACCGCATGGACCTGGCCCGTAAGCTGGGAATAAAGACCGTGGTGGACTCCCGCAGGGAGAAGCTGCCCGACGTGATTAAGGCGCTTAAAATGACCGAGGGTTTCGACGTGGGCCTGGAAATGAGCGGCAGCGCGCAGGCCTTCAACGATATGCTGGCCAACGTGAAGATGGGCGCGAACATCGCACTGCTGGGCATACTGCCGCCCAACACCACGATCCCGTGGGGCAACGTGATCTTTAAGGCGCTGACGCTGAAGTGCATCTACGGCCGCAAGATTTTCGAGACTTGGTACAAGATGTGCGCGATGCTGACCAGCGGCTTGGACATTAAGCCGATAATAACCCACCACTTCCCGGTGAAAGACTTCAAGGAGGGCTTCGAGATAATGGCCTCCGGCAAGTCCGGCAAGATAATCCTGGACTGGACCGGGGTCTAGGGCGGAACCTGATAGTATCCCTCTGGCGAGCCGCCGGGCCCGCCCGGCGGCTTAGAGTTCTATTTTCATCCCCTCGCGCGCGCCGAAACAGTCGGTGGCACCGCCGCCCCTTCCAATCAGGCCGCGGCAGTAGTCGATGTGTGCGTCCAGCTCCTCGTCGGAGCGGTACGGGTCGTGGTGAGTGACGGCCATGCGCTTCACGCCGGATTCCAGCGCGAACTTCGCCGCGTCGTCGTAGGTGGCGTGGCCCCAGCCCTTGCGGGACGCGTACTCGGCTTCGGTGTACTGCGCCTCGCGGATCACCAGGTCGCTGCCGCGCGCGAACTCCGCTATCTCGGCGTCCTGCCGCAGAGACAGGTCCGAGACGCCGCCCAGCTTCGCGAACGGTTCGTGGTCGCTGAGGTAGGTGACCGTACGCCCCTGCGCTTCGACGCGGAAGCCGATGCAGACGCCGGGGTGGTTCAGGTGCTTGAAACTGACCTTCGCCACGCCTAGGTCGGCCGGCCCCTTCATCTCCACGAAGCCGAGCTTCGCGGCCAGGCTGGAGAGCGGGATCGGGAAATAGTCCAGCGACATGGACTGCGTGAAGATGCGGCCGAGGCTGCCGTGGGCGCCGTGCACGCTGAAGACCATGAACTTGTTGGCCGGGTTGTAGAACGGCGTGAAGAAAGGGAAGCCCTGGATGTGGTCCCAGTGCGTGTGGCCGACGAATATGTGGCCCTGCAGCGGGCGCCCTTTGAACTCCCGCGCCAGCGAGTCGCCCAGTTCGCGCAGGCCGGTGCCGCAGTCGAAGATCAGCGGCGTGTCGCCGACGCGCAGCTCGACGCAGGAGGTGTTGCCGCCGTAGCCGGCCACCTTTGGGTTGCAGGTCGGGCAGGAGCCGCGCGTGCCCCAGAAGCGGACATAGACCGCCAGGCGGCCGCCGGCGGAGGGCGCCACGCGGAGTTCGTCCGCAGTGGGCGCGGGGCGGCGCATGGTCCGCAGCAACTCCGGCTCCTGCGGCGGCTTCGGCGCGGCCCCGCCCAGGCCCAGCAGCGCGCGGACGCGCTTAAGCATCTCCCCGGGCAGGTAGGGCTTGACCAGATAGTCGTCGGCTCCGGCGGCGGCGGCCTGCGAGACGTCGGTCGTAAAACTCTTGGAAGAGGTGACCAGCACCCTGACGCCGGGCAGGCCTCCCTTTCCCTTCAGCAGGCCGCACAGTTCGTAGCCGTGCATTCGCGGCATCATTAGGTCAGTGACCACCAGGTCGGGCCGCAGTTCGCGGGCCTTCTCCCAGCCGTCCTGACCGTCTACTGCGGCTGTCACCTCGAATTCGGCCGACAGGATGTCGGCCGCGAGCGAGCGCAGCATCTCGTCGTCGTCCACGATCAGTATCTTTTTCTTGTCCCCTGGCATCAGAGCGGTCTCCCCGGGTGATAATATAGCATACTGCGGGCCATCCAAACCGCGCCCCGCCCGATGAAGGCTGCCAACTAACCCCGCTGAGGTATCGGTACGACACAATTGATCAGCCATCGCCGGAAGACTGGCCCCGGACTCCCCAAGCCGGAGAAAAATACCAGCCAAGGTTGTTGAAAAAACGTCTGTCTTTTTGTGTTGTAAATAAGTCCGGCCGCATTTACGGGAAAATTCTAAAAATCGCGCCAGGGGAAGGGGAAAAAGGTCGGGAGGGACTGTCGGCAACTGCGCTTATGTCGCCTGCTATTTCTATTCTATAATAGCGGTATGGATTACAAAAGGCCGTACCCGTTAAGAGTAATGGATTTCGTGTCGTTCAGCGCGCTGGAACATTTTGATGAATTGAACGGGGAACATGGAAAAAGTGGCAGGGACCTGCTCTTTTACGCCTCCATGAACGCGGACATGGACAGGATGCGCGGGAACGGGAAAACTTTCAGGACCGAGAACGGCAATTACGCCCCGGCCGCCCGGCTCTACAATTCTAAACTGCCATAATGGGATACGACGATAATTCCGGGAAGTCGTGCGAGGCGCTGGAAGGCCGCGGTGGCGCCAACGTTATGACGATAGGCTGGACGCAGTTCGGCGTAGTCTGGGGCGAGCCGGTTCTGTCGGCGCTGGTGCGCCCGTCGCGCCACACGTATACCCTGCTGGAAAAGGCCCCATATTTCAGCGCCTGCTTGCCGCGCAGAGGAGAACTTGCCAGGGAGCTGGCCTACTGCGGCTCAAGATCCGGCCGGGAGTACGACAAGGGCTCCGACACCCCGCACATACTCTGCTTCGGCAAGGTGCTGCGCGCGGAGAGCTTCTCATGAGGCCCGCCGGCCTGGTTTGCTCCGCGCTGGCCGCGCTGCTGCTTTCCGGCTGCGGTCCGCTGAAGCGGAAGGCCGCGGAATATTACCTGGGCCGGGCGCGCAGAACCGCGGAGGTCAGTAACCCCTCCGGCCAGCAGCTGCGCAAGGCCTTTGAGGACGTAAGCCGCGCGCTGGACTACGAACCTGGCTCCGCGCTGGCCGTGGACTTGCTTGTGCGTCTTTCCGATTCTTCCTCCCGGGCTGGTTTTCCCGGAGTCCAGGCCCTGGAGCCGGCCGCGTTGAAAAAAGCGTTGAGAGGGGCCCCCCTCAACTGGCATGCCCGCGCCGCCCTTATAGATTTCTTCGCTTCCCGCGGCGATACAGGCGGACTGGAAGCCATGGCCTCCCAGGCAGAGGCCCACGCCTCTTCCTCCTCGCCTGACGTCAGGTACTGCGCCCTGCTGGCCGCGCTGGACGCCAGGGCCTCGGCCCTGCCCTGGGTGGAGAACGAGGGCTTCCTGAGCCTCAACGTTTCGCCCGACACCCTTTTTGAGAAGGCCTCGGCCTATCAGTCTCTGTTTGACGGAATAGTAAAGCTCAGGGCAGAAGCCGAGAAGATGGCCGCCTCCGACCCCGCCAGAAAGAAGTCGGCCCCAGACGAACTCGTTTCGGCGGCCGAAGTGGCGGTTTCCGACGCGCTGAAGGACCCGGCTGAGGCTGTGGCGGTATCCTCCTTCAATGCCAGGGCCGCGGCTGACGCCTCCTTCAGGAAGGCCGTCGCCATGACGGTGCAGGGCAACGCCGCCCTTGTTAAGCGGGACTATTCCCGGGCCAGGGCCTTCTATCAGGGAGCGCTGAACTATTCTCCGGACCTGGTTGACGCCAGGCGCCAGCTGGCCGAAACGGATTTCCAGGAAGGCGCCGCCCTGGCTGCGGCCGGACAGGACAAGAAGGCCGCTTCCAGACTGCTCTATAAGGCCTACGCTGGTTCGGCCGCCGTGATACGCGAGGCCGGGGAGACGGGCAACCTTATTCCGTTCACCTCTCGCTCCAAGTTCATGGGGCAGGCCTACGCGCTGAAGGCCGCCGACCTGGCCGCGCTGCGGGCCGAGGAGGGCCGCAGACTGAGGGACATCGGTCGGCTGCGGGCGGAATTCAAGGAATCGCTAGAAGAAGCCGTCAAACTGGACCCGGAGGGGAGCCTGGCCCGCGACCTGCTGGAACGCTATACCAAGGACGGTTTTTGAGGCCGCGGTTTGCGGCCGTTACCGGCATATGAGACTACGCCGCAAGGCCCCGACGGCAAGACGATTGGCGGCAGCCGCGGTGCTCTGCTTTTGCGGCCTGCGAGCCGCCGCGCAGGAGCCGTCGGTCTCCAGCGCCACCTATCCCGCGCCTAGCCCGCTTTTCCTGACTTTTTCCAAGGACTCCAAGGATTCCAGGGTCGGCTTGGACTACAAGGTAAGGTGGGACTTCTCAGACCTGCGTTCATTGCGTCCGGGGCTGGACCTGATTTATTCCGGCCTTAAGGCCGCGGAGAACTGGGATATAACGGACAACACCAGGGTAGACTATTACGGCTTCAGGACTAATCCCTGGCGCATTATACTCAGCAAAGAGAAGGAAACCGTCCGGAAGCCGGAGAAGAAGGGGGATGGCTCCATAGTCATACGGCCGGTCACAGGGTACCGCAAGCGACTGCGCCTGTCGTTCTCGCCGCTGGTGGACGAACTCAGGCGCAATTTCGACCAGAACCTGCGCGACTTTCTCTTAAAGAGCGCCATGTCGGGCGCTCCGGGGGTTTCCCGCGGCTGGGAAAGAGCAGGCGACAGGGGGCGCAGGGCCTTCGTCGGGGACGTACTCTCTCTCGGCATCTGGGACTACAATCTGCCGGGGCTGAAGCAGGCGGGCGAGGGACTGGAGTACCTTGAAGGCAGCAGCGTCACCGCCAGGACCGACCGTAAACGCTGAAAGCCTTATCCTGCCGGCGTAGAAAAGGCCGCCCGAAGACGGCCTTTTCGCCCGCGTCCGGTGGCCCACTACAGGCCCACGGCGCCGCGCCCCTCCGAGCCGTCTATGCGGATGTCCAGCGGTTCGGCGAAACGGAGATGGCGGATATAAGAGAGTTCCGTCACCGGCGGCTGCGCCTCTATCTTCTCCCAGTTTATGAAGGCATCCGGCCCGGTCTCGTTTATCGTCAGATAGCCGAGACCGAGCGACGTCACGTTGTGGAAGAAATGAGTGCCGTACGACGGGTCCACGGAAAAATCCCCGTAGGCGCACTCTATGATGACCCTGGAGTGGGAGATGTGGTGCCACTTCACGGGTATGCCGAGGTTAGGATCGCTGGAGCCCCAGCGCCCCGGCCCTATTACTATATAGGACCTCCTTTCCCCGCCCAGGCGCGCGTTCAGAGCCCCTATCTCCTCTGCAATCTCGCGCGTCTTAAGCTGGCTGAACTTTTCGGGTATCACGTAAATCAGGTCACGCACGTCCTTTATGGCCCCGTTGCCCAGGGCCTGCACGCTCTGGCAAAGCAGCGAGTCGCGCCGCATGTCCCGGAGAGAGACCTTCTTCACGGGGCTGCGCGAGACCATGGGCCGCATCTGCAGGATGTTGAATACGGCGTTGCCGGAAGCGGGGTCGAAATCGCAGGCGAACTCCATTTCTATGTTGGTGCCCATCGCCTCCTTACCCAGCGCGGCCAGCGCGTTCAGGATCTCGGAGAGGGGGAGCACCTCGTCCTTAAGTATCGGCGCGAACGTGACGAGCCGCCGTCCCGGGTTCGAGATGCCGTCGTAGACCCTGTCGTCCTGGGCGGAGTACGTGGAGCCAGCCAGCTCCAGCGTGCCGTCCGTCTCCGCCTCTTCCACGCCGGCCTCTGCCAGCGCCGGTTCCTCGTCAAACGCGACCGTCGCGGCGGCGACCCCGGTCTTCAGCGCGATAAACTTCTTCTGCGAGTTGGCCAGGAAGTCCGCTATCGTAGAGAACTGGTGCAGGTTCTGCGGATGCGCCGGCGAAAAGCGCAGCGCGTCGTGGCCCTCCACGATGGTCTTGCCCAGGCCGAGGGCTATGTGGGCTATGGGCTCCTCTGCCTCCAGCGGCGGCACCGGATAGTAGTTGTAGGACTGCATTACCCCGGAGAAGGCCGGGTAGAAGCGGCCGCCGTTCCCGTAGGTGCGCCCGACCACGCGCTGCACCGCCACGGCCATCTTCTCCTCGTCTATCAGCAATGGGTTCAGCTTCCGGTAGGCGCGCGCCTCCTGCGAGAAAACGGAGGCGTAGACGAACTTTATCGCGCGGGCCAGTTCCTCCAGCCTGCGCGCCGGGTCCGGGGAGTCGTTCGGCAGCATGTAGGTCTTGTAAACGCCGGCGAAGGGCTGCGTCTTGGAATCCTCCAGCAGCGAGGAGGAACGTACGGCCAGCGGCCCCTTGAAATTGGCGGCCAGGGCCTCCAGGTCGCGCAGAACGTAGTCCGGCAGGCGCGCCTTCTCGAAGAGCGCAGCGGTCTCGGCGTTGGTGTGGTTCTCGTTCAACTGCGAGTCCAGACCGTTCTGTTCCATAAAGAAGTCGAAGACGTCGGAACCTATGACCACCGTGTTCGGAACCCGCACCGTCACTCCGGGCCAGTGGCCCTCCAGGTCCGTCTTGCTGAGCAGGAAGTCCACGAAGGCCAGGCCCCTGGCCTTGCCGCCGATGGAGCCGGAGCCTATTTTCGAGAGCGGGGCGGAATCGTCGAAGAGTTTGCGGTCGAACTTCAGCACGGTGCCGAGCTGCGTGCGGTATATGAACTGGTGCATCGTCTCTATCAGATACTTGCGCAGTTGTTCCGGGTTGTCGAACTCCGAGATCTTCTTCGGCCTCAGATGGTAGGCCATCTCAAACTCGGTGCGCGCGAAAAGCCATTTTGAGAAATGGTTGCGCCCGGCGTGGTAGAGCACCGATTCTATCGGGACGACCTTCAGCAGCTTCAGCATCGTGCCCAGGTCGGAGGCTCGCGCGAGTTCCGCGCTGCTTTTGTCCGAGAATACGAAGTCGCCGAAGCCGAAATAGCGCACGATGAACGCGCGCAGCTGCTTGGAGAGGTCGGGCGCGGCCTTGTGCATGAACGAGGCCTCCAGCGCGCCGGCGGTGCGGGCGTGGGCCGCGTTGGAGGACTGGAGCAGCACCGGCATATCCGGGATATCCGTCTTTATGCGGCGGGTCAGCTCCAGGCCGGCCTCGGGGCTGACGGCGCCGTCCTTCGGGTACTCTATGTCGGTTATCACCCCGAGCAGGTTGGCCTTGTACTTCTCGTAGAGGGCCCAGGCCTCCTCGTAGGTGCTGCAGAACAGCACCTTCGGGCGGGCCCTCAGGCGCAGCATCTTCTTGGCAGGGTTCAGTTCCTCGGCCATAACTATCTGCGTCTGCTTCATTAGTTCGGAATAGATCGTCGGCAGGTAGGAGGAGTAGAACTTTATGTTGTCCTCCACCAGCAGCACGGCCTGCACGCCTACCTTGGCGTCGTGCTCGAAGTTGCGGCCGTCCTCTATGATGTTGATGATGGCCGAAAAAATGCGCGTGTCCCCGCTCCACAGGTAGACGCCGTCCGACAGCGCGCAGGTCTCCTCGGAGATGTTCTTGATGTCCTGGATATTAAACGAGAGCAGCACTACCGGCAGTTTCGGCCGGCCGGCCTTGAGCCTGCGGAAAAAGTCCGCCATGTCCGTCTCGCCGACTTGGATCATCGCTATCACCAGGTCGTAGGAGCCTTTCTCCAGCTTTTCCATCGCCTTCTCCGCTGTCGAGACACGGGTTATGGTCGGCGCCGAGCGGGGAGAGGAGTCCAGCATCTCCCCGAAGAGTGCCTCGTTCAGCCGCTCATCGTCGGCCAGCAGGAAGGAGTCGTAGAGGGAGGCCACCAGCAGGACGTTCTTTATCCTGTAAGGCATCAGCTTCTCGAAGCCGCCGAATTCCATCTCGTAGTCGCCGGTTCTCTTGGTAGTAGGCATACGCCTTATTTTACAAATTTCCCGGCGCGCCTTCGTGCGGACCGCCACGGCGCCGGGTGTTGCCAAAGAAAATCGATAGTTTTATAATATACTTCGGTAAGAGCCAGTCCAGAGAGGAGCCTAATAATGGAAAAACCTTCCGTGAAACCCAACTGCCCCAACTTTTCCTCCGGCCCGTGCGCCAAGCGCCCCGGCTGGACCGTCGACGCGCTTAGGAACGCGCTGGTGGGCCGTTCCCACCGCTCCAAGGAGGGCAAAGCCAGGTTGCAGGAAGTCTCCGACCGCATGAAACGTGTGTTAAACCTGCCCGCCGACTATCGCATAGGCGTCGTGGCCGGCTCCGACACCGGCGCCGTGGAGCTGGCGATGTGGTCGATTCTCGGCCCCAGGCCCGTGGATATCTTCGGCTGGGAGTCGTTCAGCAAGGGCTGGATCACGGACGCGGTGAAGTACCTTAAGCTCCCCAAGGTCAACGAGTACAAGGCCGATTACGGCAAGCTGCCGGATATGAAAAAGGCCGACCCGAAGAACGACATCGTCTTCACCTGGAACGGCACCACCTCCGGAGTGAAAGTCCCGAACCTGGACTGGCTGCCCAAGGACCACGAGGGCATCGTGATCTGCGACGCGACTTCGGGCGTGTTCGCTATGGACATAGACTTCACCAAACTCGACGTCGTGACCTTCTCCTGGCAGAAAGTGCTCGGCGGCGAGGCCGCGCACGGCGTCATCATCCTCTCCCCGCGCGCCGTCAAGCGCATGGAGGAACAGAACTCCAGGATTACCTGGCCGATGCCCAAGACCTTCCGCCTCGTCGACGAGAAGAAACTGCTGCCGGGCGAGCTCGAATACAGCACGATCAATACCCCGTCGATGCTCTGCGTCGAGGACGCTATAGACGCGCTGAAGTGGGCGGAGTCCATAGGCGGCCTGCCGGCGCTGATAAAGCGCTCCACCGCCAACCTCGCCGCGTTCGAAACGTGGGTGGAGAAGTCGGACTGGATAGAGTTCCTCGCGGAATCTAAGGAGATACGCTCCAGCACCTCGGTCTGCTTCAAGATAAAGGCGGACTGGTTCAGGAAACTCCCCGCCGAAGAACAGGCCAAGACCGCCAAGAGGCTTACCGGCCTGCTGGACAAGGAAGGGGCTGCCAGGGACATAAATTCCTACGGCAAGGCCCCGGTAGGGATCCGCGTCTGGTGTGGTGCCACCGTGGAGACCTCCGATATCGAGGCCCTGATTCCGTGGCTCGACTGGGCCTACGAGCAGGTCGCTAAGGAATATACCAAGGAGGCCGTGAAATGAGCAAGGTGCTGATAGCCGACAAGGCAGACCCTCTCTGCGAGAAGATGTTGAAGGACCGCGGGCTTGAGGTCGTAGTGAAGACCGGCATGAAGCCCGAGGAACTGAAGGCCTTCGTGGCGCCGTTCGACGCAATCATCGTGCGCTCGGCCAGTAAGATCACAAAAGAGATTATAGCGGCGGCGAAGAACCTCAAGGCCGTGGCACGGGCCGGGGCCGGCGTGGACAACATAGACATCCCTGCCGCCACCGAGAGGAAGGTGCTGGTGATGAACACGCCTTTCGGCAACACGGTCTCCACCGCTGAGCACGCGATAGCGATGATGATGGCGCTGGCACGCCACATCCCGCAGGCCAACGCCTCCACGCACGCCGGCAAGTGGGAGAAGAGCCGGTTCGAAGGTGTCGAACTGACCGGCAAGACGCTCGGCGTCGTTGGGTGTGGCAACGTAGGCTCCGTGGTCGCGGACCGCGCCAAGGGCCTGAAGATGAACGTGCTGGCCTTCGATCCCGCCATGAAGCCGGAGCGCGCCAAGGAACTCGGCGTGACTCTGGTGCCGCTGGACGAGTTGTACGCTAAGTCCGATTTCATCACCTACCACGTGACTATCAACCCGGCCACTAAGGGCATGATAAACAAGGACGCGATTGCCAAGATGAAGAAGGGCGCGCGCCTGATAAACTGCGCGCGCGGCGCGATCATGGTGGAGGCGGACATCAAGGCGGCCGTGGAGAGCGGCCAGATCGCCGGCGTGGCCGTGGACGTCTACGCCGAGGAGCCGCCGCAGAACCATCCGTTCTTCGGGATGGAGAGGATCATCTGCACGCCGCACATCGCGGCGTCGACTAAGGACGCGCAGGTGACGGTGGCCGTGCAGGCGGCCGAGCAGATCGCGGACTATCTGCTTGAAGGCAAGCGCAAGCACGCGGTCAACGGCGACAAGATATAGGCTTGCCGCCAGGCGCCCGGGTCCCGCCTCCGGTACCCTGTGGCTAGATGTTCTTTTAGTCGTTGCAGTCCCCTGGCTCCCGCGGGTAAAGCTTCCTGGGGCACGGCGTCGTCCACGCCGTGGCCGCGCCCCGTCTCTCGGCCCCGCCGCTTATGCAAGCCTCGGCCTCCGAGACGGCCCTCGGACCTCTTCCCCGCGTTAGCCCGGGCGTCTTTACTCTGATCGAGGACCTGAAACTTATGGCTAAGCTTCCGCTTTTCTCACCGATATACGGCATACGGCCGGCGACGCCGGCCAGGGCGCAGGAGATCATCGCCCCGCCCTACGACGTGCTGGACTCCGACGAGGCTCGCGAGCTGGCCAAGGACAAGCCCAACAGTTTCCTGCACGTCTCCAAAGCCGAGATAGACCTGCCGCCGGACACCGACCATTATAGCGAGGCCGTCTATAAGAAGGCGGCGGAGAACTTCGAGAGAATGCTGAAAGACGGCCTGCTGGTGCGGGAAGGCAAGCCCTCCTTCTACGTCTACCGCCTTAAGATGGGAGAGCACGTGCAGACCGGCCTGATGGTGGGCGCCTGTGTGGATGACTATGACGCCGGCCGCATCCGCAGGCACGAGTTCACGCGGCCCGTGAAGGAGGACGACCGCGTCAACCAGATCAGACACGTCAAGGCGCAGACCGGCCCCGGCATCATCGCCTTCAAACCGATACCGGAGATCGACGCCGTGATAAAGAAGAACGTCAAGAAGGACCCGCTCTTTTCCGCGACCGGCCCCGGCGGAGTGATCCACACGCTGTGGCTGATAGACGACCCGGCGGACATCAAGGCCATCTCCGACGCCTCCGAACGGCAGAAGACCGTCTACATAGCGGACGGCCACCACAGGAGCGCTGCCGCCAGCCGCGTCAAGAAGTTCATGGTGGAATCCCGCGGCGCCGCCCACAGGGGCGACGAGCCGTACAACGTCTACCTCGCGGCCGCCTTCCCGGTCAACGAGATGAAGATCTGGGATTACAACCGCGTCGTGAAGGACCTCAACGGCCTCGCTCCGGAGCAGTTCCTCTCCGGGCTGAGGAAGAGTTTCTCCGTGACCGAGGCGAAAGGCCAGGCCAAGCCGGCTGCGCGCCGCGAGTTCGGCCTGTATTTGGGAGGCAAGTGGTACCGGCTGAAGCCAACGGTGCAGACCCCGACGAAGGAGGAGGATCCGGTGAAGGCGCTGGACGTCAGCGTCCTCTCCGACCTCGTCCTCGATAAGATACTCGGCATCAAGGACCTGCGCAAGAGCGACAGAATCGACTTCGTGGGCGGCATTCGCGGCCTCGGCGAGCTTGAGAAGCGCGTCGATTCCGGCGGGATGGCTGCCGCGTTCGCGCTGTTCCCGACCTCGCTCGACGAACTGATCAGCGTGGCCGACGACAACCAGATCATGCCGCCGAAGTCCACCTGGTTCGAGCCTAAGCTTGCCGACGGCCTGGTGTCAAACCCGCTGCTCTGAGTGGCGGCCGCGGCCGCGGCAGCGGGAAGGGATAATGCTCAAAAAACTCTGGAACATCTTTTTCGGCACCAGGGACCGGGCCATGTTCTCGGGGCTGGTCTGTTTCGCTCTGGTCTCGGAGGCCGAGCTGCTGATCACGAACGACGTTTCCATAGACGTATTCTATCTGCTGCCGCTCTTCATCTTCACCTGGTTCGGCAGCCTCAGGCGCGGGATGCTGATCTCCGTCGCCGGCCTTCTGGTGTGGCTGCTGGATGAGCGGCTTGGCACGCCCGGCATAATGCATCACATCCACATCCTGGTCTGGAACAGCCTGGTGCGGCTGTCCGTTTTCGCGGTGACGGCGGTGCTGCTGGACAGGGTCAAGCAGCTGCTGGCCAAGGAACACTCGGTCTCGAAACTGAAGTCTGCCATGATTCACACCGTCAGCCACGAGTTCAACAACGCGCTGACCGGCCTGTCTGCCGGATTGTTCCTGCTGAAGGAGACCGACCAGGCGGCCGGGGACGCAACTCGCGCCCAGCTCTATTCCGCCATGGAGGCCTCGCAACACAAACTGTTGCTTTACGTCAAGAACATCCTCAACGAGGCCCGCATGGAGGAGGGGCGTTTCAGGATAGAGAAGCGGCCGCTGGCGCTCAGGGAACTCGCGGAAGGGGCCGCGGAATCGCTCTCCGATCTTCTGCAGCAGAAGAAGCTCCGGCTCGTTAAGGCCTTCCCTGAAAAGCCGCTGCTCGTCGACGCCGACTACGAGGCTTTGTCGCTGGTGATAAGCAATATCCTTGGCAATTCGGTGAAGTACACCAGGGAAGGTGGGCGAATCCAGATAAAGGTGGAGGAAAGCGGAGACAACAGCAAGGTGATCTTCTCGGTCTCCGACACCGGGATAGGTATCTCGCTGGAGGACATGGAGAAGATAACCTCCGGTTTCTATCGCACCCAGGAGAGCCAATCCGAGGCCGCCGGCTTCGGGCTGGGCCTGCGGATAACCAACGAACTGTTAGGGCTGCACGGCAGCACGCTGCAGATCTCCAGCGAGAAGGGAAAGGGCTCCAGGTTCTTCTTCGAACTGCCTGTCTACCGGCCGGCGCCGGAACGGGGGTGGAAAGCCTGACCGGCCCGCGTGTGGCTAAGGCCGCGCATCTTTTATACAATAGATAGACGGAACCCGTAACAGCTTATGGCGCATAAGATACTTATAGTTGACGACGAGGAGAACGTGCTGTTCGTGGTGAAGCAGGCCCTTGCCGCTCACTGCGAGGTCCTCACCGCGCAGAACGGCGAATCCGCGATAGATATCGTGAAGAAAGAGAAGCCGGTCTTTATTTTTCTGGATATCTCGATGCCCGGCATGTCAGGCATAACCGTACTGGAGCGAATCCGCGCACTGGGAACGATGCCCGTAGTCTGGATGCTGACCGGTGACGAGGACCTGGAAACGGCCGCTTTCACGCTGAAAGGCGGCGCCAGCGGATACCTGACCAAGCCCTTCGACGTGGACAGACTGCGCTCCGTAGTCCTGAACGCGCTCTCCGAACTGGAGAACGCCGCCCAGCACCGCCCTCCGGAAGAGAAGCCTTGGCGCGTCAAGAAACAAAAACAGTGAGCACCGGGCCGGATTTTTCGCGCTTTGCCCCGCGCCAGCTGGCGGCGCTGCGCCGGCTGGACACCCCGCGCAAGGTCCAGGATTTCCTGGACTACGGCCTGGCCTACAACGATTCCGTGACGGACACCTGCTTTTCCCCGCTGGAAGTGCTGCGGCGCGGGAAGGCCCACTGCCTCGAAGGGGCCATGCTGGCGGCGGCCGCGTTCCTGTTCCACGGCCGCAGGGCCCTGCTGCTGGACCTCCGGGCCAGCGCGCGCGACGACGACCACGTGATAGCCCCCTTCATTGAGAACGGGCGCTGGGGGGCAGTGGCGCAGTCGCATTTCTGCGGTCTGCGCTACCGCGAACCGGTGTATCCCTCCTTTGCGGAGCTGGCCCGCAGCTATTTCGAGTTCTATTACAACAGCGCCGGCGAGAAGACGCTGCGCGAGTTCTCGGCGCCGCTGCCGGTCACGGCGCTCAGGCGGGAATGGCTCTATTCCCCTGGGAACGTTTTTTTCGTGGGCAGGGAGCTCGACGGGCGGCGGCATTACGGCATCCTTGGCCCCGTCCGCGAGGAAGAGCTGCGTCATGCCGATTCTCTGCTGAGGGAGGCTGAACTCCTGGGCGGTTCCCGCGCGCCGCTGGTGCGCCGCCGCCCCAGGCCTTATTCCGCGTCCAAAAGGAGGGCCGGACATGGACGCCCGGTCAGATAGCCCTGAAGGAACGCGGCAGGCGGCCTGCTGGTCCTGCGGGGCTGCCATAGACCGCGGCGACAACTATTGCCGCCGCTGCGGCATAGGTCAGGGCGGCCATGTGCCCTGGCAGTACAAACACTGGGGAGTGGCCGCCGTCACGCTGCTGGGCCTGGGGCCTTTCAGCCTTTTCTATCTCTGGCGTTCGCCGGTCATTTCGCGCGGGGCCAAGATAGCCTATACCCTGGCCATACTGCTGGCTACCCTGCTGGTCGCGGGCTGGCTCCGCCACGTCTGGGAGTTCTGGCGGTCCGCTTTCTCCGGCATGGGCGGTGTACAGCTCTACTGAGGTGCGCATGAACAATGTCATTGAAGTTATAAAGAGCCGCCGCAGCATACGCAGGTACCTGCCGGACCCGCTCGCCCAGGAGGAACTGGACGCTATACTGGAGGCCGCGGCCTACGCGCCCAGCGCCCATAACGACCAGCCCTGGCATTTCACCGTCATACGCAATCGCGGGCTCCTGGACCGCATCAGCCGCCTTTCCAAGGAGCTGATGGCGGCCCAGGACACGGACTGGATCCGCGAGATGGGACGCAAAGAGGGATTCCACCTTTTCTACCACGCTCCGGTGGTGGTGGTGGTCTCCATGCGCGGGGACGCGCTGAGCCCGCTGGTGGACTGCTCCGCCGCGATAGAGAACATGCTGCTGGCGGCCGAGAGCCTGGACATAGGCTCCTGCTGGATAGGCCTGGCCAGCTACTGGTTCTCTCTCGTGGAAGAGGTGGCCCGCCTCGGTCTGCCGGAAGGCTACGAGCCCTGCTACGCCGTGACGCTGGGCCGGAAAGGCCATCGCCCGTCCCGCGCGCTGCCGCGCAAGGCTCCGCCGCCCTCGTTCATAGATTAGGGGCGTACGCTGTTCCGCGCGGTTAAACTTTGCGGCGTAATTTCGTGCACTTGGCCAAAGGAGCGGGGGCGATTCCCGCTGCGGGAGAGGGGGGGACATGAAGAGTACCGCGCTTTTTATCTGCCTGGTGGCGCTGGCCGCGTGCACGGCACAGGGCGGGACGGCGAAAAAGAAAACGGATGAAAAAGGAGGAGGGATGAAAGCATTGAAGGTCACCAGCCCGGCTTTTGCCGACGGCGGCTACATACCGGAGAAGTACGCCTGCGGCGGGAAGGATGTCTCTCCGGCGCTCAGGTGGGAGGGCGCGCCCCCGGGCGTCAAAAGTTTCGCCGTGATAATGGAGGACCCGGACGCCCCGGCCGGCACTTGGGTACATTGGGTGCTGTTCGATATCCCCGCATCCGCAGGCGGGCTGCCGGAGGCCCTGCCGAAGGAGGACGCGCTGCGGGACGGCTCCAGGCACGGTATCTGCTGGGGCGTGAACGAGGACGACTTCAGCCGCATGGGCTACTACGGTCCCTGCCCTCCTCCTGGCAAGCCGCACCATTATCATTTCATGGTGTACGCCCTGGACATAGTGCCCGGCCTGCCGGCCGGAACGCCTAAGGGCGCGCTGCTGGACGCGATGAAGGGGCATGTATTGGCGCAGGGCGAACTGGTGGGGGTCTATAAGAGGTAAGGCGCCGCCGTCTGGGCCCAAGAACCCGGAAAAAAGAGGGACCTTTGGGCCTGTACCTGCCGCGGTTTTTTTAATAGGATATAAGCGTGGGGGTATAGTGGAGAGCGCTATGACGATGACCTGCAACTTCGAAAAGGACGACCACGACGCGCGCAGACAGGACAAGCTCATCCTTCGGCTGCCCCCGGTACGGGAGATAGGCACGGATACGCCCGCCATAAAACCCGAGAGGCACGGCGCCTACCTGTGGCTGGCCGGCCGCGGCCGCCGGGCCCCGAAGAGCTGGCGGGAAGGCTCGCTCAACTGACCGGACCGCGCCAAGAGGCGCCGGGTCCACTTGAAATCCGGTCTTTTTTCACCCATAATATTGGCGGAGGGAGTATGAAAACGCTTATAGCGGCGCTGTTGCTCTGCGTCCCCGCGCTTTCAGGGGCGGCCGAGCCGCGCGGCCAGGCCGTCTACCGCCAGCTGGCTGGGGAGTTGCTTAAAAACTGCACCGGCACCGACCACAAGATCGGGGTGGCGAACTTCACTTATACCGACGGCCGCAAGTCGGGGGACGGGGAGGTGGTGTCGGAGCGTCTTACCACGGAACTGGTGAGGCTTGGCAGGTTCAAGATCACCGAGCGCAAGGATATACAGCAGGTCTTCGCCGAGCTGAAGCTCCAGGCTTCCGGGGTCATGAACGAGGATTCGGTCAGGAACGTCGGCCGGATGGTGGGGGCGGACCTGCTGATACTCGGCACGCTCTCGGAGCTTTCGGACGGGCGTATCGAGGTTAACGCGCGCCTTGTGGGCGTGGCCTCCGGAGAGATAGTCAGCGCCGCGCGGGTCAATGTCAGGAAGGACTGGCGCGGCAAGCCAGGCGGCGCCGGGGACGGACAGGTGAAGTTCAAAAGGGACGAGAAACTGGAGCAGTATGACAAGGCCATCCGAAAGTACATGGACGATAAGGCCGGTCAGCAGCACAGCGTAGTTAAGGAGCCGCCGTCATTCTAGCCGTCTGGCGCCGCAATTTCGTTCTATAAAAACCGATCCCCGCCGCTGCCCCAAGCGGGCCGGCGGCGGGGAGGCCGCTTCCGTTTCGGTCCGGCCCTACTTTGACCCGGTCTGGGCCGGCTTCTCCTCCGGCTGCGCGCCGGCCTTGGCCGCGGGAGCCGCCTCGGGGGTGATGGTGAACTCGGAGGAGGCCAGTACGGTGCCGGCCTCGTCCTGTATCTCCACTTTCCAGTTGCCGGGTTTGACGAGCTTGGAGCTCCACACCCTGTACGGGCTGCCGTTTATCGCGAGTTCTACTTCGGCCACCTTCTTGCCGTCCGCGTAGTAGACGTGTTTTATCTTGGCGGGAACGCTCTCCGCGGTGATCCTTGTCCAGGCGAATACGTTCTTCGTGTCCCCGGGGAAGGTCGCGGCCTCTCCCTGCGGGGTCCTGTTCTCCACCGAAGACGCTATCACCAGTTTGTCCACCTTCAGCTCCGGCGCGGCCGGTTTCTGCGTCTGCTGTCCCGCTTTCGCGGCGGCCGGCGCGGCTCCCTGCGCCTCGGGCTGCGCGGCCGGCTGGGCTGTCGTGCCAGTCTGGGCGTAGAGCGCGCCGGACGCCGCCAACAGGGCGGATATCAGAATGTATTTCTTCATAGGTTCGGTCTCCCCTTAACTCGATATCTGCGACTTCAACTCCATTGTACAAAAAGCGGTGGGCGCTCTTCAGGCCAGTCCGAGGAGGTCCCTTACGGCGCCTGTCAGGACGCCCGGGGTGACCGGTTTTTTGAGGACCATCACGTTCAGGCCCTTCTCCAGGTCGGCCACCGAGGCCGGCGAAGCCGTGCAGAAAAGTATCGGGGCCGTGGAGGCGAGCTGCACGCGCAGGCGCTCGAAGACCTTCCTGCCGCCGCCGGCCGGCATGTCCACGTCCAGTATGACCAACGCCGGCCTGAAGTCCTGAAAGAACGTGACGGCCCCGCTGGCGTCCTCGGCCTTGCGTACGTCGAAGCCTGCTTTGGAAAGTATCTCGGAGTAGAGTTCCAGGATGGCCGGGTCGTCGTCCACCACCAGTATTTTCAGGCCGGGCCCGGCCCGTCGCTCAGTCTTTCCCGGCGGCGGCGGCGGCGCCGAGGCCTCCGGCTTTTGTTCTGGCTGGGCACCGAAGTGCCGCGGCAGCAAGCGTTTTATCTCGGTCAACAACGCCTCGGGCGGAGTCGGCTTGGGCAGGAAAGAGGCGTTATGCAGGTTCTTCAGGCTGCGCGGCAGCAGCTCAGGCTTGCCGGTGGAGAAGATTATAGGCACGGGGTCGTGCAGGCGGGCGCGCAGCGTATCGAAGACGTGCATGCCGCCTCCGGCGGGGATATTAAGGTCCAGCACTATCAGGTCCGCCTTGAACTGCTGCTGCAGCGTTATGGCGGACAAAGCGTCTTCGGCGGTCCTCACCTCGAAGCCCGCCTCCGTAAAGAATTCCCTGTAGAAATCCAGTATGGTCGGGTTGTCCTCTACCGCCAGAATCTTTATCATCGTCCGGATCCGGGGCGGGCCGATACGGCCGGGCTCCGCATCCCCTTCAAATGATACAAAACAAACGGCCCTTCCGGCGCCGCCGGCCAGCGGGCCTGCCTGCGCCAGTCCCTGACCGTGGCGCGCCGGGTCGGCCTTAGCGGGAAAGACGTGCTCAATTTGTTGAACTTCGGGGAGATAAAGGAGTGGGCGCGGCCGCGCCGCGCTGCGCCCCCTGCTGGTAGCGCTGGATAAGGTCGCGGACGGCCACTGCGTCCTCTTTGGCGTGGCCGTGGCTGAGTATCGGGTCAGTGCCGCCGCTGGATTCTATACGGATGTCGGCCCAGATCAAGCCGGTGCGGATGCTGACGGAGGCCACCTTTGAGATGGAGATGGTTTCCTCTTCCGAGCCTATCAGGCGCGGCTTTACCCGGGTGACCCTCTCCGGGGTGAGCTCCAGGCGCACCGGGAAGATGAAATTGCCTGCCGTCCAGCGGCTGGCCGTAAAGACGTGCTTTTCCTCTGTCATTTTCCCTCGGCCCCGGGCCTGGACCGCCTCAGCGGGGGAACCTCGGCGGCGGCGGCGGGTTCGGGTTCATCGGCTTTTCGTCTGCGGCCGGCCTGGGAGCCGGCGGAGGGGGAGGCGGCGGAGCGGCCGCCCCGCGGGCCGCTACCTGCTTCCGGACTTCCGCCATCAATACGTCCGGGTCGGTGGGCTTGCGCAGGGACGAAACGTTCACCATCTTGGAGAGGTCTCCGAGGGTTTCCGGCTTGCCAGTAGAGAAGATAATCGGGACCAGGTCGTGTTGGGCGCGCAGCGTTTCGTAGACGAAGAGTCCGCCGCCGCCGGGGATGTTCAGGTCCTGTAGGATAACGTCGGCTTTGAACTGCTGCTGCATATTGACCGCCGCCGGAGCCGTGTCGGCCGTGCGCACGTCAAAACCGGCGTCCTCAAAGAACTCCTTGGAGAAATCCACTATCGCGGGGATGTCGTCAACCACCAGTATCTTTGGCATAAACTTCCTCCGTTACTATGATACCAAAAACAAAAGAAGAGGGCGGAACTTGCGTTCCGCCCTCTCCGTAGGTACGGGGGTAAGGACTTCTTACACCAGACCCTGGGCCATCATCGCGTCGGCGACCTTCTTGAAGCCGGCGATGTTGGCGCCCATCACGTAGTTGCCGGGGTGGCCGGCCTCTTTCGCGGCGCTCACGCAGGCGTTGTGGATGTTCACCATGATGTTGTGCAGGTGCTTGTCCACCTCCTCGGCGGACCAGCTCATGCGCATGCTGTTCTGGCTCATCTCGAGGCCCGAGGTGGCCACGCCGCCGGCGTTGGAGGCCTTGCCGGGGGCGAACAGGACGCCCGCGCTCTGGAAGGCCTCGACGGCCTCAGGGGTGCAGGGCATGTTGGCGCCCTCGGTCACGCAGACGACGCCGTTGTTGATCAACTGCTTGGCGTCGTTCTCGCCCAGCTCGTTCTGCGTGGCGCACGGCAGGGCTACGTCCACCTTTACTTCCCAGGGTTTCCTGCCGGCGAAGAACTTGCCGCTCTTGAACTTCTGCGCGTACGGGGCCACGATGTCCTCTCCGCTGGCGCGCAGTTGCAGCATATACTCCCATTTCTCGCCGCTGATGCCCTCCGGGTCGTGGATGTAGCCGTCGGGACCGGAGATCGTGACCACCTTGCCGCCGAGGTCGTTGACCTTCTTGACGGCGCCCCAGGCCACGTTGCCGAAGCCCGAGACCGCGACGGTCTTGCCCTTCATCGTGGTGCCCTTGGTCTTGAGCTGCTCCTCGCAGAAATAGACCACGCCGAAGCCGGTGGCCTCGGGGCGTATCAGCGAGCCGCCCCAGGTCAGGCCCTTGCCGGTCAGTACGCCGGAGAATTCGTTCTTCAGGCGCTTGTACTGGCCGAACAGGAAGCCGATCTCGCGGCCGCCCACGCCGATGTCGCCGGCCGGCACATCGGTGTCGGGACCGATGTGCCGGAACAGCTCGGTCATGAAGCTCTGGCAGAAGCGCATTACTTCGGCGTCGGACTTGCCCTTGGGGTCGAAGTCGGAGCCGCCCTTGCCGCCGCCCATGGGGAGGGTGGTCAGGGAGTTCTTGAAGATCTGTTCGAAGCCGAGGAACTTGAGGATGCTGGCGTTCACCGAGGGGTGGAAGCGCAGGCCGCCCTTGTAAGGGCCGATGGCGCTGTTGAACTCGAAGCGGAAACCGCGGTTCACCTGCACCTCGCCCTTGTCGTCGGTCCACGGCACGCGGAACGTTATGGAGCGTTCGGGCTCCACTAGCCTGTCGAGGATCTTCGCCTTGACGTATTCGGGGTGCTTCTCGAGTATCGGGGTCAGGGTCTCGAGGACTTCTTTAACTGCCTGGTGGAATTCCTTCTCGCCGGGGTTCTTGGCGATGACGTTCGCCATGACGCCGTTGACGTACTCGTGAACGGACTTCTTGCCTTTCTCCGCTACTGCCGAGGTTTTAGACATAAGTTCCTTCCTTTTATCGTTTCTGCGGTGTGCTTGTTGAAAACAGAACTAAAAGCTGATAAGTTTATATTACAAACCTAAAAGAGGCATTGTCAACACGGCCAAAACCCGGGAAATACGACGTAAAAACTCCGATTTAAAAGCGCTGGCCCGGGCTTGCTCCTTAAAGGTAAAATCTAGGATATGAGCACGCTGTACGCGCTCGCCGCCGCGTTGCTTTTCTCCGTCTCCGTGCCGGCCGGGAAACTGCTGCTGGCGCACCTGCGGCCGCTGCAGCTCTCCGCTCTGTGCTACGCCGGCTCGGCCCTCGGTCTTCTGCTCTGGCGCGCGTTCGCCTGGCGGGGGGCGGAGGGTCGCCTTGAACGACGCGATATGCCTTACGTGGCCGGCTTTACGCTGGCTGGCGGGGTGCTGGCCCCTCTGCTGCTTTTCAACGGCCTAAGCCGCGCCTCTTCCGCTTCCGCCTCGATGATGCTGAACTTCGAGCTGGTCTTCACGTCCCTGATAGCCGTGCTGGCGTTCGGGGAGAGGGGCGGCTGGCGGCTTTGGACAGCGGCGGCGTTGGTGACGGGCGGCGGGCTGGCCCTTTCCGGCGGTGCCGCGGGCGCCGGGGAAGGAGCGCTCCTGGTGCTTGGCGCTGCCCTGATGTGGGGCCTGGACAACAACCTGACCGCGCGGGTGTCCCTGAAGGACCCGGTCCCGCTGGCCGCCCTGAAGGGGCTGGCGGGCGGCCTCATAAACGGGGTGCTGGCCCTGTACGCGGGCGGTCCCTTTCCTCAGGCCCGTTGGGCGGCGGCCGCGCTGGCGCTGGGGGCGCTCAGTTACGGTGCGAGCCTGGCGTTCCTGATATTGGCTATGCGCGAGCTCGGGGCCTCCCGCGCGGGGGCGTTCTTCGGTGTGTACCCGTTCCTGGGTGCGGCGCTGGGGGCGCTGCTGCTGGGGGAGCCGGCCTCGTGGCGGCTGGCGCTGGCCGGGGGACTTATGCTGGCCGCTTTCCTGTTGCTGGCGTCCGAGAGGCACGCGCACTTCCACTGCCACGAGGCGCTGGAGCACGACCATCTGCATGCGCACGGGGACGGCCACCACGGGCACCCGCACTCGCCGATCCCGCCAGGGGCCCATTCCCACCAGCATCGCCATGAGCTGCTAGAACATCTGCACCCTCACTCCTCCGACGCGCACCATCTCCATGGACATTGAACGCTTGAACGTTAATTGATGTGACTTTGGATTGTTTAATATCCTATACTAGCAAAGACATTTTCGTGACCACAAACGCGCTATGCGAAACAAATTGTTGATTTTCACCGCTTTACTGCTGACGCTGCGCCTAGGCGCGTTCTCCGGGGAGTTCGTGGACAAAGGCGGCACCATAGCCGCGGATTTCCCTTCCGGCTGGACCGCCGGCAAAAGCGACGACCGCACCGTTACTCTACGGGTCGAGAGGGGACGGGACTTCGTCGAGTTCTCCAAGCAGGATTCCGAGCTGGGCGATTATTATCTCAAGGCCCGGGTCAAGGAGCAGGTGGACGCGCTGCGCTCCAAGGGCACTTCCCTGTCCGGGGATGTCTCGGCGGTCAGCCTGCACGGCAAGGGCGCCGCTTACTATACCTCCTACGAGTCCATGGGGGCAGAGGCTTACATCGCTTTCTTTACCTACAATTCCGCCTCCTATGCCGTCTCCGCCTACGGCATGGACGGCCCTGAGTTCAGGGGCATGCTGGCCAGCGTGCGCAAGCCCGGAGAGAAGATAGAGTTCCCCAAGCCGAGGAGGCGCCTGGTGCGCCGCGCGCGGCGAGAAGAGGGGCGCGGGCCCGAAGAGACGGCGCAGGTCTTCGCCGTCGAGAGTTCCTCCACCGCGGTGGAGGCCTCCTCCGGCATACTTAACGTTCCCGCGCAGGTCTCGACCGGCGCTGCTGTGTCCTCCGGCCCAGCTGTTTCCGCGCCCGCGGCTCCCGCTCCCTCCGCAGGTAGGAAGTTCCTCTCGGCCCTGGCCAGCAAAGAGAGCGGCGAAGCGGGGCTTCCTCCCTACGTCAGGCGCTCGCCACTCCCCTTGGCCTTCTGGGTAGTTTTGATAGCGCTATGGATAGCCGGTTCGGCCGCGGCCCGGTCCGCCGCGGCCGCCTATAAGAATCCGAAGCTGCCGCCGCCTCCGGCCGAGGTGCCGCCCGACTTCTTCTTCCCGTTCCTCATCACCCGCTACGTTACCGCCCGGGACGTCGCCTACCAGATAACAACGCGGCAGAAGCAGCAGTTGCTGGCCGAGTACGTTACCGGGTACGAGATATTCATCTCCTTCGCGGTGTACGGGGCGCTGCTTTTCCATGTAGCCTGGAGCGCGATGGCGCTGACCGGCAGCGCCGGCGCGGTCCCGGGCGCCCTGCTTGGCGTTCCGCTGATAGGCCGCGCGCTGGCTTCCTTCCCGGAGGCCCTCTTCCTGATACCCCTGGCCATCGGGCTTTACAAGTACATGTCCTCAAAGCATGAACTGCACCTGATGGACGCGCAGTCCAGCCTGGTGATGGAGGTTAAGCCGGAGGGTGATTATGGCCTCATCCGCGATGGCGCGGGCAAGGAGGTCGCCAGACTGGTAAAAAAAGGCACCTTTATGTACCGCTACTGGGAATTCGTGGACACCGACAACCTGGTGGTCTTCTCCATCCGCGACGACTTCCCGAAAGGCTACCTGATGAGAAAACTCTTCGGCAGCCTCGGCGGCGCGTTGCGTTCGCGCTACGGCATCTTCGCGCAGGACAGGCGAGCCGGCTTCGTGTTCCTCGACCCGACTTCGCGGGACCGCTTCCAGATACACATGGATTTCGCCTTTGCCCGGCTGGGGCACCCGGCCCAGATATTGGCGGCCGTGCTCTATATCGTTTCCAGGGAGAAGGACCCGCCTTACCCGTCTCCTTTCTGACCGGGGCGAACCATGGGGACAGAGATTCTTTTTGGCATAAATACGGCGGAGGAGATCCTCAAGGCCGGGCGCAGGCGCGTACTGCGCCTGGCCGTGCTGCGCGGGGAGGGCGGGCCGCGCATAAAAGCGCTGGCGGGGCTGGCCCGCAGCCGCGGCGTCGCCGTGGAGTTCTGCGACCAGCGCGTGCTGGCCAAGCTCGCCGCCGGTGGTAATCACCAGGGCGTGGTGATAGAGGCCGAGCCGCTGAAGAGGCTCTCTCTCGAAGAGGCGCTGGCGCTTGATAGTGATCCTAAAAAGACGGTCTGGGCCGGGCTGGACGGCATTACCGACCCGATGAACCTGGGCGCCATAATACGTTCCGCGGCCTGCTTCGGCGTCTCGACCATAGTTCTGCCGGAGCGCAGGTCCGCCGGGCTCACTCCGTCGGCGCAGAAGGCGGCCTCCGGCGCTGTCGAGCGCGTGAACGTCGTGGAGGTGGTGAACTTCAACCAGACCATCCTCAGGCTCAAGGAAAAGGGCTTCTGGGTATACGGGCTGGATATGGGGGGGGAGCCGCTGCCCCGGGTCGACTTTGCGCTGCCGGCTTTCATCGTCATCGGTTCCGAGGGCGAAGGCCTGCATCAGAAGACCGGGGAGCATTGCGACGAACTGGTATCCATCCCGCAGAAGGGCGGGGTGGATAGCCTGAACGCCAGCAACGCCGCCGCGGTCGCCTTCTACGAACTTTCCAAAAAGCTGTAGCGCGTCGCTCCCCGGCATATTGCGGGGCTTTTGAAAAGCCCCGCAGGAAAGCCGCAGGGTACAAAAACAACGCGGGCACTCGCCCGCGCTGTCTCCCTCAAAGTTATGGGGCGGAAAGCAACCGTCGATAAGGTGTTCCGCTCCGGAAATAGTATAGCAGATAATTTTGATTTGTCAAGGGGGTATTCTATTGACAAGTCAATAGGCGTCTTTTCGTGGCCTGGAGCGGGCCTATTTCAGGACAAAGAGGTAGAACTCGCCGGGGGCCTTCATGGCGGAGGCCTCCGTCTCCGCGGCTTTCCCCGAGCCCCAGAAGAGGTCCACGCGGCCGGGGCCGCGTATGGCGGAACCGGTATCCTCTGTGGCCACAAAGCGGCTGAAATCGCGGAAACTCAGGCCAGCGGCGCCGGCCACCGGGCGGCGGGACTTGAGCAGGCCGAAAAGGCCCAGCGGTATGTACTTGGGGTCTATGGCTATGGAGCGGCCGGGAGTGAGCGCCCGCCCCATGGCGCCGTAAGGGCTGCCGTTCTTTGGCATGCGCTTGAAATAGACGTAGCGGGGGTCCAGATCGGTCAGGCGCTCTTCGCGGGGGCCCTGGGAGGCGAGATAGCTTATGAAGTCCTTGAACGACATCGCCGGGACTTCGCCGCAGTCCATCAGCAACTTCTGCACGCTGCGATAGGGCCAGCCGTTGGCGCCGTCGAAGCCGGCGCGGATGTAATCTCCGTCGGGGAAGCGCAGTACGCCGGAGCCCTGTATCTGCAGCAGCATGATCTGCGCCGGATGGGCGGACCAGACCAGCTCTAGTCCCTTGCCCGCCAGCGCGCCGGCGTGCACTTCCCGCGTGGAGTAGTGGCGCACCAGTTTTCCGTCCGGACCGTAGCGGCCGTAATCAAAATCCACCCCCATGGCGGGGGTTGTCTTTATGAGGTCCGGCGGGCGCAGGTATACTGGGTATTTGTGCCCGGAGTCCGGCGCGCCGGTGACCGGGATCTCCGCCTCGTAGTAGCCGGTTATGACCGTCTTGCCAGTCCCGTCGTCGGCCGAGGCGCGGTAGATCTTGAAGCGGCCCTCTATCGCCTTCCGCAGGTCTTGCGGGGTAAGGCGTTCCGAGAACAACTCCGCCAGCGCCTGCATGGTGGCGCGCATACGCGGGGCGTCATAGGTGTCCGTGCCGATCCTTATCTCCGACGAATCCGGGCGGGAGCGCCAGTAGGCTAGGTCGTCGGAGAGCACCCGGAGCAGGCCGGCCTTATCCAGGTCGTCCGCCGGCAGCGGCAGCAGGGCGGGGTCTACGGGGGAAACCTCCCTGACGGCAGGGGGGTCGTAATAGCCCTCTCCGGCCCGCAGGCCGGCCAGCCTGGGGCAGGCGTTGAGAGTGTCGGCCGGGGCGCCGGCCGCCGGCACGGACGCTGGGGCGCCGGCCAGGGCGTACCAGGCGCTCCCGCAGAAGCCGGCGTGCGGCAGCAGGAGAGCGAGGAGGAAAGCGGCCGCCTTCATAAGCAGAATACTACATAATGGGTCCGGAGAAATCAATACCGGCAGCGTCCGGACCTGTCCCGGGAACGTCAGAACCTAAGGACCGACGCTATTTCCAGCAGGTCGTTCTCGTTCAGCGGCCGGTCCTCTTCCGCAAGCCACTCGGCCCTCACGAGCGGCTTCCAGGCGGTCTCGGCGGAGATGCGACCTATCAGCTCCCCGCGGCTGCGCAGCTCGAAGAACCGCTTCGCCCCGGAGGTCCCCGTGCCCCAGTCCGGCCGCCTGTAGATGAACACCGTTTCGCCGTCGGTCCGCTCGGCGCGGTAGCCCCCGCACATCCATTCCCGGATATTCCACCCCATAACCCACCCCCTGGGCCTGCCGTCCGGTAAGCCAGCCTTCGCGCTGATTACCGGTACTGATAGCATAGCAGACCAACCCGTCAAGGGCCTGTCGCGTTCCCATAGCTGTTCTTGGCTTTTTAGTGAGGACCGTGGCGAAGGGCGGCGCTGCGCAATCCGAGGCATTCCTTATATATTGCTGCCTCGGAAGAATAGGGTCTCCGCCGGGCTTATTTCCCGAGGTAGGCGGCTATGCGCGTTTTAACCTCTGCGCGCAGGGACTCGGGGGAGACTATTGTTATCTCCGGTATCCAGTGCAGCACCAGCGGAACCACCTCCATCGGGTGGCGGATGACGGCTTTAACGGTGACGGAGCCGTCGGCCGCCGGTCTCGAGATCTGCTGGCCTGGCAGGATCTCCTTGCTGCGCAGGAAATCCGCGGCGGCGCCTTCGGCGCGCAGTTTGACCGGGGTTTTCCTGCCTTCGTTGACGCCCCAGATGGTCGTGGCCGTTCCTATGATTCTCTTTATCGTCTCCGGCGGCGTAGGGGGGAACTCCTCCGCCAGTATCTCCAGCTTCCGGATGCGGTCCACGCGGAACTTCGGGTACTCGCCGGCGCGTCCGCCGTCCACCGAGGCCATCATGTAGAAGAAGTTCTCGCTGGCCAGTATCTTGACCGGGCAGAGCACGCGCTCCTTCTCACCCGCGGCGGAGACATAGCGCACTTTGAGCTTCTTGCTCTGCTCTATCGCGAAAACTATATCCTCGTAGAACTTGCGCGTCAGCGGATTGAGCGCGCGCGGACCCACGGCGTAGAAGGGGGAATCAGACGGGGAGGACGCGGTGGCGCGTTCGAAGATTTTGTCGAAAGCGTCCTTGATGGCCCCGCCCATGTCTGAGGCCATCTCGCGCATCAGCACCAGCACCGAGAGCTGCTCGCTGGACAAATTGTAACTCCTGAGTGACACCCCTCCGGCGAAGGCGTAGACGCCCTTCTGTGGGTTGTCCAGGTGGAAGCCGGTCACGTTTATGCGTTCCAGGTCGCGCTGTATGGAACGCTCAGTCACGCCGAACTCGGCCGCCAGGTCCGCCACCCGCACGGGCCCCTCGTTGAGCTTGTTGAGGATGTTCAAAACCCTGAAATATTTCTTGTCGCCGGAATCTTTCTGGTACATGCCGCCCCCTTGAGAACCGCTACATTATATAATTTAAAGGAAAAGCCGGGTATACGGCCTCTTCCTTGACTGCGGACAGGCAAATAAATATAATTTATCCTCCGCAGGCGTAATGGCCCGCGGTAGTTTTGTCGGTTCTTTGAGCTTTGCGGGCGTAGTTCAATGGTAGAACGTCTGCCTTCCAAGCAGATCACGTGGGTTCGATTCCCATCGCCCGCTTTTCGCTATCTGACTTATTCGGACGGCGTTCGTCTGGGACAGGCTGTTCCGGACAAGTTCGCGAAAAGCGGGCGATGGGAATGTTCCTGATCAAGAAATTGGTTCGTTGGTCGCCCGCTTTCGGCAGTAACGCGGTTTCGCTGGGGTAGCTCAGCTGGTAGAGCATCTCCATGGTAAGGAGAAGGTCGTGGGTTCAATCCCCATCCCCAGCTTTCAGATTTGAAATGTCAAGAGTGATTTCGGAATAGATCAAGTTCAGGAGAGACCAAAATGGCAAAAGAGAAGTTTGACCGCAGCAAGCCGCACGTCAACGTAGGCACCATCGGCCACGTGGACCACGGCAAATCCACTCTGACCACCGCGCTGGTCAAGGTCCAGTCCGAGAAGGGCATGGC
>JAJYJH010000024.1 GCA_021789695.1 bacterium | reverse complement strand
CCCGCCTGAAGCCGGGAAAGGACTTCAGGAACTCGACTATCCGTTTTTTGAAATGGATCGGCAGGCAAAGCACGGCGCCGAGCTGTATGACTATGTCGAACATCTTCCAGTAAGGATCGACCAGCGGTATGTGCACGAAAGGAAGTTCCTTGGCCAAGCGCAGGTGGGCGGTGGAGCTTACAGGCAGGAACTCGGTCACGCCCTCTATCACCCCGAAAAAAGCCGCGAGCAGGTAGTCCGTCATGTTTTTTCAGCGGGAGACCGGTCCCGGCCGGCGTCCCCATCTCTCCTTTTGCCCTACGCTGTAAATGATATCAATACGGCGGGCGCCTGCGCAAAGCCGCGGCACGCCGGGCCGGACGCAAGGCCCGTCTCCTTGACAATACGACGGCGAAATACCTTTAATTGCATGAACGTAAGCCGCAGACCCAGTCAACGGAGAACCCTGGAGAAAAAATGCCACTCAATATAGAAAAATCCATAGCCGAGCTGGAAAAGCTGGGCGCCGACCTTTACCACAAGGACTTCCTGCTGACCTGGCAGAAGTCCGACGCCGAGATCCACGCGGTTCTCAAGATCGCCGAAATCCTTAAGGAGATGCACGCGCAGAACATCGCGGTCGACATGTTCAAGACCGGCCTGGCCGTGTCCAACTTCCGAGACAATTCCACGCGCACGCGCTTCTCGTTCGCCAGCGCCTGCAACCTGCTCGGCCTCGCGGTGCAGGACCTGGACGAGGGTAAGAGCCAGATCGCCCACGGCGAGACCGTGCGCGAGACCGCCAACATGATCTCGTTCCTCACCGAGGCCGTCGGCATCCGCGACGATATGTTCATCGGCAAGGGCCACACCTACATGAAGGAGGTGGCCGGGGCTTTGGACGACGGCTACAGGAACGGCGTGCTGAACCAGCGCCCGGCCGTGGTCAACCTGCAGTGCGACCTGGACCATCCGACGCAGAGCATGTCAGACTTGCTGTTCATCAAGAACCATTTCGGCGGCTTTGAGAATCTCAAGGGCAAGAAGATAGCCATGACCTGGGCCTACTCTCCAAGCTACGGCAAGCCGCTCTCGGTGCCGCAGGGTGTCATCTGCCTGATGACCCGCTTCGGCATGAACGTGGAGCTGGCCTACCCGGAGGGCTACGATTTGCTGCCCGACACCATTGAGGTGGCGAAGAAGAACGCGAGGGCCTCCGGGGGCTCGTTCAAGGTCTCCAACAGCATGGAGAGCGCTTTCAAGGACGCTGACATCGTCTACCCGAAGAGCTGGGCGCCGTTCAAGGTGATGGAGCGCCGCACGCAGCTGCTCGAAAAGGGCGACCAGCCGGGCCTGAAGGACCTGGAGAAGGAGTGCCTGGCCAACAACGCCAAGTTCAAGGGCTGGGAATGTAACGACAGGATGATGGCGCTGACCAAGGCGGGCAAGGCCTCCTACCTGCATTGTCTGCCGGCCGACATCACCGACGTCAGCTGCAAGGCCGGCGAGGTCTCGGCGAAGGTGTTCGAAGGCGCGCGTCTCGGCACCTACAAAGAGGCCGGCTACAAGCCGTTCGTCATAGCCGCCATGATAGCCGCCTGCACCAAGAAGGAGCCAGCCAGGCTGCTCGGCGAACTAGCGAAGGCTGCCAGAAAGCGCGCGCTGTAACCCCCCCGAGGCAAGAAAGACCCCGTCCGGCCGCCGCCGGGCGGGGTCTTTCTCTTTCAGCTCTTCTGGGCGGCGCTCCCGGACTCCGACCCGGAGGAGCCGGCAGGGAGTTCGCCCAGCTCCATCAACGCCTCTTTCAACTCCCTGTCGTGTTTATGGCTCTCGAAGCGGGCCATTACTTCGTAAAAGGAAGGTACGACGAAAAGCGTCAGGAAGGTGGACATTACCACCCCGCCGATGATCGTGACGGCCATCGGGACCATCAGTTCCGAACCGGTGCCGGTCGCCAGCGCCACTGGCAGCGCGCCGGCCACGGTCGCCGCCGAGGTCATCAGGATGGGGCGCAGCCTTATCGGGCAGGCCTCCAGCAGCGCCGCGCGCAGCGGCAGGCCGCGCTTGCGCCTCTCTATAGTGAAGTCAACCAAGAGGATGGAGTTCTTCTTCACTATTCCCATCAACAGTATGAGGCCAATCATGCTGTAGATGTTTAGGCTCTGGTGCGCGAGGAACAGCGCCAGCAGCGCGCCGGTCACGCTGAAAGGCAGCGCCAGCAATACGGTCAGCGGGTGGAGCAGGCTGTCGAACTGCGTGGCCAGCACCATGTAGGCGACGAAGACGCCGAGCAGCAGCACAAAACCCAGGCTCTTGAACGAATCGGAAAAGAGCTGTGAATTGCCGGCCATTACGATGTTATAGCCGTCCGGCAGCGTCTCCCTGGCTATGCGCGACACCGCGGCAAGCGCCTGACCCTGCGACGCGCCCTTCGCGGGATTAGCGAAGACGGTTATCGACCGTTCTCTATTGTAGCGCGTGACGGCGAACAGGGCCGGCTTTATGTTGGTGGCGACCACGTCGGAAAGGCGCACCAGCTGGCCGAAGATGTTGCGCACCCAGATCCTGGAGAGATCTTTCGGCGTATGCCGGTATTTGTCGGCCAAGCGCACGCGCACGTCGTAGCGTTTGCCGCGCCCTGTGTACTTTCCCCATTTCACGCCGCCGAACATCGCGTTGATGGTGTCGCCGATGGATAGTATCGTCACGCCCCTGTGCGCCGCCTTGCTGCGGTCGGGGTGCACCTGTATCTCGGGCATGCCGGGATTGTAATCCGTGTCTATGTCCGTCATCAGGCCGGTCTCCTTCATCTTCCGCCTGAAATCCGCCGCCACCGCCGCGAGCTTATCCCAGTCCGTCCCCTGGATCATGAACTGGACCGGGAAAGCACGCTTCGCCGAGAAGCCGCTCTGCGAGAGGTCCATGATGGAGACTCGTTTGATCCCCTTGACCGAGGAGAGTTTCCTGCGCGTTATCGCCATGAACTCCTGCTGGGTCTCGAGGTGACGGTCAGGGCCTATGCTCGGCCGATGGTCCTTGTCCTTCATCGTCACCATCAACGCGCCGCTGTTCACGTTGCCGCCGCCGAAGCCGCCGATGATGGCGTAGGCCAGTTTCACCTCTGGCCTGTTGTTGATCCAGGGCTCGATCTCCGTTTTGAAGACTTCGTCGGTCTTCTCGAGCGAGACGCCCAGGGGCAGCGTCACGTTGACCAGGAAGCGGCTCATGTCCTGAGACGGGATGAACTCTTTCTTCAGCGGCACCAGCAGCAGCAGCGAGGAGAGGAAGATCAGCAGCGCCGAAGCAAGCACGGTCTTTGGATGGTCGAGGCAGCGTTCGAGCGCCGCACGATAAAGCTCCCTGAGGCGGCGTATCAGCGCGTCTACGCCGCGGGAAACCGGGTTAGCGCGCTCGACTCGCAGGTACTGCGAGCAGCGCATCGGCGTGACGGTAAGCGCCGACAGCAGCGAAATCATCACAGCCACCGAGATAGTGACGCCGAACTGGAAAAAGAACTTGCCGACAATACCCTGCATGAAAACGACCGGGATGAAGATGGCCAGGATGGCCACGGAGGCAGTGACCGCCGCCGAAGTGATCTCGCGTGAGCCCACCAGGGCCGCGCGAACCTGCGAGAACCCCTCCTCTCTATAGCGCACGATGTTCTCCAGTACCATAATCGCGTCATCGACGATAATGCCTATGACCAGGGAGAGGCCGAGCATAGTGAAGCTATTGATCGTGAAACCGCTGAAGTAGAGCACGATGAACGTGCCCAGTATGGCCGTCGGGATCGTCAACAGCACGCTGACTGTGGCGCTCAGGGAGCCCAGGAACAGCAGGCAGACCAGCGAAGTAAACAGCACCGCGCGCAGTAGCTCCCCTTCGAGCGAGCGCACCGAGGCCTTGATGAACTGGCTGGAGTCGAAGACCAGCTCTATCATCATGCCCTTGGGCAGGGTGCGCTGCAACTCCGCTATCTTCTTCTTGACGGCGTCCGCCACGGCCACGGCGTTGGTGCCGCGCTGCTTGACGATGCCCATACCCACCGCGGTATCGCCCATGGCGCGGGAGATGCGCCGCACGTCGGCCAGACCGTCCTCCACAGTGGCCACGTCACTGAAATGAAAGTCCCGGTAACTGGCCATGGCATGAACCCGGTCCGGGATCAGCAGGCGCGAGAATTGCCGCGGCGAGGAAGCCTCGCCGTAGACGCGGACGTTGTACTCTTTCGGTCCGTCGTCTATATAACCCGCCGGCACGTCGGCGTGCTCGTTCGTGATGGCGTCCAGCACGTCCTCCACTGTTATATGATGCTCCGCCATCTTGTCGGCGTTCAGCCAGACGCGCAAGTTCGGATCTATATAGCCGCCCAGATTGATATTGCCGACGCCCGGCACCATCGCAATCTCGTCCTTCAGGTGCTCGTTGACGTAGCGCGACAGGTCGGTCAGCGAGACCTTGGCCCCCGGCTTGGCCTTCAGGATCATCCAGATTATCGGCTGATCCTCGGGGTTCGTCTTCTGGATGATGGGCGGGTCTATCTGAGGCGGCAGGTTCTTCTGGGCCTGGGCGATGTGGCTCTGCACGTCCTGTGCGGCCACGTCTATGTTGCGCGAAAGGTCGAACTCCACGGTAATCTGCGTCTGCCCCATGCTGGAGGTGGAATATACGTCCTTTACGCCTTCCACGCTCATCACCGCGTCCTCTATGACGTCGGCCACCTGCGTCTCCATGATCTCGGGCGCGGCGTCCTCCCAGGTGACCGTTATAGTAACCACCGGGAAGTCCACGTCCGGCAGCTGGCTGATGCCCATACGGTGGAAGCCGATGAGACCGAACACTATCAGGCCTATCATCAGCATCAGCGCGAAAGTGGGATGTTTTATGGAGGTATCGGACAGGTTCATTGTTGCTCCGACGAAGCGGCCCACGTGCTACGGTTTGGAGATTATACAATGTATGGCCGGGGCCGGACTGCACCGCGGCCCGGCCTGGGTCCTTAGACCTATTCCAGGATAGGACTAAGGGCCCAACTGACTGCGGGTTTCCACTGGTATAAACAATGTAATATGCCGTTCACTCGCGCCTTCAGGGCACTCGGTCTCGTGCTGCTGTTCTTTGGGGCTTTCGTCACCGTCTCCAACCGGTATCAGCATTGCATCGCCGACGCCCCGTCCCTGACCGCCGATCTCGGCATATCCCAGTCGCTGGACGCCGTCGCCATACATTCCCCGGGGGTCCCGGAGCCGGTAGCAACCGTTTTCTGGCGCCCTCAGGCGGAGGTGGCGGCCGCGGCCGCAGACCCCTATCTCCCCGATACGGGTTCCCGCAGTCCTCCCCGGTCCTGATTTTCCAGGAGTAAACTGACCGCCCGCGGCCCAGGCCACGGGCCGTTACGCACAAGCCACACATTCGGTCCGCAACTATGAAAGAACGCTTAACGGCGTTGGCAGCATGCGACATTAGCGGGGCAGCTCCGGACAGCAACCGGAGGGCTCCGATTCTTATTCACAATTCACAGACAGTCCTGAGGCGTTCCACGCGGAACGCGGAGGTCCGGTCATGAGAACACGTAAAATGAAAGTTCTGATAACGGCGCTGGTCCTGGCCCAGGCCATGTTCCTGAGCGGCGTCCGGGCGCGCGCCGCTTCCGCGGCGGAAAGCCTCCGAGCCGCATCACCGCTGAGCGCGGCGGCCCTTCACGACGCGGCCGCTGCGCCGAACGTGCCGGCCCCGGCACCGGCAGACGCGCGAGCAGCGCACCGCCACCCCCAGACGGCGCACAAGGCCTACGGGAGCTACTCGGGCACGCTGATAACCGAACCGGACGACGGCCGCTCCCCCGTGCTCGACCTCATCAACGGCGCGCAACGCTCCATAGACGTCACCATCTACACCATCAGCGACAGTCAGGTGGTGGACGCCCTGGTCGCGGCGGCTCAGAGGGGCGTGGCCGTGCGCGTCATCTACAACTACAACTCCTTCGCGAACAGGCACATCTACCCCAACGACAAGGCGGCCAACGCCATCATCAGCGCCGGAGGGCAGGCTCACCAGGCCAGTTCCGCCTTCACGATCACGCACCAGAAGACGATAACCGTGGACGGCGCCACCTCGCTGATTATGACCTTCAACCTGTCAGCGTCCTATTTTTCCAATACTCGGGATTTCGGCTATATCACCGCCGACCCGGCGCAGGTTGGCGAGATAGAGAACGTGTTCCAGGCGGACTGGGACAATACCGGAGTGTCACCCTCCGAGCCCAGCCTGGTCTGGAGCCCGAACAATTCCCGAGATAAGATCTTGAGCATCATCAACAACGCCAGGAGCACCCTCCTGGTGGACAACGAGGAGACCGCGGACACGCAATGCATGAACGCCCTGATTGCCGCGGCCAGTCGCGGAGTTTCCGTGCGCTTCCTGACGGCCGTGCTTTCCTCAAGCTCCGGCTCCGGTACGGACGGCAACGCCAAGGAGCGAGACGTCCTCAACCAGGCCGGCGTGCAGGCCAAGGGCGCCACGAACCACTACATGCATGGCAAGATGCTGCTGGCCGACTACGGCACCTCCTACGAGCGCGGCTTCATCGGCTCCGAGAACTTTTCCTCCACCTCGCTGGATAAGAACCGGGAACTGGGCGTGATACTGACCAATCAGTCCGCCCTGCAGAAGATAGACGGCATTTTCGAGTCCGACTGGAGCGCCAACTGAGGCCGGGGCCGCAAGGCGGCCTTCCTCCTGGGCAAAAAGAGGCCGGGGCTGAACCCCGGCCTCTTTTTACAGTAAAGCAGGGCCCAGCCGGAACGGGGCTTCCCGGTGCAGCGCGCCGAAGGCTTACAGGTACTGCGGCAGCGCGGCGTAGAACGCGGCGGCCTTCACCAGGTCCTCGGCGGGCATGAACTCGTTGACCGTGTGCGCGTACACCTCGTTTCCGGGGCCGAAGCCTATGGTCGGGATGCCGAGGCGGCCGGCCGAGGCCACGCCGTTGGTGGAGAACACCCACTTGTCCACCACAGGGGCTTTCTTCAGCGCCACCATGCCGGCGGCCTCGCCGGCCTTCACCAGCTTGTGATCGCGCGGCAGCACCCAGGTGGGGAAGTACTTCTCCTGGCCCACCTTGAGCCCGGTCCAGGCCACGGCCTCGTACTGCAACACCTCCACCTTGGCCTTGGCGCGCTTCACGGAAGGCAGGCGCTGGATCTCGGCCACCGAGCTTTTGAGCGTCTCGCCTATAGTAAGGCGGCGATCCAGGTAGATGGTGCACTCGTCCGGCACGGCGTTCAAGGACGGGGTCTTACACTCGATAGAAGTCACGGCCACGGTGCCCTTGCCGATGAATTTGTCGTTCTTGAGCTTCTTGTTGAGCGCTGTGATCTCTTTCACGATGTCCGACATCTTCACGACGGCGTTGTCGCCGCGCTCGGGGGCGGAGGCGTGGCAGGAACGGCCCTTCGTCACCACCTTCATCTCCATGCGGCCGCGGTGGCCGCGGTAGACCTTCAGGTCCGTCGGCTCGGTGATCACGACGAAGTCCGGCTTCAGGCCTTCCTTTTTCACCATGTGCAGTATCGGCAGGCCGTCGCAGTCCTCCTCCATCACCGAACCTGTGACCATCAGCGTGTAATCGCCTTCGAGCTTCAGTTCCTTTATGATCTTGCCGGCGTAGACCATGGAGGCCATCGAGAGCTTCTGGTCGGTGGCGCCACGGCCGTAGATGGTGTCGTTCTTGTAGAGGCCCGCGAACGGGTCTATCTTCCAGGCCTTCGGGTCGCCTATCCCCACGGTGTCGATATGGGCGTCCATCATGATCTTTTTCCTGCCGTGACCGAGGAAGCCGATGATGTTGCCCATCGCGTCTATCTTCACCTTGTCGAAGCCGACCTTGATCATTTCCTTCTTAATCAGCCCCACCAACTTGCCTTCCTGGCACGAGAAGCTGGGAGTGCGCACTATGTCGCGCGCGAAAGCCACTATGTCCTTCTTGTACTTGCCGGCCGCCTTGCGGATTAGTTCTGCCTTGTCCATTTTTCCTCCTGAGGATGACCAAACCCGGTTATATTCTAACTAAATTGCCGCGCTTCTTTCCCGTCACAGCACGGAAAGGTAGCGTTCCAGCCCCTCGGCGAAGCTCTCTGTATCGGCCTGGGTGTTGTAGGAGAAGAAGGAGACGCGTATGGTCCCGCCGTGACCCGAGCTAAGGGCGGCCAGGTCCGCGCAGTGCCGGCCGGTGCGCACGGCCACCAGCCGGGCTCTCATCTCACGGTTAAGGAACAGGTTGAAGTCCGGCAGCGAGAAGCGCTTCTTCATCGGGGCGATGGGCACCAGGGCCCCGGAAAGCAGGTCCTCCCTGCTGCCCAGCACCTTTACCCCCTTAACTCCTTCCAGCCTCCCAAGAGCCCCCTCGACCAGCGACGAAACATGCCGCCTTATCTCCGGGAAACCGGCCTTCTTCAGGCGCAGCAGCGCGGCGGCCAGGCCCGCGGCGCCGGAATAATTCTGCACGCCCGCCTCGAAGCCCCGGTGGCCACCCAGGTATTCGGCCCTGTAACCGTCTCCGGCGCGCAAGACCCCGCGCACGGTGCCGCCTCCCACGCGCCAAGGGCGCAGCCTCTCCAGCAGCGCCCCACGCACGTAGAGCGCGCCGGTAAAGTACGGCGCGCCCAGCTTGTGGCCGGAGAACGCGCAGGCGTCGGCCCCATCTGCCACTGCGCAGCGGCCGTGCGTGGGCGCGTACTGCGCGTCGTCGGAAAAAAGGAAAGCCCCCGCGGCGCGGGCGATGGAGGCCGCGGCCCGCACGTCGACCGAGCCGCCGAAGACGTTGGAGGCGTGCGTCACGCAAATCAGCGCGGTCCGTCTGGTGACCAGGCGCGCCATGCCGTCCATGTCGACCCGGAGGTCCTTGAGCGGCGCGACGCTCAACTTTATACGGCCGGCCGCGGCAAGCCTCTCGAAGGGCAGAAAAACCGCGTTGTGCTCCAGCGGCGAGAGCACCACCTCGTTGCGCGACGGCGTGAACGGAAAAGAATTGGCCAGCAGGTTGACGGCGTCGGTGACGCCGGACGTGAAGAGAATCTCCTCCGGCGAGGCCGCTCCGAAGAACTCGGCGACGGTCCGGCGCGCCGAGTCGAACTCCCCCTCCACGGCCGCGGCCAGCGCATGCAGGGACCTCCCGCCGCCGCAGCCGCCCAGCCGCAGCAGGTGGCGGCGCTGGGCGTCGGCGGCGCAGCGCAGCTTGAGCGCGGTGCAGGCGCTGTCCAGGTAGACAAGCCTGCGCCCGCCGAAGCGCTCCTTCAGCGCCGGGAACTCGGAGTTGAGCGCAGAGATACCGCTGTTCATAACTTTCCGTGCACGGCGATATAATCCTTCCTTGGGCCCGGGCAGATCCCGAGGTAACGGCAGCCGCTGCATTCCGGCAGGCGGGCCTTCTCCGCCAGGTGCGGGCCAGGCAGGCCTTCCTCCATTTTAACAATATCCACGTTCAGCCGGTAAAAGCCTCCGAGGAAGCAGGGCGGAATGTGGTCCACCTCGCAGCGCAGCCCGTTCTTCTCGCAAACGAGCAACGCACGCCCCAGGAACGGCCGGACGGCGGCGTAGCGCGGCAGGAACCGCGGGTCCGCGCCGCGGCCCGTACCCTTTATATAGCTGAACTGGACCCAGGAAACGCCCTCAAGTTTCTTCACGGCGAAAGCGGCGAACCCGGGCAAACGCCGGTAGTTGAGAGAGCTTATCACGTGCGTCAGGCGCACCCGGGCCCCGGTCTTTATCAGCCGCCGCACTCCGGTCAGCCGCTTCCCGAAAGCACCGCGCGTCCGGGTCGTCGCGTAGTCCAAACCGGCGGTATCGGCCGGGAAATTGACGTTAAAATAGCCGTCCGCAGCGTTGAGCGCCTTTACCAGCGCTGCCAGTTCCCCGGCCTTCATGTCTGCGGCGGCCACGGCGTTGGTCTGTAGTTCGGCCCTGCGGCCCAGCCTCCTGACGGCGGCCAGCAGCAGGCGCAGGTCCCCGGCCGGCGCCAGCAACGGCTCCCCGCCGGAGATCTGCACCAGGCCGGGCGGCATGGCGGCCAGCTCGCTCAGCCAGGTCTTCAGCGAAGCGCCACCCTCCTCGCCCCCTTCGGCCGGGTAGGAGCAGAACACGCAGCGTTGATTGCAGCGGCGGAACAAGTGGATCAGGGACATGGCCGTCCCTCGCCGGAGCGCGGGCCCTGGCGTCCGGCCGCCGTCTTCATCCGCAGGAAACCGAGGAACCTTCCCGCCACGGCCTTCTGTGAAACTATCTTCACGCGGCCGCGGAACAGCGGGCTCTCCACCACGGTGGTCTGCACGGAATTGGACGTTATTTTCTTCCCCGCGGCCCGCAGGCGTCTGGCGTGCGCCAGGAACTGGCCGTCCAGCGGGCGGCCCAGCCATTCCATGCCCACCTCCCTGTCCACGCCCACTATTACGGCGCGCATCCCGCGCCGCATCAGCTCGCGCGCGGCGGACTCCAGGCTGGCGCCGCGGCAAAGCGTTTCCACCATGAAGCCGCAGCGCTTCCCGGCATTTTTTAAGTCGGAGGCGTTCACCCCTTCGTCGCCCTCCAGCGCCCCGGAGACCACGACATCGAAAGCGTATCTGGAGCGGACCGCTCCGAGCAGCCGCGGGAGCAGGTCGCTGAGCTTTTTCGGAGAAAAATCGGAGGGGGCCTTCCAGACGAAAAGAGGCATTCCCAGCAGCCGGGCGTGGAGACGCACGACGCCGGTCTTGCGCAGCTCGGTGAAGTATTCCCTGTGGCGCGCTCCTCCGTCTATGTTTATCAGGCAGGAAACAGAATAACCGCGTTCCACGGCCCTGGCCAGCGCCAGGTGGCCGTCCTTGCCGCCGCTGTAGATCGCCGCGCAGCGTTTCCCTTTTCGGGTCCCGGCGTCAGTTTTTTTCACATCTCCCCCCCGGCTTCCCTGTACGGTCCGGCCAGACTCCAGCGGTAGACGCCCCGCGAAAAACCGCTCTTCACCACGCCCTTTGCGGCCAGACTGGAGGCGGCCGTCATCACGGCGTTCCCGTCCGAGCAGTCGCGGCAGAGGATTATCTTTTTAGCGAGAGCCAGCACCTCGTCTGTAGAGGCCCCGTTCTTCAGGCGCAGTATCTCTACCAGACACCTCTCGTTATCCGACAGGTAAAGCCCGCCGCGGGCAGGCCGCGCCGCCGGCCCGGGTTTTCCGGCCGGGACGAAACCCTCCCAGCCGAACCTGGCGATATAGTGCTCGTCGGCGCCGCGGCATCTCTTGGCCAGAGCGCAACGGCGGCACGGCGGCCCTTTGATTTTAGCCGCCTCCGCGTTGGCGTCCAGGTCGGTGCGGCCGCCCAGAGGGTCGGTCACCAGAGTGTTGAACAGGTCCAGGCCTATGGCCAGCGACTCGCGCCCTTCGAGAAAGCACGGCGGGACGTTTAAAAAAAGTATCTCCCCCGGCAGCCCGGCCTCCTCCATCGTCCGCACCGCCTCCGCGAAATACGGGCGACAGGCCGACAGGCCGACGCCTATCTTCCCGGCGTTGACCGCCATCGCTCCATTATAGACCGGGTAAATGACGACGAAATTTGTGATGCCGCGGTCCAGGTAGAACTTTATTATCTCCGGCAGGCGCCTATAGTTTAGCCCGTTCACCAAAATATTGGTGCCGAGGCGTATCTTCAGTTTCCGCAGGTTCCGCAGGCCTTTCAGCGCCTTGTCGAGCGCGCCCGGCACGCCTACCAGCTCGTCGTGCTCCTCCGCCCTGTCGCTGGCGAAGGAGAACTTACAGAAGGTCAACCCGGCCCTGACCAGAGCGCGGCAGAAAGCGGGATCGGCCAGCTTTATGCCGTTGGTTTGTATACGGATGAACCTGAAGCCCACGGACCTGCCGAGCGCCACCAGCTTCACCACGTCCGGATTGACCAGCGGCTCGCCGCCGGTAAACCCCAGCCGGCGGTAGCCGGACCTGTAGGCGGAATAGATGTTGCGCGCTATGGCGTGGAAAGGCGCGTTCAGGGATTTGTCAAAGTCGCCCTGCGAGCAGAACAGGCAGCGCGCGTTGCAGTTATAGTTGAGGATCAGTTCATAACACCGGGCGTTGTTGTTGGCCATGGTTCAGATTCCGTGCAGCCGCCTGAAGGCCGGGCTGGAAAGGCCGGCCTTCGCCGCTGCGGCAAGCCAGCCTGCGGCAGCGCGCCTGGCCTCGGCCTGGCCGACTGGCGTCCGGCGCGGCCGCGAGGCGAAGCGGGCGGCGGCCCAGGGCGCGGCGGGGCACATGGACTGCGAGGCTTTAACCCCCGCGGCCCGCGCCAGAGCGAAGAATTTCTCCCTGCCTTCGCCGCCAGGGCCGCAGCGGAAAGGGCGCAGCTGCGCGGCAGTGCCGGAGAGCATCTTGTCGCAGGGATAGAAAAAACCGTCCGGCGCCAGCGCCAGGTTGCGGCAGGGGCCGGGCCGCTCGCCGCGCGCGGCCAACGCCACCGCCTCGTAGCCGTTGGCCAGCTCCCAGACGCCGTCTCCGGCCTTCAGGCGCCGCAGGTAGTCCAGCAGCAGCTCGCGCGAGGCGGTGCGCAGGCGGCGCAGCGCCGCGGCGTCCCAGGCGGCGGTAATATCCGGCGACCAGGCCAAACCGGCGAAACCGAGAGAGAGCAGTTCTCTCATCTCCGCCGGCAGCGCGGCGGCCGAAGCCGGGGTGACTACGCGGGCGGCGGAGACGCGGCGCCTCAGCGCCGGCGGCAGCTTCGCCGCGGCGGCGGCCCGGCGGGCGGCCGGCCCGTCCAGGCTGACCGTCAGCTTGACGCCCCGGGCCAGCAGCGCGGCGGCCTCGCCTTTCTTCAGCAGCAGGCCGTTGGTGAAAAGATGCACCGGCGCGCGGCGGCCGAACAACCGCCGTATCTCCGACAGGGCCGTCGCGAGGGCGCGACGGGCCAGCAGCGGCTCGCCGCCGAGTATCGTGAACTTGGGCGCGGCCGGCGCGGCGGCGGCGAAGGCCGCCAGCGCGGAGCGCAGCTCCGGCGCGTGGATCGGCCGGCGCGAGACCCCTTTCGCGTAGCAGTACCGGCACGCGAGGTTGCAGCGCCCGCTCAAATAAATCACGAGGTGGTCCGGGCCGCGCATCAGCGCCACCTCCGGCGGCCGCGCTTGGCCAGCCTCAGGCGGGCGGAATCCCCGGCCCCGAGCTTCTTTACCGGCTTCAGTTCCGAGTCGCCGTAGCGCTTCAGGTACTCCACCCAGAGGCCCTCGCAGTCGTCGTAGAGCAGGCAGCCGCGGCAGCGGGCGGTCTTCTTGCGGCTGACCACCGCGCGGGAGGCTACCGCGTCCGAATTGGTGAAATCCGGGGCCCAATGCTCGGTCTGGAACAGGTTCCGCTCGTTGACCTCGCTGATCTGGTCGAGGCAGTCGGTGAAATGGCAGAGCGGCACGTAGCGCGCCTTCCAGCGGAACATACCGGCGCGGCGGCCGACGGCCAGCGCCTCGCGCATGTACGGCGCGGCGTCGGAGATGCGCGGCACCAGCTCGCCGAAGGCGTTCTTCGCGCCGCCGTAGTTGGGGTCGACGAAGATGAACTCCACGTTCTCCACGCCGTGGCGCGCGTAGAAGCGGGCCAGCCGCGGCAGCACGGCCATGTTCTGCTTCACCACCGTGGTGTTGCCGTTCATGCCGCGGAAGCCGAGCGCCTCCAGGTTGGCGAGGCCGCGCCGGAGCTGGGCGAAGCTGCCCGGCGCGCGGGTCAGCCCGTCGTGCACCCGCGCGTCCGGGCCGTGCACCGAGAAGATCAGGGCGTCCACGCCGGCGCGGATTATACGCTTCGCGGCGGCCGGGTCGGCGAAGACGCGGCCGTTGGTGGCGCAGACCACGTCCTTCACGCCGAGGCGCTTGGCCGCGGCGACCACGCGCACGAAGTCCGGCCTAATCGTGGCCTCGCCGCCTATGATCTCCAGCACTTCGGCCCCGCGGTTCCGCGCGCGCATGATCTCGCGCAGCAGTTCGGCGGTGCTCTTCTGCGGCAGGCCGCGCTTGTCGGCGTCGATGCAGAAGAGGCAGTTGTTGTTGCAGGCGTAGCCGGTGAACAGGACTATCTTCAGCCGCTTGCGGCCTTTCACGGCGATCTCGCCGTGGTCGCGGGCCGCGCGCGCGGCGGGTCGGGCTTTCTTCATGGCAGGGCCCTCAGCCCGGCCGCGCCGAACTTGCGCGCGTACTCGCGCATCAGGCCGACGCAGTCCTTCCTGGCGCCGCAGCGGCGGCAGACCGGAGGATACACGCGCTCTTCGCGCGGCAGCGTCACGCGGCAGAACGGCCGCAGCTCCGCCGGGACGCGGCAGAGCGGGAAATGGTAGAGCGAGAAATTCCTGAAGCGCCTTATCTGCGGCAGGGCCTTGCGCAGGGCGGCCGCCGAAGCCGGGAACTCCAGCCCGACCTCGCGGTGGTTGGTCTCGGACATCCCTTCTATCTCGTAATGGATGACGGCCACGGCATAGCGTGAGGTGTCCGGGAACTCCTTCAGCAGGAAGGCGAGAGTGCGCGGGAAGGCGGCCACGGTCTTCTTGTGCAGGATGACGCGGACGTCCAGGCGCAGCTCCGGCGCCAGCCGCAGCAGGTTCCTGAGCCCGCGTACTGTCTGCGAGAAGGCGCCGCGCACGCCGGCCACGGCGTCGTGCACGCGCGGGCCGGGGCCGTGCAGCGCGATGGCCGCGGCGAACGGCGGGCGCGCGGCCGCGGCGAAGCGGGCCGCGAACTTCCGGTCGGCGAAGCGGCGGCCGTTGGACAGCAGGGTTATCGGCGTGCCCGGCAGGCGCCGCCTGAAATAGCTTACCAGCTGGAAGAACTCCGGGTGCAGCGTCGGCTCGCCGCCGGTGAGGCTGACGTAGTCCGACTTGTCGGCGTTCTTGCCGTAGACCCTGGCGCCGCGGAGGTAGCGCTCCAGCTTGCCGATCTGGCCCTTAAGCCGGTACTGGCCGCTGTCCTGCAGCGCGAAGGAAGGCGCGTTGGTGCACATCACGCAACGGTTGTCGCATTTGTTCCAGGCGGCTATGTCCGGCATGGTCAGCGCGCCCCGTCCAGCCAGGACTCGATAGCGCGCCTGGTCTTTTTATTTTCGAGCAGGCCGAAGACGGCCTTGAACAGCCCCTTGTGCAGCTCGCACCAGGTACCGCCGGGGACGGAGCCCCACGGCGAGCCCTGCTCGGCGTAGTTGTGCACGGGGCAGACCCCGCAGAAAGACTTGAACGCGCAGCGCGCGCAGGCCGGCTGGTTCTCCAGGCACGAGGCCATCGCGCAGACGCGGGCCGCCGGGGCGGTCAGCAGTTCCTCGTAAGTGTTCCGGCGGACGTCGCCGAGCCGGAAAAACTGGTCGCCGCAGGCGGCCATCATGCGGCCCTCGTCGCAGGTGTAGACGCCGCCGTCCCAGTTGTAGGCCAGCTGGCCGATCGCGGCGCCGCACGGCGAGCGCAGGTCCAGGTAGTTGGGATCCTCGCCGCGCAGCAGCTTGGCGGCCAGCAGCGCCGTCCAGCGCTCGACGAAGCGCTCGCCCGAGAAATTCATCTCCATCACGCGGGCCAGGGCCTCGCGGTAGAACTTCAGGAAGGCGGCCGGCGGGTAGCCGATCTCCGGCCAGGCGGCCGCGGCGTAGCCTATCGGCGAGAGCGGGCGCAGGAACACGCCGCCGAGGCCGAGGGCGCGGTACTCGTCGACGATGTCGCGCGCGCGGCCCAGCGACTGGCGCGTCGTGGTCATCAGGGCCGACGGCAGCGCGTCGCGGCGGCCGTCGCGGGCGGCGGCGGCCATGAAGCGCTTCAGCCAGCGCGCGGCCCTGGCGTGCGAGGAGCCGCCGGACCAGCGGCGGTTTGCGTCGTGCAGGTCGGCGGGGCCGTCGAGCGAGGTGCAGACCGAGACGCCCTCTTTGACGAGCCAGGCGAACTTTTCCTCGTCCATCAGGCTGAGGTTGGTGACGACGGAGAGAGCGAGCTCCTTGCCGGCCTTCCTGTTGAGCTTCTTCGCGTGCATGGCTGCGGCTTTCAGGACCGGCCAGTTCAGCAGGGCCTCGCCGCCCTGGAACTCTATCGAGATCTTCGGGTTCGGAGAGCGGAAGGCCGTCTCCACCGAAGCCAGCGCGACGGCCCGGCCCATCGTATCGCCGGCGTGGCCGCCGGCGGCGGCGCGGCAGTAGACGCAGGCGTGGTTGCACTTCAGCGTCAGCACCAGAATGTGCAGGCCGGGGCCGCCGGAAGAGGGGCCGAGCCCGGCCAGGCCGGCGGCCAGCGCGTCGAAGTCCAGCCGGCCGCGCAGCAGCCCGGCGGCGGCCAGCCTGTCGAAGAGCGGCGTGCCTTCTTTCGCGCGCCCCGCCCTGAACGCCGCGAACTCGGCCGCGCTCAGCCGCAGCAGCGCGCCGGCGGGGCCGGACACCAGGCAGCCGGCGCCGTCGCGCTCGAAGCGGAGCTCCAGAGGTTCGAAGGGGTTCTCTTTCTTCATTTCTTAGCCTTACCGGCGCTGCGGGCGGCCACCGGCTTGAATTCAGACCAGCCGTAAAGCTCCGGATATTCGCGCCAGGGGCCCTCGCAGGTCCTGAACCACGAGCAGCGGCGGCACTCGGCGCGCTTCACCTTGCCCTCGCCGCGCCGGTAGTCGCCGTAGCTCTCTATGTAGAGGTCCGCGTCGGAAACCGGCCCCTCGGGGATGATGCGCTCGGCCACGCAGTCCTCGTAGCCCTTCATCAGGCAGAACGGCACGGCCTCGGTATAACAGGGCACGCCGGCCGCTCGCCCGACGTCCAGGGCCTTCTTTATGTAGGGCAGCGCGTCGGTCTTGCGGGGCGTCAGCCAGGTCCGGTTCTCCCACGCCGCGCCGACCAGGTGCACGAAGGCCAGCTGGAACTGGTCCGCGCCCAGGTGCACCAGCAGCCGGGCCAGCGCGGGCAGGTCCTTGTAGTTCTTCGTCGTCACGACGGAATTGGTCAGCACGTAGAAGCCGGCCTTTTTGCAGTTCAGGATGCCGCGCACGACCTCGGCGAAGCCTCCGGGCGCGCGGGTCAGGCCCTCGTGCAGCGCCGGCGTGGAACCGTGCAGCGACGGGCTGACCTCGGTGACGCCCGCTTTCTTGAGCTCCAGGCAGTAATCGTAAAAGGCGAGCCGGCGGCCGTTGGTCTGCACCTGCACCGACTCGTAGCCCAGCCGGCGGGCCAGCCGCGCCGCCGCGGGCAGGCCGGGGTGCAGCGTGGGCTCGCCGCCGGTGAACACTACGGCGGAGGCGCCTTCCTTCCTGGCCCGGGCCAGCGCGGCCTTGATGGCCGCCGGGCTCTTGCCGCCCTTGCGCTCGCGCTTGGAGCCCTGCGCGCAGAAGTCGCAGAAATTGTTGCAGCCGAAGCCGATCTTCAGGTCAAGGCGGCGCATCGCAGCACCCTCCTTATGTCGAAGCCGGCTTTCCCGCCGCAGCGGCGGGCCAGCGCCAGCGGCACCACTACGCAGCCAGCGCGCCCCGGCCGGCCGCCGAGAATTTTTTCCGCCGCTTCGCGGTTGTCGGTGAAATAGGCGTTGCCGCGCAGGTAGACGCGGCCGTGCACCGGCGAGGCCAATTCGCGGACCCGTTCAACCGCCAGCCCGCCGCAGAGCGAGGTGAACTCGCCGGCCTGCTGGCAGTACCTAGCATGCGACAGGTAGCCGAAGGGGAGGTGCAGGTTTATCCCGGCGCGCGGGTATTCGGCCAGCCAGCCCAGGCTCTCCGGAGAGTCCACTTCGAAAGAGAGCGCTCCGGCGCGGGCGAGCAGTTCCCTGAAATAAGGCGAACCGAGCGACCGCTGCAGATTGTATATCAGCACCCTGCCGAGGCTGACAGGGACTTTATCGCGGCCGGAAAGCAGTCGCTTCAGCAGGCCGAGGTCGTTGACCGCGAAACCGGAACAGAGCCCGGCGCCGTGCAGCTCTTTTATGCCGGCGGCCGTCCGCTCCAGCGCGGCCCCGGCCTGCAGCGGCGTGACCCAGACGAAATCCTTGTCCGGGAACCTGCGCTTCAGGCGCTTCAGGTCCGCCGGAGAGCCGGCCCGGGCCTGGCAGAACTCGTCGCCGAAATGGACGGCGGAGAAGCCCTCCAAGGCTTTCTTCCCGGCGCCGGCGGCCTCTTCGGCGGCTATGGCCACGCTATACTTCATGCCAGCCCCACCTCCTTGAAGAAATCAAGAACTTGTCGAAGGAAGCCCCGCCGGCCGCGAGCGCGGACGCCCGCCTGGCCATTGATAGGACGCGCTGTTTCTTTTCAGGGTCGTCACGCGAGATCTTGAGGTAATCCGCCCCGGCCTTCAAGTAGCCGTACAGCAGCCGCAGCATCCGTTCCTCCGGCGGCTTCCGCATCGAGTAGTCCCTGCCGCCGGAGCGCAGCGTTATGCGGCAGTTCTGCTGCCGGCGCGGGGCCAGCGTGTGGTACGGACAGGCCCCGTCCATGTTCGGGCAGAAGCTCTGCGGAAAATAGAACACCTCGGTCTTCACGCCTAGGCGGTTCTTCAGGATGCCGGCGGCCTCGCGCACGTCCAGGTGCTGCGGCAGGACCACCCGGGAGATCCCCAGCTCCTTGTAGAACTTAAGCGTCTCGACGTTAAAGCACAGAGCGAGGGAGCTCAGCACCAGCTCCGTCTTCAGCCCGCGCTCCTTCATCTCGCGCAGCAGGCCGGCGTCTCGGACTATGAACCCGGCGGCGCCGGCGGCGAGACATTTCCTGAGGCCGGCTATCGCGGCCCGGTAGGCCCGCGGCTCGTAGACCTCGTTGGCGGCCACCAGCAGCGGCTTGCCGTGCCTGGCGGCCAGGGCCGCTATGCGGCCCAGCTCCCTGAAGTCCTTCAGGTTCCGCTGCCCGTCCCTGTGATTGGCCAGCGCGGGCACGCCGCAGTAAAGCTCGTCGGCTTCGCGCGCAAAAAGTTCGGCTTCGCCGAAATCGGTGATCCCGACCACTGTCCTCATATATGTTCCGCCCGCGGACGCCGGGCCGGTCTATATTTTAGTATATCTTACGCCGCCCCAGACAGGAAACGCCGCTGGGGCTTCTGTTGCGGAACCGGGCCCAAACGATTACAATGGTCTTATGCGGTGGCCCAGCAACAGGAAAATAGTTCTCGTCTCCACCCCTCCCACCTTCACCGGGTCCCGCCTCTGCCCGCTGGAGCAGGTGCCGATAGGCGCGCTCAAGCTGGTCTCTTTCCTGAAAAAACGCGGCAACACGGTCCGCTTCCTGGATATGCACGGCGACAAGCCGAGCCCGTGGAAGCTGAAGCCATCCGGCCTCGGCGGCGGCGGGCTGAAGCTGCTGAACGTGATGGGACGCCCTGTCCGGTACCTGGAGCGCCTGGCCGACGGGCTGGACCTCGCGCCGGACGAGGTCTGGATCAGCTGCACCTTCACTTTCGACCTGGACCTGGCTTTCGAATACGCGGAAATCTTCCGCCGGCGCTTCCCCGGCGCCCGCCTGCTGCTGGGCGGCGACGCCGTCAGGGACCCGGGCGCGCACCGGGTCCCCGCCGGGCTCGAGGTCTTCTCCGGGCGTATCCCGGAGGCCGACGCGGCCGAACCGGACTTCTCCGTCAGAAAGAAATGGAAGTACGGACTGTTCAGCCTTTCGCTGGGCTGCATGAACCGCTGCGCTTTCTGCTCCATCTGGCGCGACAAGCCGGCGCGGCTCGACGAGGCGGCCGCACTGCATTACGTGAAAGCTCTCTACGAGCGCGACCGCCCCGCCAATTTCTGGAACTGGGACCCCAACGTCCTGATGTTCAGCGGCGGGCTGGAGCGTTTCCTTGACGGCTATATCGACGCCGGGATAAAGTCGCGGCTCTGCTTCGGCAAGGGCTTCCAGCCCAATCTGCTGACCGGACGCCTGATAACCAAACTCGTGAAGGCGGGGCTCGGCTCGTCGACGTTCCCGATAGAGAGCTCCTCTTCCCGGTCGGGGATGCTGAAACCCTACACGGTTATCTCCACGATAAAAGCCCTCGAGGCCGCCAGGAGCGCCGGCTTCGACCCGAAGAGCGCGCAGACCACTTTCATTTTGGGCTACCCCGGCGAGGACCTGGCCTCGGTCTTCAGGTCCTTTTCGCTGTCCCTCGTTCTGGGCGCCACGCCGGCGCCGTTCCCCGTCTTCCTCTTCCCCGGCACTTCGGACTACAGGCGCTACGCCGCGCGGCGCGGCGCGGAACCGGGGCGGCTGCACGGCAGCCTGTGGCCGCTGATAGGCGACGGCAGCGTGGAGAAATACGACCGGCTGCTGGAGTTCCTGCTGACGCGCGACATCGAAGCGATACCGGGTAAGCTGGACCTGCTCGCGCCGGAGCTGCGCGGCGTCTTCTTCAGGGAATTCGAGAGGGCCGGCAGGTTCGTCGAGCTGGCGCGGGCGGCCAAGGGTGATTCGCGGCGCGAGCTGGAGCGGATAGAGAAGGAGATAGCGATGAAGAAGGTCCCCAGGTTCAGGAAGCTCCTGAGCGTCACCGCCTCGCCGAGGAGCGACGCGGCCTCGCGCACCAAGCTGTTCTCGCGCCATTTCCTGGCACGCCTGAAGGAATTCTACCCGGGCGCGCGGATCACCGAGGTCGACGTATTCAGGGAGAAGCTCTCCTTCATCAACGAGGAGTTCATCGACTACGCTTTCCACAGGAAGAGCTACGGGCAGGTCTCGCGCAAGACGCGGGACCTGATAGACCTGGCCGAAAAATTCATCGGGCAGATAGCCGCCAGCGACGCGGTGCTGATCTCCACCCCGATGTGGAGCCTCTCCATTCCCTCGCCGCTGAAAGCCTACCTGGAGCTGGTGGCGACGCTGATGTTCTACCGGCACAAGAGGACCTTCCCCAAGAAGCCGGTCTTCGCCCTGCTCACGCGCGAAGGCAACTACGCCAGGCCCGGCGCCGACGCTTCCAAGGACGCCTTCATCAATGTGCAGGACCGGACGCTGTCAGCGATATGCGGTTTCCTCGGCCTCGGCGAGCCGCAGTTCATTTACGCCGAGAATACGAGGATAACCGAGGAGCTGCCGGCGGACTTGGAGGCGGCGATCAAGGCCTCCATCAACATCTCGCTGCGCCGGGTGTTGAACCCATAGCGCCGGTTCAAAGCTTGCGGACCAGGCCTTTTTCCAGCCTGATCCTGTCGCCGTCCCGCAGCGCTTCCGTACAGCCGTAGACGTTAACGAGGCAGGGCTTGCCCAGCTCCCGCGCCGTCACGGCGGCGTGGGACAGCAGCCCGCCCTTTACCGTCACTATGCCGCCGCAGCGGCGCATGTGCTCGAGGAAAGAGCGGTCCAGGTACTCGGCTACGAGGATGTGGCGGCCGTCCAGCCCGGCGGCCGGCATACCGCGGCGCGCGAATCTGACCGCGCCGGTGACGGCGCCAGGCGAGGCGACGTCTCCCCGCAGCGGGAATTTCACGCGCAGCCTCGGACGCGCGGCGCCGCCGGTCACTGGCGGCGCCGCCTGACCGCGTCCGCTTTCAAGCACGGCGGCGGCCTCGGCAGCCGGCAGCCGGCACAACGCCCCCAGGTCCAGCCCGTCGGGGAGGCTCCGGCCGCGGAGCAGCTTTTCACTGTAAGCCGCGGTTATGCAATCGGCGCGGGCATTCACGGCGTTCTTCAGCGAGACCAATTCTTTCAACGCGTCCAGCCACTCCCGCACTCCGGCCGGGAGCCGGCCCGGGGCGGCAGGGGCCTGCGAAAGAAGCTCCGCGTAAAGGGCGGCAAAAGTCTTTTCCCCGACGGAGCTGCGCAGCGCGGCCAGCGACGAGCGGAGCGTCCTGGTGTAGAGATAATTGAAGACGGCCAGCTTGAAATTCAGCTTTTTCAGGCCGGCGAGAGCCGCTCGCGTTCCCGGCTTTCCGGCGGCTGCCGCGGCCCGCGCCTCGGCGAGCAGGAATTCCAGGAACAGGACGCGGAAGCGCCCGGCGAAACGGGGGTCGGCGGCCTTCCCTGCGATCTCCTCTTCCAGCGTTTCAAGCTCGGCGTAGCGCAGGAACATGCGGCGGCCGGAGACCACGGGGGTCAGCCGCGAGTCCAGGCCGGCGGCGCGCAATATGGCGCCGGCTTCGCGGGCGGAGAAATCCGTATGGTGGTAGTTATAGCGGCACTCGTTCTCGAACCGGAAGAGTTCGTCCCCGGACGTCGGCTCCATGGCGGCCGCCCTGGCCAGCCGCAGCCGCAGCCGGCCGCCGGCGAGGGAGAATTCCGCGGCCAGCCCCCCGGCGAAGCGGCTGCGCAGCGCGCGAACCTCTTCGGCCAGCTTCAGCAGCCAGCCGCCGTGTTCCAACTCTACCGCGTCGTCGTTAAAGAACGAATTACCTTCCCTCTCGAGAAAAACGTAACGCGGGCCTTTTTCCGCGCCGCCGCGGCCGTAGTCCACCCGCAGCGCTCCGCCGGGCCCGAAGCCGGCGCGGGCCGTGCCGCTGAACTCCGGCTCGGCGGCGCGGCGGCCTTTCGCCGTTTTCAGCCGCCCCACGACCGCCCCCCGTCCCCGCGCTCCCCCCAGAGATGCCTGACCAGCCTGCTCACGCCGGCGGGAGCCCCCGGGGCGTACTCAAAAAAATAAGCGTTGGCCACGGCGAAGATCTCGCGGCGCGAATCCGGCACCGGGAGCCGCAGCGCGCGGCCCTGGCATTTCCTTCCGCAGTTCAGCGTCGTGCGGCGCACGAACGGGCAGGCCCTGCTCATCGCCGCGTATTTGAGAGGATAATGCAGGTGCACGCGGAAACCGGGCGCGGGCCCGAGGTTGCGTATCATGTCCGCCTCGTCGGTCTCCATCGCCGAGAGCCGGTGCTTCCTGAAAAACTCTTTGCGGCCGGCCGGGTCGGCACGCATGAAATCCCTCGACAGCAGCCGGCCCATGCTCCTCGGGACTTCCGGGTGGAACTTCTCGAGGTACAGCAGCAGGCCGGGATCGTTCACCACCACTTCGACCCCGCCGAATTTTTCCAGGACTGGCAAAAGCGCCTTTTCTGCGCGGCGCAGACCTTCGGTCACCATGAACGAGGTCATGACCGCCACCCGGCGCGCGCCCTTGTCGAGAAGAAGCCCCACATCGGCCGCCGACGGGAACAGGTTCTGGCAGAACTCGCTGCCGACGTAGACGCAGTCCTGCTCCCGGAGGAAGCGCGGCGGGGCCTTCCTTATGTCCGGCAGTTCGAGCGCGGCGGCTTTCTCTAGTTTTCCCTTTCGCATTTCCGCAGGAAATCCTCCACCCTCCCGTGACAGCCCAGCGCCAGCTTCACGAACTTGCCCTTGGGCAGGCCGGACTCGAGCAGCTTGTTCACGGCCTGCGCCTCGCTGAAGGCTATGCGGGAATAGCCCTTCGTAGGGTGCCGGCCGACCTTGAGCACCGGCACGCCGAGCCGGCGCAGCTCGTAGAGCCGCCCGAAATGCTCCGCTATGCCGGGCCGGGGCATCACGAACTTGCCGCGGCCGGCCGGCCTGAACTCGGCGCGGCAGAGACAGCGGCCGTTGAACTGTTTCAGATAGCACAGCCCGTTAAGGACCACGCAGTATTCCCGGGCCGTCAGGAACATCTCCGTCCCCACGCCGAGCCCGTTCTTTATAAGGGGCTCGGCCTCGCGCGGCAGCAGCTGTTCCGGCAGCGCCAGCCGCGTGACCCCGAGTCCGGCGTAAAATTCCAGCGCGCGGTCGTTGTAGCACGGGGCGAGGCTGGTCAGGATGTATTCGATACCGAGGGCCGCTGGCTTCAGCCGCTCCAGCAGCGAGACGTCGCGCACGATGACCCCGTCGAGGCCGCGGGCGGCCAGCTTTTTCACCAGCCGCACCGTCGCGTCCAGCGCGCCCGCCTGGATCTCGTTGGCCGCGAAATAAAATTTTCTGCCGAGGCGGTGAGCCAGCCGCACGGCCCCGGCGATATCGGCCGGCGAGCCGAAGTTCTCGCCGCCGTACAGGTGGCCGGGGACGGCGTCCGAGCCGCAGTAGAGCTCGTCGGCGCCCGCCGCCAGGAAATATTCCAGCTCCTCTTCGGAGCCTATCCCGACCTGTATCTTCATCGTCGATATTATATGACTTTTAGCCGGCCGCGGCCGGTCACGAGAAATAGACCTCGGCCAGGCGGCCGCGCCTGTCCATGGAGACCACGTTCTTCAGCCCGGCGGAGATCCCGAACTCGCCCAGCAGGGCGGCGCCGGCGGCCGGGAGCCGGAACGGCGCGGCGGAGCGCTTCAGCACGAAATGCGTCCTCTCGTCCTCGCGGGTCCGCCCGTCCGGGAACAGGCGCGTCACCCTGACGTAATGCGTCATGCCGCGGACGCGGTTCCGCTCCAGGAACTCCCTCTCGCCGCGGCGCAGGCCGCGGCCGCCGCGGTACTTGCGGTAGAGCTTGAACGAGACCGGGCCGGCCGGCGAAAAGTCCGCGCCGAAGAAAGTCAGGTGCCGGCCGGCGGCGAGGATGCGGCCGGCGTCCTTCCGTCCGTAAGCCCCGGCCAGCAGCCCGGCCAGCGCCGCGCTCATGCGCCTGAAACAGAAATAGACCGTGATCTTCTCCACCGCCGGGCGGCGGAAGCCCCACTCCGCGCTGACTATCGTCGGCGGGAAGGCGAGGCCGGAGGCTTCGATCCGCCTGATCAGCTCCGTCAGGAAGTCCGTCGCGCCCTCTGCGAACCCGGCCTGCCGCATCAGCTCCAGCGCCCGGCCAGAATAGAGAAGGCCCACCTTCCGCCGGTCCGGCCCCGGCCGGTAGACGATGTAATGGACGAAGCGGGCCTTCACTTCGGAGGTCAGCGGCAGCGAGCTTTCGTACTCGGAGATCTTCAGGTAGCGGGCGTTCTTCTCGCAGGTCCCCACGAGGGCGGAGGAAAGCCGCCGGTAGGCGGGACCCGCCCCGAAACGCGCGCCGAGGCGCTCCAGGTAGTCCAGGACCTCAGGGCCGGTCATAAGGCCCCCGCTCCGCCGTCCCGGAACGCCGGCTCATAAGCCGTAGTTCCTCGCGGCGGCTTCCAGATATTTCTTCTCGTACAGGGCGCGCGTGATCTCGTAGGGCCCGGCGCAGAAGCCGTCGCCGTCGCGCGCGGCCTCGTAGCCGCCGGCGCGCTTCTTGACCAGGCCGGAGCGCGCCAGCGGCCCGAGCCGCCTAAGCACCAGCGAGGCCGCGGCGAGGCCGAACAGCCCGGCCAGCGCCGCCGCGTCCACGCGCCTGAGGTCCAGCAGACGCGTCAGCGCGTAATGCGCGGCCTCGTCGGCGGGCCCCAGCCGCACCCAGCGCATCACCGGCAGCCGCCCGGCGCGCAGCGCGGCCAGGTACTCGCCCAGCCCGGAAAAATTCTGGTACCGCGACCGGCCGCGGACCCGGCTCATGGCCCCGGGGCCCAGCCCGACCACGTCGGCGGACAGCTGAAAATCCGGGTCCCCCTGCGCGTTGAAGACCTTAACGTCAAGCACGGCGGAATCCTCGTCGATGCGTTTATAGCCGCGCTTGGCCAGCAGGCGGAAGCCGCGCTCCTGCGCGTCCACGTTCTTCCTGCGCTCCTCTTCCGGCAGGCGCCCCCTGACCGGCTTGTAGCGGTTCAGGTGCACCTGGTCCGGCCGCAGCGCGGCCACCCGCTCCACGTCCTTCATGAAACCCTCCGCCGTCTGGCCCGGCAGCACGCAGATAAGATCTATGCCGACGCGCTTTATGCCGTGCGCGCGGACCAGCTTCACGGCATCCGGGACTTTCCCGGCGTTCTGGCGCCGGTTGGCCCCGTCGAGCACGCGCTGGTCCAGCGTCTGAACGCCAATCATGACCATGCTCACGCCGGCGGCGGCAAGCAGGTCGAGCTTCTTCCCGTCGAAGAAGTCCGGGTTGGCCTCCATGGAGATCTGCGCTCCGGGAGCCAGCGAGAAATTGTTCCGGACCGCCCGGATGACCGCGCCCAGCTCCTCGCCGGACAGGAGGTTCACCGTGCCGCCGGCCAGGTATACCGACGAGACCTTGCGCCCGCCGAAGTAACGGCCGGTCATGCCGGCCTCGAGCCCGATCCCCTCCACGAAATCGCGCGCGACGCGCCCGCCGTCCCCGGGCGGCAGGATGGAGACGTCGAGGTAGCAGAAGGAGCATTTCGTCCGGCAGAACGGGACGTTCACGTAGACGCCAAGCGGTCCGCCGCCGGCGCCGCCGAGCAGCGAGCGGGCGGACGCGGGGCCGCCGCGCCAGGAGACCAGCGAAGGATAATGCGGCGGGAGGCACAGGAACCTCACGTTGTGCATTATGGAGATTATCTTCCGGTACTTGTCCTCGGTACTCACGTTAATAGATGGGTTCCAGCGGGAACGAAGCCGGCGGAGTCTTCACCGGCCTGAACTCGCCGGAGCCGAACTTCTCGTAATAGCGGCGGTCTATGCCGTAGCAGGCGCCGTAATAGGCGCAGCCGCGGCAGGTGGCCGGCAGCACCTTCCTCTTGCTCATGAACTCGCCGGAGCTCAGGCTCTCGCCCTTCTTCCGGACCACGGCCCGCCCCGGCGCGTCGCCGGTCCGGCCCCAGTCCATCATGACGTTGGCGTATTCCGGCATAAGGCACGGCACGAAGTTGCCGAGCACCTTCCAGTCTATCCTGACCTTGCGCTGGCGCATGTACTCCAGCGCGTAGCGCATGTACGGCGTCACTTCGGAGTAGGGGACCTGCAGGGCCTCCTCGTCGGCCATCCTGCCGGTGTAGAAGCCGAAGTAGAAGCAGAAGCCCGTGAGGGCCATCCGCTCGCTGAAGAACTTCACATAGAGCGGCAGCTGGCGGTAGTTCGCCTTCGTCACGGCCATGTTCAGCGAAGTATAGACGCCGAGGGCGTTGAGGTTGCTCATGCCCTCGAGCGCGAGCTCGAAAGAGCCTTTGACGCCGGTGAGCCGGTCGTGCGTGGCCGCGTCCACGCCGTGCAGCGAGACCTTGGCCAGGTTCAGGCCGGCCCCGGCGATCTCCCGCGCGAAAGCGGCGTCGGCGAACTTCATGCCGTTGGAGATGGCCTGGATCAGCGTGAACCCGCTCTTCCTGGCGAAGGCGACGGCCCGCGCGAGGCCGGGGTAGAGCGTCGGCTCACCGCCGGAGAAGGTTATCATCTGCGTCCCAGCGGCCTGCTCCCGCGCTATGTCCCCCTTCACCCGCGCCCACGGCAGCCAGTTTCCGATCTCTTTGTAGGCGCAGCAGAACAGGCAGGCGGCGTTGCAGCCGTCGCCGAGCAGGATCTCGTAGTTGGACTTCAGCGGCGGCGGCGGCCAGCGCCACCGGGCGGCGGCTTCGGAGAAATCTATCCTTTTGTGGAAACGCCGGCGGCCAGCCGCGCGCCCCACAGGTCTCTCCTTACGTTCCGCCATAGCTGTTCTTCAGCGGGTGCGCGGCGCGGTCTTCGCCAGCCGCCCGCGGACGGACCTGAACATATCGTTGAAAGTACCGGAAAAGTCCAGCTTGGACCTTCTGACCCAGTCCTTGTCGGAGTAATCCGCCCAGAAAGGGTCCGGCGCGGAGGTTATGGGCTTTATCTCCCTGGTCCCGAAGAATTCCATGTACTTCGCCTCGATGCCGGTGCACCTGGCGTAGTAGGAGCATTTCCGGCAGACCTCCGGCAGGCTGCGGTGCTTGTAGGCGACCTTCTCCAGCTTCTCGGCGGAGGTGTCGGGGTACAGGCAGACGGCCGACTCGGGCTTCTCCAGGTACATCGTGGCGACCCGGCCCATGTACCGCCGGAAGAAGCAGGCCTGGACGTGCACGTAGAAGAACGGGTAGCCGCCGGCCGCGAGCAGCCGCCTGGAGCCCTCCTCGACGTAAGGGATGGTCTTCGAGACCGGCACGCCCAGCAGTTTTATGTTGGCGTCCTCCTTCCTGAGCCGGCCGGTGAAGAGCAGGTACTGCGCGGTGACCAGCTTCAGGCCCAGGCGGGAATAGAAATCCACGTACTCGGGGATGCCGCGGTAATTGACCTTGTTGACCACCAGTATGGACTGGAACGGCATACCCAGGACGTTTATGTTCTCTATGGCCTTCAGGACCCGGCGGTGGGAGCCTTTCACGCCGGTCTGCAGGTCGTACTGCCGCTCGCGGTAGTCCGGCAGGTTGATGCTGACGGTGTCGAGCCCGGCGTCCCTCATGCGCCGCAGCAGCGCCATGTCGTCGAGGCTGACGCCGTTGGTGTAGAGATTGGCGCAGAAGCCCAGCTTCTTGGCGAGGCGCAACACCCTGAAAAAATCGGGATAGACGGTGGGCTCGCCGCCGATCAGCGTGACCAGGTTATGGCCGGCGCGCCTGGCCGCGGCCATGACGCGCGCCGCCTTGTCGAACTCCAGGTGCACTATGTCCTCGGCCCCGTTGACTTTGTCCTCGCCAAAGCAATAGAGGCACTTGAGGTTGCACTCGTAGGTCAGGTAGAGCTCGAGCGTCTTGTATTTGCGGTAAAGCATTCTTTTCCCCGGCTATTATAACATTTTTACGCCGGCCCGGACCGGGCCAAGAATTATCCAATGCAGGATGAGCCTGAAAATTCCCCGGTTTCCAACGCAAGATGAGCCTGAAAATGGTCCATCATTGAAAGAACGTCGTATTCCGTTCATAATCTGTAGCCATGACCATAGATATG